>ONLL01000008.1 GCA_900318685.1 uncultured Prevotellaceae bacterium | reverse complement strand
GAGTCTGCCTGACGGTCTGGGGGCATGTTCGCTCGATATAGAGATGGAAACGGGTACGGGTAAGACATACGTCTATATCAAGACTATGTTTGAGTTGAACAAACGCTATGGCTGGCCAAAGTTCATCGTTGTGGTGCCAAGCATCGCTATCCGAGAGGGCGTGTATAAGAGTTTCACGATGTTGGAAGACCATTTTATGGAGCAGTACGGCAAGAAAGCCCGATACTTCATCTATAATAGCGGCAACCTGACACAGATAGACTCATTCAGCAGTGATGCCAGCATCAATGTGATGATTATCAATGTGCAGGCGTTCAACACCTCATTCAAGGAAGGTGCTGCCAACAAGGAAAGCCGTATCATCTACTCGAAACGCGATGACTTCCAAAGCCGCCGTCCTATCGACGTGATTGCTGCCAATCGCCCCATTATCATCATGGACGAGCCGCAGAAGATGGAGGGCGCAGCCACCCAACGTGCGCTGAAGAACTTCAAGCCGCTGTTTGTGCTGAACTATTCGGCAACTCATAAGACCTCACACAACTGCGTCTATGCGCTGGATGCCTTCGATGCCTACCGCCAGCGATTGGTGAAGAAGATTCAGGTGAAAGGTATCACCCTGCAAAACCTGTTAGGCAACCAGAGCTATATCTACTTCGATAGTATCGTACTCTCGAAGAACAAGGCACCTGAAGTAAGGCTGGAAATTGAGGTAAAAGGTGCAAGTAGCCCCCGTAGGCAAATCTGCAAGTTCGGGCAGAACGATTCGCTCTATGATACATCGGGACTTCCTGCTTACAAGGATTTTGTCATCACCGACATCAACCCTTTGACCAACACGGTCTATTTCATGAATGGTGACACGCTGCGTAAGGGTGAGGTTATGGGCGATGTGTCGGAACAGCAGATACAGCGCATTCAGATTAGAGAAACTATCCGTTCACACTTTGAGAAAGAAGCCACACTCTTCAAACAGGGCATTAAGACGCTCTCGCTCTTTTTTATCGACGAAGTAGCAAACTATAAAGGATACGACGAACAGGGAGATGTTGTGAAAGGCTTTCTCTGGAAGGTATTTGAAGAGGAATACACCCGCTTCCTCAATGAGAACCTTTCACTCTTCGAGGATGACTACCAGCGTTATCTGAAACGCTTCACGGCAGACCAAGTACACAATGGCTATTTTTCTATCGACAAGAAAGGACACGCCATCGACAGTGTTGTGAAGCGAGGTGAAGACTTCTCTTCGGATATTTCGGCATACGACTTGATTCTGAAAAACAAGGAGCGATTATTGAGTTTCGATGAACCGACAAGATTCATTTTCTCGCACTCAGCTCTTCGTGAAGGATGGGATAACCCGAATGTGTTCCAGATATGTACCCTGCGCCATGCCAGCAGTGCGACAGCCAAGCGCCAGGAAGTAGGTCGTGGACTGCGTATCTGCGTTGACCAGCAAGGCGTTCGCATGGATGCCGAGCGTCTGGGTGAAGCCGTGCATGACATCAATGCTCTTACGGTCATTGCCAACGAAAGCTACAGCACGTTTGTAGATGCTCTCCAGAAAGAAACCCGTGAAGCCCTTCGTGAACGTCCTACACAGGCTACTGTCGCTTACTTCGAGGGACGCAAGTTTATGGTGGGCGAAGAAGTGCATACCATTTCCACGATGGAGGCAACAGCCATCGTCAACTATCTCTTTGAGAATGACTATGTAGATGACAAAGGAAATATCCAGCAGTCTTATCACGAAGACTTACGCACAGACAGCCTTGCACCTATGGGCAAGAAACTGGCTCCAATAAGTGAACAGGTACATAAGTTGGTACAGGGTATCTTTGACCCGACAGCTCTTGCAGATATGATAGAAGATGCCAATGAGTCGGCAGAAGCCGTGAATGATCATCTGAATGACAATGCCAGCAAGGACGAGTTCAAGCGTTTGTGGGAAGAAATCAACCATCGCTATGTTTATACGGTGCATTACGACAGTGAAGAACTGATTCAGAAAGCCGTAGCATCAATCGACAGGAACCTGCGTGTCACCGAACTGAAATATGTGGTGACGACAGGCGAACAAGGAACTGATGACCTCGATTTTACAGGAGACCAGCATACTCGCACACAAGCATTGAAGGAGGTATCAACGAGTGACGTGCCATACGACCTTGTAGGCGAGATAGCCAAGGGAGCAACATTGACCCGAAGGACGGTGGTACGCATTCTGAAGGGGATTTCTACGGGTAAGCTATATCTGTTCAAGAACAACCCGGAAGAGTTTATCCGAAACGTGGTACGCCTGATAAAAGACCAGAAGGCCACGATGATTGTAGAACATATTGCCTACAACCGCACTGAGCAGCAATATGATGCCAGCATCTTCACGAAAGAGAAAAGTCGCCAGCCATTGGAAAAAGCATACGAGGCTAAGAAGCATATCTTGGACTATGTGTTTACGGACAGCAAGGGCGAGCGAAAGTTTGCCGAAGCACTCGATAAGGCTGATGAGGTATGCGTCTATGCCCGTCTGCCCCGTAGTTTCCAAATACCTACACCTGTTGGCAAGTATGCCCCTGACTGGGCTATTGCTTTCAACGACAACATGGGTGTAAAGCACATCTTCTTTGTGGCAGAGACCAAAGGCAGTATGCTGTCTATGAGCTTGAAAGGTGCAGAACTAGCTAAGATAGAATGTGCCAAGAAACTCTTCAACAACGTATCGACCAGCAAAGTACGTTACCATGAGATAACGGACTATGATACGATGTTGAATGTCATAAACAGCTTAGAATGATTTAATCGTTATCTGTTCAATGGCTTTTCTATACAATATGGAACAAGGATCATTGCGACAACTGTCACAGAGCAGATTTCCCCTCAAACCGCCAAGGATCTGAGGGGAAAGGTTGGGTTATGGATAGATTTCGATGTGGCTACTGCCAGAGGAGCCGTTGCGGATGACGCGGATCTGGGTGGTGATGCGCGACATGGAGTCGGTGTGGCTGATAACACCTACTTTCTTTCCCTGTGAAGACTGGAGCATGGCGAGGGAGTTGATGACGGTCTCGAGACTGTCGTGGTCGAGGGTGCCAAAGCCTTCGTCGATGAAGAGATTCTCGAAGGAGATGTTTCTGGACGACAGAGCTGAGAGGCCTAAGGCCAAGCCAAGGGAGACGATGAAGGTCTCGCCTCCTGAGAGCGAGGTGGTGTCGCGCACATCGTCAGCCCTGTCATGATCGATGACACGGATGCCGAGGGAGTTCCTGACCTGCTGCAACTCGTAGCGGTTGTTGAACTTACGTATCTCATAGTTGGCATGGGCAATGAGGAAGCGGAGAGTGTAGCATTGGGCTATCTTGCGGAGTGTCTTGCCGTCGCTGCCTATGGCATCAAGGATTTCCTCCCATTCTCGCTTCAGCAAGGTTTTCTCTTGGACTTCATCGTGAAGGGCACCCATCAACTGCCTGGCATCGTCATGACGCTTTTTGCGGGTCTGGCAATTGACTAATTCGGTGTTCGAACGTTGCTCTAATTCCGTTTTGCGTGCTGTCAGGGTTTGCTGATCGTCAGCAGGCTTCTTTGCCTGATGGGCTTCATGATTACTATTCTCATTGTCATAGGTGGCCTTAGCGGTGGTTGCCGCCTCAGCCAGTTGTCTTAGCGTATGACGAATAGCTTCCCAGTCGGCCTTGGACTCACTGATACGGACGATGTCGGAGAGGGCCAGCTGCTGTGGATGGTCGGGGGATGCATTGTAATGGTCAAGCCAGGCTTGAAGCTTAGGCTCCACGTCTGAGAGTAGATCAACTTGGAGCTTTTTTGCCTGCTCTGTTGCTGACGCTTGTCCCTGAATGCCTTCTTTCTCTTTCTCGAGGTCTCCAATCTTTTTGGCCTGCTCGTCAACGGCTTTATTGGCATCATCTTTTGCCTTTTGGAGTCCTTGCTCGTAGGTGTCAGGATCGTTGTCTCCTATTTCTGCCTTGAGGGCAGCAGTCTTAGATTCTACTTCTTTCTTTGCGCTCAATAATGCCTCATTGGCTTTGATGAGGGCTTGGGCCTTCTCCTGAGCCTGAACGTTCAGGTTGTCGGTCTTTCCCTTTTCGGTAGTAAGCGTCGTATTGGCAGCGTTTTTCTTGCTTTCTGCGTTCTGAATGTCTTTGTCGGACTGCTCATTATAGTCACGCAATGTTTTCTCGGCCTTCTCTTTTTCTTTACGAAGACGGTCGATGGCCTTTACCAGTGCGTTATAGTCGTTCAATGCCTGTCCAGCTTTTTCAGCCTCCTCATTGATTTGCCGCTGTATCATCGTCAATTGTTCGGCATCCTCTGGCCAGTCGGGATATCTGCTATGGATGTTGGCCCAACTAGCCTGCTGCTCCTCAATGCTGGTTTTCAGATGATTGAGCGAGCGTTTCTTTTCTTCGATGGTACCTTGGTTGAGGCTTTTCTCCCTGGAGAGCTCCTGGTTTTGTTTGTTCAGTTCGTCAAGTTGTTTTTTCTTCTCCTTTATGATTGCATCCATCTCACTGACAACGGGGGCGAAGGTCTCGTCGGTGGTATATGGATGGTGTATAGCACCGCAGAGAGGGCATGGTTTCCCGTCTTCAAGCTCCATGCGATGCTGGGCCCAGTTTTCGCTGGTCATCAGGGTGTAGGTCTTCTGAAGCGTCTCTAGTTCCTTTGACAGGGAATCGGTGTTGAGTTGTTGAAGTTCTTCATCGATCTCAACGTTGCGGCTGGCCAACCGCCTGTTCTCTTCTTCTGTCTTTTTGAGGTTCTCAGCATTCTCCTTGATTTTCCTGCGCGTCTCGATAGCCTTAGGGATGTCACTCTTCTTTTGATTGACCTCGCGGTCGGCTTTCTGAAGCTTTTCAGCATCGAGGCCTTTGGCTTTTTCTGCTTCGATGTTAAAGGCGTTCGTGGCCAGATTTACTGCATCTGCTTTCTGCTTCGTTGTCTTCTCGACAGATGCTTTCAGCTGGTCACAAGTAGCTTGGGCATCAGCAAGAATCTGCTGGGCTTTCTCGATGGCTTTTGCATTGTCGCTAACAGCCTGCTTAGCATTTTTATATGTTTTCTCAGCCTCTTTCAGGTCGGCTTCTTTATCTTTCAGTGCCTTTCTGGCAGTAACCAGTTCTCCCTTGATGCTTCTGGCATTGTTGATATGGGGTTTCTGATCATCCAGAGTCTTGGCTGCTTTGGCTGCAGCCTCTTTGAGGGTTCGAAGCGCCTCGTTTGCTCCTTCGATTTCTGTCTGCTTTTCCTTCTGCTTTTCGTTAAGGGTTTTCAATAGCTTTTCTTGATCGGCTATAGTTTGCTTGGCTTTCTGAATGTCGCGATAGTATCCTACTGCGGTTAGCGTGGCATCGTGCAGCTCCAACAGGCCGGATTCAGTCTTCATGGCCTCCAGATCCTGCAGACTCTGCTTGAGTCTGGAATCATATTTCTTGAGATTCTCAAGATACTGATTTTCTGTGGCAAACCACCCCAACGATTCGACAACCTTGCCGAGTTCCGCTTTCTCATTCTTCTCTTTTTCCTCCAGAATCCTGAGACGGTTTTCGAATTCCTGGAGTTCTTCGTCAGGAATCAGGTCATTCTTGTAGGCTGAGATTTTGGCATTGACTTCGTTGTAAGCCAAGACGGCGAGGTCTTTCTGCTCCTTGATTTTGGAGGCGATGGTGGTGTAGAGTTCCTCACAGCCTATGAGCTTCTCGAGCAACTGGTAGCGCTCGTCTTCCTTGGCAGTGAGGAAATTGGCAAAGGATCCCTGGGCAATGAGTACGGTACGCAGAAACTGGTCGTAGTCGAGGCCAATAATCGTTGGGATGTCTTCCCAATGAGTCACTTCCTCTTTCGGCTGGCCGTTCTCCTTTGTCAGCAGGTAAAGATAAGTTTCAGGCGCATCATATTTTTTTGTCTTAAATCTTACATGCCACTCTGCACGATAGATATTGCCATTGTTGGCAAGAAAGGTGAGTTTGCTATAGCCATTTTTCTTGCCTCGCGTGAGGATGTTGACGCTATCGGTAGGTGCAGGACGATTGCTCTCGTCTTTGTCTGTCTCCCCATATATGACAATACCTTGCTTGCGCTCGCCTGGCTTGCGGGGATAGCGTGGCGCACGGCCATAGAGCGCGAGGCAGATGGCATCGAGTAGCGTCGATTTGCCGCTACCTGTAGGGCCTATGATGCTGAAGATGGTGCTATCGCCGAGCGCCCCTTCTTCGAAATTGATCACTTCACCACCCTGGCGGTCGAGAGAGGCAAGATTGAGGATTTCAAGTTGCAGGATTTTCATGTTTCGTCTGATTCTGATGTGATGGAACTGAGCAATGCTGAGAGCATCTGCTCCTGGTGTTCACTCATTTCTTTGTTTCTTACGGCAAAGGCTTCCTTGAGGGTGTCAAGGGGGTTGCGGTTCAGGATGTCATCGATGCTGTGAATGTGCTCTCCGCCTGATATGGTGGAAAGACCAAGCTCGGGTAAGATTCTTTGTATCCTGCAGAGAACAGCGTTCTTTCCGGCTATAAGCTCCTCTAAGGCCATCAGGTCGTCGTTGCTGACTTTTTCGAGCTTGACCTTCAGCATGAGGTAGACGAAGTGGTCGTCGAGCTTACCGTCGACTCTGTCTTTCAATTCTGCGTTGACGAGTTTTTTCAGCTTGTTCAGTGTTAGCTCTTCGTCTTCTTCAGGGAGGATGAGCAGCTTGTGCTGGGGCTCATATTCAAGGAAGTCGGTATGATGTTTTCCGTCTGCCTGAATGGTGACAAGATCGACGCCATGGTGATAGTCAACTTCAGCAAAGGACATGGGCAGCACGCTTCCGCTATACCGTGCCCAGTCGGTGTTCCAGATATGCTGGCGCTTATGGATATGTCCACATGTGAGATAGTCGGGATGGTCAGTCCACCCGTCCATGCTTACTTCTTCTGCGCCACCGATGATGATCTTCTCACTGGCATCTTTGGGCGCAATGTCGGCTCCTTTGGCATACATGTGTGCCATCATCAGCAGGGGAAGGCCGGGATACTTGTCACGTGCTTTCGACGTGAGCTCACGCAGGAAAGTATTGACACCTGCAGAATAGCTGGCATTATGAATAATGTCGTTTCGCAGATAGGGAACTGCCAATACGATAGCCTGTTCGCCATCACGGTTCGTGATGGGTAGCATCAGGTCGTCGTAGTTTGTCTGCCATTCGCCTTTGTCCTCGGTCTGCACCCATGTCCGCTGGATAACGCCTCTCACCTCAACGTGGTGTCGAGTAAGCAGTGCACGAGGAGCCTCGAGCCGGTTGGCTGAATCGTGATTTCCCGCAATGATGATGATCTGCATCGTGGGACATTTCTCACTGGCATCAGCAAGAAAACTATAGTAGACGGATTGTGAGGCAGCAGAGGGATTGCCATTGTCGAAGATATCGCCCGCAATGAGCAGGGCGTCAGGCTGTTGCTCCTCAATCTGCAAGAGCAGCCAAGACAGAAAATGTTTGTGTTCTGGCAGCCGGTCGTTTCCATGAAACATGTTTCCGAGGTGCCAATCGCTGGTCGCTATTATCTTCATTGGTCAGTAGTATGTTTTGTCCGTTGTGATGATGATGCTCTGACTAGTAAAAGCCAGAGGCTCACTTTATTGTAATTAGTCTGCAAAGGTAAGCATTTCCCCTCAAACCGCCAAGGATCTGAGGGGAAAAGTTCTCTGCTAAAGCAAGGAGGTGAGGATGTTGCCGTTGCCAATAACGTGGTAGTTGGAGTCAACGGTCTGGTCAAGGCCTGGCCTACTTCACCAGCACCTTCCTGCCTTGGTGGATGTAGATGCCGGCGGCAGGCTGGGTGACGATGCGGCGGCCCTGAAGGTCGTAGAGGGCATCGTCGGACGAGGCATCGCGGCTGATGTCGCGGATGGAGACGTAAGTGGAGTTGATATAGCTGATGCCCGTGGCGGCGTCGATCTTTCCGAATCCCCATCGCTTGTCGTCGTTGGCTGTATAAGTGTCGGTGCGAGATGTGTTGCGCAGCACATCCATCACATCGTCGAAAGTCATGGTAGGCTGTGCCTCGAGCCAGAGGGCGATGATGCCCGAGACGGCAGGACAGGACATCGAGGTGCCGCTCTCAGCGCCATAGGGATAGCCCTGCCATTGCATTTCGTCGGCAACTTCCTCGTCGCTGAGGTAGTATTGGTTGAAGGATGACACGATGTTCACGCCAGGGGCACAGATGACGGGCTGGACGACATCGTTGAAGGAGGTGCCGTAGCTGGAGAACCAGGCGATGTCGTCGAGCACATAGGCATCATCGTCCTCGTCTTCAGGAATGGAGGTGTCGATGACGGAGCCGTCGTAGGACCGCTCGTTGACATTAGCGCAATAGGCTCCGACGCTGATCACTCGCTCAGTGGACGTCCAGTCGCCAGCCGACATCTCGCTGTCGCCGTCGACATAGCCGGGCAATCCGATTAACTGCGTGCCGCCGAAGCCTGCCACGTCATCCCAGAGGTCAATCTCGGTGTTAGGGGCTCCACCGATGGTCAGCTGAAAGAGGTAGAGGCCCTTCACGCTGCCGTCGACTTCTGCTCCGATGCAAAGCCGTCCGTCGCCATTGTCGAAGGCTCCTACGGCCAACTCGCCTTTGAAGTATTTGGCCAGCGTGGCATCGTCATCGCTCGACACCAGGGTGACGGCCTCCTCACAGTCGGGTGTAGCTGTGAACGTGTCGGAGCTCCAAAGGGTCTTGAGGGCACCGGTAATCTGATTGATGGAGTGTAGTGAAAGCTTGATACTGGCTTCGCTGCCCGTACGGGTATAGCCGGCTACACTGGCCATCATATCGTATATGTAACCATCGGTCTCACTGTCCATCAGGCCGATGAGCAGGGTCTTGATGGTCTTCTTCGTTTCGGTGAACTTCTGGTAGAGGTGAACGGGGTAGCCGCCTTCATTGCCTGCCGAGAACACGGGGACGAGAGTCTGGGAAGCCTCCTCGATGGCCTTCGTCACTGTGCTAGTGCCATCGTGGGGACCACTGTGACTATTGGCGCTGCAGCTGAGCACCACTGGCTGATCGTTTTGCTGGGCATAGGCAACGGCAAAGGAGATGGCTAGCTCGATAACATCATTCACATCTTCGTATTCGTCAAAATCGCCGCTCAGGGAGATGAGCACAAGGTCGGCCTCAGGAGCCATGCCTCCGAAGCCTTGTGGCGAGAGGCTGCCGGCAGCAATGCCTGCCGTGTGTGAGCCGTGATACTCCTCGTCATCGTCGGTGGTGAGTGTGGCGATGAGCTCTGGCGTGTCGTAGACTGAGCCGGGGAAAGTGTACTCTCCGATCTCAGGGTCGTCGACGGTGAACTTTCGGCCGCCCTCGTCGGTGAGCATATAGACGCACTTGATGCGCGAGTTGCCGTTGGCATCCTTGAATGCGGGGTGCTGGAAGTCGAAGCCTTCGTCGATGAGGCACACGGTGACTCCCTTGCCGGTGAAGGACGTGGCGCCTTCAGGCAGGGTGGGGCCGTTGAGCTGGCTCACTCCGGTCTCGACTCGTGACACGTCGCTCTTCCACCTGCCTTTGTGGCCCATGTCGATGCGCAATACGCCATCGATGCGTTCCAGCGAGGAAAGACTGTCGACGGGCAGGTCGATTACAGTCTGGCTGCCCAAGCGCGAACAGATGGTGGCACCTGCGGCCTTCATCTGCTTGAACGTCTGGGCGATGCCGTCGGGAGCCACTTCCACCACAATCCTAGTCTGCAGCTGCTCGCTGACCTGTTTGTCTTTAGCACGGGTAGCTGCCGCCTGTGACTGAGATTTCTGATGGGCCAGACGCAGTATTAGTTGTGGGGTGAGTTTCTTCGCTGTCCGAGTCTCCGTTTCGTCCTTGTAACTACCGCCCTGTGCCATTATCGTGAGGCAGAGAGCAAACACTGTGATCAGGGTTGTAAATCTTCTCATGTTGTTTTAAATTTTGTTCTCATTATTTTTAAAATACAAAGGTACATATTAATTTTACAATAAGTATATCTGGTTTGCTTTTTTTAAGAAAAAAGAACGAGACCCGTTGAGACCTCGTTGCTTTCTATGGTTTTATTTATAAGCCCACGAAATGAGGTGCTTAGTGTGGCTTAGGAGTCTAGTAGGAAGGGAAGCTGGTATTACTTCACCACCACTTTTTTGCCATTGACGATGTAGAGTCCCTTGACGGCCTTCTCCACTTTCTGGCCAGCGAGGTTGAACGCCTGAACGGTCTCGCTTCTGCTCTCAACGGCTGCGATGCCATCGGCCACGCCATCGGTGAAGAGGATGTTGACTCTGAGCACTACGGCCTTCTCCTCTGCATTGACGAAGCCCCACTTGGCAGTATAGGTGGCGCCCTCTGTTATTGCCTTTATAATACGTGTACGTGCGCGCATGAGAGCGGGACTAACTATACTGTTGATACGGTCGAATCCGAATCAAAGTTCAACACTTTCCCTCAAGCCACCAAGGATTTGAGGGTAAATGTTTATGGCTGTGCAAGTTCTCTCAAAATGTTTGAAATGAAGATCAATATCAAGTCAAAGTGCTCCAGTAGGAACCAAAGAGAGAAACATCCTGCCGCAAATCCCAATCCCTAAAACAGGAAATGCAACATCATTGGCAAGACAAAACCGAAGTAGCTGTCGCGAATTGACTGGGCAAAGTCGCTATCGTTGAAATCCTCCATGCTTTCCAAGATGGCATTGCGACGTTTAGGGGAATGCTTATTGTGCTTTGTTCACATAGTCGGCAGTTATAGTAATTTGTACTCTTCCCACTCCTTAATGATCATTAGGACTTGGTCCCTAGTCAGAGTCTCGTGGGTAGTGAGGTTCTTGTAGATGGCTTTCGTCAGCAGGTCGAGGGATGTAAACACGCTATTGAGGAACTGATCAACCAAAGGCAGTAAAGTCTCTCTTGAACCCGTTATGCCCAGTCCGATCAATAGCTGATCGATTAAACTATAATCAATGCTGCACATGTTCTCATCAGGAACATGATAAAAGCGGCAGATGGCGCCTCCGCCGAAGAGTCGGCAGATGTTGGGGAGATACATTTTGCCTGCCTCCAGCCTGCTCAGCCGTATGCTTTTTGTAACATCTTTTCCATAGTGAAGATTACCAGCTGTCTGGATGAGATCGTTTGCAAGTTGAGCTAGAATTGCCTTGTACTCATCGGTCGTCTCAGAAAGTCCCAATGTGCCGGAACCCGCCTTCTTTGTGACGTAGGTGAGACGATCAATCATGCCCAGAGCATACATGACTATGACATGACCGGTTTCGTGCAAAGCGATGATGTCGTTGGTTACATCGACTGTAAAACAGTCCTTAAATGGGATTAATTGTTTCTGATTCATAGGATTGATGTTATTTTGTTAATAATATAGTTGATGTATAGGGATTGTTGGGCTAGGGCTCAGGATTGTCATTACTTTGCATGCTGATCATCCACTCTTGATTGGCCTTGCGGACGACGAAGGCAAAGATACTGTCCGCAGGAGTGATGGAGTCATAGCTGAAAGACTTAATAACCTGACCTCCAGCGTTGCCTGAAAGCAGACCGTACTTGCCATTCAATACGGCAATGATCGGCTGATGTGGATTAATCAAATAGGACCCAGGGCAGGGAAAGGCATCGTATAGAGCTGGCACAACCTGTTCGCCCTTGACACTCAGCAGGCCTTTCCTACCTGTAGCAGGGTCGGTGAACTCGAAATTGGACCAGTCGTAGCTGGCTTCGAGGCCATTTAGCTTGCCAATGACGGCATTTGCTTCCTCATCTGTCCATGAGGGATCCAAGCCGTCCAGCTTGTGATAGACCTCTTCATACTCTTTGATTACTTCTGCGGATGGTCTGGGGAGATTGTCTTTTGTCGTTTCCATGTGAATGATTAGTTTTTATGTTTTTCCTTATTGCAAATATACGATATTTTTCTGAGATAGTAAAATGATTTGAGGGAAAAATCACTTTGTGATTAGTGATTGTCGTCCATTTTCAGTCCAAGGACATCCCAGAAGTCAGCAGGGAGGGATACGTTGTCGAGACAGACACAACCACTGAAGAGAGGGGCTACCTCATGGGTGGAATGACCGGCTATGCCACAGCCTATACGCGTGACAACGAAGCGGAGCTCTGGGTGCTGGGTGGCAAACTGGGTGAATCGCTCTACTGCAGCCTTCATGCTCTCGAGTCCTTCCATCGTGGGGATGGCATAGCTTTGCCCCTGAAGACCTTCGCCCTGCCCCCAGATGGCACCGAAGTCACGCATGGCCATGGCTGCAGCACCACCTGCATGGAAACCACTGGCATTACTGCCGAAGACGAATATCTCGTTGGGATCGAGCGACATGACGCGCCTGGGTGTCACTCTCGGACCATGGTAGTCTCGGGCGAATTGTCGCTTGCGGGCCAGTATCTCCTCGTCGCTCAGGTTGGGCTCGGATTTGCTCATCATATCGAGCTTATGGTAGAGTGTGTGACGCGAAGAGCGCTCAAAACCCCAACTGCTTCTTGTGCCGACGATGTCGTGGCTGAACTCTACATAATTATCTATCGCGAGCAGATCGGACACGCTCTTGACGTCATGGGCGGAACCTAGGTAGGAGAATGACCAGCCTTCCTCTTTGAGCTGCTCTATCAGCCGACGGAGATCGGCTCCTCGCCACTCGCGTGAGGCATTCTCCAGGCCATCGGTCAGAACGGTCACTACAACAGAGGCATCTTTGTCGTCCTTGACTTTCTCATGCAGACGGATGAGTGACAGCCCCATGGCATCATAGAGTGGGGTACATCCATGTGGCATGTAGTCACTGAATTCTTTTCCCACCTCACTGATAGGCTTACAGTCGATGAGTGTACGTACGTCAGGATGATCTGAAGTGGCATTGAAGGATACTAGCGTCAAGAAATGCTCCTGGGTTTCTGCAAACTCCTGCTGTGCACTTCGGATGCTGTCGGTGGTCTCATTGATTCCTGAGAGCGTGGCCTGACGAAGGTGGCCCATTGAACCGCTCTCATCGACGATAATAAGATTGTAGATTTTACTTTTCATTTGTTTTGTAGGATTAAAGTTAAATGTTTCTGGCTGCAAAGATAGGATCAGGCACTGTTTCTTGGCTTGAATCTTAACCTATAAATGAGATTGAATGACGCCACGACTCACGTTGAATGACATTATGATAGAAGAATAAAAAAGGCACACGTCGCATATAACGTGAAAAAAGTGCGCCGATATCGGCACACTTTTTCTTGAGACTCGCCTCAGTATATGGGGAGTCGATAGCTCGCTGTATGTAGTTTGTTACTTCAGCACGCCGAGCTCGCGTCCGACCTTGATGAAGGCTTGGATGCACTTGTCGAGCTGGTCGCGGGTGTGACCGGCAGAGATCTGGACGCGGATGCGGGCCTGGCCCTTGGGCACTACGGGATAATAGAATCCGGTGACGTAGATGCCTTCTTCCTGCATCTTGGCAGCATAGACCTGCGACAGCTTGGCGTCGTAGAGCATGACGGCGCAGATGGCGCTCTGCGTGGGCTTGATGTCAAAGCCTGCCGCCATCATCTTATTGCGGAAGTACTCGACATTCTCGACCAGACGGTCGTGGATTTCGTTGCTCTCAGCGAGCATGCGGAATACCTCGAGCGAGGCGCCGATAATGGCGGGAGCGAGCGAGTTGGAGAAGAGATAGGGACGAGAGCGCTGGCGCAGCAGGTCGATGATCTCCTTGCGTCCGGTGGTGAATCCACCGAGTGCTCCACCGAAGGACTTACCCAGCGTGCCGGTGTAGATATCGACACGGCCGTAGGTCTGGAAGAACTCGCTCACACCGTGTCCAGTCTTACCGACGACGCCAGCGGAGTGGCTCTCGTCGACCATGACGAGTGCGTCGTACTTCTCGGCAAGGTCACAGATGCGGTCGACGGGAGCAACATTGCCGTCCATGGAGAAGACACCATCGGTGACGATGATGCGGAAGCGCTGGGCCTGAGCCTCCTGGAGGCAGTGCTCAAGCTCCTGCATGTCGGCATTGGCATAGCGGTAGCGCTTGGCCTTGCAGAGGCGCACGCCATCGATGATGGAGGCATGGTTGAGTGCATCGCTGATGATGGCATCCTCCTCGGTGAAGAGCGGTTCGAAGACTCCGCCGTTGGCATCGAAGCAGGCGGCATAGAGAATGGTGTCGTCGGTGTGGAAATAGCTGGAGATGGCCTGCTCGAGCTCCTTGTGGATGTCCTGTGTGCCACAGATGAAGCGTACGCTGGACATGCCGAATCCGCGGCGGTCCATCATCTGCTTGGATGCCTCGATGAGTCGCGGATGGTCGGAGAGTCCGAGATAATTGTTCGCGCAGAAGTTGAGCACTTCCTTGCCAGCGACCTGAATAGCAGCCTTTTGCGGACTGCAGATGAGACGTTCCTCCTTATAGAGTCCTGCCTCGCGAATCTCGGCCAGCGTCTGGCTGAGATGTTCTTTCATCTTTCCGTACATAGTCGTATAGGTTTTAATGGATTGTTAGGGAATGATTGTGCTAGCACTCGTCGCGCCAGATGGGCATGGTCATGCAGCGCGCTCCGCCACCAGCACGTGGCAGCTCGGATGCCGGAAAGACGGCTACGAACTTCTTGTAGTCGTCCATGAGCACCTTGCCGTTGCAGATGTCCTTGGCCTGGAGGACGGAATATCCGGCCTTGTCGAGTGCCTCGATGGTGTAGGCATTACGTCGGTAGCCAAGTACCTTGCCCTCGCCCAGCGAGAAGAAGTTGGCGCCGCTGTGCCACTGTTCGCGCAGCTGCACCCACGGGTCGTAGCCACCGCCGTAGATAGGCTCCACGTTCCAGTCCAGGTGGCGTAGTCCAGCGAGGATGTCGCTGACGGGCCGGTAGGTGACGCGATGGTTCTTGACGGTAATGAGCGTGGTGTCGCATCCGGCAAAGAGTCCCTGTTTGCGCAGCATGGGCTCGAAGATCATGCACTCGTGGCGGCTGAGGAAGGTGAACACCATGTCGAGATGAATAAACGACTCGGGCTCGCGTGGCAACTCCTGAACGAGGATATAGAATGGCTCGGTGCGCTCCTTGGCGAATGTCTGTGCGAGGAACTCGATGCCCTTGGCATTGGTGCGCACTCCCTCACCGACGACGAGCAGATCGGGTGCCGCAATATGGATGTCGCCTCCCTCGGTGCGTGCCCTGGGGTTCCAGTCGGCAGCGCAGATGGTCTCCACGCCAAAGTAATGGCGGAAGATGGCCTCATAGATGAGTGACTCTCGTTCGCGCACCTCGAAGCTCATGGAGTTGATGAGCACACGGTCGAAGATGGTGGACGAGGCATCGCGCGTGAACAGCAGGTTGTAGAGTGGCTCGAGCAGGTAGCGGTTGTCGCTGATACCAGCCCACTGCGGATTCTCGTAGCCCTCGATGAGCGTGCGTGCCAGCTTCTTCTGATCCATGCTCATCAGCTCCTCGGCCAGGCGGTCGTTGATGGTGCCCGACAGCTTCACGGGCCGATGGCCATAGTTGAAGACGCTTTGGGTGACGAGATGCTCGCGGATCTTCTCGTCGAGGAGCAGCTCCTGGAGGATATCCTCGACATAATAGACCTGCGCCCATTTCTCGAGCACGCCACGGAAGCGGTCGTACTCGATGTCGACGTTCATGCGGTCAAGTATGTCGCTGTAGAGGGCATGGGCACAGTTGAGAGGCGTCATGCGCTCGATCTCGACACCGGGCCGATGGAGGAGCACGGCGCGCAGTCGTCCGGTCTCGGAGCTGACGCTCACGCGCTTTCCCTCCCCATTAGGGGAGGGCAGATGCGGTTGATGGTTTCCAGACATGCTTACATGTATGAATAACGGTAGTCGGTGGGCGAGAGGAGCGTCTCTTTAATCACACGCGGGATGATCCAGCGAATGAGGTTGAACTCGCCTCCAGCCTTGTCGTTGGTACCGCTGGCACGTGCTCCGCCGAAAGGCTGCATGCCTACGACGGCACCCGTGGGCTTGTCGTTAATGTAGAAGTTGCCTGCTGCATAGCTGAGCTGCTCGGTGATGCGCTCGACAGCCATGCGGTCACGTCCGAAGACGGCGCCAGTCAGTCCGTATGGAGATGTCTCGTCGCAGAGCTTCACGGTCTCGTCGACTTTATCGTCGTCGTAGGGATAGACGGTGATGATGGGTCCGAAGATTTCCTCTTCCATCGACTTGAAATGCGGGTTGGATGTCTCGATGACGGTGGGTTGGACAAACCATCCCTTCGACTTGTCGCACTTTCCGCCAATGACGACGTGTGCATCAGGAGCTGCCTCAGCATAGTCGATGTAGGATTTGCACTTGTCGAACGAAGCCTCGTCGATGACAGCATTGACGAAGTTCTTGGGCTGGCAGACGTCACCCATCGTGATCTCGCTGCACATGCGACGGATATCCTCGAGCACGTCGGGCCAGAGGCTCTTGGGAATATACATACGGCTGGCAGCCGAGCACTTCTGTCCCTGATACTCGAAGGCTCCGCAGAAGGCAGCCGTGGCGACGGCCTTCTTGTCGGCAGAAGGATGGACGAAGATGAAGTCCTTGCCGCCGGTCTCGCCCACCAGTCGCGGATAGCTGACATAGCGGTCGAGATTTGAGCAAGCCTGCTGCCAGAGACTTTTGAACGTAGCCGTGGAGCCAGTGAAGTGGATGCCGGCAAAATGGCGCGACTGAGTGGCCACCTCGCCGATGAGTGCTCCGCTTCCTGGGAGGAAGTTGACCACGCCGTCGGGCAGTCCGGCCTCCTTATAAAGCTGCATCAGATAGTAGTTGGAAAGCAGGGCCGTGGTCGACGGCTTCCACAATGCCACGTTACCCATAAGCACGGGGGTCATGCAGAGGTTAGAGGCAATGGATGTGAAGTTGAAGGGCGTGACGGCAAGTACGAAGCCCTCGAGGGGGCGGTACTCGGTGTGGTTGAGTTGTCCGTTGCCGTCCTTAGGCTGCATGGAGTAGATTTTCGAGGCATAGTGGACGTTGTAGCGGAAGAAGTCGATGGTCTCGCAGGCAGAGTCGATCTCGGCCTGGTAGAAGTTCTTGCTCTGGCCCAGCATGCAGGCAGCATTCATGATGGGGCGGTACTTTGTGGCGAGCAGATGGGCCATCTTCATCACGATGGCAGCACGAGTGGTCCACGGTGTGCGGCTCCATTCCTGCCATGCTTTCATTGCAGCCTCGACAGCCATCTCCACCTCTTTGCGGCCCACCTTATGATAAGTGGCGAGCACGTGATGATGGTCATGCGGACAAGTCACCTGGCCTGTGTCACCAGTACGTATCTCCTTTCCGCCAATGATGATGGGAATGTCGACCACGAGGTTGGACTGACGCTCGAGTTCCTTCTCAAGTGCGATGCGCTCTGGCGAGCCTTCGAGATAAGACTTCACCGGCTCGTTGGCCGGCATTGGGAATGTGATTACTGCGTTGTTCATTGTTCTTGTCTTGTTTTTGGTTTTATTTGTTTCTTTCTGGTTAGTCGAATAGTTCCGCCATCATGCAGCGGGCACTGCCTCCACCGGCCGTTTCGATGGTGTGGATGTCGGGGCTTACGATGCGCGTGGCGGTCTCGAGCTCGCTGACCTGAGCAGGAGTGAGCGAGGCACGGGCAGTGGCGCTCATCACCAGTAGCTGCTCGCCGTCGGCACCAGTCAGTTCAAGCATGTTGCCGGCAAAGTGGTGCATCTGCTCGAGTGTGATGGGAACCACCTGTTTGCCGTTGGCCTCAAGCGAGGCACGGAGCCTGGCACGCTGAGCAGCGTCGCTGACCGACTCCAGACAAACCACAGCATGGCTTGTGCCGATGTGCATCACCACGTTTGTGTGATAGACCGGTGTGCCCTGCTCATCCTCGCTGCGGAAGGTGAGATAGCAATAGCCCAGCCGTGAGGCCCACTCACGGAGCACATCCTCGTCGGTGCGAGGCGACAGACAGGCATAGGCCATGCGATGCTCGCGGTCGAGCACCAGCGAACCGGTGCCCTCGAGAAAGCGACGGTCAGCCTCGTATGCAGTCAGGTCGATCACCTCGCTGAAATGCATACCGTCGAGTCTGACCATCAGCTTCTCACGCTCCAGTCGCCTGTTGTGAGCGAACATGGGATAGAGCACCAGTGTGGAGCCATGTGTCGAGAAGCAGTTGTTGGGGAAGATGGAGTCGGGCGTGAAGGGTAGGGCAGTGTCCTGCAGCACGTCGACCACTATGCCGTTGGCACGCAGCAGGGCTACGAAAGCATCGAACTCGGCAACGGCCTGCTGGGCAATGTCGCCTTCGCCACGCTGCTGGAACGCATTGTTGACTGCCGTCTCCTCGTTGAAGGCAAAGCGCGCCGGACGCACCATCAGGATATGGTTGGTGGTCTGAGTCATGCGGAGAGCTCCTCAAAGGTTGACTTGATGATACCGATGGCTTCGCGCAACTCCTCTTCCTTGATGCAGAGCGGGGGAGCAAAGCGGATGATATCGTCGTGCGTAGGCTTGGCCAGCAGTCCCTTGTCCATCATGCGTAGACAGATGTCCCAGGCAGTGATGAGCTTCTCGTCGGAGCCATGATGCACGGTGAGAGGCTTGGTGACGATGGCGTTGAGCAGACCACGGCCACGCACCTCGACAATCCAGGGCGAGTCGATCTTCTTGATTTCCTCGCGGAAGATGCGGCCCATCTTCTCGGCATTCTCTACGAGATGCTCGTCGCGTACCACCTTCAGCGCCTCGACAGCTACACGAGCGGCCAGCGGGAATCCTCCGAAGGTGCTGCCGTGTTCGCCAGGACGGATGTTGAGCATGATGTCATCGTCAGCCAGACAAGCCGACACAGGCAGCACACCACCGCCGAGAGCCTTGCCCAGCACCACGATGTCGGGACGTACGCCGTCATGCTCAGAGCAGAGCATACGGCCCGTGCGGGCGATGCCCGTCTGCACCTCGTCGACGATGAGCAGCACGTTGTGAGCATGACACACGTCGTAGCACTGCTTGAGGTAGCCGTCGTCGGGTACGAATACGCCTGCCTCGCCCTGTATTGGCTCGGCTATGAAGGCACACACTTCGTCGCCGCACTCGTCGAGCACCTGTTTCAGGGCCTCCACATTATTATAAGGAATGCGGATGAAGCCCGGCGTCAGCGGACCGTACTTGTCGTAGGAGCTGGGGTCGTTGCTCATGGTGATGACTGTCACGGTGCGTCCGTGGAAGTTGCCTTCGCAGCAGATGACCTTGATCTTGTCGTTGGGAATGCCTTTCTTGACGGCACCCCAGCGGCGTGCCAGCTTCAATGCTGTCTCGACGCCCTCAGCGCCAGTGTTCATGGGCAGCACACGGTCGTAGCCGAAATATTCGTGAATGAACTGCTCGTATTCACACAGCGCATCATTGTAGAATGCCCTCGACGTCAGGCAGAGCACATCGGCTTGGTCTTTCAGAGCCTTCACGATGCGCGGATGGCAGTGTCCCTGGTTCACGGCAGAGTAGGACGAGAGGAAATCGAAATATCGTTTTCCTTCCACATCCCATACGTAAATTCCTTTTCCCTTGTGTAACACCACAGGCAGCGGATGGTAGTTGTGGGCACCATACCGTTCTTCCTGATCCATAAGGTGTTTCGCGGTCTTTGTTGTTTCCATTTGTGTAATATTTAGATAGGTTGGTGCAAAATTAGCGAATAAATATCACAATCGTACAAAAATCGAGATAATTAATGTTAAATGGGGTGCAAGGAGGTGACAGTTCTCTTGATTCAGCAGACAAAAAGCGGGTTATGCAGAATATTTTCAGCCGTTCATTTGCGGGGATGAAAAAGAATTCGTAACTTTGCAGAAATAATCATTCATAGTTCATGCCACTACGCTTACCCGACCGCTTACCGGCCATAGATATCCTCAAGCATGAGAATATCTTCGTGATGGACAACTCCAGGGCTCATGCTCAGGACATCCGTCCGCTGCGCATCGCCATTCTCAACCTGATGCCGCTGAAGATAACCACCGAGACCGACCTGATCCGTCTGTTGTCGAACACCCCGCTGCAGCTGGATATCAACTTCATGAAGCTGCGCAGCCACACGTCGAAGAACACCCCGATAGAGCATATGATGATGTTCTACCGTGACTTTGCCGACATGCGACGCGAGAAATTCGACGGAATGATCATCACGGGAGCTCCGGTGGAGACACTGGACTATGAAGCCGTGAACTACTGGGACGAGATCGTCGACATCTTCGACTGGGCACGCACGCACGTCACCAGTACGCTGTTTATCTGTTGGGCGGCACAGGCCGGACTATATCACTACTATGGTGTGCCGAAGTATCCGCTGGAGAAGAAGATGTTCGGCATCTTTCCTCAGCAAAAGCTCGAGGCGCAGCTGCCCATCTTCCGTGGTTTCGACGACGTGTTTATGATGCCCCACAGCCGCCATACAGAGGTGCGCCGCGAAGACATCGAACAGCATCCTGAGCTGACGCTGATCGCCGAGTCGCAGGACAGCGGGGTGAGTATCGTCATGGCCAGGGAGGGACGCGAGTTCTTCATCACGGGTCACCTGGAGTACGCTCCTAACACGCTCGATAACGAGTACAGACGTGACGTGGGCGTGAGGGATGATGTGGAACTGCCCCGCAACTACTATCTGCACGATGATCCCTCGCAGCCGCCACTGGTAACTTGGCGCGCGCATGCGAACCTCTTTTATAATAACTGGGTGAACTACTACGTCTATCAGGAGACACCTTACGACATCAACCAGATACGATGATGACACAGCTCGAACTGCTGGCACCAGCCAAGAACCTGGCAAGTGGCATGGCGGCTATCGACCATGGCGCTGATGCCGTGTATATAGGTGGCCCGCAGTGGGGAGCAAGGGTGGCTGCCGGCAATAGCATTGCCGATATCACTGAGCTCTGTGCCTATGCACATCAGTTCGGAGCGAAGGTCTATGCCACGGTCAATACGCTTATCTATCCTGATGAGATGGGTGACGTGGAGCGTCTGCTTCACGACCTGGCCAATGCCGGCGTCGATGCCGTTCTCGTACAGGACATGCAGCTGTTGCCGCTGGCTGATGGCCTGCCCTTCGCCTTGCATGCCTCGACTCAGGCCGACAATCGCACGTCTGAGAAGGTGCGCTGGCTGCAGGAGCATGGGTTCAGCAGGGCTGTGCTGGCCCGTGAGCTCTCGATTGACGAGGTTGCCCAGATACATCGTGCTGTGCCTGAGATGGAGCTTGAGGTGTTTGTCCACGGAGCACTCTGCGTCAGCTATTCGGGTCGGTGCTATGCCTCGGAGCATTGTTTCCATCGTAGTGCCAACCGCGGAGAGTGCGCTCAGTTCTGCAGGATGCAGTTTGACCTGATCGATGCCGACGGACGTGAATGGAAGCACCAGCGCCACTTGTTGTCGCTGAAGGACCTGAATCTCAGCCAGCATCTGGGCAGACTGATTGAGGCCGGTGCTACGTCGTTCAAGATTGAGGGCCGACTGAAGGATCTTCCCTATGTGAAGAATGTCACGGCTGCCTATAGTCAGCTGCTCGACCACTATATCGCCGCCCATAGTGACAGCTTCGAACGAGCTTCGCGTGGACGGTGCCGCTACACTTTCGAGCCCGATCTTGCCCGTACTTTCCATCGTGGCTACACCACCTACTTTGCCGAGGGGCGCCAGCTGCATCAGGCATCGCCCGACACACCTAAGGCTTTGGGTCAGATGGTGGGACGGGTGAAAGAGCTGCGACAACAGTCGTTTACCGTGGCTGGCACGGCATCGTTTGCCAATGGCGACGGGCTGTGCTTCTTCAATGAGCGGCGTGAGTTGCAGGGCTTCCGAGTCAACAGGGCCGAGGGCAACCGACTCTTCCCTCAGTCCATGCCTCACGGACTGAAGCCGGGCATGCCCCTCTATCGCAGCAACGACCAGGCTATGGAGCGCATGCTGATGAAACCCAGTGCCGAGCGCAAAATTGCCGTGTCGATGAGTCTGAGAGCCACGCAGGAAGGCTATGCGCTGCGATTGGACGATGTAGAGGTGAGCATGGCTGCAGAGCACCAGCAGGCCAAGACACCGCAACGCGATAATATCGTGAGTCAGCTCACTCGTCTGGGGGGAACACCCTTCGAGGCGCTGACGGTGGACGTGCCTGCCGACTTCAACTACTTTATTCCCAGCAGTCAGTTGGCAGCCTTGCGGCGCTCAGCTGTCGAGAAGGCACTGGCTACACTTCGTCGTGCAGATGGGGAACGGCCGTCGTTTGTCTTGCGTCATTATCATGAAGACAAATCATCATCTTTGTTACAGCATGCTGATTGTGACCAGTCATCGACGGCGGGAGCATACGTGCCAGGCACTCCGCTGATGCAATGTCGCTACTGTCTGCGTCACGAGATGGGCTACTGCGTGAAGCATGGTGGCCGACGGCCCCAATGGAAAGAACCACTGGCATTGCGCCTTGCCGACGGTAGGCGATTCCGGCTGGAGTTCAACTGCCAACAATGTCAAATGAACGTCTATGCCGATGAGAACTAAGACCCGCATACTGATGCTGCTGGCAGGAGCGCTCCTGTTGCTGCAGAGCTGCTACCGACGTGAGTCACCGACTCCCGACGGATGGATTCCCACCGAGGCGCAGATGGACTCCATCTCCTTCTATACCACTCACCACTATTCGCAGAACTACAATTTCGTGGTCGTTGCCGATAGTCTGCAGCTGGTAGTGCAGCAGCCTTTCGAGAACACCAGCGCCAAGGTGTCAGACACCGTCACCGTGAGAAGAGAAGACCGCCTGGTGGTGGCCGACATCATCACCTTGCCCACCGACACCATCGATTCGGTATGGGTGCAGGTAGCCCGTGATGAGCTGACCATCGGTTGGACGCGAGAGACATTCCTTTTAAAGGCAGTGGCACCCGACAATCCCATCTCGCGATTCATCGACGATTTCTCTGATACTCACCTGCTTATCATGCTGGCCTTTGTCGTGCTGTGCCTGGCTCTGTACGTTGTCAGCCGTCTCTATCGCCATAATGCCCGGATCGTGCATTTCCGCGACATCGACTCGTTCTATCCCACGATGCTGGCACTGCTGGTATCGGCGTCAGCCGTATTCTATAGTACCATTCAGCTGGTTGATCCTGAGTCGTGGCGACATTTCTACTATCATCCCACGCTCAATCCCTTCAGTGTGCCGTTGCACCTGGGGTTGTTTGTCACTTCCGTATGGGCCATCCTTATCGTTGCCATCGCAGCTTTCTACGATATCCTGCGCATGCTGCCGGCAGGTCAGGCTGTGCTCTATCTGCTGGGACTCCTGGCGGTATGCTCGGTCGACTATGTGGTGTTCAGCGTGCTCACCCTCTATTATATCGGCTATCCGCTGCTGGTGGCTTATGTCTATTTCGCCCTGCGCCAGTATTTCCGACACAATCGAGCTCACTACGTCTGTGGCAATTGTGGCCATACGCTTCACCGCAAGGGTGTATGCCCTCATTGCGGCGTAGAGAATATTTAGTGATGTAGCTGTCGGGACTTGCCCACAGCGCACAAAGAGGTTAGAAAGAGGAAGTGTTAGCTGTATTTATTCCTGCACGAACTTACAGATAAGCGCAGTAAAGCGGAGGCCGTATTTCTGCTTCTTAAACTCGCCGATGCCTGAGATGTGGCCGAAAGCCTCCAAGGTGGTGGGCTTGATGGTGGCCAGCGAGTGAAGCACTTTGTCGCTGAAGACGATGTAGGGAGGCATCTTCTCCTGCTCGGCACATTGCATGCGCAACTGTCGCAGTGCCTCAAACAGTTGCTTGTCTTCGGTGCCTGATGTTGGCGGCAGGCCGGGGATGGGAATGGTGGGAATCTGCAGCTGCAGTCTCGAGCGACGCTGGCGTCCCTGCTCCTTCGTGCTGTGGTCTACAACATTGAGCAGCACTTCCTTCCGTCCGAAGAGCACCTCCTCGCCCAGTGGCGTGATCTGCGTGCGTTTCCCTTCGTCGTAGACAATCTCGAAAAGGCCCAGCTGCAACATCTGCAGCAAGTAGTCCTGCCAGTCGGAGAGCGAGATGTCACGCCCCACGCCGAAGGTTTTCAGCTGGTTGTATTGTTTGCGCTTGACCTCAGGCGAGAGCATTCCCTTGACAATCTCGATGGTGGTTGATATGCGTATCTGCTCGCCGCTGCGCCGCATGGCACTAAGAGCCATCTGACAATAACGGGTGCCATCGAAGCGCTGTGGCGGGTTCTGGCAAACGTCGCAGTTCAGGCAGTCACGCTCAGTGGTCTCTCCGAAGTAGTTGAGCAGGATGCGACGTCGGCAGACGCTGGCCTCGCAGTATTCCTGCATGCGTCGCAGCTTCTCCATGTTCACGTCCTGCTGGCCGCTCTGCTTGGCAAACTCGGTCAGTTGCACGATGTCGGCCAGCGAATAGAACAGGATAGTGTCGGCAGGCGCACCGTCGCGCCCGGCACGTCCTATCTCCTGATAGAAACTCTCGATGCTCTTGGGCATATTGTAATGGATCACCCAGCGCACATTACTCTTGTCGATGCCCATGCCGAAGGCCACGGTGGCGCAGATCACCTGAACCTGATCGTTCTTGAACTGCTCCTGTGCCTGGCTGCGCTCATAGGGCGAGAGCATGGCATGATAGGGTAGGGCGTTGATGCCTTTGCGCCGCAGGTCCTCGGCCACGTTTTCCGTCGACTTCCGGCTGAGACAATAGATGATGCCTGCATCCAGCGGGCGTGCCTTGATGAAGTTGGTGATGAAGCTCAGTTTCTCCTTGGCCTTGTAGCCACGCTTGACTGAGAGACTCAGGTTCGGACGGTCGAAGCTGGCCACGAACTCACGCCCCTGCAGCTTGAGCTGTTTGATGATGTCGCGGCGGGTAATCTTGTCGGCAGTAGCTGTCAGGGCCATGATAGGCACGCGTGGAAAACGCTGGCGCAGCACATCCAGCTGGGTGTATTCTGGTCGGAAGTCATGTCCCCACTGGCTGATGCAGTGTGCCTCGTCGATGGCGAAGAGCGAGATGTGTATCTGACTGAGAAGCGTGTCGAGTTCAGCCAGCAGCTTCTCGGGCGAGATGTAGAGCAGTTTCAGGTTTCCCTGCGTGCACTTGCGCCGTATGACGGTGTCCATCGTCAGGTCGTTGCCCGAGTTCAGTGCTTCAGCTTCGATGCCGTTAGCCCGCAGCGTCTCTACCTGGTCCTTCATCAGGCTGATCAGCGGCGACACGACGATGGCCGTTCCCTCCATTGCCAGGGCAGGAATCTGGTAGCAGAGACTTTTGCCGCCGCCCGTGGGCATGAGCACCAGGGCATCACCACCGTTGATGACATGGCGGATGATTTCTTCCTGCAGCGGACGGAAGGTGTTGTAGCCGTAGTGCAGCTTGAGCAGTTGATGGATATCGGCGATCATAGCTCTTCCAGATATTGCTTCAGGAACTTGGGCGTGTAGCCTAAGGGGCTTTCGGCCACTTCCTCAGGTGTTCCCGTTGCGAGAACGGTGCCCCCGGCACGTCCGCCTTCAGGTCCCATGTCGATGATGTAGTCGGCCTGGCCTATGACGTCGAGGTTATGCTCGATGATGACGACCGTATTGCCTCGGTCCACCAGTTTCTGCAGCACCTGCATCAGGATGCGTATGTCGTCGAAGTGCAGGCCTGTGGTGGGCTCGTCGAGGATGTAAAGCGTGCTTCCCGTGTCTTTCTTCGACAGCTCGGTGGCCAGCTTCACACGCTGGCTCTCGCCTCCGGAGAGTGTGGTGGATGGCTGTCCCAGCTTGATATATCCCAGTCCTACATCCTGAAGCGTCTTGATTTTGCGCAGTATGTCGGGCACGTTCTCGAAGAACTCCACAGCCTGGTTGATGGTCATGTCGAGCACGTCGGCAATCGACTTGCCCTTGTAGCGCACCTCCAGCGTCTCGCGGTTGTAGCGCTTGCCGTGACACTCCTCGCAGGGCACCTGAATGTCGGGCAGGAAATTCATCTCGATGGTCTTGTAGCCATTGCCTCCGCAGGCCTCACAACGTCCTCCCTTCACGTTGAAGGAGAAGCGTCCGGGCTTGTAGCCGCGTATCTTGGCTTCGGGCAGGCCTACGAAGAGCGACCGTATGTCGCCGAACACTCCGGTATATGTGGCTGGGTTGGAACGTGGTGTGCGGCCGATGGGGCTTTGGTCCACGTTCACCACCTTGTCGATATGCTGCATGCCCTCAATGCTGTCGTAGGCCATGGGCCTGCGCAGAGAGCGGTAGAAATGCTGCGAGAGAATGGGCTGCAGCGTCTCGTTGACGAGCGTCGACTTACCTGAACCGCTGACGCCGGTGACCACAATCAGAGTGCCCAGCGGGAAGCTGACGTCGATGTGCTTGAGGTTATTGCCGCTGGCACCATGGATGGTGATGGCACGGCCGTTGCCTTTCCGGCGGGTCAGGACAGGCACGTTCGTTCCGTCATCTGTCTTCGGAATGCAACTGACGGTATTGTTGAGGTACTGGGCAGTAAGAGTGCTGGTCTTCAGAAGCTCGGCAGGAGTGCCTTGAAACACCACTTCGCCGCCTTTGCGTCCAGCCCGAGGGCCGATGTCGACAATGTAGTCGGCTGCCAGCATCATATCCTTGTCGTGCTCCACCACGATGACCGTATTGCCCAGGTCGCGCAGCTCCTTCAGTGAGTGGATGAGGCGCTGGTTGTCGCGCTGGTGCAGACCGATGGACGGCTCATCGAGTATGTAGAGCACATTCACCAGCTGCGAACCGATCTGCGTGGCCAGACGTATGCGCTGGCTTTCACCGCCCGAGAGTGATGCCGACTGTCGGTTCAGCGACAAGTAGTCGAGTCCCACGTCGAGCAGGAAGTCCAGACGAGTGCGAATCTCTTTCAGAATCTCCGTGGCTATCTGTCGCTGTTGAGCGTCGAGATGATCTTCCACCATATCCGTCCACTGGCGCAGCTCGCTGATGTCCATCGATGCCAGCTCGGCAATGTTCTTATCCCATATCTTGTAGCTCAGCGCTTCGCGGTTCAGACGCTGGCCGTGGCACTCGGGGCACTCGCATTCGGCCATGAACTGGTCGGTCCACTTCTGGGCAGCTGCTGAGTCATCGCCATCGATGTGATCGCGAAGGTACTTGACGATGCCGTCGAAAGCCACGAAATAGTCACTCGACGTGTGCACCACCTCCTTGTCGATGCGCACATTCTCCAATGAGCCGTAGAGCACTTCGGTCATCGCTTCTTCCGGGAGGTCTTCTACGGGAGTCTTCAGCGTGCAGTCATACTTCTTGAGCATAGCCTCCAACTGCCAGAAGATGAGCGCGTTCTTGTATTTCCCTAAAGGAACGATTGCACCGTCATGGATGCTCAGTTTCTGGTTGGGGATCACCTTCTGCAGGTCGATCTCATTGACATAGCCCAGTCCCTTGCAGCGGGGGCAGGCACCTTGTGGCGAGTTGAACGAGAAGTTGTTGGGAGCAGGGTCGCTATAGCTGATGCCGCTCGTGGGGCACATCAGCCGGCGCGAGTAATGTTTCACCTGATTCGTGTCCTTGTCGAGTATCATCAGCAGTCCGTCGCCCTGTTTCATCGCTATCTCCACGGTCCGCTTCAGACGCTCGTCGCTGCCTCCTCCCTTTGCTGGCGTTGCGGGGAGCATCAGCTTGTCGATCACTACCTCGATGTCATGGTTCTTGTAGCGATCCACCTTCATGCCTCGCGTTATCTCCACCACCTCGCCGTCGATGCGCATGTAGAGGTAGCCCTTCCTGCGCATCTGCTCGAACAGTTCACGGTAGTGTCCCTTACGGCTGCGCACCAGTGGGGCCAGGATGAAGATCTTGCGTCCGAGGTAATTCTGCTGGATCATCTCAATGACCTTCTCCTCGGTGTATTTCACCATAGGCTCGCCAGTCATATAGCTGTAGGCTTTGCCGGCACGGGCAAAGAGCAGGCGCAGGTAGTCGTACACCTCCGTAGTGGTGCCTACGGTGGAGCGGGGGTTCTTGTTGGTGGTTTTCTGTTCGATGCTGATGACGGGCGAGAGACCCGTGATCTTGTCCACGTCAGGACGTTCCATGCCTCCGAGGAAATTGCGCGCGTAGGCCGAGAACGTCTCTATGTAGCGTCGCTGACCCTCTGCGAAGATCGTATCGAAGGCAAGCGACGACTTTCCGCTGCCACTCAGTCCGGTGATGACGGTGAGTGAATGGCGGGGAATTTCGACATCAATATTCTTTAGATTATGTACGCGTGCGCCGAAGACGCTGATCTTATTGTTCGTTTCCACCCGTTTTCTCTCCTTCCGTATATCCTCTGAGCAGGTTCACGTCCTTGCGGATGTTATACTCCCTGCCGTCGCTGCCTTTGGCCTTCACCAGCACATAGTAGACACCTTCCTTTACCGGGTTGCCGTTGTGCTTGCCGTCCCATCCCTTGCTCACGTCGGTCCATTCAAAGATCTTCTGTCCCCAGCGGTTGAAGATGTATGCGTGAAACTGCACGATGTTCTTGTAGTGGCTAGGGCTGTTAGGGTCGTTCACACCCTTGGCTCCGTAGATGTCGTTGATGTCGTCGTCGTTGGGCGAGAAGGCATTAGGAAACTCCAGGCGGCTCTCCGATATCGTGATGCTGATCACCGTGGAGTCGAGCTCGATGCCCTCCTCCCTCAGGTAGGTCTTCAGCATGATGTTGTACGTGCCCGACTCATTAAATGTGTACTGCGTGTCCTCCTCGTATCGCACGAACAGCTCCTCTACGCCGGCATCCTTCTCCACCTTGCGGAAGTGCCACTCATAGGCAGGCGTGTAGTCGTCCATCCCCGTGGGGTTCGCACGGAAGGTCACGTCCAGGGGAGCCTCACCGTCGGTGATCGACGTCGTCTCCTGAAGCTCGCCGTCCTTGTCAGTATAGTAAGCCAGAGGGTTTACCTGTTGCGAAAGGGCTGCCAGCGACCAGAACGAGGCCAGCAAAAACAGAAATATGAACTTCTTTTTCATCTCATCTACCTTTTAGACTGCAAAGATACGAATAAGCGGGCGAAAAACCAAGAATTTTCTTTTTTTTAACCCTGCATCATGGTCGTCCCGCTATCAAAGGGAAAGTGCCGACCTGCTTGATGGCAAGTCGGCACTTGTGTAGATGAGTAATGCGCAAAGCGCGGCTTACTTCTTGTTCAGGGCAAGGTCGATCTCGACGGCAATGCTGACGGTGGCACCCACCATGGGGTTGTTGCCAATGCCGAGGAAGCCCATCATCTCCACGTGAGCGGGGACGGATGATGATCCTGCGAACTGAGCATCGCTGTGCATGCGGCCCAGGGTGTCGGTCATTCCATAGGAGGCAGGACCTGCGGCCATGTTGTCGGGATGCAGCGTGCGACCGGTACCACCACCACTGGCTACTGAGAAGTAGGGCTTGCCAGCCAGCACGCGCTCTTTCTTGTACGTGCCTGCAACAGGATGCTGGAAGCGGGTGGGGTTGGTGGAGTTACCGGTGATGCTGACATCGACATTCTCCATCCAGAGGATGGCAACGCCCTCGCGCACATCGTCGGCACCATAGCAGCGCACCTTGGCGCGCGGACCGTCGCTGTAGGGAGTCTCCTTCACTACCTTCACCTCGCCGGTGTAGTAGTCGAACTGTGTCTGCACATAGGTGAAGCCATTGATACGTGAGATGATCATGGCAGCGTCCTTACCCAGACCATTGAGGATGACGCGGAGGGGCTTCTGGCGAACCTTGTTGGCCTTCTCGGCAATCTTGATGGCACCCTCAGCGGCTGCGAAGCTCTCGTGTCCGGCGAGGAAGGCGAAGCACTCGGTCTCCTCACGGAGCAGACGGGCAGCCAGGTTACCATGGCCGATACCCACCTTGCGGTCGTCGGCTACGGAGCCGGGGATGCAGAACGACTGCAGACCGATACCAATGGCCTCGGCAGCCTCGGCAGCGCTCTTCACGCCTTTCTTGATGGCGATGGCAGCACCGCACACATAGGCCCACTTGGCATTCTCAAAGCAGATGCCCTGAGTCTCCTCACACATCAGATAGGGGTCGACGCCAGCCTTGTCGCAGATCTCGTTGGCCTCCTCGATGCTGTTGATTCCGTTCTCTTTCAGAGCGGCCAGCACCTGGTTGATGCGACGCTCGTAGCTTTCAAAACTAACTTTTCTAATCATAGCTTGGTCCTCCTATTCTTTGCGTGGGTCAATAGCTTTCACAGCACCTTGCTCGGCCTTGGTGCGACCATAGCTGCCGGTGAACTTCTTCACTGCCTCGTTGGCATCCATACCAGCCTTGATGGCTTCCATCATCTTGCCCAGGTGTACATACTCATAGCCGCATACCTGATCGTCCTTGTCGAGGAACTGACGGGTGATGTAGCCTTCGGTGAGCTCCAGGTAGCGAGTGCCCTTGGCGACGGTGCCATAGAGCGTACCCGTCTGAGAGCGGAGTCCCTTACCCAGATCCTCCAGTCCGGCGCCGATGACCAGTCCGCCCTCTGAGAAGGCGCTCTGTGTGCGACCATAGACAATCTGCAGGAACAGCTCGCGCATAGCGGTGTTGATGGCGTCGCAGACAAGGTCTGTGTTCAGTGCCTCGAGGATGGTCTTGCCCGGCAGGATCTCGCTGGCCATAGCGGCGGAGTGGGTCATGCCCGTGCAGCCGATGGTCTCGACAAGAGCCTCCTGGATGATGCCGTCCTTGACATTGAGCGACAGCTTGCAGGCTCCCTGCTGAGGAGCGCACCAGCCGATACCGTGGGTATAGCCCGAAATGTCCTTAATCTCTTTTGCCTGAATCCATTTTCCTTCTTCGGGAATGGGAGCAGGACCGTGATTGGGGCCCTTGGCCACAATGCACATGTTTTCAACTTCTTTTGAATAAATCATCTTTGTAATTAACAATTTAACAAATTTACTATTTACAATTTCTGTTGCGTTTTACCATAATTCATGAAAGATGGTGCAAAATTACAATTTTTTTCCGATAATACCTAAAATTGATGAAGGTTTTTTTGAAGAATACAAAAAAAAATATGTACCTTTGCACCATGAATAATTAAAAACTTGATATACGTATGAAACTAAAAGGAAGAAGAATGAGCTCAAACGTGGAGGATCGCCGTGGTTTGAGCGGAGGTGCAAAGGCCGGTATCGGCGGTGGTATCCTGGCTGTGATCATTGGTATTGTGATGTCGCTTCTCGGAGGAGGTGGCGGCGGAGCCGGCGGTGGCATTGACCTGGGTCAGGTCATCGGTGCCATCACTCAAGGTGGCGGCGGCCTGGGCGATATCCTGGGCGGACGTCAGGCAGAAGCGACGTATGAGGGCGAGACCGACCCGACGCAGTTCACTCCTGAGGAGCAGCGCCTGGATACGGTCTGCCGTATTATCCTGGCCTCGACAGAAGACGTGTGGACGAAGGTGTTCAAGGAGAACAACCTGGGCACTTATACCAATCCCACGCTGGTGCTCTTCACGAATAGCGTGCAGTCGGCCTGTGGCACGGCTCCCTCGTCAGTGGGTCCGTTCTACTGCTCTGGTGACCAGAAGCTGTACATCGACTTGTCGTTCTTCACGCAGATGAAGAGGCAGCTGGGTGTGGAAGGCAATGACTTCGCCTATGCCTATGTGATTGCCCACGAGATAGGCCATCACGTGGAATACCTGACGGGTATCCTGGGCAAGGCACACCAGGAGATGAGCCAGCTGAGCAAGGCGAAGGCTAATCAGGTGAGCGTGCGTCTGGAGCTGCTAGCCGACTACTATGCCGGCGTATGGGCTCACAATGAGGAAAAGATGAATCACTCGATGGAGTATGGTGACCTGGAGCGCGGTCTTGAGCTGGCTCAGAAGATTGGTGACGACTGGCTGCAGAAGCAGGCTCAGGGTCGTGCCGTAGAGGAGTCGTTCACTCACGGAACCAGTGACCAGCGTAAGCGTTGGCTGTACAAGGGCTTCCAGACCGGCGACATGCGCACCACTACCTTCACGGGCAATTACAGCGACTTGTAATATCTCGGGGTTATCGACGGAAGCTGTTCAGGGCTTCCACGACAGCTTGCGCATCCCCATTGCTCATCACCGGGCTGATGGGGATGCTCAGTTCTGTGCGGTGTATGCGCTCGGTAACGGGCAATGACAAGTGGCTCCACTCGCTGTAGCACTCCTGCTGATGTGGCGGGATGGGGTAGTGGATGAGCGTCTGAATGGCCTTCTCGGTGAGATATGCCTGCAGCTCATCGCGATGGTCTGAGAACACAGGAAAGATGTGATAGACGTTGAACGGATCAGACAGGCGTGTAGGCAGCGTGATGAGCGGATTGCTGATGTGGTCGTAATAGTAGTTGGCGATGGCTTGGCGACGATGGTTGTCGTCATCCAGGTGACGCAGCTTCACGCTGAGGATGGCCGCCTGCATCTCGTCGAGGCGACTGTTGCGCCCACGATACTGGAATACATACTTGCGCTGCGAACCATAGTTGGCCAAGGCACGCACGGTGGAGGCCAGCTGAGCATCGTTGGTGGTGACGGCTCCTCCATCGCCCAGAGCCCCGAGGTTCTTGCCCGGGTAGAACGAGTGTCCGGCGGCATCGCCCAGCGAACCGGTCCTGTGCTGAGCGTCGCAGGTGCAGCCATGCGCCTGGGCATTGTCCTCAACGAGCCTAAGATGATACTGCTCACATAGGGCGGCAATCCTATGCGTAAAGGCACAGCGTCCATAGAGATGGACGATCATGACGGACTTCGTACGCTGCGTGATGGCCTGCTCGATGAGCCGGTCGTCAATCTCCAGCGTGCTGATGTCGGGCTCGACGAGCACAGGCTTCAGTCCGTTTTCGGTGATGGCAAGGATGGAAGCGATGAACGTATTGGCAGGCACGATGACCTCGTCGCCCGGCTCCATCACCCCCATCTCGATGTAAGCGCGATAGATGAGCGTCAGCGCATCCAGCCCGTTGGCCACTCCGATGCAGTGACTCGTGCCGATGTACCGGGCATACTGCTCCTCGAAGGCAGCCGTGGCCTGACCTTGCAGATACCATCCGGAGCGTATCACATCGACAGCAGCAGCAGTAATCTCATCTGCATACTGCCCGTTGACTGCTTGTAAATCCAGAAACTTAACCATGAGCTTTCATCCATTCAACGGTTCTTCCAACAGCTGTAATACGGTCTACGGGCGGCTCGGGAGCGATGGCATAAGTGTTCTGAAGCGGACAGATATTGTCCGTGGTCATGTTCTTCAGCCGGAACGAGGTCATGGGGAAACGGACGCCCACCAGCTTCAGCACATCGCCCACGTAAGCCGCCATGCGAATCATCCAGAACGGAACGCGCCTGACGGTGCGCCCCATAGCACGCCCAATCTCATTCGCCCACTCCTCGATGAAGATGGGAGGCTCGTCGCCCAGGTAGAATACCTTGTTCTTCAAGTCGGTGGTGGGATTCATCAGGATGGAGTCAATCTGATAGACGGCATTCTCAATATAGCCATAGGTTTTCGTACACGACCGATGACCGATATGAACATACCGGCCTGCTCCCACGATATCGAAGAAGTTGCGATAAGGCACGTCGAACCAAGGGCCCCACATGGATGTGGGCCGCAAGATGGCCCAGTCGCACGTAGGCTTGTTCTGCCAAGTCAGCTGCTCGGTGATGACCTTGCTCTCGCCGTAGTACGTGGTGGGCGCATAGTCATACTGGTCCTTCGGCATGTAGCCGGTATGGCATACGAGCATGGACGAGGTGATGAGAATCTTCTTCAGTCCCTTCAGCTGAGAAGACACCTGCAGGACGTTTTCAACTCCCGTGGTATTCGTCTGATAGTCGTCGACGCTCTTTCCGTCCAGATCAGTACGGGCTGCCAGATGCACGATATAGTCAGGCTCGAAATCCAGTACGACCCCGCTGAGAGCTGCCTTGTCGGTGATGTCGCATTGCGTCCAGATGCTAGTCATCTCGACCTGTTTGGGGGCTTTGATATCGACGTTCTTCACGTTCCATCCCTTTCTGACGTAGTAGTCGGTCAGGTTGGTGCCTATAAATCCCGATCCTCCTGTGATAAGTATTTTCATAGCTGCAAAGTTAGCAATTTTATGGCAAACGACCAAGAAAAAGCGGGCTTTTCTTCGGATTTGCTGTCGGCGGCATTAGTGGGAGATGATGTGTTGGTACTCCTTGTTCAGCTGCTCAGCTATATGTTGCCAGGATAGTGAACCCATAGTGTAGGATAATTCAATTTGCTTTGAGAATGCGGCTGTCAGCTCAGGATGTTGCCATAGGGTGATGATGGAGTCGGCGAGTCGCTCAGCATCTTTTTCAGGAACGATTAGTCCATTTCGCTGGTGCTCAACCATCTCAGGCAGTCCTCCGACATTGGTCGCTATCACGGGTGTACAGAAAGCATATGCCGACATGACGACTCCGCTCTGGGTGGCATCTGTGTAAGGGCATATCATGAATGTCGCATGCCGGATGAGTGCCACCATCTCCTCGTCGGGGATGAACCGGTTGCGAATGTCGATGTAACTCAATTCCTGGTACTCTGTAATGTCGAAATGGTATTTCCCACCTCCTGCCACGATGAGTTTACAGTCGGGGCATGCTTCGTGTACACGCTTCATAGCGGGGAGCAGATAGTCGAGCCCTTTGTAGGGCGATATTCTTCCGACGAAGAGCATGTAGGGATGCTGGGGGACAGTCGACTCATCAGGACAGACGCAACTCAGATAAGTATAGCTGCTTAGCTTGCTGTCGATGATTCGGCTGGGTGCGATATGATAGTAGTTGATGAAATCACTGCGCTGAGCCTTGTTTAATAGTATCAGCTTCGGAATGAAACGGAAAGCAGCCTTTCGCCGCAATCTTACGATGAATGAGTCGTGAGCTGTATGAGGGAAGGGGTCGTGAACAGTGAGAATCATTTTCTTCCTCAGCAGGTAGGTGCAGAACTCATAGATGTTTGGAGGCCATGCCCAATGGATGACATCGAACTTGTTCCGCCATAAGAATTTGAGCAATAGCAGGTTGGTCCAAAATGCCTTCAACTGCCAAAAGCGTCCGCAGGTGTTCAATACGTAGAATTTGTTGATGTCGATGAATTCCTTGTATTTTTCGAACTCTGGGTATGCTTCTACAGCCTTGAACAGCCCGGACTTGGTGTAGATGTTCTTGATGTTGAAGGCAGGACCCCTCATGTAGCGAGGAGTCACTTCAAGGATGAAAGTGACATCAGCGAGCTGCTGGGCATGATGGAGATAGGAGAGGTCGACGTCCGACAGTTGTATCTTCCCTAGGTAGGCTACTTTCATGATGATGGTATTTACTTCACAACATGCTTGATGGCATCAAGGAATCCGTGCCCATATTTCAGGTCGGGCTCCACATAGTTTCCTTCTGCCCATTCATTCCAAGAGCGGAGGAAAAGTATACGGTGGTCCATGTCTTTCTCCTCCACCAGTTTCAGCGCCTCTTTTACGTGATCCTCGAAATGCTCGGGCGTAGCGTTATAGTATACACCCTCCGCCTTGCCGGCACGGGGACTACGGTCCCATTGAGGCAGGATGGTTGGAAACACATTGCTCCATCTGTCCTCTGGCGAGAAGAAATGCTTCATCAGCTTGGGATAGTTAAAGCGTGTCGAGGGTATAAAGGGCATGTATTTGCGCATGGCTATGAGAGCCATATTGACATACTTGTTGTAGTAAGCCATTTCAGCTCGCACCTGGCCAAACGAGTTCAGCCCGTCGAATCCCTGACTGAGCATGCCTTGATAGTCGTCGGCACTGCTCTTGAGGTTTGGCATGACGTGCTCGGTGCTTCCGTCGGGCAGGAAACGGTTGAAGTTGGCCGACTTTGTGATGGCATAGAAATAGATGCCTTTTAGCCCGTTCGCCTCTGCCTGTCGTCGCCAGACGCTGATAAACGTCTTCAGATCTTTATGGAGGAAGGGGTCGAAGATGCCAAACAGTGGCTTTCCTTCGACGGTGATGTAGCGTTTGTCCTTAAATGCTGGCAGACAGTAGTTGAAGTGGGCGATATAGTCGTCCTCTCCAGGATACTGCTGCTCGATAATCACTGAGCGTGAAGCGAGACGCTTTCCGCTGTTCCAGGTCTTGGTGGTCCAGCTGTGATTGGCCCAGCAGAGGCAGAAGGGGAAATCAGGTTTCCCACTGGTGACAACTTCTTGGAAGGGGCGCTCCAGCAATGTCTTGCCATTGCCCATCCAGTAGTGCCAGTAGCAGAAACCTTCAATGCCTGCATCGCGTGCCAGTTCTGCCTGCGCTTCTCTTGTCTCAGGAAGACGCAGGTCGTAGAATCCCAGGTCAGCAGGAAGTCGAGGCTGATAATGTCCTCTGAACAATGGCCTTGCCCGCACGACGTTCATCCATTCTGTAAACCCTTTTCCCCACATCTCATCATTCTCTGGAATAGGATGAAATTGTGGCAGATAATATGCTATGACTCTTGCTTTCATGTGGCTTTTATTTGGCTTTATTTATGACCTTCGTTAAAGACTGCCGGGTCGCGGTCATCGTCGAGGTCTCTGTAATAGCCTCGTGAGAGAACTCTGACGGGCGACCCTCCGTGGACAGCGTATTCTTCGCATGGCATGTTGCGGGTGAGGACTGTGCCATACCCGAAGATGCAGTAGTCGGGGGTCTTCACACCGGGCATGATGACATTGTTGGTGGCGCACCAGTTGTGGCTGCCAATCTCAATAGGAGCACCAGCACGTTTTTTCTCCCCAGTTTCAACCTTCTTCAGCGGATGGAAATTGGTATCCATTACAGTACAGTTCCAGCCGAAACGGTGGCCTTCTCCAAAGGTGGTCTTATAGTAGCAGCAAAGCTTTAGCGACGTGCTCGCCATGAAGTTGTCGCCCATCTCCAGGCATCCTAGCTTGCCCACTTCAATTGATGAGTTGGCACCAATCCATACCTTTCCTTTGATCTTCCACGTACCTCCCTGCAGATTCAGCTTGATACCCGTGTTAGGAAATGCCTTTACTCCCCAGCTGCCCAGCTTGACGAGGCCGAAACGGCAGATGTCGTCGGCAATCTCAATCTTTCCTTTCAGCTGGATGAACTTTGGTTTGACAAACAGAAAGGGTAACTTCTTGGCCTGGCGAAAAGGCAGCATCTTGAAGTTGAAGTAGATGGTCGGTAGCAGATACCACAGGTACTGCTTGTAATCCCTGAAAGAGTGTTTGTATTTCATGCTTTAATCCATCGTGTGTGTATAGTCGTAAGTATTGTTGACGGCATATTCCGCGCAACGCTGGCCTAGAAGGGTGTCGTCGGCAGTATAGTTTCCATCTGGCTTGGCACTGTTTCCTACCACGCTGCAGCCAAAGACGGGAGATAGCAATTTCTGGAACCATACGCATGAAGCGATGTAGCATCCCATCCCGTGGTTCAAGTGATAGCGGTCACGGGTCATGTATTTGCTGTCGTTGAGCGATGTCCCTCTGGCTATCTGGATGGCAGTGCCGCATGGTATGATGACATCGATGCCGTATCTATTGGCCATTTTCTGGCAGCAGGCGGTATTGCCTTGCATCACGTAGGGCATCTCGCCTGGAGTATGGCTCCACTGCAGTTGGAAAGCAAAACAGACATCCTTGTTCGTGCATGCTTCAAGAAGCATTTCCATATAGGGTTTCAGTGGCGAGTATGACTCCCATTTATACGAGGCATCGCTGGCTTGATTGATGACGATGACATCCCATGCCTGGCTGAGCAATTCTTTCAGGGTGCCAACTCCCTTCATCTCTACGTTGCCTGTGATTCTCTTGGCATACAGTGTCTCTTCCTTGTTTGATTTGTCTATCCACGTGTTGAAACGGGAGAATCCTTCCACTATCTTGTAGATGCATAGCCTGTCCTCGTCGATGTCGGATGCTTTTACTAGATTGTCGAGATAGTAGGTGGCATCATCGGTGAAACTGCTGCCGATGGCCAATATCCTCAAAGGGTTGGCATTGGCGGGATAGGGCGGGTTGTTGAAGTACTTCACGTCATCGGCAATGCCGTCATTCAGCGTGTTGTAGTCGTACTCTGGCAGGAAATCGTAATCGTCATCGCCGCACGAAGTGACTGCTAACGTAGCAGCCAGCAATACGAAGGACCACATCTTGGCTTTCTTCCAACAGAGGAGGTGAATGTCTTTTCTATTCATTATTTCTTAGGTTGTAGTTCATTCTGACGTTTTTTCTATGTCGATTTGTCTGACATTCTTGGCAGGTATTCCTACGGCAATGCTGTAGGCAGGCAAGTCATGAGTGACAACGCTATTGGCACCCACCACGGCACCATCGCCGATAGTGACTCCTGGCAAGACGCAGACATTGTTGCCTAACCAGACATTGTTGCCTATCACAACGGGGCCTTTCGATACAATGCTGCGCTGTCGTGGAGGTTGTTGTAGTATGGCAGTGTCGGTCGTACCATGCGAGTTGTCGGTGATGATGACATTAGTGCCAGTAAGCAAATTGTCACCAATGGTGATACTGTTGGAGGCAGTGATATGACATCCATGACGGAAGAGGCAGCCGTTTCCAATGGTAAGCGTGGGAAGCGTGCTTCCTGTTTGCCTGACGGTGAGCTGCAAGCCTGGTTCGAAGATGTTGCCATTTCCGATAGTCATGAAACGTTCACCCGTCAGGTGAAGGGCTTTCCACTCGAAGACCGAGCTACCTAGATGAGCAAAGCGACGGCGCAGGTAGCCTGTGTAGAAAGAGTCGCGCATTCCTTTGCACATCTTCGTCAGGCTCCGTGGGCATAGGTATGACCATAGCATTCCCAGTGCCTCAAATAGCTGTTTGATGATCTTCTTCATTGACTTCGCTTGAAATAGTTGTTAGCGGGAAACGTTTTAGGAGTGCATCATGATAGCGCAGGTAGGCATAGAGCATGAACATCGTGATCAGTCGGAGATTGGCAGTGTAGGAGAAGGAGAACAGTGCCATTCCTCCCTGCATGCAGATGCACATCGTGAGATATACCAGCAGTAACTGGTGGAGGCTGATAGTTCCGTCGCGAGGACGAATCTGTGTGAGTATCCATCCGAAGAAAACCACAAAGATAATGACGGTTGCAATAGGTCCGAAGTCAAGGGCAATGTCGCCAACGAAGGTCGTGAACACATCGTCGTTGATTTCCATATTGTGGTTTTTCTCTCGCTGTTCGTTATAGTTCTTAGGTGTCGAGGGGTCTACCAGTCGTTTTACCATGTTGATGGTTCGGTCGCCGTGCCTGATGCCTCCAGCGTCCAGTGCATAGTTGTTGAAGTAGAGGTTACCCTGACCTACGTACCAGTTCAGGAATCCGAAGATTCCTCCGTTCATGTTGCCGAAACGGCTGACGGTGATGGCAGCTATCGGCAGTGCGATGGCAATCAGGGCACCAACACCCAGCACCTGAACAGCGTGGTTGATTTTGCTCGAGAGATAGCGACGGAAAAGCATGTAGGCACCTATCACCGTGAGTGTGGTCATGATGACGCTGCCTCGCGAGCCGTGCATGATAGGGATGACAAGTCCTATGACCGTGGCGATGAGCAGTCCGATGATGAGTAGGCGGGGCTTGTTTTTCAGTGTCATGAAGTAGAAGAACAAGAAGATGGTAATCTCGGCGATGCTGTTGTAGATGACGGCAGGAAGGTTGGTTATCTGATGCCCAGCCTCCTCGCTCTCTTCACTCTGTTCCATGTAGTTCTCGCTTCCTGCATCGATGTCGGTAAATAGCTTCACTAGTCCACTGCTGAAGTTGGCTATAATCTCTGGTATGAGTAGAATGGCGCTGAGGATAGAGATGATGGCAATGATCTTCAGCACTCTTGTACTCGGGTCGGATATGGTGTCGGAAGGATGACGGTGAGTGTAGATGATAGGCAGTAGGGCAATCATCAGCATGACATAAAGATAGATGTACGGGAACACCTTCAGTGGATTGTACGACACGGAGAATAGTGGGTCGTTGAGTGTCAGGATACTTGATGTGGCATAGAGAATGTAGGTGCCGATGATAGCACTTCCAGCGTCAAGTGAGTGATATCGCCAATGATACCAAATGAGTGTTACTACCCATGTCAGCAGGTAAAGCGACGCGAGCAGGTTGTCGTATACCAGTTGGGTCATTGACCACCTCCTTTCTTTCTGACAGCGAATTGCCTGATGAGTGCACGCTCCTGACGGCTAAGCCCTATGAAGAATACGATTCCTAAGAACGAGAGCGGTGACAGAATACCTACGATGAACAGCCTTGGCAGCGATGCATCAACGACATGATGAAGGCAGGCCGTGAGCATTGCGCCAATGAGGATGATGAGCATTGAAGGACAGATGGTGTGGAGCAGATACTGTGAGAGTGAGAAGGTGGCATGATAGTGACTGAGGCAGACGACTCTCACGATGTGGGCTAGCAGGCAGAGCAAGATCATCGAGACGAACACGCTGTATATCGGGCATCCCAAGCGGAACAGCAGCCAAGTAAGTGGTACGCTCAGCAGGCATACGCTCTCCACGGGTAGATGGTACTCCTTGATATGTCCTGAAGCCTGCATGATGATGGTGATGGGATTATGCAGCGCTGCAATGACGATGTAGAAGATGATGAGGCGGGCGAAAAGGACCGTTGTCGCCGACACCTTACCCAGCCATAGGTGTAGGATAGTGTCCATCTCGAAAATGATGGGTAGTGCCGCAGCTGCCAGCACATAGATGATGAACTTGTTGCAGGCCACGAAGAGCTGGTCCAGATAGCCAGTATCTTTTTCCGCATAAGCCTTGATCATGGCGGGACGGAAAGAGAGGACCATGCTGCTCGATAGTGCGCTGAAGGCAGTATTAATTTCCAGTGATATACCAAACGATGTCACGATGAGCGGTCCCCAGAAGATGTCGAGCAAGATACTGCTTCCCTGAATAAGTCCAACGTTGGCTATCGCTCCGAACAGCGTCCAGCCGGAGAAAGACAATAGCTGGCGGTACATATCGCGGTCGTTCATTTTTCTGTAGCGGCAGGACTTGTACTTGTTTCTTGCTGTCAAGAAATACAAGAGGAATATGATGACTGCTACTACCAATAATCCGGATGAGTAGAACACGAGGCTGTCAGTCGTCGCCATTGCAATCAGGTAGGCAACGCCCAACTTCAGCAGACATTCCAACATCGATATGAGTGCATAGCTGCCCATTGACTCGTAGGCAAAGATCGCAGCCATGAAAGGTATCTGAAGGATAGAGAGTAGCAGCACGCCAAGTGCCAGCTGATAGATCCAGTTGGCAGCCACCATCCTCTCATCAGGGATGACCAGGTGCGTGTTGACGAACCACAAACCAATAGTCTCAAATATGATGACGACAACTACCGACAGGCCCATCACAACATTGATACTGGCACTGAAAATCTTGTTGAATTCCGTAGGGTCTTGATGCCCAAGCGCCATTGAGTAGAAACGCTGGATGGCTACCGACAGTGTTGTGCTGATACATGTGCTGATGGCAATAACGCTGGCAATGGTCTTGAAAATGCCATAGTCCATGTCGCCCAGTCCCCTGAGCACCAGGCGTACTGCATAGAGGTTGATAATGGTGACGACCAACATACGCAGGAAGAGTGCTATCGTGTTAGATGCAATCCTCTGCGACTTGCTGTGGTGGCCTTCTACAGTACTCATGACTGGGGGGTGGTGACTATGCTTTCTCGCCCGCCTTATCAGAAGGCGCGTCAGGCAAGAGGATATCTTTCAGTACATAGCAACCCGTGATGCAAAATGCCAGGAAGAGCATGAATGCCACAAAAAACATCCGTTTTGGACCTGCGGGCAGCAGAGGTGTGGCTGCACCCTTCAGCAGCGTGAAGGCGGGAGTGCGCTCCTGCACCTTCGCTTTGGCATTCTGAAGCTGGGTGTTGAGCACCGTATAGGCATTATACCGCAGTTGCATTTCGTTTTCAAGGTCCGACTGGCGGGTGCGGTAGCTAGGTAGCGTGACGTTGATGTTGGCATCGGCAAAGCGGTTGTATTCTCTTACGGCATTCTTGTATTCAGCCAGGGCACTATCTGAAAGTGAAGCATAGTAGCTGACATCGCGACGGGCTTTGTTTGTGCGATAATCGGTAATGAACCCCTGTAGACGCATAATCATTGAGTCGCAGATAGTCTTGCATACCTTGGGATCCTGATCCTCTACGTTGACTGTGATAACGCCTGTCTTCTTGTCGACACTGAGGCTGATACTGTTACGGATTTTTGTTACAATGCCATCCTCAGGCTTCGACAGTGCATAGGGATTCAGACGTTCGCCGGCTTCTCCCCCGTCATCCTTGCTCGCAAAGAGGTTTTTGATCCACGTGAAAGCCCCTGCCCACCATGCCTTTTTCTGGTGCAGCTGCAGGTAGTCGTGGTAGGTAGCCTTCACCTCACCATCCTTCGTCTCAATCTGTATGGGATATAGGTTGACGATGAATCCATTGTCTTCCAACAGGTCGGGGTAAAGCATAGGGGTGATGGCATCAGAGCCTTCCTCTGCAAGATCGATACCAAAGGTGGAGGCTATAGAACCGAATGCACCGGCAGCAAGGCCGTTCTCGGTCTCTGGTGCCAACATAGCTTCAGTGCGGTAATAGCGTGGAAGACTTACGATATAGAGCGCCGAGAGAATGAATGTGATAGGCAGCACCTTGTAGAACAGTCGCCGACGGGACCATATCCTCCGCCATACTTCTCTGTAGTTGATGCCCGATGGGGTAGGGTTGTTTTTCTCCATGAAAATATACTATTACATGACAAGTGCGTCGTTTTTACTTGAATATATTCACCAATGTGGCAATCATCGTGGCAATGGATGCCGTCGACGAGCCTATAGCGAGCATCTCGGCGGTCGACATGCGGCGGCTCTGTTGCTTTGTCGGTACCACGATCTCACAGCCGGGCAAAGGCTTATGCTTACGGTCGGCCTTGGCCACGGTGCCATTCATATATATAATGTATGTCTGGCGCTTGCGGGCGTTGTCACCGAATCCACCCGCCTGATTGATGTAGTACTTCAGACTCTCGCCATCGACGAAGCTGGTCGTGTTGGGGTACATCACCTCTCCGTTGATCTTCACCGTACCTGAGTACTCAGGCACGACAATACGATCATTCTCACGCAGTACGATGTCGGCATCGCTGCCTGGGTAGGCAAGTGCTTTGTCGAGCTGAATACCTACTGGATAGGTGGCTCCCAGGTCAAGTTTGCTGATGTCGATAGAGTCCTTGCCACCAGAACGCTGGGCTGCCTTACGCAGGGCTTCCTGGCGTGCCAGCTCCTCGGAGGTGCGCTGACGGATGAGTCGGGCACCGGCTGCATAGGCGGTCTTCGAGAGTCCACCAGCCTTCTTGATGATCTCGCTCAGGCGTTCGCTCTTCTTCGTCAACGTATAAGTGCCCTCGAAGAGTACTTCGCCCTCTACGAAGACATTCTGCTGGGGTGAGTAACCAGGACTCTTGCGCACGTAAACCTCGTCGAAGGGCTCGAGGTGGAAGGCTTCGTCGCCATCAACGATAAAGCCATCTTTGATCGCAAACGAGAAATAGCGCGCCAGTGTGTCTTGTGACTCAGTGGCGTAGGGGTTGGAGATACGTCGTGCCACGTCGACCTTCACCATTGAGGCTGCATCGGTAGGTCCGCCTGCTTGAAGGATAAAGTCTTCAAGTGTCTCGTTAGAGGCGTATTTGTAGATACCGGGATACTGCACTTCGCCGTGGATGGTCAGCGTAGGCATCTCGATCGACTCCTTGCGGCTGGGTATCCACAGCACGTCTTCGTTCCTCAGGGGTACGTCAGGGACGGTGCCGCTCATGATGCCTGCCACGTCGACGGAGAGCACTTCCAAGGTACGGTCGCTCTTCATGCGGTGCATCACGCCACGATTGGTGAAGGCCTCTTCCGTAAGGCTGTCGGCAGCGAGTATCAGCGAGCGCACGGTGGTGATGTTACCGCCTAGCTCGTATTGTCCTGGATGGAACACGGCACCTTTCACTTCAGCCATGTTCTGATAGCGGGCTACGATAGAGTCAACCCAGATAGAGTCGCCGTCGGCCATGTGGAAGGTAGTGAAGTCGAACTCGTTCACAGTATGTACTGAATAGAGTGCGCCTGACTTGCGGGTCACGCGAACGGCTTTCTTATAGGCATCGCCGGCAAAGCCGCCAGTGTATTTCAGCAGAGCAGCCAGACTCTCGCCAGTCTTCATCTCGTAGAACATGGGGCGCTTCACACGTCCTGTTGCATTCACCAAACAGTCGTAGGCTCCCACGATGATAACGTCGTTGTCTGTCAGTCGCACATTACCTGTAGCCTTACCATTGAGGATGTAGTCATAGACGTCGATGGTAGATATCAGACGGTTGTTGCGATAGACATTGATGTTGCGCAACGTACCGATATCGTTGACTCCGCCAGCCATATAGAGGGCGTTGAACACGGTGGAGAAAGCCGACAGGGTGTAAGTGCCGGGATAGTTCACCTCACCCATGACATTGACGATGATGGTGCGTGTCTGTCCCACGGAGAGGCTGATGCGGCTGTCAGCATAGTGAACACCGACCACTGAGCGCAGACGGGCATTGGCTTGGTCGACGGTGAGTCCGGCCAGCTGCACGGGACCGACACCGTCGATGGTGACATATCCGTCAGGGGTGATGGTGGCATCGATGCTCTCCTGTGAAGCTCCGTAAATCTCGATGGCTACAGCATCGCCGGGTCCCAGACGATAATCAGCGGGCGTGGCAATGTTCATGTTGGGCTCGAAGCTCAGCGCCTCATTATTGAAGATGTCATGACCAAAGATCTTGGTCTTCTCAGCCTGCTGCTGTTCGAGAATCTGCTCCAACAGGGCGATAGAGTCAACGGGCATGATGCCACCCAGCTCAGCTTGCATCTGCATGAAAAGGGGGTCATTCTCGTCGTAGGTGGACTGACCGTTGCCTATTTGGCGAACCATGTTACTGCCCTGGCCAACGGGGACAGTGCGCTGCTGACCGTTGTTCTTGCGCATACGGTCCTCAGCCTTGCTGATGGCATCGTCGGCAACAGTACCCATGCCCGACTGTTTGATCTGGCGCTCATACTTACGTTTCACACGCTGTATCTGCTGTATGTCGACGCCACGCTGCATCAGCTTGGTGACTATCTCCTGCTGTGTGCTCCCTTTCTCGTTCTCCTCCATGATGAAGGTGATGAGCTGCTGGTCGGTCATCGTTGATTGTGCCATCGCCCACACTGCTGAGAGCAGCATGACGGCTATTGACCAAAATCGTTTTTTCATGTCTTTCTCGATATGTTTTTATATATTATAAACTCAAAAACGTGCATTTTATTGCAAAGATGGTGCAAAGGTACGAAAAAAAAAGTAAAAACCTTGGTTATTATCAAAAAAGATGCTATCTTTGCACCGCATTACCAGAAATCTGGCCGTGTATCGTCATGGGGTTGACTGGATTTGACGGCGAGATGAGATGGTACGTAAGCACGCGGAGTGACGGCTGTAAACTCCATAATCCATTCGGTCGAACAATTAATTGGCAACAACGAGTATGCTCTCGCTGCCTAGTCGAAGCACAGTAGACTAGCTTTATTTCCCCACAAGGTGAGGAAACGAGACGTCGCTCCAAGGGTGTGGTTCCGAATCTGAGGATCAAGCGGCGCAGGAAAATCGGAAATAGTCACGGCAGGCCTCGATGTCGCGATGAAGTTTTAGAGGATAAGGCTGCGATTGGTGGTCCAGGTCTTGTCGTAGCACGAAAATGAAGTCTGGAATAAGCGTGTAGAAAGCGTATGGTTTCCTCGTTCGGACGAGGGTTCGACTCCCTCCAGCTCCACTACGTTTCGCCCTCGCGAGGTCTCACCCTCGTGAGGGTTCTTTTAGTCGCTACGCTTTGTGAAAGCGGCAAAGCCGAGCGCGACTCCCTCCAACTCCACTTGCGTTACTTGGATTTTCCCTCATGAGGTATCCCCTCGTGAGGGTTCTTTTTAAGTGCCATAAAAATCCCCTCCCGCTCGGGAGGGGATATGGGGTGGGTGTTAATCCAACGCTTTCTTAATAAACTCCTTAAGTTCTTCACCACGCAGGCCCTTTTGTATGATGGTGCCCTCGCTGTCAAGGATGGCCATGAAGGGAATGGCATTCACCTGGAACGCCAGTGCGATGGGCGCCTTCCATCCCAGCAGGTCTGACACCTGCGTCCACGTGATCTTCAAGTCCTTGATGGCCTGCTTCCATGCCTCGGCACTGTCGTCGAGCGATATGCCGATGATGCCCAGGCCTTTAGGCTGGAACTCTGCGTAGAGTTCGCGCATGAACGGCATCTCGTTACGACAAGGTCCGCACCATGATGCCCAGAAGTCGAGGATGGTGATCTTGTTCTTTGCCACCTCATCGCGTATGTTCACAGGTGTGCCGTCGGGGCTGTTGATGGTGAATTCGCCCACCTTGCTGCCCACCTCCGTAGCCTCACCGGCATTGAGCTGTGCTTCAATACCAGCTACGATAGGACGCTGACGGAAGTTCTCGGGCATCTTGTCGATGAGCTCCCTCACCAGCTGCGGGCTGTCGGCAGGGGCGATGTATTTCGTGGCAAGCATGAATCCCAGCTCGTTGTCCACATTCTGCTTGGCCGCCTCAGCAATCTTCTTGTTGATCTCGCTGTACACCTGCATATAGCGCTCGGCCAGCGCCCATTCGCTGTCCTTGCTGAGCACCGTGTCCTTGTAGATGATTTCCTCTATCTCATGTATCTTCTCATAGTAGGGATTGGTGGCCTCCGAGAGACGCTGAAGGGCATCATTGGCGATGGTTCCTGAAACAGTCGACTGCCCGGGTGTGGCGGTGATGGTGATGGCGATGGTGCCGGGCTCGGTGAAGTAGTTGACGCTATTGAACTCGTCGCTCATCACGTTGATCACGTAGCAAGCCACGCTGTCAGCCTTTCCATCGTAGGTGAACTTCCCGTTTTTGATGACAATCGTATCGAATGGCTCGCCCTCATCGTTGGCCAGTTGCAGCTGCTGACCGTCAGCCAGCCCCTCTGCCGTTCCTTCAATGTGGTAGGTGAGCTTGTTGCCCTTGTCTGTTGTGCAGGCTGCAGTAAGGAGCATTCCAATCACAGCCGTTGCAATAGTCTTGATGGTTCTCATGTTGTCGTAAATTGTTGCTTAGTAATAATTTATCCTGTTGAGCTTACACCAGATATTGATCGCTGATACTCTCGTTGTCGACGACGCGACGGATAGTCTCAGCAAACATGTCGGCGACAGAGATCTGCTTGACCTTGGCGCAGCGCTGGGTATAAGGGATAGAGTCGGTGAAGACAATCTCAGTGAGTGCCGACTCCTGCACGCGCTCGCTTGCCGGGCCACTCATCACGCAGTGTGAGGCACAGGCGCGTACACTCTTTGCTCCCGAGGCCATCATCAGGTCGGCAGCCTTGGTGATGGTGCCGGCAGTGTCGACCATATCGTCGACGATGACCACATTCTTTCCCTCGACCTCACCGATGATCTGCATCGTTGCCACAACGTTGGCACGGGCTCGCGTCTTGTTGCAGAGCACCAGCGGACATCCCAGATACTTGGCATAAGTGTTGGCACGCTTCGAACCGCCAACATCGGGTGAGGCGATGACAAGCTCGTCGAGCTTCAAGCTCTGCAGATAAGGCAACAGGACACCTGAGGCATAGAGGTGGTCGACGGGCACGTCGAAGAATCCCTGTATCTGGTCGGCATGAAGGTCCATTGTGATGACACGGTTCACTCCGGCCACGCTGAGCAGGTCGGCTACGAGCTTGGCACCTATCGACACGCGGGGCTTGTCCTTACGGTCCTGCCGTGCCCATCCGAAGTAGGGGATGACAGCATTGATGGTGCGTGCAGAGGCGCGCTTGGCGGCATCGATCATCAGCAGGAGCTCCATGAGGTTGTCGCTGGTGGGGAATGTGCTCTGTACGAGGAAGATGTCGCGTCCGCGGATGGACTCTTCGTAGGATACGGCGAACTCTCCGTCGCTGAACTTAGTGATTTGCAGTTGTCCGAGCGGGCATCCCAGGCTTTGGCAGATTTTCTCTGCGAGGTATCTCGTGGCTGTACCCGAGAAGACCATGAAGGGGTATTGATTGTTCATTATATATGAGTTAAGATACAGCTTTTTGTAGTTTCTTGAAATGAGCGATAAGCTCCTTGAAGTCCTGTCCTTGGTGAATGTCGAAGCGTCCCCACAGGTCGCCGCACACCACGACTCCTCCGAATCCCAGGTCAGCAACCTGATGAATATTGTCGAGAGAGATGCCGCCGAGGGCATACACCCTGCGGTCGATGAGTCCCTGCTTCGCTGCAGTCTTCAGCTCGTCGATGGTAAACGACTGTCGGTCAGCAGGATTGGTGTGACTGTCGAAGATAGACTTCAAGAAGACATAGTTGGAGCGTTTCTTCGCTTCACGCAGCTGACTGATATCTGTGCAGGTGATAGTGACATTGCCGCGATAGCCGTAGGGCAGCTCCGTGTCGGGTGTTTCGAGGTGAATACCGCGTAGGCCGTATTCCTCACGCAGATAGAAATGGTCGTGCACGGTGATGCGCTTATAGTATTCGTCGGGTAGGAGAGTGAGCAGCCGTTCGGAGTAGACAGGCTCTGAATCAGGCTTATACAGATGCAGGTTGTCCAGACCTTCCTCGAAGAGGGTGGTGAGGATTTTGTCTTCTTCCACGAAGAACGTGGATTTGGTCATGACGATGAGTTTCATCCTTACATGTGCATTTCGGCTGCAAAGTTAGCAAAAAATATTGGTATTCCAAAACAATCGACATATTTTTTCTGTCCTTCCACGTCGTTGATGCGCGTTCTTGTTGACAGGAAAACGCAGAAAACATGAGCCACCCATTAAAAGATGAGAAACTGCGATAGGTTAAATTTTGCACCATTACCTGAAAAAAGGCAATATTGATGCGATTCTTTTCAAAGAAATATTGTACCTTTGCACGGTTTTTTATAAAGAACACCCCAAAACTATGTTTATGAACAGAAGAACTTGTGTTGCAGCACTTCTATGCTTAGTTGCGCTGACATCATCGGCCGCCGACACGATACGTCAGCGCGGATGTAGGGTAGGGACGCCCAATCCACAGTCAGTCACCCATCGTGCCCCGTCGCTCCAGGGTGGCGAGAATCCGTATGTCGGCAACGACGGGGCAGAGGACGAATACTGAGCGGCTGGCGCACAGAATAGTAAGCGAAAATAATTATAAACTAGAAACAACGAAAAAGAAAATGAAGAAGTATTCCCTGATGACCGCAGTCGCCATACTGAGCTGCGGCATCATGATGACATCGTGTAAAGACGATGAAGACGAAATCGAAGTGGTGAAGCCCCAACAGCAGGTAGTGCTCAACTGCCAGCGCCCCGACTACCTCAAGGCCGGCGACAAGGTGGCACTCATCTCACCCTCGTACTACACGCCGATGGAGAACGTGGAGAAGACAGCCGACGTGCTGAGATCGTGGGGACTGCAACCCGTTATCGGTCCTAACGTGGGAAAGGTAGTCGACGGACGCTACGCAGGAACGGTGGCAGAGCGCGTGAGCGACATCTACTGGGCTCTCAACGACCCCGCCGTCAAAGCCATCATCTGCAACCGTGGCGGCTACGGCTCCATACAGCTCATCGACCAGTTCACACTTGCCGAGCTGAAGGCATCGCCCAAGTGGATCGTAGGCTTCAGCGACATCAGCACCCTCCACGGACTGTGGAGCCGTGCCGGCGTGATGAGCATACACGGCACCATGAGCTCGTTCCTGGCCAAGGGCGGCACCGACGAGACCAGTACCCTCATGCGCGACCTGCTCATGGGCAAGGTGCCCCGCTATGAGGTGCCCTCACATCCGCAGAACATCGAAGGCAAGGCCAGCGGCGTGCTCGTAGGCGGCAACATCTGCACCTTCGCGCCCAACCTCGGCTCTCAGGCCGATGCCACGCTTGGCCGCGACCTCATCCTCTTCGTTGAGGAGGTCGAGGAGTCGATGCACAACATCGACCGCCAGATGCGCATCCTGCAGATGAACGGCGTCCTCAGCCGTTGCAAGGGAGTCATCCTTGGCGAGTTCACCGACTGCGGCACCGAGTTCAAGGATGCCACCGGAGCGACCATCAGCGTCGAGGCCATGCTCCACGACCTGCTCAAGGAGTATCACATCCCCGTGCTCTGCGGATTCCCCGCCGGTCATGGCGACGTGAACCTGCCCCTGGTGATGGGAGCCAACGTCACCATCGACGTCCACTCCGACGAAGCCACCCTCCAGTTCAACATCGATGGCGACCAGCAACGGGTCGTAACCTCCAGCATCACTGCTCCCGAGACCCCCGCCGCCGTTCGCATGTGGCTAGCGGGAAAGACAGAGTAGAAAAGCTACTAACTAGGAAGCCGCCTGAGTTCATCTCCGACGGCTCCTTTCGTTTTACTGCTATTTCTTCACCGGTGTCAGGCGGAAAAGTATCACGTCGTGACCGGGGACGGTGACGGGCAGCGGCTTTTTTGTCGTGACAGGCTTAGCCTTCTTCTTCGAAGGTTTCGCCCAGAGGTCGCGCACATTGTAGACAGTAGTGTCAAAGGCCGTAGAAAGTCCCGACACCTCCTCGTCGGTGAAGCAGAGCGTCTGCCAGTCGATGGTCTGGCTGACGGGCTCCATGCCGCGGTTGAAGAGGCAGAACGCCCAGTCACCGCCTGCCAGTGGCTTGAACCAGTACTGCAGACCGCCCTCTTCCTTCAGCCGCAGGCCCTGCACGCCGAGCGTATCCTGGTCGATGGCGATGACGTCGCGATTGAGGATGATGTCACGAGTCTCCTGAGTCATCTTCGTGAGGTCATTGCCAAGGATGAGCGGAGCCGCCATCATACACCAGAGCGTGAAGTGCGCACGATCCTCATTGACGCTCATGCCATTGCCCACCTCCAGCATGTCGGGGTCGTTCCAATGACCGGGACCGGCATATTTGCGCAGCTTGACATTCTGCTCGACGATGGTCATCACGCTGTGCTCCCATGAGCGCAGACCCTTGCCGTCGAAGATGGCACTGATGTCGCCCGTCGTGCGCCACGAGTGCCCCACGTCGGCAGCCCACGTCCAAGGCTTGCTCTGCCCCCACTCACACATACTGAAGAGGATCGGGCGCCCGGCGGCACGCAGCGCATCGCGCATCAGCGGATAGGCACCACGAGGATTGATGTTCTCCGTCTCGCACCAGTCGTATTTCAAGTAGTCCACACCCCAGCGCGCATACTGTATGGCATCCTGATACTCATGTCCGAACGAGCCCGGCAGGCCGCCGCAGGTCTTGCGTCCGGCATCGGAGTAGATGCCGAAGAGCAGACCCTTCGAGTGAACATAGTCAGCCACGGCCTTCAGGCCCGAGGGAAACTTCTCCTTGTTCTCCGTGATGAAGCCGTCGGCATTGCGCTCGCCATGCCAGCAGTCGTCCATGTTCAGATAGACGTAGCCCGCGTCGAGCAGACCCTCGCTGACCATCGCGTCAGCCGTCTCACGTATGAGCTTCTCGTTGATGCGGTTGGCAAACTTGTTCCAAGTGTTCCATCCCATCTGTGGCGTACGTGCCAGTCCTTCCCATTTCTCTCCCTGTGCCCATGTCGCTGTGCCCAGCATCATCAGGGCCGCAATTGTCAATAGTAGTCTTTTCATTGTAGTTATGGTGATTAATTGCTGCAAAGGTACGAAAAATTCTTGAAACCACCATCATCTTCCTCATAATAAATTACCTCCCCTCCCGAAATCCCCTAACCCCCAAGTTCACCAGAGCTGCCAGTCTTGGTCAACTGAAGTGCCAATCTAGGTCAGGAAAGGTGGCGTTCTTGGTCAGGAAAGGTGGCGTTCTTGGTCAGCAAAAGTGCCGAGGAAGGTGACCAAAAGTGCCGTCGGGCCTGACCAAAAGTGGCACTTCGGTTGATGTGTGATGACACTATGTCAATACAGCAACTAACGAAGACTTATTCGATTTATGCTACTCTCTTCATTGAGTCTCTTTTCCTTTTGTAGCGATGATATGTTGATTCGCTTATCTCCAACCCTTTCTTCTTCAGTTTCTGCATGTTTTGTGCCATGGTCAGACTTTCATCATACCAACGGCAGAAACAATCAAAACGCGAGCTATAACCATCCTGCTTTCCTTTGTTGAGGGGTGCCATATCGTCACATTCCAATAATATGTTCTTCTCTTTAATCAGGGTATAAGGGGGTATGGGGGTGGTGGGGGGATTTGAAGAGAAGGTTATAGAATTAGTAGTAATATTAGTATTAACGTCATTTTTGCCGTTTTTGGATGCCTTAAGCTGCTCTCTCGCTTCGTTTTTTCGCATTTCCCGCACATGACGTCCCAATGTACGAGGATTTACGGGTTCCCCGATTTTGTCCGAGAGTATTTTCGCTAGTTTGCTATGACTCATTCCTGCTTTGATCTCTGTTTTTATCAGAGAAAGCCTTTTGTTCCACTTGTCGCGTGTATAGTCCTTTCTGGCTTTGGAAGAGAATTGTCTTAGCGTTTTTCCTTCTGCTGCCGCCCCGGCAGGATTGGTCTTGAAGGAGTAACGACTTTTTTCTATATTTTTGGCGATGCCTTCTTTCCAGTATTCGGGGTTTGCATGCCAGGCTTTTTCGGCTATAGCATGGATGCGCAGAGGTGTGTACAAATCGTCGCCTACACAATCGGTGCCGTCGAGGTTCTTGTTTTCATATCCCCAATTGAAAAGAGCTAGAGCATGAAAAAGCAATTCATCAAATGAAATATGAGAATGCTTTATCTGGTTGATAATAATAAGCGACGAGGCTCAGGCATCGAGCCCAGTGGCGGTGGCACTACTCCCGACAGTGGCGGGGATGACGAGCCACGTCCGTAAGAGAAGCCTACCCCCGGCCCCTCCCCACAAGGGAGGGGTTTTTTAATCTTCAAGAACGGTCTTGCTCTGCCTCCTGCGCGGCTTTCCGTCATTAAGGCGCTGTGCCGTCTCGGATGGCAGTATTCGTCGTTTGGGATGCCGCCATGCATAGTTTGGGATGCCGCCGTGCATAGTATGGGATGCCGCCGTGCATAGTATGGGATGCTGCTCTGCAGCGTCTTGTGCGCTCGCTGCTGCCGTCGCGATTGGCGCGTGCCATTGCTCTATGAGGCCGTTGCACGCGGTGAGAAATATTGTGTAAGCGCAGTTTCTCCATGAATGCGCATAAAAAAGTCTGCGGTGCCACCATCGACACCGCAGACCATGAAGTCTTAACCTTTTAACCTTCCATCACTTCGTTCCTCCGCCGAGTGCGATGTAGAGGGCGATGACGGCCTGTGCTCCCTTGTACATGTTGGCAGCCTCGCTGAGCTGCGAGTTGAGCAGGCTCTCCTGGGCGGGCAGGTCGTTCCGACCCACGGCTATTGAGAGGTGACCGCGTTATTGTTTTCTGGTTATTTGGGTGCAAAGGCAATCATTTTTAGGAGAATATACAATAGTTTTACCCTTTTTTTTGTACCTTTGCATCCTAATTTGTATGAATGTCCAGTGATGAATACCAGATATTTAACCCGTAACCTGCCCAACACGCGTATCGACGTGGCCGATGCCCTCAGAGGTATCGCTGTGGCAGGCATCATCCTTTACCACTCCGTAGAGCACTTCGACATCTTTACTGAAGAGCCTATCCTGCATACATTATCGTGCGATGAGTCGGTAGGCCGGGTGCTCGCCTGGCTGCTGAGCGGCAAGATGTACGGCATCTTCGCTATGCTCTTCGGACTGAGTTTCTTTATCATGAACGACAACCAGCAGCAGAAGGGACGCTCCTTCGCTGGCCGCTTTGCCTGGCGCATGTGTCTGCTGTTCATTTTTGGACTCATCAATGTAGCGTTCTACGATGGCGATATCCTCATGCTCTATGCGGTCTACGGCCTGCTGCTCATCCCCATCAGTTACCTGCCTTCGCGAGCCGTCTGGTGCATCATAGCCCTGCTGGCCATACAGCCGGTAGAGCTCTTCTGCCTGCTGACAGGCATCACCATCGACCATACCCGTCTCTTTGAAATCTATGGCCAGACGATGGCTTTGCACGAACATGGCACTTTCTGGGAGAACGCGTTAAACAACCTGCAATATGGCTTTGAGCTGAACCTGAGGTTCAATGTCTTCAGCGGCCGGCTGACGCAGCTTCTCTGCCTCTTCATTCTTGGAATGCAGCTGGGGCGCCAGCGGCTGTTTTATAACGAGGACCGTCATCTGGGCATTTGGCATGTCATCCTCAGCGTTTCAATCCTCGCTGTATTGGTCTTGAGCTTCGTGGATTTCGGGAAGTTGGCTTCATGGCTTACGCCCATCCGCAACCTCAGCATACTGGTCATGATCGTCTCGACCGTAGTATCTGCCTGGTATGCCTTTGAAGGCGTCCGCAGAGTCCTCCATCACCTGTGCATCTTCGGCAGGATGAGCCTCACCAACTATCTGCTTCAGTCCATCATCGGCAGCTTCATCTTCTGCGGCTATGGCCTGGCTTGCTATCGCCTTGTGGGCATCACCTATGCTGTGCTCATCGGCCTGATGATGGTCATCGCCCAGTATCTGTTCTGTCGTTGGTGGTTTGCCAGTCATCCTCGCGGTCCGCTCGAAGGGCTCTGGCGCAAGCTCACCTGGCTTCAGTTCAAGTGACTCTGAGGCTTTGCAACAACCTGTGGCAAAATTTCGTCGTTAGAATTTGCCACAACTTGTGGCAGATTCCCAATTTGATCGTTGTAAAGCAAATAGAAGCTCTTCATATAGCGTAGGTTTCGTTCCGAGAAGCCATCTGTCTGAAGGACTCTGGCGCAAACTGACCTGGATTCAGTTCAAGTGACTCGTCGGTTTTTCCGCTTACTTACTTTCTTTGAGTAACATCTTGAGTGGTATCCTTTGTTAGTCTTGTGAATGTTACCCCTCCCTCAGCACTTCATCAATAATTGTTCGCAATTGTTGATGATTGAGTTGGTCGCGAAAGTTTACGTTCAGCTCAGGAAAGTCTTCTCGAAGCTGATTAAAGAACTTCTGGGCGCAACTGATTTTCTTCTCCTCAACACCACGCAGATTGGCTGGCGTGTCAACCCCTTTTGTCTCAACAATGATATTCAACTCCTTGCTACCGTCAGTTTTCTTGACCATATACATAAAGTCGGGACTATACGAGTCGTTTGTGATTGTTGGAATGGCAATACTCTTACGAGGGATCTTACCAAACACTATAACTTCATCAATATCAGATGTCTTCAGATTTATCTGTTCCAAGTCGCTGTCGTACGTATAGGCATCATATAGATACCTGTCAGCAACTCTAGCACTATCCAGATGATTACCTATATAACTCTGCACAATATCGTCGTACAGCTTTCCATTCTCATCAGTAAGTCTGGTTCGCTTCACATCGTATGCTGTCTGCTTATATTTAAACTGACTCATGGAATTTTCTATCTTCCAATTCGTAATGTTTTTGATGATACGAGCCAACGACTGATCGTTTATCAGATCCTGTGTAAATGTGGGCTTACTGCCGATACCTTTGCACATTGCATCGTGAAGCGTGCGAATAGGCACACTGGTAGCTCGATTGATGCGTTTCAAAAACTCGTTATAGGGTAAAGTATTTCCTTTTGTCTGATACGACACACCTGTATCTTGAACAAAAGCCATCCTTCCTTCGTCAGTGCCTACAATCTCTCTTTTACTTGTTATAACACCTTGGGCGAACACACCATCAGTAAACAACATTGGTAGTGCTTTCTCGAGTTCCTTTTCCAACATAGGGTCGAAGAAGATAACATACCTCTTGTTGATTTTCATCCATAGGTCGCGCAGACGGTCGAACACCTGTGGGCGAATCTTAATCTTGTTGGTATTCTTTTTATTCCTGTCTATAACCTTTGACTTAGGCAAGCCTGTATCGGCAAACTCAGGATAATGGTTATAGAGTTCTCCAAGCATATCACCATTGATAGTACCTTGTAAATCCTTGATAATACCCTTCTGAGCGAGTTCTGCCAATAATGCAAACTCGTTCACACCTCGTTTTTCTGCTACGCGCTGAATCAACTCCATAGGTATCTTGTCGGTAATGACCACCTGAGGTAACTGACCGTTAATCTCGGCAACCAACTTAGCAGCAAAGTCGGCTTCGTCAAAGTCAACAATATAGTTCAGTAAATGCTCTTCACTGCTGCGATTGCCATATTCATCTACAGGCAAACGAAGTCCTCGGCCCACCTCTTGCAGTTTGCTGATTTCACTACCGCTGGAACGCAGTTTGCAGATAGTAAACACGTTGGGATTATCCCATCCCTCTTTCAGCGTCCACTTAGAGAAGATGAAGCGGCGCGTATTCCAGCTGCCGTCTTCGTTCTTAAACGACAGCAACTGTTTCTTGTCGTGCAGAATCTCTCTTACCTGCTGGGCTATCTCCTCGTCGCTGTTCTGATTGTCTTCAGCAAAGTAGCCGCCGTGACAGGCATGAGCATCTTTTAGGGTAGCCTCCAGATAGGCTTTGTAATCATCACTACAGGGTTGGCATAGCTCAAACTTCACACGTTCTTTCAGAAGCGATTCGAATTTCTCTGCCAGCCATCCGTTCTCATTGTCATCACCGCGATATGAACGAATATTGTCAATAAAGAACAGTGCCAGCGTCTTGATACGTCGATCGCCTTCAAAGTTTTTCCGTTCCGTCTCGAAATGGCGCTGAATAGCCAGTTTTACCATTTCCTCCTGATACGACTGGGCATAAACTGACGGACTGAAATGTTCGCTTGTGTGGAAGGTTCTTCCATTTGATAGGGTTACCAATCCTTTCTCTACTGCATCCACACTCACATTCTGCATTTCTGGTGACAACGTGATAGGATCACCTGCCTGCAGCGTCTCTGTTTTGCCAGCATATTGCAACGTAACCTTGCGCTCACTCTGATTGATGTCCTTAATAATAATGCGTTCGCGCTGTCCTCCCTCCAGTTCGAAGTGTTCTTTTGCTACGCCCTTTATCAGGTTCTGAGAAAAAGCTTCGCAAGCATTCAGGTCGTAGAGCAGGTTCAGATAGTCCTTCGACACGTGCTTACCTTTGCCTTTACCCACAGTGATTTCCGGGAAGGTGGCACCATAACGCAATATTAACTGCGGCTGGAGTTCTTTAAGTATCTGGGCATAAGCCGACTGCGAACGGGTGAAGCGGTGAGGCTCATCAATAATCACTACGGGATGTGTAGCTCTTAGTGCATCAAATGGACGGTAGAATCCCAACACGCCAAAGTCATAGTCATCACGTTTCAGTATCTGAGCATTTGTCAGCAGAGCCATGTTCAGCAACAGCACATATATCTTGTTGCGCTGCTGGCATGAGCCTTCCATAAAGTCACGCACCACCCCAGGGAAATACCGTTTACCTTTTTTGGCCTTGGCAGCCTCCAGCACGCCAACTTCTATTTCGCAATGATAGCCGCAGGCATCGTAGAAATGGCGTTGCACATACAGATCGCTCAGGAATTGCTCAGCTCCTGCTTTAATTGGCAGTGAGGGCACACAAATAATGAACTTATTCAGCCTGTAGCGCTGATGTAACTCAAAAATGGTCTTGGTATAGACATAAGTCTTTCCCGTACCCGTTTCCATCTTGATGTCAAGATTCAGAGGTCCGTTCTTTTCTGGCTCTTGCAATTTTGGCAGCATATTAGGTACCAGTCGTTTCTTAACATCTATGATAGGCGTAAACAGCTGGGAGCGATTCGACCATGATAATTGCGGATTGGAATAGAAGTCTTTGGGCGACTCCCAACTAACTTCTTGCAGTGCGTCACCAACGGCCTCTACTGGCAACTGCTGATGTGGCAGATTATTCTGTAGTATTAACTCCATATCAGTAGCGAATGTCAATTATTACATTCTTGTCCTTCACCAAATTGATGGTAGGCTTGTTCTTTTCCAGCATATCTTTTGCATTATGACCGAAGCTATAGCCAAACAGCACAATGCAGTCAGGGTTGAACGCGGGATCACTCTGATAGCGGTCCACAAGAGCCGCCATATCGTTTTCCGTAAAGTCGGCATCCGTCAGATAGAGATGGTGTCCGCAGAGCGTTGCATGATATTTGTCGAGCACTATGTCTTCCGTCTTTGCGCCAAGTCCGTAGCCGTCGTTCACAAGCCAAGTTTGTAGCACGGTGTCGCGTCCGAACATATTCAGCACATCGTCGGTGGAGAGAATCACATTGGGGTCAAAGGTTTCCAGTTTGTCAAGGGTGTTCTGAGGCACTTCCTCCAGTATGTAGTGCTTAAAGCCCAAGTCGCCAGCAAACAGCGGATTCTCATCCTTGATTTTCTTGGCAGCACGCTTGATGCGCTCCATGCCGATTTCGTCGATGGTGCGGTAGCCAGCCTTTAGTGCCGCGCTGTCTTCTTTGCAGGGTTCTTGCCATTGAACAAGGATGTATTTCCTTTGAGCATTCTCTGTGGCATTCATTTCCATAACAGCATGTGCTGTCGTTGCAGACCCAGAAAAGAAATCCATAATTATATCATCAAGTCCAGAACCTATCGATAGTATATTCTTTATTAGGCGCAAAGGTTTGGGAAAATTAAACACGCCTTTTCCTAATAAGGATTCCACTTCTGACGTTCCTTTGTTAGATATGATGTTTTTATCAAACCATACTGTCTTTGGCGTTTGAGTAAGTTTCCTTTCTTTCTGGAAAATACGGATTTCTCCATCGTTTCCTCTATATGCTACAAGTTTCTCAATTTCGTTTGTAGCTTTATCTTTCCCCCATCTCCAAACACTTTTAAGTCCATCAATTATACTAGGCATGACTTCCTCATAACCATCCTGTTTCTTCGTTGATACCTTGCAAAGCCCATTCTCGTCTGGATTAGAAATATCAACATAGAAAGGGTATCTTAAATTCGGTCGATTACTAGAATTGAATGCTACGACATTACGATTTCTAAGTCCCTTTAAATTAAATCCCCCAAATTCGTCTTGATATTGATATGTACTTCCTTCTACTTCTATTTCGTTGAAAATTGCATTCTCAATGGACTTCGCATACACAAGTGCATATTCATGGGTCTTGGCAAAATCTCCATAACGTCTTCCTTCTGGTTTAACGATAATGGTTAATGGAGTGACAAAATTATCTTCACCAAATATATTATCGCAAAGTTGTTTCAAATACGCCTGCTCATTATCATCGATAGAGATAAAGATAACACCATCCTTTGACAGCAAATCGCGAGCCAACTGAAGACGGGGCATCATGAAGGTAAGCCAAGCAGCATGGCTGGCACGATGGCCACTCGTCATAGCGATAATCTTTTCTGCCTCTTCTGGACTGATGCTCAGCTTCTGGGTCAGTTCCTCAGCCGTGAACTTGAACTTGTCGTTATAAACGAAGCCGTCAGTACCCGTGTTATAAGGCGGGTCGATATAGATGCACTTCACCTGGCCGGCATAGCTCTTCACCAAATGGTGCAGCGCATCGAGATTGTCACCGCTGATATAGATATTCTCGCTGTTGGCATTCTCGGGCTTGGAATTATGCTCAACATCTGGTCGAATAACTGTAGTGGTATCCAGTGACGACAGCATACGGGCATAACTCTTACCCAGGAAGTCGTAGCTGCGACCTTCACGTGTTACATCCACCTGTGGCTGTATGGCCTCGCGAAACTTCTCTATATCGAACTCCCCTTGAGCGTTAAAGCACTGAGGAAAGTATTCTTTTAAACCTTCCATTTCACGAGTAATCGGCGTAACTGCCTCATTATTATTTGCAATTTGCAGAATCATATTTTATTGTTTCTTTTAGAAATCTTATCCCTTATTACCGGTTTTTGACTACAAAGATACGAATATTTTTCTAATGAGAAGCACAATAACTAAAAAAGTTGTTTCCACAAGCCTATTTTTCTTGGAAAAGCGTCCAAATGCCGAGCAGCGAAGACCCTTTTCATTTGGATAAACGAACTACTTTTGCGCTATATCCATCTATACGAGGTGATGCTCTATATGTAATTCAAAAACACTCCTACACAAATGTCGCAATGGGATTTCTTTTTCTTAGATTTATACCTATTTATGTTTTACCTCTACTAAATCCATATTATAATCCAGATACATAATAAGTTAACTATATAATCATCCTCTACTAAACCTCTACTAAACCTCTACTTTACTTCTACTTATCTTCTACCTTACCTCTACCACTTGTTATGACGTACTGATGGGCAGAGACAATAGGGGTGAATCGGGGATAACGGCATTCTTTCTTGTTTGAAGGATATGGATTGGCTGAAAATTCTCTAGAGAATTTCGTCTTTACCTTACAGGTTAGCACCAGTAAGTGCCGTTGTTAAGGTGAAATTCTCTAGAGAATTTTTGAATGAAGTATATTCTTGAGAGTCTAGATGATGCTATTAAATGAGCCAGAGGATAGTAGTGAGCATGTATGAATCTAGTAAGGACCAAGGTGGAGGATGATACGAGGACGAGAAGAGGAGTAGACGGAAAGTAGAGAATTAGTAGAGGATAAGTAGAAGTAAAGTAGAAGATAAGTAGAAGATAAGTAGAAGATAAGTAGAGGTAAAAAAGAATGTTTGTTTGCTCGTAATTAATTAAAAATCAGTAGCTTTATTGTAATATGTCAGGTAGAATGGTAGAGGTAATATCAAAAAAGCAAAATCTATGAAAGAAAATTGTCAATAATCGCGTAGCTAGCGTGGTTTAATTACTACCAATAAAAAAAGCCCCCTCGAGTGGAGGAGGCATTTTGTTGAAATGTGTTACGAAGAGATTACTCGTAGTAGGTGATGGTGCGGCTCTGCTCCATATCGCGGCCCATCATCGAGGACTTGCGGTAGATCCAGTTGCCGTGATCATCGTATTTGTAGTCGGTGTAAGGAGTGGACATCTCTTGTCCGCCGAAGTTCATCGACTGTGCAGCGATGGCACCTTTGTCATTGTAGGAAAGCGTGATGGTGACACCCTGGCCCATCATGTCCATGGTCTGTGTCTTCACTTTGCCATTCTCCCAGGTGTAGTTGATCTTCATCTTCTGACCCTGCATGCCTTCCATCTCAACAGACTTTGCATAGCCGTTCTCGTCGTAGACGACTTCGCCCATACCCTCGCGCTGCATCTTTCCGTCCTGTGAGAAGTTGGTGACCTGGTCACGACCCATGAAGGAGGTGCTGATCGACTTGACGGGACCTGTGCATTCATTGAGCTCAACGTCGTGGAACTTGGTCTGTGCCTGCATGGCGATAGGTGCGACGAGCAGGGCAAGCATCATCAAAGCTTTTTTCATTGTTTTTTTCATTTTGGTTGTTTTGTATTAAATAAAGTTAGACATTTGTGAGTCGTCCTGGCGAGGGCTTCTTTGAGGCGGTACACCTGGGTTGACACGAACGTTTGACGTATGTTTCGACAGATGGTTTAATCATAAATAGAAAAAAATGTGTGGTGAGGGCAGAAAAATGAGAAATTATTCGTACCTTTGCATCGAAAATAGAATCTGAGCGTAATGAAAATAGGAGATAAGGTAAGGTTTCTGAGTGAAACGGGAGGCGGCCGCGTGGCTGGCTTCCAAGGAAAGAACATCGTGCTGGTGGAAGACGAGGACGGCTTTCAGGTGCCGATGACGGTGAACGAGGTGGTGGTGGTAGGCGAAGAGAACTACGACACCAGCCGCATCGTCGAGGTGAAACAGCAACAGCAGCGTCAGGCTGCCAAGGAACAGGAGGAGCTGGAGCCTGCCGACAAGCCCGTGACCTTCAGGGTGGAGCCTGAGGAGCGGCGTGGCGGCGAGAAGCTGTCGGCTTACCTCGCTTTCGTTCCCATAGAGTTGAAGGAGCTGTCGACTACGCGCTTCGAGGCCTACTTCGTGAACGACTCCAACTACTACATGCGTTTCACTTACCTCTCAGCCGAGAGCAATGCCTGGCGGCTGCGCTTTACTGACGAGGTGGAGCCCAACACGAAGCTCTTCATTGAGGAGTTTGGCCGTGAGGACCTGCCGGGCATGGAGCGGGTGGCCGTTCAGCTGGTGGCCTACAAGCGTGGCAAGATGTTCATGCTGAAGCCTTCTGTCGACGTTCAGCTGCGCATCGACGGCGTGAAGTTCTATAAGCTCCATACGTTTGAGGAGAGCATGTTCTTCGAGCAGCCTGCGCTGGTGTATCCGATAGTGGAGCAGGACAGGGTGTTTCTGAGAGTTCATCAAGATAAGGAATCAAGAGTATAGAATGAGATACGGAATGATAAAGGTGGCCGCTGCCATACCAGGTGTGAGGGTGGCCGATGTGACGTACAACGTTCAGCAGATAGAGAGCCTGATAGCTCAGGCAGAGGGTAGGGGAGCGGAGATCATCGTGTTTCCCGAGTTGTCGCTGACAGGCTACAGCTGTCAGGACCTGTTTCGTCAGCAGCTGCTGCTGGACAAGGCCGAGGAAGGCCTGCTGGTGCTGCTCGACTTCACACGCAAGCTCGACATCATCGCGGTGGTGGGTCTGCCCGTGCGCATAGGTTCGCTGCTGTATAACTGTGCCGCTGTGGTGCAGCACGGCTCGCTGCTGGGACTTGTCGCGAAGACCTACCTGCCCAACTATAACGAGTTCTATGAGAAACGGTGGTTTGCCTCCAGCACCGATATGATAGCCCAGGACATCTATCTCGCAGGCAGCCCCGTTCATGTGTCGCCCGATCCACAGGTGTTCCGCACCTGCGACGGCGCCTGCTTCGGCATCGAGATCTGTGAGGACGTGTGGGCACCCCTGCCTCCAAGCAATAACCTTGCTCTGGCTGGTGCCGACATCATACTGAACCTCTCGGCTACCGACGAGCTGGCAGGCAAGCACGACTACCTGCTGTCGCTCATCAGTCAGCAGAGTGCCCGCATGTTGTGCGGCTATGTGTACAGCAGCTGCGGCTATGGCGAGTCGACACAGGACGTGGTCTATGGCGGCAATGCCCTGATTTGTGAGAACGGCAGGCTGCTCGCTCAGGGTGAGCGCTTCTCGCTCGACGCACAGCTGTGCATGCAACAGATAGATATCGACCGTCTGCGCTCAGACCGTCAGAACAATACCACCTTCCGCACGGCCCAGGATGGCGCTCAGGCTGTCATCGTCGATTGTAAGCCTGTGTCACCACGTGAGTTTGAGCTGATACGCGAAGTGAACCCGCATCCTTTCATCCCCTGCGACGACAAGATGGAGCAGAGCTGTGAGGAGATACTCAACATACAGACGATGGGACTGGTGAAGCGCTTGCAGCATACCCACAGCGACAAGGCTGTCATCGGCATCAGCGGCGGACTAGACTCGACGCTGGCGCTGATGGTAGTGGTGCGCGCCTTCGACAAGCTGGGGCTTTCGCGTAAGGGCATCATCGGTATCACGATGCCAGGCTTCGGCACTACCGACCGAACGCATCAGAATGCCGTTGAACTGATGACCTCGCTGCAGATCACCCAGCGTGAGATCAGCATCGCAAAGGCCGTCACTCAGCATTTCCAGGATATTGGCCACAACATGCAGCAGCACGATGTGACCTACGAGAATGCCCAGGCTCGCGAGCGCACTCAGATCCTGATGGACGTGGCCAATCAGGTGGGAGGAATGGTCATCGGCACGGGCGACCTGTCGGAGCTTGCTCTCGGATGGTGTACGTATAATGGCGACCACATGTCGATGTACGGTGTCAACGGCGGCGTGCCTAAGACGCTGGTGCAATACCTGATACGCTATCTGGCTCAGCTGCCAGCCTTCGCAATGCAGCGCAGCACGCTGCTGGATGTGGTCGACACGCCCATCTCACCTGAGCTGACACCTGCTGACAGCGAGGGTAATATCCAGCAGAAAACGGAAGATCTGGTAGGTCCATACGAGCTGCACGATTTCTTCCTCTATTACATGATGCGCTTTGGCTTCAGTCCGAAGAAGATCTTCGTGCTGGCCCGTCATGCCTTCAAGAACCGCTATGACGACGAGGTCATCACAAAGTGGCTGCAGACGTTCTGCCGTCGTTTCTTCAATCAGCAGTTCAAGCGTTCGTGTCTGCCTGACGGACCTAAGGTGGGCAGCGTCAGCTTGTCGCCTCGTGGTGACTGGCGTATGCCCAGCGATGCCTCGAATGCATTGTGGCTGGCGGACTTTGAGAGTTGAGGGTTTTGATTTGAGAATTGAGATTTGAGGATTGAGATTTGAGGGTTGAGATTTGAGACGACTGTTATTCATAATCATTGGTTTGCTGTCGTGGGGCAGTTTGACGGCGCAAAACCGCTATCAGCAGTATATCGAGCAGTATCGTGATATCGCTATCGAGCAGATGCTGAAGTGGAAAGTGCCGGCATCGATCACTCTTGCCCAAGGACTGCTGGAGTCGGCGGCTGGTCAGAGCACGCTCGCCACGAAGGGCAACAACCATTTTGGCATCAAGTGTCACGGATGGACGGGCCGCACAATCTATCGCGACGATGACCTGCAGAACGAGTGCTTCAGAGCCTACAGTTCAGCATACGAGTCGTATGAGGACCACTCACGCTTCCTAGCTACAGGGCAGCGCTATCGCAGTCTGTTCTCGCTGAAGATTACTGACTACGAAGGATGGGCCAAGGGACTGAAGGCTGCAGGCTATGCCACGAATCCCCGCTATGCGCAGAGCCTGATCGACATCATAAAGAACTACAACCTGAGCCAGTATGACAAGGCGCACTCCTATGACAAGTTCATGGTGGAACGTACGCACGACGGCTCTGTGAATGGCCAGCCACTGCATCCTATCTATGCCTTTAACAAAAACTATTATCTCTATGTGAGGCAAGGAGATACGTTCCGTTCGATAGCTCAGGAAGTAGGCATCTCCTACAGGAAGCTGGCCCGCTATAATGAGCGCAATAAGAAAGACAGCCTGGAGCCGGGCGAGGTCATCTGGCTGAAGAAGAAAGGAACGAAGGCTCCCAAGGAGTACAAGCGTCAGCTGCACAGCGTGGTGGCTGGCGAGTCGATGTACAGCATCGCGCAGAAATACGGCATTCGCCTGAAGTCACTATACAAGATGAACCGCCTCACGCCCGACTATAGCATACAGGTGGGCGACAGGCTGAGGGTCAGGTAGTCATCCGTTATAAAAGCATGAAGAAATGAAGAGAACCAATACAATGACTATTTGCAGCAGCTTGATGCTGACGTTATGCAGCATGCTGCTGATGAGTTGTGGCGCTACGCAAGGCAGGGACTATGACATCACCGCCTATGGTGCAAGCAGCGACACTACCGTGCTCAGCACGAAGGCCATCCAGCAGGCCATCGACGATTGTTCAAGTCATGGAGGCGGGCGTGTGGTAGTGCCTGCAGGTATGTATAAGATAGGCACCATCGAGTTGCGCAGCCACGTGCATCTGTACCTCGAGGCAGGTGCCACACTTTACGGAAGCACTAGTCTGAGCGACTATCGTGAGATGAAGTCCAGCTACCTCTCGCTGCGCACTCAGACGAGCACCATTCAGCTCATCTATGCCGACAGCGTCTGTGACGTGACCATCGACGGACAAGGCACCATCGACGGACGTGGAGCTGCTTTCGAGAAGCTTTCATGGAACGATGAAGGCATCACTCGTCCGCATCTGCTGCGCTTCATCCAGAGTCAGGACATAGCCGTGCGCGACATCACCCTGCGCAACTCCGGCTGCTGGATGCAGCACTATCTGGCCTGCGACCGACTGCAAATCAGAGGCATCAAGGTTTACAACCGCAACAACTACAACAATGATGCGCTCGATCTGGATGGTTGTCATGATGTGACCGTGAGCGACATCATCGCGGACAGCGACGACGACGGCATCACCCTGAAGAGCACTTCGCCACGTCTGTGCGAGAACATCGTTATCACCAACTGCATCATCAGCAGCCATTGCAATGCCATCAAGCTGGGTACCGAGACCAACGGCGGATTCCGCAATATCAGTATCTCGAACTGTGTGGTGAAGCCCTCCGAAGATCAGGAAAGCCAGTTCTTTGGTGATCCTTCGAAGCGTGGTACCTCGACCATCTCGCTTGAGATTACGGATGGTGGCATCATGGAGAATGTGAATGTCAGCAATATTACGGCTGAAGGCACCGAGTCGCCCATCTTCATCCGACTGGGCAACAGGGCACGCGGCTATGCCGAGGGCATACCTGTGGAACGGGTGGGGCAGATTCGTGGCGTGCGCCTGCAGAATATCTTTGTGAACAATGCCGGACAGACAGGATGCTCGATTACCGGCCTGCCCGGACATCCAGTCGAAGACATCATCCTGAGCAATATCACTATCCGTCAACAGGGAGGATGCCAGGCGGTAGCAGTACCTGCCGACGAGAAGGAGAAAGACTATCCTGAGGCCACGATGTGGGGTGTTCTGCCTGCAAAAGGCTTCTTCGTGCGTCATGCCCGCCACGTTACTTTCCGCGATGTGGAGATTGCCACCATCGAGCCAGACCAACGCCCAGAATATGTAAAAATCGACGTAGAATGAACATCCCGCGTTTCCTTTCCGCCTTTATATTGAGCTGCTTAGTGGCTTTGACAGCCAGCGCACAACGCGACGGCCTCCACGAGCGGCTGACCAACCTGCCACATGTGTACATTAATACCTTTAATGGGCGCAACGTAACAAGCAAGACCACAATGGTCTATGCACGCATGTGGTATGTGGACGAGCAGGATAATGTGACGTTCTATGACTCTCTTCAGATCAGGGTGCGAGGCAACTCAACTGCCGGACTTGCCAAGAAACCCTATAAGCTGAAATTCCTCAACAAAGTGAAGCTGCTGGGCAAAGGCTATGCCAATACGAAGAAATGGACTTTGTTGGCTAATCATGGTGACAAGACGCTGCTGCGCAACGCCCTCACGAGTCTCATGGGCGAGCGGGCTGGACTGAAGTTCAATCCTGCAGCAAAGTTCGTTGATCTCACTCTCAACAATCAGTACATCGGCAACTATCAGATTTCAGACCAGGTGGACGTGCGTCCCCATCGTGTGGATGTGGAGGAGCAGGATGTGCCCCTGACCAGCGAAAGTAATATCACAGGCGGCTATCTGCTTGAAGCGGATGGATTCAACGACTTCACCACTTCGCCCCAAGGACCAAACAATTCGCCTACGGGGTTCCATACCAGCAGATCACACGTGCCCGTACGCATTCATTATCCTGACGAGGAGGAGATCTACCCAAGCCAGTATAACTACATCAAGCAGTATATCAACGACTTTGAGGCGCGCCTGTTCTCGTCGAACTTTACCGACCCGCTGACAGGCTATCGTACGCTAGTGGACTCGACGTCGCTCGCGAACTGGTACATTTGTACAGAGATCAGCGCCAATGTCGACGGTTTCTTCAGTACTTATTTCTATAAGGATCGTGACGACAGCCGCATCTACTGGGGCCCTCTTTGGGACTACGACATCGCCTATAACAACGACAACCGGACGGATCGCGGAGGCACCAACAATACTGAGCGGCAGCTGATGAAAGACTATGGCTACGGCGACAGCAACGGCTGTAGGCGATGGGTGAAGCAGATGTGGAATGACCCTTGGTTTGCAAGGCTCGTCAACCGTCGCTATAAGGAGATTGTGGATGAAGGTATGGAGAAGTATCTCAATGAAAAGCTCGACAGTCTGGTGACACTCATCGATGCCTCTCAGCAACTGAACTATCAGCGATGGGGTATCAGCACAAGGGCGCTGCGCGAGCGTGTGCTCTATTCCAGCTACGACCGCTATATCGACGATTTGCGGCTGTTCATCAGCCGTCACATGGACTACCTCACAACTGCATTCGCAGCTCTTCTGCCCGATGCTCCCGAGCCTGATCCTGATACCAACACACCTGACTTCATCGCCGAAGAGAATACTTACTACACCATCGCCAATAGCGGCACAGGTACCTGTCTGGACGTTGACATCGACAACGACGAACTCTGTGCCCGTCAGCGTGACGAGGATAGCGAGAGCCAGCAATGGTATATCACCAATCTCTCGAATGGCTATCTCTTCATCACCAACCGTGCAACAGGGCAGGCGTTGAGCGATCCCTCGCCTGTAGGCTCTACTGCCACCACCAATACGGGTAGTGTCATCGTATTGGCTGACGCCGACTCTACTGATACGCGTCAATTGTGGGACTTGGTGGCACAAAGCGATGACCAGTATAACATCGTGAGCCGCTGGAGCCAGCATGCCGCCAACCTTCAGGGAGGCAACCAGGCCGACGGCACGCGAGTCATCAGCTATACCAGCGACGACCGCAATGCCTCGTCGCGCAACAGGCTCTGGCGCATCGAGGCTGCTGGCACCATCGTCGAGGATGCCGTGAACGATGTACTTCAGGACTATGCTTTAGCTTACGACACTTACGACGAGCGCCTGCACTTTGGAGCCGACGACCGTTCGGCACTCACGTTCCGGGCAATGATTTATGATCGCTCCGGCCGGCTGGTAGATACCTTCTCCGCCTCCGAGGACTACAGCATGCGTCAACTGCCCAAGGGACTATACATTGTCTCTTGGCGACATAATGGGCGCCAGAACAGCGTCAAGTTCTTGAAGTAGAAGGTAAGAATCGATTGCTCCCCACCTTTTGAGAGGCGGGGAGCAATAATGTTGCCTATTGATAACGTCGGAGTGCGCCCAACAGCTCAGTATTCTCTGAACGTGTGCCAATGGTAATGCGCAGGCAGTTGTGGCAAAGTTGCACATGCGTGCGATTGCGCACGATGATTCCCTCATGAACCAGATAATCGTAGATGGCCTTTGCATCGGTAACGCGTGCAAGGAAGAAATTGGCATCGGTTGGGAATACCTTTTCACAGATGGGCAGCAGGCGGAAGGCCTCCATCATATTCGTGCGCTCCTGCAGTACAAGCTGTTGCCAACGTTCCACGTCGGCGGGATCGTTCAGCGTGGCCAACGCTTGCTTTTGAGTGAGCAGGTTGACGTTGTAGGGGTATTTCACTTTATTGAGCACACCGATGATCTCGGGCGATGCAAATGCCATTCCCAAACGTATGGCTGCGCTGGCCCATGCCTTGCTCATGGTGTTGAGCACGACGAGGTTGGGATACTGTCTGATGTCTGTTCGCAACGGGCGCTGGCGGGAGAAATCGCTATAGGCCTCGTCGACGACCACAAGCCCTTGAAAACCGTTGATGACGTCCACAATCTGCTGACGGTCGATGCTGTTACCCGTCGGATTATTGGGGCTGCATATCCAGATGATCTTCGTCCGGCTGTCGCAGGCATCCAGCAGTTGTTGTGCCTTGATCTGATACTCTGTGTCGAGCAGCACAGGCCGATATTCCACATCGTTGATATCGGCACACACACGGTACATGCCGTAAGTGGGCTCGATGGCTACAACATTGTCCTTCTGAGGCTCGCAGAAACAACGGAAGAGCAGGTCGATGGCCTCGTCGCTGCCGTTGCCCAGGAAGATATGGTCGGCAGGAACACCCTTCACTTGTGCTATGCGAGCCTTGAGCTCACGCTGCAACGGGTCGGGATAGCGGTTCATCGGCGTGTTGTACGGGCTCTCGTTAGCATCGAGGAAAACGTGTGCCTCGTGTCCGGCATATTCGTCTCGAGCCGAGCTGTAGGGCGACAGTCGGCGGATGTTGGGTCTCAGGAGTTGTTCGATGGATTTCATAGCGATTCTATTCTGATGGTCATAGCCTGTCGGTGTGCCTCCAGCTGCTCAGCCTGTGCCATACTGGCTACGGCGGGGCCTATGTGGCGTATGCCGTCAGGAGTGATGTGCTGGAAGGTGATCTTACGGGAGTAGCTGTCGAGATTGACGCCGCTGTATGCTCGTGCGTGTCCATGAGTGGGCAGGGTGTGGTTCGTGCCGCTGGCATAGTCGCCTGCGCTCTCACAAGCGTAAGGTCCCAAGAAGACGCTGCCTGCATTGACTACCTTGTCGGCCATCTGCATGTAGTCATTAGTCTGAATAATGAGATGCTCGGGTGCATAAGCATTTGCGAGTTCAATCATCTCCTCTGATGAAGCGACAAGCACAAGGTTGCTGTTCTCGAGAGCCTTGCGGGCAATCTCTTGCCTTGGCAGCAATGCCAGCTGTCGTTGCAGTTCGTTCTGTACCTGACTGAGCAAAGTGGGTGAGGTCGTGACGAGCAGCACCTGAGAGTCAACGCCGTGTTCAGCTTGCGAAAGCAGGTCGGCAGCCACGAAGGCAGCCTGAGCCGTATTGTCGGCCAGCACGCAGACCTCTGACGGGCCTGCAGGCATGTCGATGGCCACCTCGTCGATAGCTACGAGTTGTTTAGCCGCCATAACGTACTGATTGCCGGGTCCGAAGATTTTGTACACCTTGGGGACAGTAGCGGTGCCATAAGCCATAGCTCCGATTGCCTGTATGCCTCCAGCTTTGTAAATGGCGCTGACGCCTGCAATGCGTGCAGCGACGAGGATGGCAGGATGTACTTTTCCTTGCGGGTTAGGAGGAGTGCAGAGCACTATGTCGCGACAGCCGGCAATCTTGGCTGGTGTGGCCAGCATGAGTACGGTAGAGAAGAGGGGAGCGGTGCCTCCAGGTATGTAGAGTCCCACTCGTTCGATAGGTACGCTGCGCTGCCAGCAGTCTACGCCAGGTTGTGTTTCGACGTGCAACTCCTGGAAACGCTGTGCCTCGTGGAATGCTTTGATGTTGGCATGAGCAAGGGTGATGGCCTCCTTCAGTTCATCGCTGACCAAGCTGTTGGCCTCGTCCATCTCCTGCTCGGTGACAGCCAGCGACTGCAAGCGCACATGGTCGAAGCGCTCCTCATAGTCGGCAACAGCCTCGTCGCCACGTGTGCGGACATCGTCGAGGACAGCAGCCACCGTCTGATGCAACTGTTTGTGGTCCAGCTGTGGGCGCCGCGTGATAGCAGCCCATTGCTCATGCTGGGGATATTCTATAATGTTCATGTCGAATAGCTTAAAGAATCATTTTCTCGATGGGCGTGACGAGGATGCCTTGAGCGCCCAGCTCCTTCAGCTGACCGATGATCTGCCAGAAGCGTCCCTCGTCTAAGACAGTATGCACCGAGCACCACTCATCGTCAGCCAGAGGGATGACCGTAGGACTCTTCAGGCCTGGAAGAACGTCGATGATCTGTTGCAGGCGAGCCTTGGGGGCGTTCATACGTACATATTTCTTATCCTCAGCCTGACGAACGGCCTCGAAGCGGAAGAGCATCTGGCTGAGTATGTCGCGCTTTTCGGACGACATACCGGGATGGCCGATAAGCAGGGCCTCGCTCTGCATCACCACCTCCACCTCGCGAAGATTGTTGCTGACCAGCGTCGAGCCTGAGCTCACGATGTCAAAGATGGCGTCGGCCAGTCCGATACCCGGGCTGATCTCTACGCTACCCGTGATAACGTGTATCTCAGCTTTGATGCCATGCTGCTGGAGGAAACTCTGCAGGATGGCAGGGTAGGAGGTGGCTATCTTCTTTCCCTGAAACCACGAGAGTCCGGGATAGTCGAGGTCCTTGGGCATAGCCAGTGACAGACGGCAACGGCTGAAGCCCAGACGCGAGATGATGTCGGCGTGTGCTCCGCGCTCGATCAGCTCATTTTCACCTACAACACCAATGTCGGCCACACCTGTGGCCACGCTCTGCGGGATGTCGTCATCGCGCAGGTAGAGCACTTCGAGAGGGAAGTTCTGGGCTGCGACGAGCAGGGTGCGCTTGCTGCTGCCCACCTTGATATCAGCCTCGCTGAGCAGATGCATCGTGTCATCGAAGAGTCTTCCCTTTGATTGTACTGCAATTCTAAGCATATAAAGTCTAATTATCTTGAAAATCCGTTGCAAAATTACGCATTTTTTCTCGAATGTGCAATTAATTGTGTAATTTTGCACCAAAAATAGTACAGGATTGAAACATTACGGAATATTTATGCTGCTTTTTGTGCTTCTTTCGGGCTGTAAGCCGAAGAAAGAGCCTGTCGTTCCGCCTTGGATGGAAGAGGCAGAGATGACCGATGTTTTCGACCTGCAGCAGATAGAACGTGCCGGCGAACTGATAGCCTTGACGCTGTCAGGGCCCGACACATATTACGATTATCATGGCAGTCACTTGGGCGTGCATTATCTGCTTTGCGAGCGTTTTGCCAGCCATCTGGGTGTGCGCCTGCGTATGGAGGTTTGTCGCGATACGGCCGAGATGCTGCAGCGTATGGACAGAGGCGATGCCGACCTGTTGGCATTGACGATGACCTCCGACACTCTCTCGCCGGGATGGCTTGTGGGCAAGGGTAAGGATGACCTGCAGCAGGAACTGCTGGCATGGTACGAGCCACAGATGCTGGAGTCGGCACGCCAAGAAGAGAAACAGCTGTTACAGCGTCCGCGTGTCAAGCGACGTGTGCATGCTCCCATGCTGTCGCGTGGTGTCATCTCCTATTACGATGAGCTGTTCAAGCGCTACAGCCGAGGTATAGGCTGGGACTGGCGACTGCTGGCTGCTCAATGCTATCAGGAGTCGACCTTCGATCCAGAGGCTCAGTCTTGGGCCGGAGCACGCGGTCTGATGCAGATTATGCCCCGCACGGCCGATCACCTTGGTCTGCCACGAGATGAGATTACTAATCCTGAGAAGAATATCGCTGCTGCTACGCGCTACCTGCACGAGCTGGAGCATGAGTTCAGCTACATTCACGACCGCAACGAGCGTCAAAACATGGTGCTGGCCAGCTATAATGGAGGCCTCGGTCATGTACAGGATGCAATGCGACTGGCGGCACGTGACAACTGCAACCCGCAACGCTGGGATGATGTTCGCACCTATATTCTGCGTCTGAAGGACCCCAGATACTATCAGGATACCCTCGTTCGCAACGGATATATGCGCGGCACGGAAACTGCCGATTATGTCGACAAGATCCGTTCGCGCTATCAGCAATATATTCGCAAAGTGAGGCAATAAGAATTAAGGTCTCTTATCAAAAGTCTCTCAACCCTCCGCTCGAGCTTGCTCGCTTGCTACCGAAGGGACGCAAGAACTCTCATCTCTCATCTCTCAACTCCAACAACACCACGTTCTCGACATGCGGTGTATGAGGGAACATGTCTACGGGCTGCACGCAGACGACACGGTAGTCGACATCTAAGTCGTGCAGGTCGCGGGCCTGAGTAGCAGGATTACAACTGACGTAGACGATGCGCTTCGGAGCAGCACGCAGGATGGTCTTCACCACGTCGGGGTGCATGCCTGCTCGTGGCGGGTCGGTGATGATGATATCGGGACGGCCGTGCTCCTTGATGAATGCGTCGTTGAGGATGTCTTTCATATCGCCAGCATAGAAGAGTGTGTTCGTAATGCCGTTGATGGCCGAATTAACCTTAGCATCCTCGATGGCCTCCGGCACATACTCTATACCGATGACTTGACGGGCCTGACGAGCCACGAAATTGGCGATGGTGCCCGTGCCCGTATAGAGGTCGTAAACCAAGGGAGCGGTAGTCCCCCCAACGTCTCCCGAGGGAGCCTCAATAGTCGGAGCAAAGGCAAATTCCCGGACTACGCTATAGAGATGATAGGCCTGCTCTGTGTTCGTCTGGTAGAACGACTTCGGGCCAACCTTGAATTTCAGGTCCTCCATCCGTTCGAAGATATGATCCTCGCCCTTGAAGGTCAGAATCTCCTGGTCGCCGATGGTGTCGTTGCATTTCTGATTGTCGAGGTACATCAGCGAGGTAATCTGAGGATACTTGTCGGCCAAGTGCTGCAGCAGCGCCAAAGCCTTTCTCCCGTCCTCAGTCTCCCATCGCTTCTCCCCCTCTTCGGGAGGGGGCAGGGGGGAGGCTAAATGGAATTGAATGATCACCATCCACTCGTCGGCATGATTGCCTTGCTCTGAGGAAGTGGCATTGCGGATGATGACATCACGCAGCAGTCCCGTCTGCTGGCGCAAGTCGAAGAACGAGATGTCATGTGCGATGGCATAGTCACGTATCTCGTTGCGTATCTCGTTGTGCAGGTCATCCATGAGCCAGCACTTCTCGATGGGCAGAATCTTGTCGAAGGCACCCGTGATGTGAAAACCGATGGAGGGCGTGTTCTTGTCTATACTTTCATCCCTCAACTGCTCCTCCGTTAGCCATTGGCGGTTGGAACAGCCGAAATCCAGCTTGTTGCGATACTCCTGAGTCTTGACACTACCGAGAATAGGACGAAACTCAGGCAGCTGGATTTTGCCGATGCGCGTCAGCTGGTCGTACACCTGCTGCTGCTTCATGCGCAGCTGAGCGTCGTAGGGCAGCATCTGCCACTTGCAACCGCCGCACGTGCCGAAATGGCTGCAGAACGGAGTCGCGCGTACATTACTATATTCTATGAAGCGAACCACCTCGCCCTCGGCGAAGCTGTGCTTCTTCCTTCGTATCTGGACATCACACACGTCGCCTGGCACGCACCAGGGCACAAACACCACCATCTCGCCCCAATGAAACAGGCTCTTACCCTCGGCAGCCGTTGCTTCGATGGTGACACCCTCCAGCAAAGGCAGGGCTTTCTTCTTCCTTCCCATGCGTCGAATTTATATTTCAAAGTCCAGACACGAGCGCTGAACGGTATACGGGCGCACCTTCCCGTTGGCCACGGCAACATGTTCAGGATGCTGAGCATAGCCCTTCAATGCCTCTTCCGACTCCAGCGTGCTGTCGAGCATCACGTCGGCATTCGACGATGCCAGTCGTCCGCTGATATGAACTTTCACGTCGATAAGTCCGGGCACCTTGCCCACTAGTCCTTCCAGTCCTTCCTTGATGCCGGCCTTCACCGTCAGCTTCTCCTCCTCCGTCAGTTCGGGGTTCAGAGTCCATAAAATGATGTGCTTTACCATTTGTTTAATCGTATTAAATTAGTTTCTGCCTACAAAGGTACGAAAAAGTGAGCGAAATGCCAAAGAAAAACTTGTCTTTCTTTGAATTTCCGAACGAAAGTACCTTCGACGCGGAGTGTCAAAGGTACACATTTTTGCCGAAAATGGCAAGAAAAAAGCAGATAATCGTCGCTCATCGTCCCAAATGCTCATCTCCGATGGCCTGTACGTGAGTTTTTTGCCTCAACGTGGCGGCAAACTCCTGGGGTGTAATGGTAACGGGTCCTCGCATGAACTCGGGGACATTGTAACTCTTTAGCATCTGCAGATGACGGTCGGGGTCGGAGCAGGGGAGCTCAAACGGCTTGGCGCCGCGGCCATCAGCATCGATATGAGCGATGAAAGGACGGGTGAAGACACCATCATGACGGCGCGAAGAGAAGATAATCCAGCGGCCGTTAGATGACCAAGAGTGATAACTCTCGGTATCGGGGGAGTTGATCTCGTCTAAAGGCCGAGCTACGCTGGTGGCAGGTGTAAGCGACTGAGCTACGCTGTCGACGCCAATTGCCACGCTGTCGCTTTCTAAGCCAGCGAGATCCATCATCCATAGGTCGGCATCGTGGTGCCAAATATGGAAGCATCCCCACTCGCCAAGAGTGAAGAGCAGCCAGCGGCCATCGGGAGAGATGCGGGGCAGGGTGGCGCTGCGCAGGAGGGTGTCGGCACAGAAGACCATCTCGCGGGGGCCGAACTGACGGGTGTCTGGATCGAAAGCCTTGCGATAGATATTATAGCGGACATCCTGGGCGCGCATGATAATCTCCTCGGTGTTGACGCTGTCGGAGACGTAATGGAAGTGGGCGCTGCAGAAATAGAGGCTGCGGCCGTCGGGTGACCAGGCGGGATAGATTTCAAGCTCGTCAGGCTCGCGCTCGATGGTGGTCACACGATGGCTGTCGATGTCGTAGAGAATGAGGTCGCTCTCGGAGTCGAGCACCTCGATCTTGTTGGGATGCGAGGTGTGGAAACCCTGCATGGTCTTGTTGGTGGAGTAGGCAATGAGCTTGAGCCAAGGATGCCAGGCTGGGTAGACACCAGCGGAGATGAGGCTGTCGCTGCGCATGTCGACCTTCTCGAGATGGCCGTCGTAGGCAATGACGGTACCTGCGTGGGTCTGGCGGGCATGAAACTGCATGCGCTGCGGGTTGTACTGCTGATAGCTGTGGCAGTTGACACATTGTCCTCCGAACTCGGTAGAGCATAGCATATTGTCGACAATGACGCTTTCGTCGTAGTTCTCGAGGCACCGCTGGTTGATGGTGAGCTCCTCGTAGGACACATACGAGGGTGAGATGAGCCGATAGCTGATCCAGGAGTCGATGCTGTCGGGCGAGACATGGATGCTGAATGGCTGGAAGCGCTGCCACTGGCCTTCATCGCGAATGAACACCTCGACGCAGATATCACTTCCTTGCGCAGCTGCGAGCATGTCATGCCACTCGTCGACAGGCGGACAGACTTTGAGTCCGCCACACACTATCTCGCTACTGCCTGAGGAAAAACGGGTGACGGCGGCATCGGCATGGGCAAAGACCTCGAAGCGAAGGGGCGCAATGTTGACGGGCACGGTGACATCGGCATAGTCGGGATAGACGGGCGGTAGCACGTCGGCCTGACGGTAGTTATCGGGAACTTTCTCGGTACACGACAGCAGCACGAAGAACAGGAGCATCAGCAGGAGTAAGGGACGGAGTGGGGTCATGTCATTGTTCGATAAAGTTGTAGGTGTTGAAGTAGAAATCGTAGAAGTAGGTGGTGTGGAAGCGCTCATAGACACGCTCGCGCAGCACGTCGGGCGGCGTGCCCCGCTGCTGTCCCTCGCCCATGATGCGCGCGAAGTCATTGTAGCTGCTGACGATGAGCGGGTCGAAGGGCATCTGGCTGATGTCGATATGACGGAGATGAGCGACTAGGCATGCTGCCTCCTGATAGTGACGGGGCAGAGGTTTGTCGAGATGAATGTCGGTGTACTTATAAATCTGCTGCCATATGAGCCGCGTATCCTTGGCCTGCATGGCTGCGACGAGTATCTGCTCCTGGAGAAAGGGATCGGAGGAGTCGGCGGTGGTGAAATGCTCGATGAGGAAATGCTCCATCTGTCGCATGTCGGCGGTGAGGAAATTGTCATGCCGCTGAAGATGGCGGATGGTATTGAGCTCTTCATCCTGAGCGATGAGCTGAGGATGGCGCGCATATTCGGTGTAGCGGCGAACCCAATCGCGCTGAAAGGCACATTTATTGAGGATTCCGAGGTACTTTTGGGCAGCAGCAAACTCGCCCTTGAGCAGCGAGCATTTGGTCAGCAGCTTGAGTTTCTCGACGGTCCACCCATATTCTACTCCGTCCTCCATGCACCAGCGGTAGCAGTAGTTGGTCACGCCATACTGCAGATAGAGCATGCGTCCCGGTCCGTCAACCAGCCGGATGGAGAAGGGTGCCTGAGGACGGGCAGCCCCGTTGCGATAGGTGAACATCTCGTCGCCCTGACGCCCCAGACGTTGCAGAGCCACATTACGCATCATACAGATAGCCCGCGTGGGCTCAGTAGGGAGACGGGAGGAAAGGCTCACAACCCTCTGCCAGTCCTGCTGCTCCATAGCGCGCAACATAGACAGTTCGCGATGGAAGTTGCCGTCCTTGTACCAGAAGACAGCCACACATACCGCTGCAGCAACGAGGAGGGCCGCCTGAAGCTGGTTGGGGCGCGTGCCAGGCACAGCATGCTGATGTTGAGGCACGATTGAATCACCACCAGGCTGGAGGCAGAGCGCCATCACGGCAGTTGAGGCAAAGAGGGCGATATAGGGCAGATTATAGGCAAAGAACCGCTCACCAACATGACAGAACACGGGGAGCGCTGTCCAGTAGATGTTGACGAGGTTGGTCTGATGGAAGCACCAATGATAGCATGCCAGCGGCACGAGCACGATGGCAGCGGCGGCGAGCAGGGTGTCGACAATCCTCCAGCCATCAGTACGCCATGAAAGAAGTGCCATCAATATCGTTGCCCAGAGGCCGTAGAAGCCGAAGAGAGGATAACTGACAAAGGTGGAGAGGACGATAAATAGGGAACGAATGCCATACTTCGCTGGCAAGGAGCGATAAGCCCAGGCCAAGGAGACTGCCAGCAGCATGCCCAATGTCGCATCAAAAAGATGGCCGGGCAGCTTCAGGTAGTAGATCCAGTAGCCTAGGTCAGTGACCGTCAGTAATAGGCATGCTACAGGCAGCAGGGTAATCCATCGCCATCGGCAGCTTATGCGGAAAGCCTGCTTGAGCAACAGCATTAGCAGCGCCCACAGCAGACAAAGCACGGCAATGCCGAGCGCGGGATAATGGAATAGCTGGGTGAGACAGGCTCCCGCCCACGTAAGCAGCCCCCCTGACACCACCATACGCTGCTGGAAGAACAGCGACGTATGCAGGAACAGATTCTGCTCCTGCACACGATAGAGATAGTCGGACTCGAAAATGATTAGTAACAGGCCGACGACCAGCAGGATGGAGTAGGGGAGCAACCGCTTCATGGCAGAGCTGATGCTTACAGTCGCGGTCAGCCCACCTGACTGCCGGGCTTCACGTCCTTCGTCGTGGTTACGACGCTAAGCGACTCGTCGGAATCGACTGCACTCAGGATCATGCCCTGACTCTCGATGCCCATCATCTTGCGGGGCTCGAAGTTAGCCACGAAAAGAATGCGTCGGCCGATAAGCTCCTCAGGATGCTCATAGAACTGGGCGATGCCCGAACAGATGGTGCGGTCGGTGCCCGAGCCGTCGTCGATAGTGAACTGCAGCAGTTTCTTCGACTTCTTCACAGGCTGGCAGTCCTTCACTAGACCCACGCGGATGTCGAGCTTCTCGAAGACGTCGAAAGGCACATTCTCCTTAATGGGTGCAGGCTGCCATGCGGCGGCCTCATTTGCCTTCTTGGTCGACTCGAGCTTGTCGAGTTGAAGCTGGATGGTGGCATCGTCGATCTTCTCGAAGAGCAGCTGCGGTTCGTTGATCTGGTGTCCGGCAGGCAGCAGGTCGATGCTGCCAAGCTGCTCCCAGTCGAGGTTCTGCTCGTTGATGAGTGAGCGCAGACGATTGCTCGAGAAAGGCAGGAACGGGCCAAAGGCAATGCTCAGATTGGCAACGAGTTGCAGGCAGACATTAAGAACGGTTTCCACACGCTTAGGATCGGTCTTCCAAACCTTCCAAGGTTCGCATTCGGTGATGTAGCGGTTGCCGATGCGGGCGAGGTTCATGGCCTCGAACTGAGCATCGCGGAACTTGAACTGCTCGAGCAGCGACTCCACCTTCTGCTTTACGTCCTTAAACTCGGCGATAGCCTGAAGGTCGACGTCGAGCAGATCGCCTCGCTGTGGCACGACGCCCTCCCAGTATTTCCACGTGAGCTGCAGGGCACGGTTAACGAAATTTCCATAGACGGCCACCAGCTCGTTGTTGTTGCGGTCCTGGAAATCCTTCCAGGTGAAGTTGTTGTCCTTCGTCTCAGGAGCGTTGGCGGTGAGCACATAGCGCAGCACATCCTGCTTGCCGGGGAAGTCGACGAGGTACTCGTGCAGCCAGACTGCCCAGTTGCGCGAAGTGGAAATCTTGTCGTTCTCAAGGTTGAGGAACTCGTTGGCAGGCACATTGTCGGGCATGATATATTTGCCGTGAGCACGCATCATCACGGGGAAGATGATGCAATGGAACACAATGTTGTCCTTACCGATGAAATGGACCAAACGCGTGTCGTCATCCTGCCACCACTTCTCCCAGTTGCCCCAGCGCTCAGGATCGCGCTCGCAGAGCTCCTTCGTATTGGAGATATAGCCGATGGGAGCATCGAACCACACGTAGAGAACCTTACCCTCGGCACCCTCAACGGGCACGGGAATACCCCAGTCGAGGTCACGGGTCATGGCGCGAGGCTGAAGGTCCATATCAAGCCACGACTTGCATTGGCCGTAGACATTAGGACGCCACTCCTTGTGCTCCTCCAGTATCCATTGCTTGAGCCAGTCCTGATACTCGTTCAGGGGGAGGTACCAGTTCTTAGTCTCCTTCAGCACGGGCGTGGAACCGCTGATGGTGGACTTGGGGTTGATGAGCTCAGTAGGCGAGAGGTCGCGTCCGCACTTCTCACATTGGTCGCCATAGGCACCCTGATTGTGGCAATGAGGGCACTCGCCTGTGACATAGCGGTCGGCCAGGAACTGATGGGCTTCTTCGTCATAAAGTTGTGTGGTGGTCTCCTCGGTCAGCTTGCCTTCGTCATAGAGTTTGCGGAAGAAGTCGGCAGCAAACTTATGATGAATCTTGCTAGTAGTGCGTGAGTAAACATCGAAAGAAATGCCGAATTCATCGAAGGAATCGCGGATCATCGTATGATAGCGGTTGACCACGTCCTGAGGGGTGATGCCTTCCTTACGGGCTCGGATGGTGATGGGCACACCATGCTCGTCGCTGCCTCCGACGAACATCACCTCACGCTTCTTCAGACGGAGGTAGCGTACATAGATGTCGGCAGGCACATAGACTCCTGCAAGGTGGCCGATGTGTACACCGCCGTTGGCATAGGGTAGGGCGGCGGTGACTGTAGTGCGTTTAAAGTTCTTCTGTTCCATTTGTTTGATATGCTTTTGAAATTTTGGATGCAAAGGTACGATTTAGTGAGCAAATAGCCAAATAATCTGCCGTTTTTCTGTTATTCCTGCTTGATATGTATGTCGCGCTGGGGGAATGGGATGGAGATGCCATTGGCATTTAGCGTTTCATAGATCTTCTTGAGCACGTCGCTGACGACGTAGATTTTCTTCACGGCATCAGCCCAGATAAAGAGCTTGAAGTCAACGCTCGACTCACCCATCGTTGTGACTACTGCCTTGACTTGTTTCTTGTGGTCGCTCCAGGGGTGATTCATGCCGTTAATGGCATCCTCCACCATCTGCGTCACATCCTTGAGGTTCGAGCCATAGGCCACGCTGAACGGGATTCCTGCCAGCACATAGCCGTGATTGCGGGTGAGGTTCTTGTAGTTCTTAGAGAAGAGCTGGCTGTTCTGGAAAGTGATGACCTCGCCATAGAGTGTCTCCACAACAGTCGAGGTGTAGCTGATGGACTTGACCTTTCCGAAGGTGCCGTCTACATCAATCCAGTCGCCCACCTTAACGCGCCCAGCCATCAGCGTTGCACCATAGTAGATGTTCTCGATGATGTCCTTCGAAGCAAAACCGATACCTGTGGAGAGACCTCCGGAGATGGCCAGCAGCCAGGTGACGCTGATGTGAAGGATAGAGAGCGACATGAGCAGCCAGATACCCCAGACGAGCACCTGTATGACATTCTTTCCCATCACCTCACGGCTGGCGGCAGTCGTCGGGTCCTGATGCTTGAAGTGCAGGCTCAGCAGCGCCAAGATGGTACTGGCCACATAGGAGAAGAGGAACCAGAGGTTGACCACCATCGAAAGCTTGAGTATGCTCACCTTGAGATTCTCGAGGTTGATGAAGTTCTTCTTGAAGATCTGCCAGCAGATGTCGCCTAGGTTGAACACGTCGGCCGCCCAGTAGATGGACAGCATCACGGAGCAGACGCCGATGATGGGAAGTAACACCCTATATATAAATAGGAAGAACCACGACTTGGTGATGGGTGCATCGTCGTAGTGATGCCTGTGGCCGTACAGCTTGATATAGCTGCTGATACAGGTGATGGTCAGGATGCACGTCAGTTGCATGATCCACCAGATAAGTATCTGCACAGCCAGCAACGTGTAACCCAGCCACGAGCAGCCTAGCGAGAAGATGAAAATGGCGAGCGAGATATAGGTGTAGAACATGTCGGAGCGAGGGATGTTCTTGTTGTGGCGCTTGATGACAATCCATTGCCACAATGTGCACAAGAGCAGAATGATGGGGAACACCATGTTGACCAGCTCACTAGGTATAAGCACGATGCGGAAGGCAATGACGATGAATCCCACCACGATGAGGGGCGAATATATCTTGAAGGCACTCTTAATCTGGTCGCCGTTGACACGGAGCAGCAGGGAGATGAGTATCACGCCCAGCAGCCAGGCATATTCGATGAGCAGGCCGCTGGCCATGATGAAGAAATTCTGCTCAAGGGTGGCACGCATCACGCCCATCACTGCTGCGAAGGTGACGGTGGTAGTGGCCATGATGATGCACGAGCGCTTCTTCAGGAATTCGGTCGTGTGGAAGCGTTTGGGCATGAAGCGGAAGGCCAGCATGTTGAGCACGATAGCCGCCATAATATAGAAGAAGATGAGGAAGAAGAGCTTCAGGATGACGGTGCTGTCCCAGTCAGAATTCTGATTGCTGGGACGGTACTTCTCTTCAACCGAGGTCTTCATCTGTTCCCATCGCTCCCCGATATTTCTCAACAGCGAGATGTAGTTTTCGCCGCCATTTTTGAAGATACCGGTCTGGATGTCGTTGTAACGGCGGTTGGCATAGTCATTAAGGTACTTCAGACGCTGCTCAGTATTCTCGTAGATGGTGATATAATCCGACACTTGGTCACGCGTCTCCTGTAGGGAGTTGCGAATGGCCGTCGACAATGTCAGACACACGACGCGGTCGGTCTTGGGCCTGTCTTCAAGCATGTTTGTGCGGATGTTCTTCAAGCTGTTGACCAAGCTGTCGTACTTCGCTATCTCTACGTCGAGGTGCTCGATGTATGATTTGAAGGGCAGCTGCTGGCGTTGGAACGAGAGATACTGCTCAGTAGCTTCATGGCAGGCATAGGTGAGGTCAAACACATAGTTCTGCTGCTGCGAGTAGAGCATCAGGGCATTCTGATTGCTGCGCTTGATGGTCTCGCGCAGCTGCTGGATGATGTCGCGTGTCTGCTGCTTGCGCTGCTCGGCCATACTGATGAGATCGTGGTGAGTCTCGGTGAGCTCGGCACGAAGTACACTTAATGTTTGTTCCAGGTTCTTCTCCTTCAGAACAGCGTGCGCATTCAGTACAGCGAATATGCATAATATAAAGATTGTCAGCCTTTTGTTCATATATGTTAAATATTTAGTGTTGGTTCTTGAATATCAGGCAAGCCCATTCTCCGTCGTGTTGCTCTGCCGCCAGCGAGAGTCCCTGCTCTTGAGCTTTGGCTTTGAGGATATCAGTATCATTCACGTAGAAGCCGCTGAGCAGCAGAAATGCATCTTTCTTCATAGCCCGACACATCATGGGCATATCGGCCAGCAGGATGTTGCGATTGATGTTGGCCAGCACGACGTCAAATTGTTTCCCGGTCTGCTCAATCACGATGGAATCGCCCAAAATAGACGTGAAACAATGATCAACACGGTTTATCACGGCATTGTGGCGCGCATTGTCGACACTCCATTCATCGATGTCGTAGCCGATGGCTTCAACAGCACCTCGTTTCAAGGCAATGATGGCAAGCACGCCTGTGCCTGTTCCGCAGTCAAGGACTGCGCAGCCGTCAAGCTTCATCTGCATCAATGCCTGTGCCATCATGCGGGTCGTAGCATGATTGCCTGTGCCGAAGGCTAGATGGGCGTCAATCTCCACCAGGAGGCGGTCGGACTGATCATCTTTGGGCAGGTGGCGTCCATCATATATAATAAGGTGTTCGCCCACGCTGATGGGTTCGAAGCCTTCCTGCTCCCATTGCTCGTTCCAGTCGAGGTCGGGAGCATCAGAAATCTCATAACTGACATGAGCATCGGGGAAGGGTAGGGCGTCGATTGCCCCGTCGAGGACATCCTTGTCGAAAGCATCTCGCTGCACATATCCCTTCATGCCTTCGGGCGTCTCTTCAAACGTCTCAAAACCAGCTTCGCCAACCAACGCAGCAAGCACGTCGCGCACGTCGTGAAGATGCTCCAAAGGGGCCGAAATCGTGAAATTCACCTCAAAATACTTCATTGCATTGTTAATTTTGACTGCAAAATTATAAAAAATAGGGAAAATCCTACCATGTTTTAGGGTTTTTCCGTATTTTTGCATGAAAATTAGCAGTATTTTTGCATCGTGAAACAATAAATAAACTTCAAACGATATGAAAAAGTGGATTCTTTTATCAGTAATGCTGGGAGCTTTCTCGCTCTCAAGTCTTGCTCAGGACGATGACATGTACTTCGTTCCGACAAAGAAGAATGTGGCACGCGACAGGGCTACCTATGGTATTCCTGCTGACACATACTACTCTGGTTCGATGCGCAGCGTCGATGAATACAATCGTCGTTGGGCCAGCAGCTACGAGGTGCTGCCCGTTGATACTGGCGACATCATCAGCTTTGCCGGCGTTGAGGGAGTCTATCCCGACTCATTGGGCGACTTCTCGCTGACGCAGCGCATGACCCGCTTCGACGGCTATGAGCCCTCGGCTGCCTACTGGGCAGGGTACTCGCGCGGATACAGCGACTCCTGGGGGTGGCACTCACCTTGGTACTACTCTTATTATCCCTGGTACGACTGGTACTACGATCCTTGGTACTACGACAGCTGGTATTGGGGTGGCTGGTACGGCTGGTATGGCCCTTGGTATTCTCCTTGGTATCGCGGCTACTATAGCTATTACGATCCTTGGTACTATAGTGGAGGTGGAGTGACCTATGCCCACTATAACCCAGGAACAGAGAATCATGGACGTATAAGCGGAGCTGGTCCAGCAGGCTTTACATCTGGACGCACGCATACGATTTCGTCTACTACTTTCGGCAGTAGCCGTAGCTTAGGCTCTTCTGTGGCCAGTCGTTCTGGATCATACGGAAGTTCGCGTACAGATGCTGGTTCTACACGTACACGTACGACTTACTCTGGCAGTTCTCCTTTCTACACCAACTCTAACGGTAACTTTGGCGGAAGCTATACCAACAGCAGCAGCGGTAGCTTTGGCGGCAGCCGTTCGTCTGGCGGCGGTGGCGGTTCCGTCAGCAGTGGCGGTGGCGGCTCTGTCAGCAGCGGCGGCGGTGGCGGCGGAGGCGGCGGCAGCCGTTCAGGCGGTGGTGGCGGCTTCGGCAGTGGACGTCGATAAACGATCTCTATACACATCTTTTAATATATAATTATGCACTAATATTCACAGGATTATGAAGAGAATCATCGCAATAGCTGCTTTTGCGCTGGCCATGTTGCCTGCAGCAGCACAAGAAACCTACGAGAACGCCAAAATAGGGTGGAGCGACCTCAACGGTACGGCCCGCTATGTTGGAATGGGTGGAGCTATGGAGGCTCTTGGTGCAGACATCTCGACAATTGGCACTAATCCTGCCGGTATCGGTCTGTTCCGTAAGTCACAGGCTAACATTTCATTGGGAGTGGTCAGTCAGCAGGACGGCAATGCCTTCGGAGGCGGACATACTACGAACATGAGCTTCGATCAGGTTGGTTTCGTATATGCATCTCGCACCAGTCCTACGGGATTCCTGAACTTTGGCTTCAACTATCACAAGAGCCGTAATTTCAATTACATCCTCTCAGCAGCAAGCGACCTCTATGGAGCCTCGCAGAATAAGCTGACCTATTTAAAAGCAAAAAATGGTTCTTTATTCAACGTTGGAGGAAAGAGTGGCTTGTCACCTATTTTTGACCAACCTAAAATTTCTTGCAATCAGCTCGACGATATGTACGCACGGAATATATTGTATTGGGCAGATGAAGATAGGTGGTACTATGAGGAGGCCAACAGCTACACGATGGATCGCCGTCATTGGGGATACATTGGCGACTATGACTTCAACCTTAGCGGCAACATCAACAATCGCGTTTATCTGGGAATGACTATCGGTATTCACGATGTGAACTACAAGCACTATAGTGAGTACACGGAATACTTCCCTCAGAATTCTCCTATCCAGGTTGCCGACGATCGTGAGATTGAAGGAACAGGTGCCGACATCAAACTGGGTCTTATCTTCCGTCCCATCGAAACTTCTCCTTTCCGCATCGGACTGTCAGTCACTACGCCGACCTGGTATGACCTCGACACCCATAACTATACCACGATGAGTGATGCTGGAGGTAGTGTGTACAACAGCGAGGACTATGAGTTCAAGCTCTATACGCCTTGGAAGTTCGGTGTCAGCGCAGGCACAACTTTCGGAAGTTCACTGGCTGTTGGTGCCAGCTATGAATATACCGACTATGGCACGATGGATACTCGTTATAAGACGGGGTCACACTATAGCTGGTGGTACGATGACTATTACGAGGATAGCGAAAGCGACGACGTAATGAATCGCCACACTGCCGACATGCTGAAGGGCGTTTCAACGCTGAAGCTGGGCGCAGAGTTCAAGGCAGCTCCTGAGGTGGCAGTAAGATTCGGCTACAACTATGTTTCGCCCATGTATCAGAAGGACGGTTTCAAGGATGGTACACTTCTCTCAAAAGCTTCATATTATAGTTCAGCCACTGACTTTACTAATTGGGATGCTACACATCGTATTACATGTGGCATTGGTATTCAAATGGACAAAGTCAATCTTTCTGCTGCATACCAATATTCAACTCAGAACGGTTTCTTTGAACCTTTCCAATGTTCGAAAGAAAACGATGAAGATGGTAATATTATTGAAAATCATCCAGAAAATAATGTACCTGGGTTTGTAAAAGTAAGCAACAAGCGTCATCAGTTGCTTTTGACTGCAACCTATACGTTCTAAACGATTAATTGAGACTATGCACTTAGGATAGCGTTCTAAACACTACCAAGCAGTTTTGAATATTGAATTATCTATTATTCGTATTATCTATAAAGAGGGCAGAGAGTTTTTCTCTGTCCTCTTACTTCGATATTATCTATTTATCATAATGCCGATTCTCGTCAAAAGAAACGCATCAAATGCCTCCTTGTTAATATGGGATGCCGTCCTTGCTATACAAAGAGACTGTGGAGCCATCACCTGGAGGCTGTCGTTCGTATGCAAAGTAACTTACTTTGTAGACGCTAGTCAGCCTCCCGTTAAAGTAAAACAAGTTGTTTTACCTTTCAAAGTCATAGGTTTTGCATACCAAAGTCGGCCACTTTCGAAGGTAAAACAACTTGTTTTACTTTATCAAGTCATAGCCTTTCATTACCAAAGTCTCATACCTTGCATTACAGTTAGCGCCATTAGTACTCACAAGAAGGCCTATCTTGATACTGACGGCACGGTCCCCATTTATCAATCATAAAGTAGAAAAGATTCGAGGATATTTGTGTATTTGAAAAAAAATCAGTACTTTTGCACGTGAAAACGAAATAGAGCAATGAACGACATCAAGAAAATCGTACTCACAGGCGGCCCGTGCGCTGGTAAGACCACAGCATTGGTGCGCGTCATCGAGCATTTCTCCAGCCTTGGATTCAAGGTATTCACCATCCCTGAAGTGCCCACGCTCTTTACCCAGGCAGGTATGAACTACCTGACGAAGAACGAGGCATTCTTCTACGAGGGCGAGAAAGCCACGCTTGAGATTCAGCTGGCTCTGGAGGACAAGTTCCTGCGTATGGCTGAACAATGTCAGAAGCCGTGTATCATCGTCTGTGATCGCGGAGCGCTGGATATCTCAGCTTATATGGCTCCTGAGATGTGGGAGGATATCACACGGGCTGTTGGCACAGCAACTCCTCAGTTGCGTGAGCGTTACGATGCCGTGCTACACTTGGTGTCGGCTGCTGATGGCGCTGAACAATACTATACGACAGCCAATAATGCCCAGCGCTATGAGCAGATGAACGAGGAAGGCCTGCGTATAGCACGCCTGCTCGACAAGAAAGTCATTCATGCCTGGACGGGCCACCCACATCTGCGTGTCATCAACAATCACGATGATTTCGAGACAAAGATGAGGCGTGTGATCAAGGAAATCAGCAATGTGCTGGCTCTGCCACAACCCATTGAGGAGGAGCGCAAGTACATCGTTGAGGTGACAGGTCCCCTACCCGATGACTGCATTGAAAGCGAGATCACCCAGACCTACCTGCAGGGCGAGCCCGATGCAGAAGTACGTTTGCGTAAGCGCAGCTGGGGCCGCAAAGAGGTTTATGTACATACTACGAAGAAGAAAACGGCTGAAAACGAGGAACTGGTTACAGAACGCCAGATCAACCAGAGCCTCTATGAAATGATGCTTTCGTTGGCTGATGACAGCCGTCATACGATTCATAAAGTTCGCCGCAGTTTCATCTGGAAAGGCCAGTACTTCGAGCTCGACACATATCTCGACCGTCTTCAGGGACTGGTTATCCTCGAGACCAAGGGCATTGCTGCCGACGAACCGCTGAAACAACCTCCTTTCCTCAGCATCATCAAGGATGTGACTGGCGACAAGGAATACTATAATTATCACTTAGCAAAGAAATAATATTCAGAAAGTTATGATACTCGACAAGATTAATGAACTTCTCAAAGAAGTGGAGACTCTCACAGCAAAGAATGCAGAAGATGTTGAACAATTGCGCCTGAAATATCTCAGCAAGAAGGGCGAAATCACAGCCCTGATGAACGACTTCCGCAATGTGGCTGCAGAGCAGAAGAAAGAGGTCGGCATGAAGATCAACCAGTTGAAGCAGATGGCCCAGGAGCGCATCAATCAGCTGCGTGAGAGCTGCCAGACACAGGAGGAAACCGACGATTCCATCGATCTTACGCGCACCCCCTACCCCATTCGTCTGGGTACCCGCCATCCTCTGACTATCGTCACCAATGAAATCATTGACATCTTTTCGCGTATGGGCTTCGTGCTGGCCGACGGTCCTGAGGTGGAAGACGACCTCCACGTGTTCACCAAGATGAACTTCGCTGCCGATCATCCCGCTCGCGATATGCAGGACACATTCTTCGTCAGTCAGCATCCCAATGACGTGACCAAGAACATCCTGCTTCGTTCGCATACATCCAGCGTTCAGGCTCGCGTAATGGAAAACATGCATACAGAAGACGGTAAGCTGACGGCGCCCATTCGTGTCATCTGCCCAGGACGCGTATATCGCAATGAAGCCATCACGGCACGTGCCCACTGCTTCTTCCATCAGGTAGAAGGTCTGTATATTGACAAGAACGTCTCCTTTACCGACCTGAAACAAGTGCTGCTGTCGTTCGCTCGCGAGATGTTTGGAGCCGACACCAAGATACGCTTGCGCCCCTCTTACTTCCCCTTCACAGAGCCTAGTGCCGAGATGGATATCTCGTGCTTCATCTGCGGCGGTAAGGGTTGTGGCTTCTGCAAGCATACAGGATGGGTTGAGATCCTGGGATGCGGAATGGTTGATCCCAACGTGCTCGAGCAATGTGGCATCGACAGCAAGATCTATAGCGGATATGCATTCGGTATGGGAGTGGAGCGCATCACCAACCTCAAGTACCGAGTCAACGACTTGCGTCTCTTCTCTGAGAACGACACACGCTTCCTCGAAGAGTTCGAATCAGCCGACTAGGAGGACTAGGGGCTCTAGGATAACTAGGAGGACTAGGATATCTAGGAGGACTAGGAGGACTAGGATAACTAGGAGAGGAAAAAACGAAAGCACTGCCCCTATAAGCCGGGTTCTGTTCTGACATTGCTGTCAGCGTCTGCCATTTATCTACTGCGCACGTCACCATGCGCCTCTAGCGTTCTACCCTCCATCGAAATTGCATAGCAATATCGGACGGGCCACCCTTGGTGTCGATGGTATACATGAACTTGCAGCCTCCAGCGGGAACAGCCCGACGATCACCCGTCGGCTGGTGGTCTCTTACACCACCTTCTCACCCTTACCGTGTGTAAGCACGGCGGTCATTCTCTTCTTCCCTGACCAGCTGTCGCCAACTGCTTCTACTTTCAGAAGTGGAGTGCCCTGTGCTGCCCGGACTTTCCTCTCGTCTCTCCTTTCAGAAAGGCCAGCGGCAGACCGGAGCAGTGCTTTCGGGCTGCAAAGGTACAGAAAAAAGGCGAAAGTGCAAAGCATTCTATTGCTAATTTTTTATTAAATTAAGGAGTTAAACGAATGCAAAATTCTCTGCCACACTCGCAAACAGAGTTTAAAGTCCCTGACAAAAGTGTTAAAATGACGGAAAAGAAACGGACATTTTGTCAGTTTCTCGTTTTTTGCCCCTATATTTGCACCTGAGTTCAATAGTAGAACAACGGATATTAACAAATAAGAATATGAACATGAAAAAGATTTTGAACTATTTGGTTCCTGGCACCAGTCTCGCTGCCATCGTGTTTGCCATTGCTGCGTTCTCCAACTCACATGCTGCCACGCAGCCACAGTCGTCTAACATCAACTCGCTGAACATGCTTGAGTCGCAGGCCACACCTGCCGTTCAGCCCGTTGATCTTACAGCTGCAGCCGACAAGGCACTCCCTTCAGTCGTGCATATCAAATATGTACAGAATTCGAAGATCCAGACAGTAGAAGTACAGAGCGATCCCTTCGAGGACTTCTTCAACGATCCTTTCGGCGGATTCTTCGGTCGTGGCCAGCGTGGTCAGGGCGGCACCCAGAAACGTCAGGTGCAGACTCCTAAGCGCACGGCTACCGGCAGCGGAGTGATCATTTCGCAGGACGGATATATCGTGACAAACAACCACGTGGTGGACGGCGCTGACGAGCTGACTGTCACTTTGGCAGACAATAAGGAATATTCGGCACGCATCATCGGTGCTGACAAGACCACCGACTTGGCACTTATCAAGATTGACGGGCGTAACCTGCCTGCCATCGAGATTGCCAATTCCGACAATGTGAAGGTCGGCGAGTGGGTGCTGGCCATCGGCAATCCTCTCGGCTTGAACAATACCGTCACCGCAGGTATTATCTCTGCCAAGGCCCGCACGCTGGGAGCTAATGGCGTGGAGAGCTTCATCCAGACCGATGCAGCCATCAACCAAGGTAACTCAGGTGGTGCTCTGGTGAATACTGCAGGTCAGCTCATCGGCATCAATGCTATGCTGTATTCTCAGACAGGTTCGAACATCGGCTACGGATTCGCCATTCCTACAACCATGATGAACAAGGTCGTGAGCGACATCAAGCAGTACGGCACCGTTCAGCGCGCCATGATCGGCATTCAGGGTGGCGACGTGAAGAACTTTGTCGATTCCCAGAAGGAGGAAGGCAAGGAAGTCGACCTGGGTACGATGGAAGGCATCTACGTTGATAAGGTCGTGGAAGAAAGTGCTGCCGAAGAGGCCGGACTTGAGAAGGGCGACGTCATCATCGAGGTCGATGGTCAGAAAGTCACGAAGTTTGGCGACCTCTCAGGCATCATCGCCCAGAAGCGTCCTGGCGACAAGGTGACCCTGACTTTCCTGCACAATAAGAAGAAGCAGACCAAGACCGTCACGCTGCGCAATGAGCAGGGCAATACCCAGGTCGTGAAGAATCAGGATCTGGACGTGCTGGGAGCTGACTTCCGTGAGATCACCCAGCAGCAGAAGCAACAGCTGGATATCCAGTATGGCCTGGAGGTAATCAAGGTGAACAATGGCAAGATGAAGGATGCCGGCATCCCCAGAGGCTTCATTATCCGCCAGGTGAATGACGAGATCATCACCACCGTCGACGACCTTCAGAAGCTGGTCAAGGAGGTGAGCACTTCCAAGGAGCCCGTACTCATCATCAAGGGTATCTATCCTACTGGAAAGAAAGGATACTTCGTGGTTCAACTGAGTGAATAAGCCCTGAACAGAACCGATAGAACACAGGCATTGAACGTTGAACAGCGGCGCGAAGTGTTAAAAAATAACAAGGCGCAGCAAAATGTTCAACGTTCAATGTTTTTTGTTCAATAAAATTATTACCTTTGCACGGAAAGACTTAATACTGGTACCATCATGAGACAACTCAAGATTAACAAGTCGATTACGAATCGGGAGAGTGAAGCTCTCGACAAGTATCTACAAGAAATAGGAAAGGAAGAACTCATCGGTGCTGAGGAGGAGGTAGAGCTGGCCCAACGCATCAAGAAGGGCGACCGCAAGGCGCTGGAGCGGCTCACTCGTGCCAACCTTCGCTTCGTCGTCTCAGTCGCAAAGCAATACCAGAACCAGGGACTCTCCCTGCCCGACCTCATCAATGAGGGTAATATGGGCCTGATCAAGGCCGCAGAGAAATTTGACGAGACGCGAGGATTCAAGTTCATATCCTATGCCGTCTGGTGGATTCGCCAAAGCATCCTCCAGGCCATCGCCGATCAAAGCCGTGTCGTGCGCCTGCCCCTCAACCAGGTGGGATGGCAGAACAAGATCAATCGCGCGATGAGCAAGTTTGAACAGGAGAACGAGCGCCGGCCCTCGGTAGAGGAATTATCGGAAGATGTCGACCTGCCTCTGGAGAAGATCGACGAGGCGATGAGTGCCAATACGCGCCACGTCTCTGTGGATGCTCCTTTTGGCGGCGACGACGAGAGTTCGCTGCTCGACGTGCTCGTCAATGACAACGCTCCTATGGCCGACCGCAAATTGGTGGCTGAATCGCTAGCGGCTGAGGTGGCCCAGGCCCTGCAGACGCTGAACGAGCGTGAGCGCAACATCGTCAAAGCATATTTCGGCATAGGTGAGCCCGAGATGACCCTCGACGAGATCGGCATGAAGTTCGGACTCACCCGCGAGCGAGTTCGCCAGATCAAGGAGAAGGCCCTGCGCCGTCTTCGCTCTAACAACAGACATAATATTTTGAAAGCATATCTAGGACAATGAAGAAATACTTAGTAGCAATCATCTGCATACTCATGACAGGTGCATGCCTGACGACAGCCAACGCTCGCAAGCAGCCCGTGCCGCACATGTATATGTTTGGCCTCGCTGCATCGTTTACTGACACCATCGTTCATTTCACTGCTATCCAAGAATTGGACAGCGTGTGGATTGAATCGAAGAACGATTTCCTGCAAGAGCGCGACTCGTATTCATCTCAGTTGCGTGAGTACCTCAACCAGAAACAGCAGATGCCGCATCGCACTTGCATTGTGTTTTACAGTCAGAAACGTGCCAAGCTGGAGAAGAAGTTCCAGAAGATCATGCGCCTCTATACGCAATCAAAGGATGGCTTGCAGCATTTCGATGTGCGCCATATCGATCCACAGCAATTCCACTTCACTACGATTGACCTTTCGGAATATGTGGCTCAAGAAGAGGCTGCTAAAGCATTAGCGGCACCTGTAGAAAGTCCTACAGAATAAGGGAGGTGGAACGTGGAAAGCAGTTGTGGCCGATACTTCAGCATAGCAGGTCATCGCATTTGCATCGTCTTTTGCGATGAAATGGTCAATTCTATGCATCTCTTGCCCTCGTTTCAGAACTTTGTCGCTGATCCTTGCCAAGATGAAGAGTTGCTCTTTACACTCGTAGTCGATGACCAGCTAAAGCCTGCTCCTCATCGTAAGCTTGTGCGGAAATTCGACACAGGCAATGGCGATACAATCGTCTATCAATTGCCTGACGGAGGCTATCAATACATCATTCGCGACATCATGGGTAACGACTGTTGCCTGCTTATCGCTGACAGCCGATTCTCACATTGCCAATGTGCCCTTCATGGAGAATGGACCATGCGTTCCTTCGGATTGAATAATGCGCTTATGCTGGTCTATGCCTTCGCAGGATCATACCATCAGACATTGCTCATTCATGCATCTGCCACGATGATCCCCCACCCTGCCGACGGTGATGAGCCTTTGGGTTTCCCCTTCATAGCTAATAGCGGCACAGGCAAGAGCACTCACACTTCATTATGGTTGCGCCATATTGAAGACGTCGAATTACTCAATGACGATAACCCCATCCTGCGTATCATCGATGGCACGACCTATATCTATGGCTCTCCTTGGAGCGGGAAGACGCCTTGCTATCGCAATCGAAGGGCTCGACTCGCTGCTGTCACACGGATTGAGCGGGCACCCGCCAATAGCATCGAACGCCTCAAGCCTGTCCCGGCTTTTGCCTCGCTCCTGCCTGCCTGCTCCAGCATGAAGTGGGACACCATTATTTATCGCAATCTCTGTGATGCCATCACACGCATCATCGAAACCATACCCGTCTATACCCTTCATTGTCTGCCCGACGAGGAGGCTGCACGCCTGTCATACCAAACGCTCGTTCATCATGGATAAAGTAATGTATTTCCCTAATGACGTGTTCATTCCATTTGTGCTGGAAGAACTGAAGCAGGTTCCTGACAAGACTGCCGTCATCAACCTCAGAGGCAACAGCATGCGCCCATTCCTCAAGAACGAACGCGACAAAGCTGTCCTGGCCCTGCCCAAAGGGCCTTGCCTGAAAGGCGATGCCGTGCTGGCTGAAGTGTCACCCAAGCATTTCGTGCTTCATCGCATCGTGAACATCGACGGCGACAAGATTACCTTGAGGGGCGACGGCAACCTGGGCGACGAGCATTGCCTGGCATCAGATATACGTGCCAAGGCTGTAGGTTTCCTGCGCAAGGGGCGAACAACACCCGACCTGACTACGGGGCGCAAGTGGCGACTCTACTCATGGTTTTGGACACGCCTCTACCCTATCCGCCGCTACCTGCTCTTTGCCCTCCATCCACACATTCCGCAATCACTAAAAAAACATCTGCATCATGAAGACTAAGAAAGGATTCAATCTCCGCACGGTCTGTGGAGAAAATATCATCGTAGCTGAAGGACTCGACAACATCGACTTCAGTCGTATTATCAACCTCAATGAAAGTGCTGCTTTCCTCTGGAAAAACATTCAGGAGAAAGACTTTGATGTTGATACATTAACATCTTTTCTAACAGCCGAATACGAGGTCGACGAGCAAACGGCTCGTCTGGATGTCGTAAAGCTGATAGATGAATGGGACAAGGCTGGACTGATAGACAAAGACAATTGACAACTATGAAAAGACTGGTCATTTTTGCTGCCACATTGCTTGTCGCATTCTCGCAGGCTGTGGCAGGTCAGAAGCTAACATTGAAAGATATCACCAGCGGTCAGTTCGCCGGCGAGTCTATATCGGCCGTCGTACCCCTTAGCGATGGTGAGAGCTACGCCCAGATTTCGTCCGATGGTAAGCAGATCGTTAAGTATTCGTTCAAAACGGGCAAGCAGACGGAGGTACTCTTCGATGCCGCAACTGCCCGTGGGGCCAGCATCGATCGTGTGCAGGGTTACGTCATGAGTCCTGATGCCAAGCGTATCCTTATTCAGACGAAGACCAATCGTATCTATCGCCACTCTTTCACGGCCACCTATTATATTTATACAATAGCGAACAACAAGCTTGAGCCTCTGAGCGATGGTGGTCCTCAGCAGACTCCTGTCTGGAGTCCTGACGGCTTACAGGTGGCTTTCGTCCGCGACAACAACATCTACTTGGTGAAGCTACTCTACAACAATGCCGAGAGTCAGGTGACGAAAGACGGTAAGCGCAATGAGGTAATCAATGGTCTGCCTGACTGGGTGAACGAGGAGGAATTCTCGTTTAACTCGGCTATGGTGTTCTCGGCTGATTCGAAACAGATTGTCTGGGTACGCTACGACGAAAGCCAGGTGAAGGAATACTCCATGCAGATGTTCCGCGCTTCCTTCCCCAAGCATGACGAGAACTTGGAGTATCCAGGTTTCTACACCTATAAATACCCTAAGGCCGGCCAGCAGAATGCAAGCGTCAAGTTGCTGAGCTACGACATAAAGAGCCACCAGACACGCGAGATGAAGCTGCCACTCGATGCTGACGGATATATACCCCGCATCCTGCCTACCAGCGACCCCACGAAGGTGGCCGTATTCACATTGAACCGTCATCAGGACTGCCTGCGCGTATTCATGGCCAACCCGCTGACTACCGTTTGTCAGCAGATTATTGAGGACAAGGTTGACAAATACATTAATGAAAATGTCTTCGCTCATGTGAAGATAACTAAGAACAACATCCTGCTCACAAGCGAGCGTGACGGCTTCAACCATATCTATCTCTACAACCTCAACGGACAGCAGCTGCGCAAGGTGGGTGACCTGCCTCAGGGTCAGCGGTTTGGAGGCGGTGAAAAAGACCTCCACACCATCGTGACTGATGTCTACGGCTACGATGAGGCTACTGGCGATATCTTCTTCGCTGCCCTCAACATCGGCCCTACTGAGCAGCAGATATTCGTGAACCACAAGAACGGCAAGACCGACTGTCTCACAACTGAGGGAGGATGGTCGTCGGCTATCTTCTCAAGCGATTTCAAGAGTTTCCTTTGCACCTGGAGCAACATGGACACTCCTACACAGATAACCCTTCGTAACACGCAGGGAAAGAAACTCGCCACGCTCGTTGACAATAAGGAGCTGGCGGCAAAGTATGCCTCCTACGACATGGGTAAGAAAGAAGTTGTTGCCTTTACTACGAGCGAAGGCGTAAGGCTCTTCGGCTGGATTGTCAAGCCTGTCGGTTTCGACCCGTCAAAGCGTTACCCAGTAGTGATGTACCAGTACGGAGGTCCTGGCAACCAACAGGTAAAGAATGCATGGGGACTCGGCATGAGCGGACAGGGAGCTATCCTCGAGCAGTACTTGGCTCAGCAGGGTTATATTGCCGTGTGTTTCGACAATCGTGGTACAGGAGGACGTGGTGCTGAATTTGAGAAGTGCACCTATCTGCGTCTGGGTGAACTGGAGGCACGCGACCAAGTGGAAGCTGCCCTGTGGTTAGGACAGCAGAGCTATGTTGACAAGGATCACATCGCCATCTGGGGATGGAGCTATGGAGGTTGGAACACGCTGATGTCGATGTCGGAGGGACGTCCCGTCTTCTGCTGCGGCATCGCCATTGCCCCGCCTACCTGTTGGCGCTACTACGATACCGTCTATACCGAGCGGTTTATGCGTACACCTCAGGAGAATGCTTCAGGCTATGACGAGGTAACGCCTATTGCGCGTGCGCCCCAGCTTCATGGAGCATTACTCATCTGTCATGGTTTGGCTGACGACAACGTACACTATCAGAATACGGCAGAATATGTCGATGCACTCGTTCAGGCTGACAAGGATTTCTCGCAACTCGTCTATACGAACCGCAATCACAGCATCTACGGAGGAAACACTCGCAACCATCTCTTCCGTCAGTGCATGAACTTTTTTGATAGCCACCTCAAGTAAACAACAAATCTATACTACCTATGAGACGAACAACCTTGTTAATCCTTTCGCTGTTGATTATCTCGTCAGCAGCCGAGGCCCGCTCACGAAAGAAACGTCCTGAGCCTCGATCTCTTTCTACTATTGAAATCATCACTAAAGTCAATGACTATTGGCAGGAAAACCATTCGCCGAAGGTACGCTCTTTCTGGGATGAAGCTGCCTATCATACTGGTAACATGGAGGCCTACCGCCTGCTGGGTCAAGCCCGTTGGCTGGCATACAGCGATGAGTGGGCCCGCCACAATAAATGGATGGGTGCCCAGGAGAAAGACCCTTCCAAGTGGAAGTACAAGAACTATGGCGAGGGTCACGATTATGCTCTCTTCGGCGACTGGCAGATCTGCTTCCAGACCTATCTCGACATGTACGAGATGAATCCTGACCCCTTCAAAATTGCCCGTGCCATCGAGGTGATGGACTATGAAGTACGCCAGCCACAGAACGACTTCTGGTGGTGGGCTGATGCGCTCTATATGGTGATGCCAGTCATGACTAAGCTCTACAAAGCTACAGGTGAAGTGAAATACTTGGATAAGCTCTATGCCAACTACAAGTGGGCCGATGATCTGATGTTCGACAATGAAGAACATCTCTATTACCGTGATGCCAAGTACATCTATCCTAAAGCCAAGACACGCAACGGAGGAAAGGATTTCTGGGCACGTGGCGACGGATGGGTGCTGGCTGGACTTGCCAAGGTCCTCAGCGATATGCCTGCAGACTATCAGAACCGGCCTTTCTTCGAACAGCGTTATAAGCAACTGGCAGAGGCTGTTGCAAAGTGCCAGCAGCCTGAAGGATACTGGACGCGCTCCATGCTTGACAAAGACCATGCTGAGGGGCCCGAAACCTCTGGTACGGCTTTCTTCACCTACGGAATGCTTTGGGGTGTGAATCACGGCATTCTTTCACGTGAACAGTACGAGCCTGTTATTGAGCGGGCATGGAAGTACCTCACGGAGAAAGCCTTGCAGGAAAGTGGTGCCGTGGGATTCGTGCAACCTATTGGCGAGCGCGCCATTCCCGGGCAGCAGCTCTCGGAGAAGAATGAGGCTAACTTCGGTGTGGGAGCATTCCTGCTGGCAGCCTGCGAACATCAGCGCTACGAGGATGGTTCAGTAGGTGGCAGCACGTCAAGGATCAACGTCACTATCAGCAACGAGAGTGATGAGTTCCGTCAGCAGGTTGTCGAACTCGATGCTGGTGAGGTCTATGCCCGTCTGGGCATACACGGTGGTAGGCAGTTTGTGGTGTATGATCCCGCAGGACTGGAGTTGCCCTATCAGCTCACCTATGATGAAAAAGTGCTTATCGACGCAGGTGTTAACCCTCACTCAAAGTTGGTGCTCACCCTCCGAAAGGGTACACCTCAAGTGTTCAAGACAGTCTGTTATGGCCGCATCTATCCTGAGCGCAAAGATGACTATGCCTGGGAGAACGATCGTGGAGCCTATCGCGTCTACGGCCCGGCTCTCCAACGTACAGGCGAGCGTAGCTATGGCACCGATGTATGGTCGAAGAATACTCCAGAGCTGGTCGTGGAACAGCGATACTGGATTGAGGATGTTGTCATGATGCCTATTATTGAAAAGCAACGTAGTCAGAACCGCCAACGTGGTGATTCACTCTATCGTGTCTATTCTTATCATCACGACCACGGGCGTGGCATGGACCTTTATAAAGTGGGAGCTACGCTTGGTTGCGGCACACCTGCATTGATGAATGGCGACGAACTGGTCTACCCCTATTGCTTTGCCAACTATGAGGTGCTCGATAATGGTCCGCTTCGTACCACCGTACTCCTTAACTATCACAAGACAGCATTTCAGGGCGACAGCATTACTGAGCATCGACTCATCTCCCTTGACAAAGGCAGCAATTTCAATCGCATTACCGTTTGGTATACAGGTATGAAGCAACCTGCTCCTCTTGCCTCGGGCGTGGTCATCCACTCAGAGAACAAGGAAGGAGTCGTACTTGGTAAAGACTTCGTGGCATATGCCGATCCTACTGACAATCCTCGCGTCAACAACTGCCAGCTTTTCGTTGCCACACTCTATCCCGAAGGTTCTATAAGCACTCGCAAACTACTCTTCCAGCAGCCTTCCAATGGTAATGAAGGTCATGCCGTAGGTGTTCTCGATGGCTATCGAGGCGAGCGCTTCACTTACTATTTCGGTTCAGCATGGTCTAAGAATGATATTCGCACGATGTCAGAATGGCAGCAGCGCATTGACTGGAGCCTCCGTTCAATCCGACAGCCATTGAAGGTCACTGTGAGTGAATAAATCAGCTGAATGCAACAAAAATACGCAGGGTTTAGGATTATCCCACCCTGCGTATTTTTTTGTTGTTGATAACGATTAGAATGCGTTATTCATAATTTTCTCGACCTCTTTCTGCAAGTCTTCGGCCTTCTTGCGAGCTTTCTCTAGGTCCTTTGACGCTTTCTCCATAGCATCGTTGGCTTTCTCAGCTTTCGCACGAGCCTTTTCCAGTTTCTGCTCTGCTTTAGCTACATCCAGCTTGGCTTTCTCGGCCAGCTTGATGGTCTTCTCTTCCTTGGCCTTAGCCTTCTGAGCCTTCTTCAGTTCTTTGGCGGTCATGCCCTGAGCATCCTGCTCAGTTACCACCGTCTGGGCTTTCATGCCCTGAGCCATTACCAGCGACATTGCCAGCACAGCTCCCATCATCATCATTCTTTTCATACGGATAAATATTTAAATGAGTTACTTATTCGGTGCAAAGATAGTAAAAAAATGGTATCCGGACAAAAATTAAGCGGAAAAAATGCACTATAAACGAACCATCTTGACAAACATATGCGGAAAATGAGGCGTCAATTCTACTGGCTGACGAAATAATCCAAAGACAGCGCTGCCACTGCCGCTCATCGAGCTATACATGGCGCCAAGAGAGTACAGCCTCTCTTTTATGGCTCCTATCTCAGGGTACTGGGCAAAGACGCTCTTCTCAAAGTCGTTGGTAAGCTTGTCACGCCACGTTTCCACATCATCATTCACCACTGCTCTACAGCAAAGGGCAGGCCTACACGGAGTGACCAGCGCAAAGGCCTCTTTGGTAGAGACAGGTATCGGCGGCCGCACCACTCCCAGATACCATCCATTGAGGTGGAGTGACACCGGTTGTAGCAACTCTCCGATGCCTTCACCATAGGCAGCGCCTCCCAGGATGAAAAACGGGCAGTCAGCCCCCAGGCGTGCAGCCTTACTAATAAGTTCTTCACGGGTATAGCCCAAGTTGAACAAAGTGTTCAATAGTTTCAGCATGGCAGCACCATCGCTTGAGCCTCCACCCATGCCTGCTTGTGAGGGGATATCTTTATAAAGATGAACATGCACTCGAGGCAGTTCGGGATGTTCTGCCTTCAACATGTTATAGGCTCTCACTACCAGGTTGTTACGCTCGTCACCTTCGATGCATATACCTGTAACCTTCAAGTCGCAGTCTGCCGCTGAAGGGAACCTGTCATCCATCGGCAACACTTCCAATGCGTCATGTAAAGGCACTTCACAAAATACGGTCTCCAGGTTATGATAACCGTCAGGACGTCGCTCTACAACGTTCAATCCGAGGTTGATTTTTGCTTGAGGAAATACTATCATGCTGCAAAGGTACAAATAAGTGCGCAAAAATGCAAATAATTTGCATTTTGTTTTTTGTATTTAATAAAATAAATAGCGGCTTTCGACGTTATAAATATAAGATGGATATACCGATGAATGCTAATATACTGATTTCAGTCGTGACACCCGTATACAACGGCGAGCGATTCATCAGGAAAACATACGAATGCCTCTGCAGGCAGACCTACAACAACTGGGAGTGGTCGGTGGTTAACGACGGCTCTACTGATGCCAGCGATTCACTGCTGCAGGAACTTGCCAACAGTGATGCCCGCATCATCTATGCATCACAGGTTAACAGTGGTTCTGCCAAGTATCCCCGCGATCGTGCCGTCAGCATGTCGAGGGGATCTCTGATTCTTCCTTTGGATATTGACGACAGCCTTGCTGACGACTATCTGGAAACAATGTTCTCCAGGATGATGGAGACAGATGCCGACATCGTATATCCGGAAATGCTCTTTGTCGATACCACCACAGGTAAGGTAACACAACGGCTGCCGATAGAGGGTTTCGACACGTCGCTTGTATATCGTGGGCGTGACTTGGTGAAGCATACCATGCCTGAGTGGAAGATAGGCTGCAATGGCGGGCTCTATCGTCGCAAAGCCTGGATCAATATGAGCTATCCCAGGACTAACGAACCTCTTCCTTCGACAGCCGACGAGGTTGATGAGCGTCTATATCAGATTCATGCAGAGCGTGTTGCGTTCGCTAAGGCAAAGTATTACTATCAGAATTATCCTTCGTCGCTCACCAATAGTGTCACCTCCCGTTTCTTTCATGTATGGTTGATCACAGCTCTCCAGTTAGCCGATGTGGTAGAAGGGGAATTTGGTCATGACAGCGAAGAGTATCGCCTGGCAAATCTGCGTCTTTTGCATGTATGGCGCAGCCTGATGGCATGCTATGCCCGTCACCACGAACAGGTAGCCGATGCCGAAGGAATGATAGAAGAACTACTGGGAAAGGTTTTCCGTAGAGTCGACCCTGCCCTTCTCTCTCGTACCGATAGGATAAAGTTCCTGAACCTATGCAATGAGAAACTACTATTTGCATTGTTCTGCTTGAAGTATTCGCCCCGACTGTTATGGAGAAAAGTCCTTCAGCACTTCTGTCCTCAATACTATCGTTCGACAATCATCCGGAAAAGAGAGGAAGAGAAGGTCAGGAATCAGATTGCGTCCAGTTATTCCCATGAGCATTCAGCTGACCGACAGATATCACCCGTTGTGGTCAGCATGTTCTGTGGCAACACCTCCAGTGGAGGACTCGTTGACCGACTGCGTGGAGCAGTGAGTGTCTATCAGGCATGTCAGGAAACGGGACGGTCTTTCAAGCTACATTTCACTCATCCTTTCCCACTGACCGACTACCTGCAGCCAAACAGGTATGACTGGCGGATAGATGATGATGAACTTTCATTTGATTCGTCATCAACGGAGAGGCTGGTGCTCGACAGCCAGACAGATACTTTCAAGGAACACAAGCAGCAAAGAGCTTTTCTCAATCAGAATCTTCTGCATTATCGCGACAAGCAAGTACATTGCTATACCAATGCCTCATGCTGCTACGACAGCGACTTTGCCCGCAACTTTGCCACCCTGTTCAAGCCCAGCGACAGACTAAGCCGGCATCTCAACGAGATAGCAGATGGTATTGGCCAAGAATACATCACAGTATCAGCCCGATTCTGCAATCTTTTGGGCGATTTCAACGAGGAAGTGTTCAGCCAGCCCCTCGAAGTTCGGGAACAGCAACAGTTGCTTGATTGCTGTATGAACCAGCTAAACCTGCTACAAAAGCGCCATCCAGAGTGCCGGCTCGTCGTCTGCTCTGACAGCGTCACTTTCCTGCAGCGAGCCCGAGAGGAGCAGAATGCCTATGTGGTGCCTGGCCATATCTCGCACATTGGCAACGACGTGCCCCACGACTATGCCTATTATGAAAAGACATTCCTCGACTTCTTCACCATTGCCCATGCCCGCCATGCTTATCTGCTGCTTGCACCTGGTATGCACAAAAGCGGATTCCCCTATGCGGCGGCATTAAGCAGTGGCTGTCCTTACGATATCATCAAAATATAAACACTGAAGCATGGAGAACAACTACGCCAGCACCTACCGCCGCATCATGTCGAGCACCGCCATTTTCGGCGGAGCACAGGCGCTGTCCGTATTTGTGAATATCATCCGTGCAAAGCTTGTCGCCAGCATCCTCCATTCCAGGGGCATGGGCATGTCTTCTGTCATCACTAATGCTGCCAACGGACTACAGCAACTCTCATTGCTGGGATTGAACGTAGCTGCTGTGCCAGACATTTCTAAGGCTCATGCTGAGGACGACGAGCGTGTGCTGTCATTCACGGTGCGCATCGTCCGGCGTCTGGTGCTGACAGCATCGATTATCGGTCTGATAGCAACGATGGCTTTGTCACCATTGTTGTCGCAATTGTCATTCGAGACTCATGGCTACACCCGGTATTTCATGCTTCTCTCTGTGGCCGTGTTCTTCAACGTCCTTGGTACGGGCGAGTTAGCTGTGATGCAAGGCATGCGCCGCTATAAGCAGTTGGCGTTCTGTTCGCTTGTGCCACCTCTCTGTGGACTGTTACTGAGCATACCCATCTATTACATCTGGGGCATCGATGGCATCGTGCCGGCTATGATTGTTGTCAATGCCATCTACTTTGCCGTCGTCCGCATCATGTCGTATCGTGACAAGCGGCGCAAGGAGCAGCGCGAGCATATCTCGATGCGTACGGTATGGCAGCGAGGGCGAGGCATCATTAAGTTCGGATTTGTGATGACCATGGGTTCGCTGCTGGGCACGCTGACCACTTATGCACTCACAGTGTTCATCACTAACCACGGATGTGTGGAGGATGTGGGATTCTATCAGGCAGCAGGAGTCATCACCACCCAATACATTGGACTGCTCTTCACGGCGATGGCAGCCGATTTCTTCCCTCATCTGTCAGAGTTGATGAAAACAGACCAGGAAGAGGCCTTCCGCCTAGTGAACCAACAGACGGAGATTCTAGTGCTCATTCTCTCACCGCTTATCATGCTGCTCATCCTCTCTGCACCACTTGCCATCCGTGCACTGCTCACCAGCGAGTTCCTGGCTACCGAGCGCATGGTACGCTTCCTGGGTATGGCAGGCATATTCAAGGCCCTGTGTTTCCCCATGGACTATATCGCTTATGCCAAGGGCGACACCAACTACATCTTCTGGGTGGAGTCAGTGTGGGGGTGTGCCAAGACATTCACCATCATGGCTCTGTTCTACTATTTCCTGGGGCTCAACGGGCTAGGCTATGGTGCACTTGTGACATCAATAGTTGATGTAATCGTGTGTCTCATCCTGATTCCCTGGCGCTATGGTTTCCGTCATAGCATGGAGGCTATACGTCTGACGCTCCTGATGGTACTTCTGGCAGGAGCATGTCTGGCATGCTCGTTCCTCGATAACTTGTTCTTGCGCTATGGTCTGATGACGGTTATCAGCATTGTTGGTGTCACCATCAGCATCAGGCAGCTCGACCGCCGGCTGAATCTCAAGGCAGTCGTCAATCGCTTCTATATGAAGTGGGGAAGGAGGCCGTCATGACACTCTCGGTCATTATTCCCGTCTATGGAGTGGAACACACCCTGGACCGATGTGTGGAGAGCGTCGTGCGACAAACGTTCGACGACTGGGAAATCATACTCGTTGATGACGGCTCACCCGACGATAGTCCACGCCTCTGCGATGAATGGGCGGCACGCGACAGTCGCATACATGTCATCCATCAGAAAAACGGCGGGTTGAGTTCGGCGCGAAATGCCGGCATAGATGCTGCCCAAGGACGCTATGTCACTTTCCTGGATAGCGACGACTACCTCGATACCGATACCTATCGACATGTCATACCCCTCATGGATCAGGCCGATATCGTGGAGTTTCCTTTCTACAGGTTTTTCGGCTCACAACGTCAGTGCCTCGTCAGTTTTTCTCCCACTACGTATACAGACATGCTGACATACTGGCTCAAGGGACATGCCTATGAACACTGCTATGTCTGGAACAAGGTGTTCCGTCGTGAGCTGTTCGCTGAGGTGCGATTCCCCATCGACTATGTCTTTGAAGATGTAGCCATGATGCCGCTTTTGCTGGCACGTGCGCATACAGTCGTTACCACCGATGCGGGACTGTACTATTATTGCGCCAATGACGCGGGCATTACCGCCACAGCCACAGGAAGAGAGCTTAACATGCTGCTCGAAGCCCATCTTCAGCAGTTCCCCAAGTGGGTGGACGACCGCTACTACATGCACGTATTGAACATTCAGCTTGATGTATGCCGTCTGACTGACCTTCAACCTCGTCTGCCCCGGCGCAGGGTGAATCCTTTCGCCAAGGGACTCACCTTTATGCAGCGTCTCAAGGCTATACTCGTCAATATTTTAGGAATCAAAGGACTATGCAGAATCAACAAGATAAGAAACTAGTCAGCTTCATCATCCCTGTCTACGATGTGCCCCTGCAGATGCTCAAGGAGTGTATTCAAAGCATCAGGGCACTCTCGCTGAGGTCTTTCGAGCGCGAGATCATCATTGTTGATGACGGCTCTACGCTGTCACCGCTGTCAGCACTGACGGAACTTGATGACATTGTGTATATCCGCCAGAAGAACAGCGGCGTCGCAGTGGCACGTAATACCGGAATAAAGATGGCTGAGGGCAAATACATACAATTCATCGATGCCGATGATGTGCTGCTGCGCACTCCCTATGAGCATGTGCTCGACATGATGCGCTACAGCAATAGCGACATGGTGATGTTTGACTTCAGCGAAGACGGACAGACTACAACAGTCGATTTCAAGGATGAAGGTCCGCTGCCAGGAGCCACCCTGCTACGCCAGTCCAACATTCACGGTTCGGTGTGCTGTTATCTTTTCCGTCAGGCCATCCTAGGCAGCCTGCGTTTCACCCCGGGTGTAGCCTATGGCGAGGACGAGGAGTTCACGCCACAGCTCATCCTTCGTGCCGATAGTGTCACCACTACCAATGCACGTGCATACTTCTATCGCCAGCGTCCCATGTCGGCCATCAATCGTGCCGATATGCGCAGTCACATCGCCCGACTCAGTGATGCCAGGGATGTCATCATGAACCTTCGGAAGAAGAGCAGTACGCTGCCGCCCGAAGAGCGAGTAGCCATGCAGCGCCGTATTGCCCAGCTCACGATGGACTACATCTATAATATTATCATCCTCACCCGTAGCCGTCATTATCTTGACAGGAAACTAGAGGAGCTGAGAAAGGTGGGGCTCTTTCCCCTACCCGACCGCGACTATACAAATAAATACAAATGGTTCCGCCGCATGACTAAGACCTCCGTAGGCATCACTATGCTCATGCGGACCCTGCCACTGCTTAACAAGGAGCGATGAGAATACTGCTACTGGGAGAATACAGCAATGTGCACAACACCCTCGCTGAAGGCATGCGTGCGTTGGGACATGAGGTCACCGTAGCCTCCAATGGTGACTTCTGGAAAGACTATCCGCGCGATGTCGATCTTGCACGGCGCACAGGCAAGATGGGTGGCATTGCCCTGCTCGCCAAGGTTTATGCACTGCTCCCCAAGTGGCGCGACTATGATGTGGTGCAGCTCATCAACCCGATGTTCCTCGAGCTTAAGGCCGAACGCATCCTCCCCGTCTATCGCAGGCTGCGCAGGCAGAACAAGAAGATGTTGCTCTGTGCGATGGGTATGGACTACTACTGGGTGAACGAATGCACCTATAACAAACCCATGCGCTACAGCGACTTCAACATCGGCGACAAGGTGCGCACCGACGAGCCGGCACAGCGTGAGCAGCATGACTGGCTGGGCACCTACAAAGAACATCTCAACAAGTACATTGCCAACGATTGCGACGCAATCATTGCCGGACTCTACGATGATCTAGTCTGTTATAAGCCATACTTCCCCCAGAAGCTGCATTATATCCCGCTGCCCATACATACCGGCGATGCCACACCTCTTCCCGTGACCGACAAGCTCCGGCTCTTCGTAGGCATCAGCAAGGGACGCAGCGCCTATAAAGGTACCGACATCATGCTGCAGGTTGCTGAGGCTCTCCGCGAGAAGTACCCTGACCGGCTGGAGATCGTCAAGGCAGAGGGCGTGCCGTTTAACGTCTATCAGCACCTCATGGATACGAGTGATGCCATGATGGATCAGCTCTACAGCTACACCCCTGCCATGAATGCCCTTCTGGCCATGTCGAAAGGCATCGTGGTCATTGGCGGTGGAGAACCCGAGAACTACGAAATCCTAGGTGAACACGAGCTGCGGCCCATCATCAATGTGCAGCCTAGCTACGAGAGTGTCTGCCAGCAACTGGAGCAGCTGATCCTCCATTTAGACCGTCTGCCTGAGCTCAAGCGTCAGAGCATCACCTACGTCCAACGCCATCACAACTACTTAGCCGTGGCACAAAGATACTTGGATCTGTACCAACGGCTTTAAGTAGTTTCTTCGTGGTGTCACTTACTCGATAGAAAGCCTTCTGCTCTTGGGGTACTTGATCTTGTACTGCAGGATGATGTCACGCTGCTCGCCAGGCTGCAACTGCAGTGGCCATGTGACGATGCCAGTATCAGCATCACGCTTGCCTCCGCTGAGCTCCTCCACGGTGACATCGATGCTGGAGTTACGTGAGATGGGCGTCTGGTCGAAGATTGTGAGATTGACAGCCTCCTGACGACTGTTCCTAGCCGTGATGCGCCAAGTGACAGTCTGCTCCTGATTGCTGCCCAGGAAACGACGCGTGGAGCTCTCGTTCACCTTGGTGCGCTGCAGACGTATTCCCTGGTCACGACCAAGCGAGAAATGCAGGGTGTCGGAAGCGATAGTGGGATCGAGGATGCTCTTGCCCACAAAGGCATTGTCGAAATATACATTGGCCTCGCCCTCCATCAGGTTCAGCGTCTGCCAACCAGTGGCATCGGCCACGAGGAATGCCTCTCGTTCAATCTTGGGAATGCCACGATAATAATAGGTGGCAGGCAGTTCATGGCGGGCTATCTCAGTAGTCGTGGTCTTACCGCCATCAGGTATGGTGAGCGGCTGGCGTATCTCAAACTCATAGCCGAACTGAGCCTCTTGCTGGGCTACCTCTATGACGTCGATTTCAGGCATGGCCCTGGCCTCCTCCACCATATCCAGTCCGGCAACCCTTCCCTGAAGGGCTTCCTCCACAGAGTTGACTCTCCTGGCCAGCTTTTGCTTGCTAGCGCCATACCCCACGACGGCGACCTCCTGGAGTTTGGTCTCGTCTGGTGCGAGGCGAATGTTCAGCGTTGAACCCGGGCTGACTGTACGTGTCTGACTTTCATAGCCGATAAACGAGAATGTCAGTTGTCGGGAGCCTTGTGGCATGGTGATGGAATAGTGTCCGTTGACATCAGTGACGGTGGCAAGATGAGTGCCCTTCACCGAAACGGTAGCGCCGATGAGGGGGCTGCCGTCGGACAGATCGAGCACAGTGCCGTTGACACCATTGCCATCATTGTCAAGGTCGTAGCGAGGAGGAGCCAGTCCGAAGTCGAGCCAGTAGGTGCGCAGCGTTGGCGCAACATTCGACCTGTTGGGATTGGCCGACGAGAGTACGACGGGCACGTTCTTCCACTCCTCGCGCGTGTTCTGATAGATGTTGGCCTTGTAGGAGAGCTGCAGGGGCTGCTTGGTGCTGTTCGACCGGATGTCATAGGAAGGATACCATCCTGCATTGTTGACATAATAGACGAGGCTGAAATCGGCACGGCCTGCCTGCGAGGCGTTGACCTTGACCTGCACCTCAGTCACGTTGCGCATCTTCAGCTTGCCAATGGAGTCGAGCTGATGCTCAGCTTTTTCGAGTTCCTTGTCGAGCTCAATCATGCGCTCATCCAGTTCCTGACTGCGCTTCTTGAGTGCCAGGATTTCCTGTGCATAGTAATTGTTGAGCTCCTTGATGTTGGCAAGGGGTGTGGCTACCGTTCGCCCGGCAATGGAGCTGTTGGTCTTCACCAGCTCACGCTGTGCTGTCAGCACCTCCTGTTCGTCCTTGACCTGCTTGATACGGCGGTTGACGGCAGCTACTGCTTCCTCAGCACTACGCAGGCGCTGTACCAGCTGGGCAGAGTCGGGATGAGCCGTGGAATGAGACACGCCAAGAACGGTGAAATGTCCCTTGCCTCGTACCTGCATGCTCTTCGTGTCGATATACGGCGAGAGACCTGTAAACGTGACGATCTGCTCGCCAACGGTCAGCTGCACGCTCTTCGAACGTTCCACCTGTGCACCATTGGTGAAGATGGTGACACGGTCGATGGGGGCAGTATACTTCTCTGCGAATATGGCCACACATGTGCAAAGCAGACCTGTGGCAACAAGGATGACTCTTCTCATAACATTATTATATTAGGGGGTAAGTGATTTCAACTCGCGGATAGTAGCCTCGGGCTCGGCTGCCTTGAAGACATAGCTGCCGCTGACAAGCACGTCGACACCTGCTGCGACGAGACGGGGTGCCGTCTCTGCCTGCACGCCGCCATCGACCTCGATCAGGGCCTGGCTGCCACTCTCTGTGATGAGCCGGCGCAGACGCTGCACCTTCTTGATGGTGTTCTCGATGAACTTCTGCCCGCCGAAACCCGGATTCACGCTCATGAGCAGCACCATGTCGACATCGCCGATGATGTCCTCAAGGGTGCTGACGGGAGTCGAGGGATTCAGCGTGACGCCAGCCTTCATGCCGGCATCATGTATTTCCTGAATGGTGCGGTGAAGATGTACCGAAGCCTCCTGGTGCACATTCATCATCATGGCACCCAACTTGGCAGTCTGCTTGATATAGCGCTCAGGGCGCTCAATCATGAAGTGCACGTCGAGCGGCTTCTGGCATACCTTCGCCACAGCCTCCAGCACGGGGAAGCCGAACGAGATGTTGGGCACGAACATGCCGTCCATCACATCCAGGTGAAGCCAGTCGGCATCACTTCGGTTAATCATCTGAATCTCGCGGTCGAGATGCAGGAAATCGGCCGCGAGGAGTGAGGGTGATACTAATGTTGCCATAGTATTTGTTTTTTAACTAATTGAGGCAATAAGCCTGACGGTTTGTCACACGATAAGTGTAGGCAATTTGTTTGATCAACTTCAACACCTTCTCACTGGGTGTTGTCTCTTCCAGGGTAAATATCTTCATAGGCATAATGGGTTATTCTATATCTTTAACGCATCAGCCTACACATTTATTATATTATATAGCAGAATAATTTTCGATGTCGGCCATCCCGTTCATCAGCGAGAGCGCGTCCATGCGTTTCTTGCCTGCCAGTTGCAGACTGTCGACCTGCAGCAAATGGTCTGAGCAGGCTATGTACAGGTGCTTCTTGTCGCGTACTATCGTGCCTGGAGCCAGCGCCGTGGCAGCCTTGTCAGTGGGCGTGGCCTGGTAAATCTTCAGCATCGCAGGCTCAGCGCCGGCAGTCTGGATCATCGTCCAGGCACCTGGTTGTGGCGAGAGTCCCCTGATGAGGTTGTACACCTGCCTCATGGGAGCATCCCAGCTGATGCGGCAGTTGTCCTTGAAGAGCTTAGGTGCGGCATGACGTGCCAGGCTCTCGTCCTGCGGCAGCGAGGCTGGATAGCCATCGGCTTTCAGAATATCTTCGAGGGTCTTGAGGCAGACGTCGGCACCCAGCTGCATCAGTCCGTCGTAGACATACTCCACGTCGGCATCATCAGGAATGTCGAAGGGCTCCTGGCGGATGATGCGGCCCGTATCGATGTGCTGATCGAGGAAGAAAGTGGTGACACCCGTACGACGCTCGCCATTGATGACAGCCCAGTTGATGGGAGCAGCGCCGCGATAGTCGGGCAGCAGGGCAGCATGCACATTGAACGTGCCATACTTCGGCATGGCCCACACCACCTCAGGCAGCATCCTGAAGGCAACGACCACTTGCAGATTGGCATCGTAGGAGCGCAGCTGATCGATGAAATCAGGGTCTTTCATCTTTTCCGGCTGAAGCACGGGCAGGCCCTGCGACAGCGCATACTGCTTGACGGCAGGCGCCTGAAGCACAGAGCCGTGACGACCCACGGGCTTGTCGGGCTGCGTGACTACAGCCACCACCTGATAGCCGCTCTCCACAAGGGCACGGAGGCTGGCGACGGCAAAGTCGGGCGTGCCCATAAACACTATTCTCAGTTCTTCTTTCTTCATACTCTTAGATTGTTTTCAGTGCAAAGGTACGCTTTTTTCTCTATTCCTTGACATTTTTCCCGCTTTTATTTTGGTAATCCGGAAAGTTTTCCTAACTTTGCAGCTTAAAATGACGAAAGAACCCCTTTTAAAGTGAGATATTATGGCAAAAATGAAAGGCTTGATTGAGATTGACACAACCCGCTGCAAGGGATGCGTGCTCTGTGTGGAGGCATGCCCGCAGGATGTCATCGCACTGGCGGGAAAGGTCAATGTGCACGGCTATCCCTATGTGGAAGCTGTCAGGATGGAGAAGTGCGTAGGCTGCGCCTCGTGCGGCATCGTCTGTCCCGACGGGTGCATTACTGTTTATCGTAAACGTATGGAGGATTAACTATGGCAGCAGAAAACGATGTCGTATTGATGAAAGGCAACGAGGCCATCGCCCACGCTGCCATCCGTTGCGGAGTGGACGGATACTTCGGCTATCCCATCACCCCGCAGAGCGAAGTGATCGAGACGCTGGCAGAGCTGAAGCCCTGGGAGACCACCGGCATGCAGGTGGTGCAGGCAGAGAGCGAGCTGGCCAGTATTTATATGGTGTATGGCGCTGCCGGCGCAGGCAAGAAGGCGATGACATCATCGTCGAGCCCCGGCGTGGCGCTCATGCAGGAAGGCATCACCTATCTGGCAGGTGCCGAGCTGCCCGCACTCATCGTCAACGTGCAGCGTGGCGGTCCTGGCCTGGGCACTATCCAGCCCTCGCAGGGCGACTACTTCCAGGCTACCCGTGGCGGTGGTAACGGCGACTACCAGACCATAGTCCTTGCCCCTGCCTCCGTGCAGGAGATGGCCGACTTCGTAGACCTGGCTTTCGAGCTGGCTTTCAAGTATCGCAATCCTGCCATGATTCTCTCCGATGGCGTCATCGGTCAGATGATGGAGAAGGTGGTGCTGCCTCCCTTCAAGCGTCGTCGTACTGACGAAGAGGTCATCGAGCAGTGCCCCTGGGCCTCTACGGGTAAGACCAAGGACCGTGTGCGCAACGTCATCACCTCGCTGGAGCTGAAGCCTGAGATCATGGAGCAGCGCAACCTGCACCTGCAGCGCAAGTACCAGGAGATACGCGAGAACGAGGTGCGCTACGAGATGCAGCATTGTGAAGATGCCGAGTATGTATTCGTAGCCTTCGGGTCGGCAGCCCGCATTGCCGAGAAGTCGGTAGAGCTGGCTCGTGCCGAGGGCATCAAGGTGGGCCTCTTCCGTCCCATCACGCTGTGGCCCTTCCCCACGAAGGAGATCTCAGCCTTGGCACAGGGCAAGAAGGGCGTGCTCGTCGTAGAGATCAATGCCGGACAGATGGTGCAGGACGTGCGTCTGGCCATCAACGGAGCCGTGCCTGTCGAGCAGTTCGGACGCCTAGGAGGCATCGTCCCCGATCCCGAGGAGATTGTGGAAGCATTGAAAACTAAAATAATGTAAGGCTATGGAAGAAAACAATATAAAAGCGGTGGAGAACCTGGTTTATAAGAAACCCTCTTTACTCAATGACAACAACATGCACTACTGCCCGGGATGCTCACATGGCGTGGTGCACAAGCTCATCGCTGAGGTCATCGAAGAGATGGGACTCGAAGAGAAAGCCGTCGGAGTCAGCCCGGTAGGCTGTGCCGTCTTCGCTTATAACTATATAGACATCGACTGGCAGGAAGCAGCCCACGGACGCGCACCCGCCATCGCCACAGGCATCAAGCGCTGCTGGCCCGACCGCCTCGTGTTCACCTATCAGGGTGACGGCGACCTCGCCTGCATAGGCACCTGCGAGACCATCCACGCCCTGAACCGCGGTGAGAACATCGTCATCATCTTCGTCAACAATGCCATCTACGGCATGACGGGCGGACAGATGGCCCCCACCACCCTCATCGGACAGAAGACCTCCACCTGCCCCTACGGACGCGACCCGAAGCTGCATGGCTATCCCCTGAAGATGGCCGACATCGCTGCAGGCCTCGAAGGCACCTGCTACGTCACGCGCCAGTCGGTGGAGTCCGTAGGCAGCATCCTCAAGGCCAAGAAAGCCCTGAAGAAGGCATTCCAGGCATCGATGGACGGCAAGGGATCGTCGCTCGTAGAGTTCGTCAGCACCTGCAACAGCGGCTGGAAGCTCACTCCCTCCAAGGCCAACGAATGGATGAAGGAGAACATGTTCCCCTTCTATCCCAAAGGAGACCTCAAAGACACAACGAGCCTCACCCCCGACCCCTCTCGCGGGGGAGAGGGGAGTAAATAGTTTAATCCCAATAAAATAAGCTCACAATATGGAAAACAACAAATCAGCAGGAGTATCTACTCCCCTCCCCTCCGCGGGAGGGGCTGGGGGTGGGGCTCCCCAATCAGCAGGAGTATCTACTCCCCTCCCCTCCGCGGGAGGGGCTGGGGGTGGGGCTCTGAAAAAAGAAATCATCATATCAGGATTCGGAGGACAGGGCGTCCTCTCGATGGGAAAGATACTCGCCTACAGCGGACTGATGGAGGACAAGGAAGTGACCTGGATGCCAGCCTACGGCCCTGAGCAGCGCGGCGGCACGGCCAACGTCACCGTCATCGTCAGCGACGAGCGCATCTCCTCGCCCATCCTCAGCAAGTACGACATCGCCATCGTGCTCAACCAGCCCTCGCTCGAGAAGTTCGAGCCCAAGCTCAAGCCCGGCGGCATACTCATCTACGACAGCTACGGCATCATCAACCCTCCCACGCGCACCGACATCGAGATCTACAAGATCGACGCCATGGACAAGGCTGCCGAGATGAAGAACGGTAAGATATTCAACATGATCGTCCTGGGAGGACTCCTTCACGTCTGTCCCGTAGTAGGTACCGGCGGTGTGGAGAAAGCCCTCAGGAAGACTCTCCCCGAGCGTCACCACTCCCTCATCCCCCTCAACATGCAGGCCATAGAGGAAGGCGGCAAGATCATCCAGAAGGTCTAGGCCATTCACCCCCTTTTCATCCCCACAAAATCAGCAGGAAGTAGGCCCACATGTCCTACCTCCTGCTTTTTTCATGCATAATAATGGATGCTTGATCATTCCAATCCCCCCTCCCCTCGGGAGGGGCAGGGGGTGGGTCTAAGGTCTCGGCTCGTCATCGCCTCCGCCGCCACCGCTGTCGTCGCCGCTTTCGGTGATGCCGCTGCCCTGCAGATCCTTGGTCAGCTCGAAGCGGATGTCCTTGAGCATCACGGCAGGATGGTTG
>ONLL01000018.1 GCA_900318685.1 uncultured Prevotellaceae bacterium | reverse complement strand
CGCTCAAAATTAAAACAAAAATTAAAAAGAAAATTAATCGAAATTCCGACGGGTTCATTTAATTTTTCCTTAAAATTTTTGCTTCAATTTTGAGCGTAAGCGACCTATAATCAAGAAAGGAGAAAACACAATGAAAGAACGACTGAAGAACCGACTGGCGGAGGCGCTGATAGCGGCGCTGACGGCCTTCCTCACGGCACTCACGACAGTATCTTGTATGAGTGTTATCCCTGCATTGTAGCCGCCCCTTAGCTTATTGACGCGGCTTATTCTGCTGAGAGCTGGGCGATGAGGCGCTGCAGAGTCTGCTTGGCGTCGCCTAGCTCCAGGAAGACTCCCTGAGAACGGGAGTAGAGAGGATTCTCGACACCAGCATAGCCAGGCTTCAGGTCGTAGTTGCAGATGACTACGGCTGGAGCCTGGTCGACGTTCAGCACGGGCATGCCGTAGATGGGAGTGCCCTCAGCATGACGGGCGGCGGGATTGAGCACGTCGTTGGCACCGATGACTACGACGGCGTCGCAATGCTGGAAATCGTCGTTGATGGCCTCCATCTCGTAGAGCTGCTCGTAGTCGACGTCGGCCTCGGCCAGGAGCACGTTCATGTGGCCGGGCATGCGGCCTGCCACAGGATGGATGGCGTAGCGCACGCGGGCTCCGCGAGCCTGCAGCGCGTCGGCCAGCTGGCGCACCTGATGCTGTGCCTGGGCAAGGGCCATTCCGTAGCCGGGCACGATGATGACGTCGGAAGCCCGGGCGAGGACGCTGGCGGCGGTGTCGGGAGCGGCTGGAGCAGGGGTGTCGGGAGCGGCAGCGGGGGCTGAGACGGGAGCGGCAGCGGGGGCTGAGACGGCAGCGGTTTGTTCTTTTTCCTTGATGGCACCATCGAGCACCTTTACCCGGTCTTCGAGGTTCTTGACGATGGCTTCGAGTTCAGCTATTTTCTTTTCTAGGTCCATGATGCGTTTGATGAGGGTGGGGTTGATGTTGTTGTTGGGAGTGACGGGAGCAGGAGGAGGAGTGGGGGAGTGCTGCTGCTGTCTTGGGATGAGTATGCTGACCAGGCTGCGGTTCATGGCGCGGCACATGATCTGGGTGAGCAGCAGTCCTGAGGCTCCCACGATGCCTCCGAGGGCTACGAGCAGCACGTCGCTGATGGCCATTCCGGCGATGGCTCCCGCTACGCCCGAGAGCGAGTTGAGCAGGGAGATGGTGATGGGCATATCGGCTCCTCCGACGCGGATGGCGAAGAAGAGCCCGAAGAATGCTGAGGCGATGATCGTGCCCGTCAGCGAGAGGGGTATCACCGCCCTGGGTGCCCAGATGGCTGTGGCGACGAAGGCTGTGGTGAGCAGCAGGAAGAGCAGCGTGGCCAGCGAGTGGAGCGGCCAGACCACGGGGCGCTGTGAGAGCACGCGGTGGAGCTTGCCTGCTGCTACGAGCGAACCTACGAGGGTGATGGTGCCTACGGCTACGGCGAGCAGGCCCGTGAACTGAACGAAGGGCCAGTAGCCGTGAGCCTGGATCGAGTCGGCCTGCATGCTGCTGAAGCCTATGCCCAGCGACGACAGGATGCCCACGAGCGCCGACGCACCGCCTCCGAGTCCGTTGAAGAGGGCCACCGTCTGCGGCATCTGTATCATCTGTACGCGCCCGGCCATCAATGTGCCGATGAAGGCTCCGACGGCGACGGCCACCCAGATGGTCCAGACGGAGATGATCTCATTGAAGAGCAGGGTGACGCCAATGCCGACGAAGACTGCCAGCGACGACAAGAGGTTGCCTGAGGCGGCGGTGCGCACGCGGCTCATCATCGAGAGGCCCGTGAGCACCACCACCGTGAGCATGCTGCTGATGATGATCTGATAGATATCCATAGGCGCTCAGCTTTTCTTTTTCTTCTGAAACATCATCAGCATGCGATGGGTCACGCCGAAGCCTCCGAAGACATTGACGGCAGCGAGGATGATGGCCAGCCCGCCTACAACCTGCGCCAGTCCGCCGTGACCGCTCTTGAGGGCGATGCCGGTGGCGGCGATGGCTCCCACGATGGTGATGCCCGAGAGGGCGTTCATGCCCGACATGAGCGGCGTGTGGAGCAGGCTGGGCACCTGCCGGATGATGACATAGCCCAGCACGGTGCTGACGGCAAAGACCGCGAGGAGGATGAGTGGATGTATCATAGGCGAAGAGAGTGGATGAGTGGATGTGTCATAGGCGAAGAGAGTGTGGATGATTAATATCTCACGGTCAGAGCCCCATAGCCTCGCGGGCACCGGCATGCACGAGCTCTCCGCCGATGCAGACGAGCGAGCTGCGCACGATCTCGTCGCTGGTGTCGAGGGCGATGCTGCCGTCCTTGACCAGATAGTGCACCAGGTTGTAGACATTGTTGGCAAACATCCAGGTGGAGCTGGTGGGCAGCAGGCCGGGAATGTTCTTCACGCCCATCAGCGTGACGCCATACTTCTGCTCGATGCCTCCCTTGGGCGTGAGCTCGCAGTTGCCACCCTGGTCGATGGAGATGTCGACGATGACGGAGCCCTTCTTCATGCCCTTCACCATCTCCTCGGTGATGATGATGGGGGCCACCTTGCCCGGGATGAGTGCCGAGCAGAACACGATGTCCATCTGCTGGATCGTAGCGCACAGGGCCTCCTGCTCCTGTATGAGCACGTCGGCAGGCAGGCGGCGCGCATAACCGCCCTCGGCAATGGCCAGATGGGCAGGCACGGTGGTGTCGACGACCTTGGCTCCGAGCGACATAGCATTCTCAGAAGCCATCGGACGGATGTCGGCAGCATAGGTGATGGCTCCCAGCCGCTTGGCTGTGGCGAGGGCCTGCAGTCCGGCTACGCCCACTCCGATGACCATCACCTTAGCGGGCTTGATCTGGCCTACGGCGGTGAACATGGGCGGGACGAAGGTGGTGAGCATGTTGGCGGCCATGAGGATGCCCTTGTAGCCGGCGCAGGTGCTCATCGAGGTGAGGGCATCCATGTTCTGTGCACGTGAGATGCGGGGGATGCCGTCGAGGGTGATGGCGGTGATGCCGCGCCGGGTCATCTGGCGCACCATATCGTGGTTGACGGGCGACGCTGGATGGATGAAGGTGATGAGCACCTGTCCGCTGTGCATCATGTCGACCTCGTGGCGCTGCTTCTGCTCGTTGAAGAGCGGCTCCTTGACTTTGAGAATCAGCTCTGCACGGTCGTAGATCTCCTGTGCGTCGGCTATCATCGTGGCTCCTGCCTTGATATAGTCGGCGTCGTGATAGAGCGCGCCGTCGCCGGCCGAGCACTCAACGAGCACCTGGAATCCGTCGTTGACAAACTTGCCCACAGTCTCGGGCGTTGCTGCTACACGAGCTTCGTCGTGCATAATCTCTTTTGGAATACCAATAATCATGTTTTCAAGTTTTTAGTTCAGGTTACGTAGATTTTCGTACGCAAATATACAACTTTTATGCATACGTAGTATCAATCAATGCGTTTTTTTGCATTAATTTAACGTTAGGACGAGAAAAAGACGGAGGGGGGGCTATTTCAGCAGGGACTCGACTTTGTCCTTGAGATCGTTGTGGCTGAGGTCGCGGCCCACGATGTTGCCCCGCTTGTCGACCACGATATTGGCGGGAAGGGTGGCGATGCTGAGCTGCGACAGGAGGGGCGACTGCCAGAGGAGGCTGTCGCAGACGTTGGGCCACTCGATGCTGTCGCGCTCGAGGAACGCACGGCCCTCGGAAGGCGAGGCGTCGAGGCAGATGCTGACGACGCGCAGGCGCGAACCGTAGTCCTCCTTCAGGGCCCGGAGCTGGCGCATGGGTGTCTGCGAGTCGTAGCTCCACGATGCCCAGGCCACGATGACGTTGGCGTCGCCCGTGAGCTGGCGGTTGGTGATGGTGTCGCCCTTGGTGTCGACGGTCGTGAACTGTGGCAGCTGTCCCTCGCCTACATAGTGGGCAAGACTCTCGAGCTGCTTGTCGAGGCGGGCCATATACTGATTGGAAGGCTGCGCCTTGTGGAGCATCGCGCAGAGTTCGCCGCAGAGGGCGTAGTCGGGCTCGAGGGCCTGCAGGAAATAGTGTTGCAGGAGATAGTTGCTGACGATGGAGGCGGGATGCTCGGTGATGAACTGCCGGGCCTCCTGCTGCACCTCTGGTGGCATCATCTCGTTGGTCTTGATGCGGAAGGCAGTCATCAGGTCGTTCTCTTTCGTGCCTTTGATCTCGGTCTCCCTGAGGTGCGACACGTCGCCGGTCATCTTGACAGAGGCGCCGGGAGTGGCGAAGACGGGCATCTCGGAATAGTTGGGGAAGAGGATGACGAGCGTCGCGGTGTCCTTCTGCTGGCGCTCATAGACGAAGCGTCCGTCGTTGACGGGGATGGTGTCCTTGGTGCCAGTCTCGGGATTGTAGAGGTAGAACTCGCCCTGATTGAGGTTCTTGAACTGAGCCTCGAAGTGGAACCGGTCGCTATGCCGGCCGCAGGAGGTAAGAAAAATGGTAAAAAGGCATGACACTACGATGAAGGGGAGGATCACGAATTTGGAGGTCATAATGCCAGCCTTTTTACCCATATCAGTTTATGTTTGTGGTTGTTCTGTGTGAGTGCGGCGCACGCTTACTTCTGGACGTTGGTCAGCTCCAGGTCTTTCTCGGCATAGGCGCGGAGAGAGGCATCCTTGGCGACAGCAGCAGCCAGAGCCTGAGCGGCAGCTGAGGTGTTGCCCTGACGAGCGTTGACGATAGCCTTCAGATAGTCGGTGATGGCGTCGGCGTTCTTCACGTTAGCCAGCGTGGTGGCAGCGGCGGCATAGTTCTTGTTGAGCAGCTGAGCCAGAGCGGCTGAGTTGGTGGCGAGCTTGCCGAAGTCCTGCTCTGCCTGGGCGTACTTGCCCTGAGCCAGGTGGAGGTTGCCAAGCACCTCGCTGAGGCCGTTGGCACCAGTAGCGCGAGCGATGAGCTGCTCAGCCTTCTGCACGTCGCCCTGCTGCAGGGCGAGCAGGCCGAGGTTGGCGTTGGTCTCGGGCAGCACCTGTCCCTTCTGGGCGGCCTTAGCCAGCCAGTTGGCAGCCTCGCTGTAGTTGCCCTTGGCATACTCCATCAGAGCCACGTTGTTGAAAGCGCGGGCATCGTTGGGGTAGATCTCGGCAGCCTTCTTGTAGGCTTCCTCGGCCTTGTTCTTGTCGTTTCCATAGAGAGTGGCGGCATAGAGCAGCTCCTCGACGCTGAGCTTCGTGGCATCGCTGGCGAGCTGATCCTTGATCTGCTGGTCGTCGCGGCCCACAACGTCGTAGTTGATGGTCATGCGTGCGCGGCGCAGCTGAGGCAGGATGCCGTCGGCCAGCTCGCGGAAGGCGCTGGAGATATTCTTGATCTGCTGCTCGCGCTCCTCAGGATCCTGATACATCGAGAGAACACGCAGGATGACGTCCTTGTCCTGGATGTTGGAGGCACCCACCAGCTCCTGGAATCCTTCCCAGTCCTCAGCGGTGTACTTCGTGTCGAGGGGAGCGGTGGTGTTGGTCTTCTTCATCTGCTCCTTCACGTACTTGGCGGCAGCTTCCTGACGCTGGCCAGCCAGACGCTCGTTGAGGTTGTAGCCACCATCAGGCGATGCATAGGCCGAGACCTCGATGCCGTCGAGACGCAGGCCTTCCTGGTCCTTGGCAATCTCGCCCAGCAGGCGGACGAACTCCTGGACGGAGTTGTTCTGAAGCTCGGAGCGACGGAGCTGAGCCTGGTTGATGAGGAACTTCACGTTGGCATCCTGCTTCTGGTTGATGATGCGCTGGAAGGCATCGAGGGCCATAGCGGGCTGGGCGGAGGTGAGCGTGCGCTTGTAGAGCTCGGATGTGGCGATCACACCGTTGGCCACCTTCACATCGGGAACCTTGACGGTTTTCTTGCCTACCTTAGCGTCGAAGGTGAGGAAGAGCTCGCTCTGCTGCATCTCAGGCTGATAGGTGAAGTTTGACTTCATCGCATAGCGTCCACCCATCTGATACTGAATGGTTTGGTCGTTGCCGCGAACCTTCTCTCCCTGGAACGTTGCGCTCTCGCCCCTCACAGCCATCTGGCCGTTGACGGTCTGGAAACGCAGTTCGGGAATCACGGTGACTACGGCCTTCTTCTTCATATACTTCTGGGGGAAGGAGCCGTTGATCGTTGCAGCTACCTGACCTGTCTGTGACTCCAGCGGGTTGGGCGTCACGGTGAAGTTGTCAGCTGAGAGAGCACCAAGCTTTCCTGAGCAAGCTGTCAGCAGCAGCGCGCCGGCCGACAGCAGAAACAATGTTGTTTTCTTCATTTCTTTGTTGTTATTTTTAATGGTTATTTGAATGTTATTGCCTTGTTGACGGGTTATCTTCATGCAAAGGTACACATATTTATCAGTATTTCGTCACGATTCTACTGTTTTTTTGGTTTTATTAACGTGACTCCTTCTTCTCTTTCTTTGCAAAGAAACCAATGCGATGGTTGCGGCCCTTGCGTCCGAGGGAGCGCAACTGATACATGCCGTCGGGCAGAGGGGCGACGTTGAGGGTGGAGTTGTAGGGGGCGGTGGTCACGGCCTGTCCCATGAAGTTCTCGACGATGACGAAGTCGGCGTCCAGCGTCTGTCCCTTGTCAGGAAGGGCGATGGGGCGGCCGTCGCTCTTGGCGATGAGCGGCACAGCATAGATCGGGCCGGCATTGAGCAGCAGCTGTGCGGCAGGGCTCTCCTGTCCGTAGCGGTCCATCGCTGTGACGGCATAGTTCAAACGTCCTGCCGGCACTTGTAACTGGTTAGTGGTCAGTCGCATGGCCATCAAATTCTCAGCTTTACTTATATCTACGGGGTAGTCCTCGGAGGCATAGACGTTGTAGTGGAGGTAGGGTCCGCCGCTGCGGTCCTGTGCTCCGCTCCATCGCAATGTTGTCCCCTGCATGGTGAGTGAAGTGGGAGCCGTAGGTGCAGGTCGGCCCATCCAGGTCATAGGCGGCACAAGAGCCGGTGTGGCATCGAAGCGACGCCCCATATCGTAGACGCCCTTGATGTTGTCGGTGAAGAATCGGGAGCGGAAATAGCAGTGACCCAGACCCAGGTGACGTAGCACGTGCATCTGTCGCTCGACCTGATCCAGTGTCCAGCGTCCTTCGCGAGGATCGAGGAAATAGATTCCCAGCCCGGGTACGACGATGCGCCCGTAGCTGCGCTCCTTCCAGTCGATGGCGAAGGGATAGAAGTTGTCACCCTGAAAGTACATCATGGGGAAGAGCTCGTCCATCAGTCCCAGGCGCATCCATTCCTGCGCATCCTGACAGACAGCGGTGCGGGCGTTCCATCCTCCTGCGCTGTAGCGTGTGAGGTTGTCGTGTTTTCCAATTGGCGAGCACGACATTTTCACCCAGGGTTTCACACCTTTGACGGCGCTGTGGATAGCTCTGACGATGTTGGTGATGTATTCGCGTCCCTTGGGTCGGCTCACTCGGATGCGCCATTGTTCGGGGTAGCGGATGTAGTCGAGGTGGATGCCGTCGACGTCATATCGACTGACTATCTCACGACAGACATTAGCCAGATAGGTAGCTGTCTGAGGGTTCTCGGGATCCATGAATGCATCCTCACCGATACGCTTCACCAGCTGAGGCTGGCGCTTGCGCAGCTGCTGGGCCCCGATCTTGTTCCACTTGCCGATAGGGATGGTCACCACCCACGCGTGGCATTCCATACTTCGCTTGTGGCACTCGTCGATGCAGAACTGCAGCGGGTCATAGCTGGGGGCGACGCCCGGGGTGCCCGAGAAACCGCCGTCCCAGGGCTCGAGCTGCGAGGGATAGATAGTGGTGGCTCTCACGCGCGCCTGCACGAGTACAGTATTAATACCTCCCTGCTTGAGCTGGTCTAATATCTGTCGAAGCTCCCTCTGCTGTGCCTGCTGATTGCTGGTGGAAGGCCAGTCGAGCCCCCCGATGACGGTGAGCCATACAGCACGCACTTCATGCTTGGGCATCGATGTGTCGTCCCAGGGCAAGGCCGTCAGCACCTGTGCCTGAAGGCGCCATGATGATACTAATAGGAGGAGTAGTATGCAGAAATATCTCATGTTTTCTTGTTTTTTGCATGCAAAGGTACAAAAAAATCGCCATTCGTCACTCATAATTCATAATTATTTCCTACCTTTGCACGAAAATAAGTAATTCGCGAGTTAAGATGATTACATTTTTAGTGAGCCTCGTAGTGCTCGTCCTGGGCTATTTGCTCTATGGGCGTTTCGTGGAAAGGGTATTCGGCCCGGATGACAGGCAGACGCCTGCTGTGCGAAAGGCCGATGGTATGGACTATATCGTGCTGCCGTCGTGGAAGATTTTCATGATCCAGTTTCTTAACATTGCAGGCACTGGCCCCATCTTCGGAGCTATCATGGGTGCGAAGTTCGGCCCTGCGGCTTATCTCTGGATTGTTTTCGGATGTATCTTTGCAGGAGCAACCCACGACTACCTCTCTGGTATGCTCTCCATGAGGCACGACGGTGCAGGCCTGCCTGAGCTCATCGGGCGCTATCTGGGCAAATCCACGAGGGCTGTGATGCTGGTGTTCACCGTCGTGCTGCTCATCATGGTGGGTACGGTATTTGTGTATTCGCCGGCTGCGATCCTGCACAGTATCTGGGGCTCGACAATGATGTGGATCATTATCATCTTCGGCTACTACATCATTGCCACGATGCTGCCCATCGACAAGATTATAGGCAGGGTTTATCCGCTCTTCGCCTTCTCGCTGCTCTTCATGGCGGCAGCACTGATGGTGATGCTTGTCGTGAAGTGGCCTTCGCTGCCCGAGTTGTGGACCAACTTTGAGAATATGGGCTTTGCTTCAGATGCAAATTGGACCGATCAGATCTTCCCCTGCCTCTTCATCACCATTGCCTGTGGAGCTATCAGTGGATTCCACGCTACGCAGAGCCCTCTGATGGCTCGCTGCGTGAAGAGCGAGCGTATGGGGCGCCCTATCTTCTACGGAGCAATGATCACCGAGGGTGTGGTAGCTTTGATCTGGGCCACCGTCTCGATGTATTTCTTCTACAACGATGGTACTCCGGGTTATGAGCTTATAGGTGTGGAGTCAGGGTATCACACCCCGGCACCGGCTGTCGTCAACATCATTTGCAACGACTGGCTGGGAATCTTCGGCGGCATCCTGGCTATGCTCGGTGTGGTGGCTGCTCCCATCACCAGCGGCGATACTGCCTTCCGCTCTGGCCGACTGATCGTTGCCGACTGGCTGAAGATGGACCAGAGACCCATCGCCCACCGACTGATGATCTGCATCCCGATGTTCGCTTGCTCTATCGCAATGCTGGTCTGGCAGATAGAGAATCCTGATGGATTCAACACCATCTGGCAGTACTTCGGATGGTCGAACCAGGCACTGTCGGTGTTCACGCTCTGGACGCTCACAGTCTATCTTGTACAGAAGAAGAAACCCTTCATCATCACGCTCATTCCGGCACTCTTCATGACCACCGTCTGCTCCACCTTCCTCTTTATCTCGAAGCAGGCCTTCCATCTCGACGAGACGCTGGCATATCTCCTTGGGGCACTCTGCTTCTGCATCGCGCTGACGTGGTTCTGCCTCTGGTATAGAAAGTATCAACAATCCAATCAATAGTTAAACATTATGAAGAAAATCATCCTATCGCTGCTCTGCGCTATGAGCGCACTGGCAAGCAACGCACAGGGCTACACCAAGCCTTACAATGACCGTCCTCCTTTCGGCGAGGGTAAGTATTATGTGGCAACGGCACTTTCCGGCCTCGACCTCAATTTCAACAGCAATGAGAAGTGGAAACTCGATGTGTCGGCTAAGGCTGGATATCTCTTTACAGACAATTGGATGGTCACCGGACAGCTGGGATACAACTATCGGAAGTATGCCCCCAATGCCTTTACGGCAGGAGCCGGACTGCGCTACTACATCGAGCAGAACGGCCTTTACCTGGGTCTTGGAGCAAACTATGTGCACCAGAATCACGACTACGACGACCTCATGCCCACCATCCAGTTGGGTTATGCATTCTTCCTCAATCGCACCGTGACCATCGAGCCTGAGCTGTACTACAACCAGAGCCTCAAGGATCACAGTGACTACTCCGGCTTCGGATTGCGCATCGGCTTCGGTATCTATTTCGAGTAACTATATGCTGAGCACTGAAGAACTGGTCGACAGACTCATCGACCTGTCGTTTGCCGAGGATATCGGTGACGGCGACCACACTACGCTCTGCTGCATCCCTGCTGATGCTATGGGACGCTCGCGCCTGATTATCAAGGAAGATGGCATCCTCGCTGGTGTGGAGGTGGCTAAAGAGGTGTTCCGCCGCTTTGATCCGGAGATGCAGGTGGAGGTAATCATGCCTGACGGCACACCCGTTAAGAAGGGTGATATCGCTATGATTGTCAGCGGACGAGTTCGCTCGTTGCTGCAGACAGAGCGCCTGATGCTAAACATCATGCAGCGTATGAGCGGAATCGCCACGATGACTGCCCGCTATGTGAAACGGCTGGAGGGGACTGGTACGCGTGTGCTCGATACCCGCAAGACCACTCCTGGCATGCGTATGCTCGAGAAGCAGGCCGTGAAGATTGGCGGAGGGTGCAACCACCGCATTGGACTGTTCGACATGATTCTTCTCAAGGATAATCATGTGGATTTCGCAGGAGGAATCATCAATGGTATTGACCGTTGCCACCAATATCTGGAGGAGAAAGGACTGAACCTCAAGATTGAGATTGAAGTGCGTAACTTCGACGAACTCCAGCAGGTGCTCGACCACGGTGGCGTCGATCGTATCATGCTTGACAATTTCTCGGTGCCAGACACAAAGAAGGCAGTCGATATTATCAATCATCGTTTCGAGACAGAGTCTAGCGGAGGCATCACCTTCGACACCATACGCGACTATGCCGAGCAAGGGGTCGACTTCGTCTCCGTCGGAGCACTCACACATAGCGTGAAGGGTCTTGACATGAGCTTTAAAGCTTTCTGAAGAATTTATCTAAAACCTATTGACTATGAATAAACTACTAACCTTTTTCTACATGGCATTCGCCGTGTTCTTGGGATCGTGCACACAAGGCTCTTCTCAGCAGGTACAGATGTTGCAAACGGAAATACCGCAACGGCCTGCAGGGCAGCAGGATGTTTTACAACTTACCTGCGAACCTCTCGAGGTCGTGCGTGTCGGTTTTGTTGGCTTGGGTATGCGAGGACCAGGAGCCGTAGAGCGTTTCAGTCAGATAGAAGGTACTGATGTGAAGGCTCTATGTGACGTAGAGCCCGATCGGGTAGAAGCGTGCCAGCAGCTGCTTGAGAAATTTGGCCGTCCGCGTGCTGCAGCTTATAGCGGCTCTACTGAGGCGTATAAGGAAATGTGCGAGCGGGATGACATCGACCTAATTTATATCGCTACCGACTGGATTCATCATGTGCCCATCGCTCTCTATGCAATGGAGCACGGCAAGCATGTAGCCGTAGAGGTGCCTGCCGCTATGAATCTCGAAGAGATCTGGCAGCTCATCAATACTTCTGAGCGCACTCGTAAGCATTGCATGATGCTGGAGAACTGTGTCTATGATTTCTTTGAGATGGCCGCCCTTAACATGGCTCAGCAGCAGCTCTTCGGAGAGGTAGTACATGTAGAGGGATCCTATCTTCATAACCTCGATGACTTCTGGGGTGACTATTGGAACAACTGGCGACTGGACTATAACGCAAAGTTCCGTGGTGATGTCTATCCCACCCACGGTATAGGCCCTGATTGTCAGGTGCTTAACATCCACCGTGGTGACCGAATGGAATATCTTGTGGCAGTAGATACCAAGCCTTTCAATGGACCGCGTGTAGTAAAGAAGCTCACAGGTAATGATTGTCCTGACTTCCAGAATGCTGATCAGACATCGACGCTCATTCGCACCGTCAACGGCAAGACTATGCTTATACAACATAACGTCCTCACACCAAGGCCCTATAGCCGTATGTTCCAGATTGTGGGCACCGACGGATATGCCAGTAAGTATCCTGTCAATCAACTCCTGTTCCGTCAGGGACAGCTCGAGACTTCGGAGCCGGCTGACTATCAGAACCTCAATGCCCATTCCGCTATGCCCGACAGTCTCTGCCGAGCTATGTTGCACAAGTACCTGCCAGATTTCGTCAAAGAGCTGGAAGAAAAGGCCAAGAAGGTAGGGGGACACGGAGGTATGGACTTCATCATGGACTATCGCCTCGTCTATTGCCTGCAAAATGGGCTTCCCCTCGATATGGATGTCTATGATATGGCTGAGTGGTGCTGTCTCGGCGAACTCACACGCATTTCACTCGAGAATGGCTCTGCACCTGTAGCCATTCCTGACTTCACGCGTGGCGCCTGGAACCGCATTCAAGGCTTCCATTACGCATTCAAAAACGAATGAGCTATGAAAGAGTTGAACAGCGTCATCAGTCATTTCCTGCTAAAGGGTACTGTCAGTGAGGTAAAGCCCTTGGGTAGCGGACTTATCAACGACAGCTATCTTGTCACTACTGCTGAGGCGGATCAACCAGATTATGTGCTGCAGCGCATCAATCATGCTATATTTACCGATGTTGAGCTACTGCAGCGTAACATCGAGGCTGTAACCCGCCATCTCCGTCGTAAGCTCGAGGCTGAGGGTGTAGGTGACATACAGCGTCGCGTGTTGCAGTTCCTGTCTACTGACGAGGACCGTACTTATCATTTCGATGGTACCAACTATTGGCGAATGTCTGTCTTTATCGCCGATACACTAACAATCGACGAGGTAACCCCACATTCCTCCTACGATGCAGGTAAGGCTTTTGGACGATTCGAACAGCAGCTCATCGACCTGCCAGAGACTCTCGGAGAAACCATCCCTGATTTCCATAATATGGAACTCCGGATCAAGCAGTTGAGCGATGCTGTCAGCTGTGATGCTGCAGGAAGAGTAGCCGATGTAGGTGCTGAGCTCGAACTCATCCGAAAGTATTCCGAAGAGATGTGCCTTGCTGAGCAACTTCACCGTCAGGGATTGTTGCCCAAGCGTATCTGTCATTGTGATACCAAGGTCAACAACATGCTTTTCGATCACGAAGGCAATGTGCTCTGCGTCATTGATCTCGACACAGTGATGCCGGCATACATTTTCTCTGACTTTGGCGATTTTCTTCGTACTGCAGCGAATACGGTTGCTGAGGATTCGCCCGAACTGGAGAAGATCGACTTCCGATGGGATATCTTTGAGGCTTTCTCGCGTGGCTATCTGGAGTCGACTGCATCGTTCCTGACCGACGTTGAGCGTGATAACTTGCCCTTCGCTGTGGCGCTCTTCCCCATGATGCAGGCTGTACGCTTCCTTGCCGACTATCTCAATGGCGATACCTATTACAAAATCAACTACCCAGAGCATAATCTTGTCCGTACCCGCAACCAGCTTCGCTATTTCCAGCGCGTGATGGAGCGGCGGTCAGATATGGAAAAGCTGATTCGTCAATTGTAAAGTACCCACCGGGAATCGCTTTTGATTTAGAGACTATTTGAAAAACCCCTCTGTTCTTAATAGTAGGACAGAGGGGTGATTGTTGCTAAAGCTAAAAACCAATCAGGTGTTATCTGCGACTGCCACCGAAGCTTCCGTGACTATTGCTGCCGCCGCTACGGCCTCCGCCAACGGAGCCAGCGCTGCGTGTTGTGCTGCCACCACTGGGGCGGCTAGTGGTAACGCTAGGACGGCTTGTGGTAACGCTAGGACGGCTTGTGGTAACGCTGGGACGACTTGTGGTAACGCTAGGACGACTTGTGGTGACGCTAGGACGGCTGGTGGTGACACTGGGTCGACTAGTAGTGACACTGGGCTGGCTGGGAGTGACGGTGGTACGACTTGGGCTGACGACGTTGGGACGGCTGGGAGCAACGCTAGGCTGAGTCGGGGTAACGTTGGGACGACTACCGCCAAAGGAACCATTAGAGCGTGAAGTGCCTACGGAAGGACCACCGGTGGTGCCTGTGCCTGTACCAGAACTGCGTGTTCCATCGAATGCTCCACCAGAGCGCGAGCCTCCCATAGTAGGACGGTCGCCCTGCGACCCTACGCCATTCTGATTGCCCTGAGTACCTACACCGCCCTGAGGACGTTCGCCCATGCCGTTGTTATTCTGGCGGTCATTGACATTTCCTCCGAAACGTCCGCTGCCGAAGCCACCCTGCTGTCCGCCGCTGCGGCTGCCTCCAACATGGAGCGTGCGCTCGCCATCGTTGTTGGGACGGTCGTTGAAGCGTGTGCTGCCAGTGACGTGTGTAGAGCTAGGCCGGCTGCCGGGATTACCGCCACGATAGTCGCCGCGGTCCCATCCGTTGCGCATGCCGAAGTGCTGGTCGCGTGAACGATGCTCAGGACGGTAGTGGTCGCGACGTCCCTCGTAGAAACTGCGTCCTCCGTTCATCCTCCAGCTGTGTCCGCCACGATAGGAGATATAAAAGGCGGGACGTCCGAAGTAGAAGTAGTCGCGGTGAGGATAGCGCGCATAGATGCCGAAGTGCCAGTAGCCTGCGTCAAAGAACAGGGGACGGTAGAAATAGGTGGCTGCGCGGTAGAGATCCCACTGCCACGAGTAGAGAATATAGCTCAGGTCGAGGTTGCGGCGCTCCCAGTAGGGGCCAAACACATCGTACTGGCTGGTAACACCCATGAGGTAGTCGAGGTTTATCTCGTAGGCAGCCTCATACTGAGCGTCAGTGAGGTTGAGCTCATAAGCCATCTTATCGGTGAGGAAGAGGGCTTCGTTGCGAGCCTGCTCGTAAGACATGGCGCTTGCTGATACTGCTACCGTCAGCATGGCCATCAGGGAAAGGATCATCTTCTTCATAGTTGTATTCTTTTTATGGGTTATACATACTTATTTTTGTTTTCTGCTGCAAAATAACAGCTTTTTTTCTATGTGGGCAAAGGATTTTCCCTAATTTGGCGGGGGAAAATCCCTATAATACGAAAAAAAGTATTACCTTTGCACCAATAATTGATGATACGATGAGAAGACAGGGCGTTTTTTTCATGCTGTTGATGGTTTGGGTTGCGATAGCCCAAGCCCAGATGGAGGTGCGCCTTGAAACTCAGTCGACGACATCTGATGGCGATCATACCCCGTTGTGGCTGAATGCCAACCGTTATGGGCTGAGCTCGCTGGAAAAGACAAATGGCTATGTGCGGGCTGGTCTGTTCCGTGATGAGCAGCAGGACTCCAGCCGCCTGCTTCGCTGGGGCATAGGCGTTGATGTAGCAGCTACAAAAGGTTTTACCAGTGATATGGTTCTGCAGCAAGCTTATGGTGAGGTGGGCTTTTGGAAGGCACTACTCACCGTGGGCAGTAAAGAGCAACCGATGGAACTCAAGAATAAGGAGCTGAGCACAGGATCTCAGACGTTGGGCATTAATGCCAGGCCCGTTCCTTCGGTGCGCCTGTCGCTGCCTGACTACTGGACGATTCCCGGAACGCGGGGGTGGATAGGCGTAAAAGGCCACCTGAGTTATGGTGTGACCACTGATGATGAATGGCAGCGTGACTTCACCGATGAGCAGACCCGATACACCGAGCATACTTGGCTACACACGAAGGCTGGCTTCATGAGGGTTGGTAAGCCTGGAAAGCCCTTTTCGGTGGAGCTTGGGTTGGAGATGGCAGCCCAGTTTGGTGGTACTTCTTTTCTGCAAACGAACAGCACGGAGCTTAGCAGCGTGAAGAATGAAGGTGGTCTGAAAGGAATGTGGCATGCGTTGCTCCCCAGCGGCTATGAGTCGATAGAAAAGGACATTGAATACAAGAATATCGGTGGTAACCATCTGGGTAGCTGGTTGGTGCGTGTCAATTATGATACAGAAGGGTGGGGGGCATCGATATATGCTGACCATTTCTTTGAGGATCAGTCGCAGATGTTTCACCTTGATTTCGATGGTTATGGGAGCGGAGAAGAGTGGGACAAATGGAAGGATGATGATTGGTTGGTTTATGACTTGCGTGATATCCTGCTGGGTGCTGAGATGCGCTTCAAGCATTCACGATGGGTGAACAACGTTGTGGCGGAGTTTATGTACACGAAGTATCAGAGCGGTCCCGTCTATCACGATCATACGCGTCATTTGTCTGATCATATTGGAGGCAATGATAATTACTATAATCATGTGGTGTTCACCGGCTGGCAGCATTGGGGACAGGTGATGGGTAATCCCCTTTACCGTTCTCCGCTGTATAATGATGATGGACGCATACTTGTAGAAGACAACCGCTTCTGGGCTTGGCATTTGGCCGCGACGGGAACACCGTTCGACGGATGGAGCTATAGGGTGCTGAGCACCTGGCAGCGGGGCTTCGGCACCTATGACAAGCCGCTGGTTAGCCCGCGACGGAACATGAGCTTTTTGGCTGAAGTCGGATATCGCTTCCCAGAGACAGCTATGCTTGCGGGTTGGAGCGTGAAAGGTGCTTTGGGAATGGACAGAGGAGGCCTGCTAGGCGATAACGTGGGGCTGCAGTTGACGATAGGGAAGACTTTAAAGATAGAAAGATGAAAACGATGAGACTACTGGCATTTGCCCTTCTAGCACTGCTGATGTCTGCGTGTGTAGAATTCCATACTTCAGAGAACGGAAAACTGGACGGTTTTTGGCAACTGACCCAAGTAGATACTTTGGAGAATGGCATTTCTGAGGATGTGACTCAAAGGATGATTTTCTGGTCGGTGCAGTCGAAACTGCTACTCATGCAGGATCGTCATGATATGACCCATGCTTACCTGGGCATATACTTCCATTTCGAACACGAAGGTGACAAACTGTGCGTTTATGATCCAACGATTGACAATCGACTGATCTCCGACAGCGTAGTGACTGAGGTGCGTATGTTAAGTTTCTACGGAGTTTATCATCTGAGAGAGGAATTCCGAGTGTTGCGATTGGAGTCAACAAAAATGACGCTCGAGAACGAGCGTCTGAGGATGCATTTCAGAAAGTTTTAAAGGAGTCGATTTTCCCTTTTAGAAGAGAAAAAGACTCCCTGTCCTTATACTTCTTAATCGAGCTTACTATATACCGAGTTGTTGCTCTTATATTCTGGCACGATTTGCTTCATCTTGCCCACCGTCTTCATGTCATCGAACTCCTTACTGATGCTGTACAGCTGGTCGATCTCCTGACACACTTCGGCATAATCGTACTCACGAACCTGAGCGATGCGTATCTTCTCGTGGAATGAAGGCTTGGTGGTCTCCTGCTCGTTGAGCACTTCCTCATAGAGCTTTTCTCCTGGACGCAGACCCGTGTACTTGATCTCGACATGCTTAGCACCGCTGAGGAGGATCATACGCATAGCCAGATCGGCAATCTTCACTGGTTGTCCCATATCAAAGACGAATATCTCACCACCATTGCCCTTCGTTCCAGCTTCCAGCACAAGCTTACAAGCCTCTGGTATCAACATGAAGAAGCGGATGATGTTGGGGTCGGTGACAGTAATGGGACCTCCTTGTTTGATCTGCTCCTTGAATAGGGGAATGACGGATCCGTTGGAGCCTAGAACGTTGCCAAAACGGGTAGTGACAAATTGTGTTACGCCAGCAACTTTACCGTCCTTGATAGCCTTGTCGAGACTCTGCACATAGATCTCGCAGATGCGCTTTGAGCATCCCATGACATTGGTGGGATTGACGGCCTTGTCGGTAGATATCATCACAAACTTCTGCGTGTTGTGCTTCACGGCAAGGTCGGCTATCACGCGCGTACCTATTATATTATTGCGTACGCTCTCTGAGGGGTTATCCTCCATCATGGGCACATGCTTATAGGCAGCGGCGTGGAACACATAGACAGGATGATATTGCCTGAATATCTCGTCCATATAGTCGCGCTCGCAAATGCTGGCCACGATGGTGTGAGTCTTGATGTGGGGCCATTCCTTCTGCATCATCAACCTGACGTCGTGCTGAGGGGTTTCTGCCTGGTCAATAAGCACCATTTCAGATGGATTATAAACAGCAATTTGTCTCACCATCTCACTGCCTATGCTGCCTGCTGAGCCAGTAATCATGATGCATTTGCCGGTTAGCTGTTTACCTACGGAATCCATATCGACTTGTATCTCGTCGCGAGGCAGCAGATCCTCGATACTGATCTCCTTCAGCTGCGGCTCTGAGCCTAGGGCTTGTTCTGTGCCCGTCATCTCCTTTTCGCGCTGCTCGATATAAATGTTGATTCCTGCCTTGATCAGTTCATCCTGGAAGTGCTGGTTGTTGCGGAAGTCACGCAGACGATAAGGGGAGACGATAAGTGCCTCAATCTTGTTGGCTTTCATCGTCTCTACAATATGCTCGTCTACCATCCGCACCTTCGAGCCCATGAGAATATGCCCTTCCATATCCTTCTCAATTGTGACAAAGCCTTTTAGCTGGAAGTGCATGGGTTTCTCTGTTCGTATATGCTTGGCGATAGCAATACCGTCGTTCTTTACACCGTAGATATAGGTGCGCTTAGCTCTTCTGCTGGCAAAAGCTACATCGTAGAAAGTCTTCACCATGATGCGCAGGATCCACATGAGGAATGTGGCGACAGCAAATGCCGCAACAATCTGCGATCCGGTAATGAGTGTGAACATCTCCGAGTGGTCCATGAGCAACTTGTGGATAATAAAGGCTATGCTCGACCCGAAAATCATCGCGTAGCCCACACGCTGCAAGTCTACAAACGTGGAATAGCGCAGGATACCGGAATAGGTGCGGAAGATGCGGAAACCGATGTTGTAGAAGATCAGGAAGATGACAATCGACAGGGACAACAACTCCATTGTGTGCATCGTGCGCACGCTGCGGTTGAAGAGCAGGAATACGAAAAGGTAGGATGCAAAAACAATGGCGTTATCAATCAGAAGTATACACCAGAATGGAAGTGTGTTCCGGTTGAAGTACCAATTAGCTATTCTATCTAAATATTTGGTCATAAACTAGTTCATTCAGGCTGCAAAGATATTAAAAAAAAAACAATTACCCGCATACTTTCTCTTTTTTTTATGGAAAATAAAGAAAAATCAATTTTAACTCTAGAATTTCTTGCCAAAAACGATGTTTGCCAACGTTTTCCCGATGATTTTCAAGTCGAACCACCAGGAACGATGTTCCAGGTAGTAGAGGTCAAGTTCTAGGCGTCGCAACATTTTGTCCATCGTGTCAGTATATCCGTTGTAGAGGGTGGCATAGGAAGTGATGCCTGGCCGGATCTTGTAGAGCTCCACATATCGTGGGTCGTGCTCCAGAATCTGGTCGATGAAGTATTTCCGCTCAGGTCGTGGACCTATCAGCGACATGTCGCCTTTGAGCACGTTCCACAGTTGTGGCAGTTCGTCGAGATGATGTGAGCGCAGCCAGCGGCCGAAGGGTGTCAGACGGTCGTCGTTGGCCTCTGCCAGTTGCGGAATACCATTCTGCTCGTTGTTGACAATCATTGTGCGAAACTTGTAGATGTTGAAAGGCTTCCCTCCCAGCCCGATGCGCTCCTGAATGAAGATGGCCGGCCCTTTTGTCGTGATTTTCAGGATGATATATATAACAAGATAAACAGGTGCTAGAATGATTAGTCCCAGCGCTGATGCTATGATGTCAAACAGTCGTTTACTCATGTCGTCGGTGTTTTAGTATTGGCGAGGTACACTTGGTTGCCGTGTCTCGTTATGGCTTGATTGAGTATGTAGTGAAACAACATCCAGACGATGATGTCGATGAGGATGATGACACTGAAAGTGCAGAACTGCCAGAGAATCAGGTTGAGCAGCGTGTAGGCCACAGCTAGCGAGAGGATGCAGATGAGTGCCTGATGCTGGTTCAAGCCCGAACGCATCAGCTTGTGGTGGATATGGTTCTTGTCGGCCTGGAAGATGGGGGCACCGTGACTCAGCCTGACCAACGATACACGTACAACATCGTAGACGGGCACGACGAGCAGCGTGTACGACAGCATCATTGAGTCGAGCCGGAAGGGAGCCACGTTGGGATTATCCATTGTGAACTTTACGAAGAGGAATCCAAGGATATAGCCTAGTGTCAGCGATCCTGAGTCGCCCATGAATATCTTCTGGTTCTTCTCCACACGTCCCCAGATGTTGTAGTATAGGAACGGGATAAGGACGCCCATCAGTCCTGCAATGAGAATGCTGTAGATGTACATCCTCTCACGCATGAAACAAATGAGAAATCCTCCCAGTGCAAACAGCGACAATCCTGCTGACAATCCGTCGATTCCATCGATAAGATTGATGGCGTTGCAGGTGAAGATGATTATAAACACGGTGAGTGGAGCACCTACTGCAAAGGGTATCTCGTTGATGCCCAGAAAGCCGTAGAGGTTGTTGATGTAGAGTCCTGACAGCGGCAGCAGTGTGGCTGCGATGATTTGAGCCGTGAATTTCGAGCGGGCTCCCAATCCTACGAGGTCGTCGACGATACCTACGCAGTAGATAATCATCAGGCTGCAGAAGAAGCAGATGGACCACAAGCTGAAACTTACCTGGTGGTCGCCCATGCGATAGTTGCTTGCTATGATCACCACCATCGTGGCCAGCAACATGCTAGGCATGAAACTGATACCTCCCAGCCGTGGGATAGCGTTGTGATGTATCTTCCTTCCGTCGGGCAGGTCGTAGAGGCCTTTCTTCTTGCAGAAGTTCAATATCAGGGGCATGATAATGAATCCGCATAAAGCGCTCAACAGGAAGGCTCCAACTATGTAGAGTATATATTGCGTCATAGGCGGTTTTAATTGTCTTTAATATAATAACACGAAATGTCGCTTAATATTGCATTGTGGCATGTTTTTTTCTCTACCGGCGTCTTGAGCCAACTGCTCCCTCGAAGTATTCGGGCAGTTCTATGCTGCCCCAGCTCTGACTGGTGCGTATCAGCTCGGTGCTTTCTACTTTAGTCGAAACGGAAATATTGCTCAAGTTACTAGCCTGGTGATTGCCTTCTGAATGCCTTGAAGGACTTTTTCCTCCAGATAACTACGACAATCACTCCCCCTTCTCTAGTCGGTAACTGATACCCTTTGGGGCTTTGACCGTCGATTTCACGCTGCCGTCGGTCCTACGTTCGTGCCTGATGCTGACGGCACCCAGTGGTGTGGGGAAAGTGCCTTCGGCCCACTTCAGCCGACCAAGATGAGGAGTGATGACCAACTTGCGACAGCCAGGTTCCTTGACTTCTACACCCAGCACATGGCGCGAGAGCCAGGCAGTAGGCCCTGAGGCCCATCCGTGACAGAACGAGTGGCGGTAGCTCAGGTAGCAGTAGCCGCCGTATTTACGGTGCACGTCCACCTTTCCTGCAGGCACTAGCTCATCAATGCGCCCAGCGTTTTCAAGCCATCTGAGGTCGAAATCCTCCCAGAACGTTGTTGCTCCTAGGTCAAGCATCGCTCCCCAGTACTCGCTGATGATGTCCATCGCCTGCTCGTAGCATCCAGCCTTTGCCAGTGCCTCAAGCATATAGTAGCCGTAGAACGTTGAGAATCCTTTGCTGCTGAATTCACCGCTCGGCTGTTCTAGGCCTGCCAGCATCTTAAGTGCCCTTGCCTGTTGCAGCCCGTTGTCGGCCATCACCTTCCTACTCATGCGGCTTGCTATGTCGCGACATTTGGCAGCATGTTGCTCGTCGCCCAGCACCTGGCAGATTTCCTCTGCGCTCTGCATGGCCCAAGTGATCAGCGCTCTGTAGCCAGCTTCGACGCCCTTGATGTTGGGCGATGAGGGCCAGTCGAGGAAGCGCCAACCTTGTCCTGACCGTCCCTCCAGATACTCTGTGCCATCAGCCTCCACCAACGGGTCAATCTTGTCGATAAGGCCCATGATGTAAGGACGATGCCGCTCTAGCAGTTCGCGGTCGGCACCCCGCATATACCAGTCGTGATGGATGATGAGGTACCACAGCGAGTAGCTGCTCATGCCGTTGAGCCATCGTGGCAGCGGATACTGGGTGATGGCTAGGTCGAGCGAGCGAGGCACCACCTCGTTTTGTCCGAATACCGACATAATGGTCTGCACTTCCGGGTGCATGTCGCCCAGCCATACTGCGCGGTCGCGCTTGATGCCGTCCCACAGGTATTCCTGCATGCATAGGTGCACGGTGTATGCTCCTGTAAGCCAGATGCTGTCGAGGCGCGCATCGCTCGAGTGGAACGAGCCCAGGTAGGGGATGTCGCGAAAGCGCAGGATGGCTGTGGCCTCCTTCAGCTGCAGCCGGCGGTTACGGTCGAGCAGGTCGATGCGCACAAAGCGGAATCCTGAGGACCCTACTTCTAGCTGTCCGTAACGCGGCACGATGTAGATAGCATCACGCGTAGCGTGGTCGTTGGTGGTATACCCCTTCCTGTTCTGCCCGCCGTCGGCATCGGCACAACACTCGCCCACGCTCTCGCCAAATCGGATGCGAACGGCTGTAGAAGCAGCGTTGCACGACCCGATGACAAGCTTCAAACCGCCGTGCAGCTCTCGCCCATAGTCTAAGATGAGCGCTGCTGTGTCGTTGTCATCCGTCTGCATCAGGCAGGTTGGCATTCCCGCCATATCGGGCTGACCCGTACCTTCGCGCAACAGCACGTCCTGCTGCTGGATGTTACCTCGTTGCCAGACGATGCGCTGTGGCACTAGATAAGCTCGTGTCAGCTGGTCGGTTGTGGCCTTAGCAGAGCCGAAAGTGGGGGGCAGATGTTGTGCCAGTCGCATCGTGTCAGGCTGGTCATTCTCATGGGCAGATGTTGCTTGCAGGAGTGCTGCAATGTTACCTGCAGAGGTAGCGTTGATGCCTGTTATGCTGAGAAGTAGCATGATTGGTATGACGCTGACTTTTAGGTGGTTCATATTGCTTGTAGTTTTCGTTTTACATGGATGGAGAGTGGATTTGATTCTCTTCTGTTTCTCATTGCAAAGATACGAATAATTTTCCAAACTAACAAGAAAAATCACAAAAAGTTCAGTGCTGCTGCCCTGGGCATCCAAGTCGACGTGGTTTTGCGACAGAGGCAAAAGGCTAACAAATTCAAGGCAAGTTGGCCTCTGAGCTAAAGCTGATAGGCGGAGGTGCTAAGGCAAGTCAGCCTCGGGGCAGAAGTAGATGTGCTGAGAGGGGGATTTTTATTCAATCTCATCGCAATAATCTGCAGGGCAACTGCGTTATTAGAATAATGAGTATAAGAGTATCAATCATAACTGCAACATACAACAGTGCCTCTACGATAGAGGATACTTTGAAGTCGGTTCTGGGTCAGACCTATCAAGACATTGACTATATTGTGGTCGATGGTGGGTCGAAAGATGCAACGATGGACATCGTCAGACGATATGAGCCGTTGTTCGAAGGGCGCATGCGATGGATATCGGAGAAGGACGACGGCATCTACGATGCGATGAACAAGGGCATCCGAATGGCTCAGGGCGACGTGGTGGGCATCATCAACAGCGACGACTACTTCACCTCGTCTGATGTGCTCGAGCGAATGGTGGCGGCGTTCAGTAACGATGATGTCAGTCTCGATGCAGTTTACGGTGATATCCATTTCATCCGCGACGGCGAGCCTGACAGATGTATCCGCTATTACAGTTCAAAGCGTTTCCATCCGCGCTGGCTTCGTTTCGGCTTTATGCCTGCCCATCCCTCGTTCTACGCCCGTCGCACGGTATTCGACGAGGCTGGCCTTTACAAGACCAACTATCAGATTGGTTCTGACTACGAGATGATGGTCCGCTTGTTCAGAAAGCAGAAGATCAGGGCGAAGTACCTTCCTATGGATTTCGTCACTATGCGCACGGGAGGAACCAGCACGCGCAATGTGCGCAGTCGGTTACAGCTGATAAAGGACGATGTGCGAGCCTGTCGCGAGAATGGCATCTACACCAATGCCGCTATGATCAGCTTGAAGTTCCTCTACAAGATTTTCGAATGGAAGTGGCGATAAGGCAAAGCACAAGCATGGGTTAGCGAAGGGCTGAAGGATCTTTCATAGTAGCTTCTGCACAAGTCACCGACGGATCATAACAAATCCCCCTCCCCTCGGGAGGGGAAGGGGTTGGGTATTTATCTTTTCTTCATCTGGTCGCGCAGGCGCTGCATCTCTGCCTGCTGTTTCTGCATGGCTTCGAGACGGGCGGCCAGACCACTCTGTTTCTTCGGATTGTTCTTGTTCTCCCTGTAGTTGGCCTCCAGCTTCGCCAAAAGAGCTGCGTCGTCAGTAGTCTTGCGCAGCGCCCACATGATGGCTGCAGAGAAGAACAACGAAATGAAGTAGTAGAAGTTCAGACCGCTGGAGTAGTCGTTAAAGATGAAGAAAAACATGAGCGGCATGATGTACATCATATACTGCATCATCTTCATCTGCTGAGCTTGCTGTCCTATCATCTGGTCACGCTGCTGGCGCATAGTCATGTAGGAGTAGAGTATGTTGCTGACGCAGAAGAGGATGCAGGTGAGTGAGAGGTGGTCGCCAATGCCCCAGATGGGCTTCGACCATTCAAAGATGGGATCGTAGGTCGAGAGATCGTTCATCCAAAGGAAACTCTCGCCTCGCAGCTGGATGGCATTGGGCACGAAGAAGAACATCGCAATCCAGATGGGCATCTGTATAAGCATGGGCAGGCATCCTCCGAGTGGGCTCACGCCGTACTGTGAGTACATCTGCATCTGCACCTGGTTCTTCTGCATCTGATCCTCTGGCTTGTCGTATTGCTTGGTGGCCTCCTCGATCTTTGGTTTCAGCACGCGCATCTTGGCACTCGACATGTAGCTCTTCTTCACCATGGGGAAGGTGAGGGCCTTCAGTAGCAGGGTGATAAGGATAAGCACAATGCCCATGCCCAGACCCAGCGATGTGAGCCCGTCGAAGACGTAGAGCGTGAACCATCTGTTGATCCATCTCACAAGCCACCATCCCAGATAAACGAGGCTCTGGAGGTCGAGGTCGCGTCCAAACTGGCTTTGCTTGTCGATGTTCTTCAGAATCTGGAAGTCGTTAGGACCGAAGTACATCTCAAACTCATTGGCCTGCTGGGTGTCGAAGGGCGTCTGCAGCTCGGCAAAAAACGACTTGAGGTAGTGCGACTCCTTCTGATTCATCGTGCTTTCAAGATAGGCTCCCTTCTCAAACTGAGTCTTCGGAATGAGTACTGCAGCAAAGAACTGCGTCTTGAATGCCACCCAGTCGACGGCTTCCTCCGTAGTCTCCACGTCGTCCTTGCCTTCGCTTAGATGTTCAGTGCCTCCACCGACTTCCTTATAGGTGAGCGAGGTATAGCGGTTCTCAAAGGTATAGCCGCGCTCCTGCTGTCGGCAGGAGTCTTTCCACACTACATTCATCAGCTTGCGCCCGGGTTCATAGAGCTGATCCATTCCCTCGGTCTTGATGCTGAAGTGCATCAGGTAGCTCTCGCCCAAGCTGTAACGCATCACGATCTTGGCACCGTTGGCACCCTCTGCTATCAGCGTGGCGCCCTTGTCGCTCACTTCTGAAGGCTGGAAATAGAGGTCGCCCGTGCTGATGTATTCCTTGTTGGCATTGGCGGGAAGGGTGAAGGTCAGCTGCTGGTCGCGCTCGTCGAAGAGGGTCACGTCAGCATTGCCTCTGTAGTCCTTATATCCCAGCACCTTGGCTTTCTTCACGATGCCGCCCTTGGTGCCCAGAGTGAGCTCTACCTTGCTGTTCTTCAGCACAATGTCCTCGCCCTGTTGCTCTTGCATAGCCGTAAAGAAGATGCGGCTACTGTCGGCCTTCAGCTGCTGTGCAGCCAGCTGTGCAGCGTCGATGGTGTCCTTGGGGGCAGGATTGGCTTTAGCTATCGAGTCTAGCCTCATCTGCTCCTGCTGAGCGGCAGCCTGCTGTTCGGCAGCCTGTTTCTGTCCGTACCAGCTGAAAACAATGAGCACGACGGCGATGAGCACAAAGCCTGTAAGTGTGTTTTTGTTCATATTTCTATCCTGTGTTTACTTTATTATTAAATAATGTTCGCGCGAGACGTCTCGGCAAATCAAGGTGCAAAGGTACGAATAAAAATGAAGAAATAAGAATGAAGAGGCAGAAAAAGCGCCTTCTGAATGATTTTTTTAGGTTTTGCTTACCATTTTTCAAATAAAATCGCTAACTTTGCACCTAGTTATGAAAAGAATCATGTTGACATTAGCGGCCGTTCTGACGCTCAGCGTCGTAGCCGCACAGGAGAATGACCCGCTCGACGGGCAGTATTATAAGCTCTTTGCGCCACTCACGTTCTATCACTCTGTGGCCGGTGAGCAGTTGTCAATAGCCTCTAATAACCCTGACGAAGTGAGCAGGGCTATTGATCAGGCTCTGATGCACGTCTATCTCAACCGTCCCGACTTGGTTGAGGTGACCGAGCAGGAGCAGGAGCAGTCGGGCGAGTTACGCCAGGACATCATCGACCAGCCGGTGGTGCAGGCTGCTACGATGGTCGAGCAGTCGGCCCCGCTGCCTGATGCTCCTGAGGCCGACCCCGTAGAGGTGGTAGTGGAGAAACCCAAGTTCTGGACGCGCAAGGGCGACGGTTTCCTGCAGTTCATGCAGAACTACGTCAGCAGCAACTGGTACAAGGGTGGTGAGAGCAACTACTCGGCAGTGGGAAGCCTGACGCTGGAGGCAAACTACGACAATAAGTCGAAGTGGAAGTGGGACAACAAGCTGGAGATGAAACTTGGCTTCCAGACCTCCCGCACGGATACCGTACATAAGTTCAAGGCCAACGAAGACCTTTTCCGCTATACCGGTAAGGTGGGGCTGCAGGCAGCCAACAAGTGGTACTACACCCTGCAGGTGCTGGCCTATACCCAGTTCGCACGAGGCTTCAAGTCCAACAACCGGAAGACCTTCTCCGACTTCATGTCGCCTTTCAACTTCAACGTCGGTCTCGGTATGGAATACAAGGTGGAGTGGTTCGACAAGAAACTTACGGGAACCATCAACCTCTCGCCTCTTGCCATCAACTATCGCTATGTCGACCGTACGGCGCTGGCTAAGAGCTTCGGTGTGAAGACCGACAAGCACACCCACTCGCTGACAGACTTCGGTTCGCAGGTGACAGCCTCCCTGCAATGGAAGATCAATGATGTGGTCACCTGGAAGACTCGCTTCTACGCTTTCACCAGCTATCACCGTGCACAGGTGGAGTGGGAGAATACTTTCTCGCTTAAAGTGTCGAAGTATATCACCGCCAATCTCTTCCTCTATCCTCGCTTCGACGACTCGAACATTTGGGATGATGATCTCGGTTATTGGCAGTTCAAGGAGTACTCCTCACTGGGCTTTTCCTACAATTTCTAGCTTTTTTGCAAAAAAAAACATGAAAAAATTTGGTGGAACGAAAAAAAGTGCGTAACTTTGCACCCGCTAAACGAAAGGATAGCGATAGAGAAGCACTTGGATGGCTCCCTAGCTCAACTGAATAGAGCATCTGACTACGGATCAGAAGGTTGTGGGTTTGAATCCCGCGGGAGTCACTTACGGAGTCTGCAAGTTTCTTGATTACAAGAGCTTGCAGATGTTTTTTATAGGAATAATTGAACAAAAATAGAAACAAAATGAAAAAGACTTTCATCGCAATGATGGCCATGCTGATGACTGCAGCAACAGCTGGCGCTCAGGACAACAAGTGGCTGCAGGATATCAGGCTCAGCGGATACGGTATGATACAGTTCCAGGGTCAGGACAAGGTGACCGACAAGCAGAACACATTCAATCTGCGCCTGGCTCGTGTGTCGCTTGAAGGTCGTGCCCACAACGACTTTGCCTATAAGGCACAGATGCAGATTAACGGCAATACCAGCGAGGGTTCTAGTGCCATCCGTCTGGTCGACCTCTTTGCCGAGTGGCAGAAGCTCGACTTTGCCCGTGTGAAGTTCGGACAGTTCAAGCGTCCGTTTACCTTCGAGAATCCCATGCACCCCATCACGCAGGGCTTCATGTCCTATTCTCAGAACGTGTCTAAACTGTCAGGCTTCAGTGATCGTACCGGCGAGCATGCCAGCAACGGCCGTGACATCGGTCTGCAGCTGCAGGGTGACCTGCTGAAGCTGTGGGGACACTACTGGTTCCACTATCAGGTGGGCGTGTTCAATGGTGAGGGCATCAACGTGAAGGACAAGGACAACCGCAAGGATATCATCGGCGGCGTGTGGCTCATGCCGCTCGAAGGGCTGCGCCTGGGTGCCTTCGGATGGAAGGGCAACCGCGTGGGTGTAGGCGACAAGACTCGCTATGCCCTCTCTGCCGAATATTCGAAGAACGACTGGACGGTGCGCTCGGAGTACATCCACAGCAAGGGTATGGGTGCCGATGCAACGAAGGGCGACAAGGCCGACGGTCTCTATGCTCTTGCTATCGTGCCCATCATCAAGAACAAGTTTCACTTCAAGGCCCGCTATGATGTCTATCGTGATGAGAAGGCCTGGTCGTCGGCAAAGATCTATTATGAGGGAGGTCTCGACTATCTCTTCACCAAGAACCTCCAGCTGAATGTGGAGTATGCCCGTGTCAACGAGCGTGTGGGAAGCCATAATTATAACCTTGTAGACGTTGAGCTCGATGTACGTTTCTAGAGTATTACTCATCTATACCGGCGGTACCATCGGCATGAACCGCAACCCGCTGACAGGCGCTCTCGAACCTTTCGACTTCGAGCACCTGCGCAGTTGTGTTCCCGAGCTAGAGCAGTTTCAGACGGAGATTGCAACCTATCAGTTCAATCCTCCCATCGATTCCAGCGACATGTCGCCCAAGCTGTGGACAGAGCTGGTGCACATCATCAGCGACCACTATGCTGATTATGACGGCTTCGTCATCCTGCACGGCACCGACACGATGGCCTATACAGCCTCAGCCCTGTCGTTCATGCTTCAGAACCTGACCAAGCCCGTCATTCTCACAGGCAGTCAGCTGCCCATCGGACAGCTGCGTACTGATGGTAAGGAAAACTTGATAACCTCCATCGAGATAGCTGCAGCCCGCCATCAGGATGGTACGGCCGTCGTGCCCGAGGTGTGTATCTATTTCAGCGGACATCTGATGCGCGGCAACCGCACGACGAAGCAGAGTGCTGATGAATTCAATGCTTTTGAGTCGTTCAACTATCCCCATCTGGCTGATGCCGGTGTGCAGATCACTTATCATGAGGAGCTCATCCATCGTCCAAACTTCAACAAGCCGATGGTGCCTCACTTCCAGCTTGACTCCAATGTCATCATCTTCTCGCTGTTCCCAGGTGTGCGCGAGGACCTGATACGCCACATCATCGCCACTCCCAATCTGAGGGCTATCGTCATGCGCACCTTTGGTAGCGGCAATGCTCCCCAGAGCCCTTGGCTCATCGGTGCGCTGAAGCAAGGAACGGCTTCCGGCAAGGTCATTGTCAATATCAGCCAGTGTCTGCAGGGATGTGTCGAGATGGGCCGCTACGACACGGGCTATCAGTTGAAGGAAGCAGGCGTGATCAGCGGCTGCGACTCTACCGTCGAGGCAGCTGTCACCAAGCTGATGTATCTGCAGGGTAAGTACGACAACCCCGAGCTGGTTCGCAAGTTGATGAACCAGAGCATCTGCGGCGAGGTGTCTATGTAGATTTGAGGTTTGAGGTTTGAGATTTGAGGTTTGAGATTTGAGGTTTGAGATTTGAGATTTGAGATTTGAGGTTTGAGGGGTCACGACTCTATACCGTCATTTGATGCCCAACTTGTTGAGTGCCTGCTGGTAACGGCGGGCATTCTGCATATGTTCGGATAGGGTGCGGGCAAAGTTGTGGGTGCCTGAGAAGTCCTCTTTGGCACACATGTAGAGATAGTCGTGCTGGGCAGGATTGAGTACTGCTTCAATCGCCTGTACTGACGGCACACGGATGGGGCCGGGCATCAGTCCTGCATACTTGTAAGTGTTGTAGGGACTTTCCACTTCGAGGTGGCGGTTTAGTATGCGCTGCAGTGTGAAGTCCTTCAGGGCATATTTCACCGTGGGGTCGGCCTGTAGCAGCATGCCGCGCTTCAGTCGGTTGAGGTACATACCGGCTATCATGGGCTTCTCAGCATTGTTGGCCGTCTCCTCATCGATGATGCTGGCCAGCGTCGCCACCTCGTTGGGAGTCAGGCCTTGAGCAGCAGCCTTTTGCTTTCGGTCGGCGTTCCAGTAGGCGTCATGCTCGCGCTTCATGCGTTGCATCAGTCCGTCGAGACTCACGTTCCAATACACTTCGTAGGTGTTCGGCACGAAGAGACAGGCGATCGTTGCTGTGTCGTAGCCCAACTGCTGGCAGTAGTCCTGGCTGCAGAGCGCTGAGGCAAGCGACGCGCTGTCGAGCATCAGTTTGGCGCTGAGCTTGGCAGCCATACGGTCCATTGTGCGCACTTCTGGCACGGTGAGCATCACGGGAGTCTGCTGGCCGTTGCGCAGCATGCGGAATACGTCGAGGGCCTGCTGTCCTGGCTCGATGGCATAGCGGCCTGTGCGCAGGTGCTGCCCGTAGTCGTTGTACGAGGCCAGTCGCTTCAGTCCCTTCATGCCCTGTTCGCTGCATGCGCCTGAGAGCTTGCTGTAGACAGAGTCGGCTGTGTCGTCAGTGTCTATATATAAATAATGTGTAGCCGTGCCGGTCAGCATCGGAGCACAGAATTGTCGGTAGATGATGAACGCCCAAGCTGCTCCCACAATCAACAACAGGGCGAGGACAGCAAGGATATAATGCTTCTTTTTCAATGATTTCATGCTCATAGTTTAAAAAAACGGTGCAAAGTTAGTGATTTTTGCGGAAAAATGGCTATCTTTGCGCATAAAAAAACTAAAAGCGCTATGAAACTCCGTTTCTCCATACACTATCGCACTGAGTGGGGACAGCAGCTGATGGCTGTTCTGAGTTACCGATATCTTGACGGCAGCGAGCGTTCTTCGCGCGTGCCGCTACTCACACAGGATGGCGAATGCTGGCAGGCAGAGACATCAGTGGTCGAGTCACGCCGCACTCCCATCACGTCGTTCTCCTACATTTATATCGTTGCTGATGGCGACGGCGAGGAACTGCGTCGCGAGTGGTCGCAGGTGCCTCGTACTTTCGCCTTCGACCCTTCCAAGACCTATGTGCTCAACGACCAGTGGCGTGATCTGCCTCTGGCGGCACATCTCTATACTGCGGCCTATGGGGTGACCACCCATCGTGACGACAGTCAGATTGACAACCCGTTGCCGCTCTTCCGGAAGACGTTGCTTTTTCGTGTCGCAGCCCCACAGCTGCAGGCCGGTCAGGAGGTGGCCATCATCGGCAGCCATCCCGTGCTCGGTTCTTGGAGTCCAGCCCGTTATCAGGTGATGCAGCATGCAGCCCATCATGAATGGATGCTCACCCTGAATGCCGATGCCCTTCAGTTGCCTCTTGAGTTTAAGTTTGTGGTCGTCGACGGACAGACACACCAGCTGCTGCAATGGGAAGAGGGCGACAACCGACAGGTGGAGGGAACTATTGCCGACGGCGAGGTGCATGTGGTCGGGGGCGATTCGCTGCACTTGGCCGAGCAGCCTTGGAGGGCAGCTGGCGTCAGCATTCCCGTCTTCGCGCTGCGCAGCGAGCAGTCGTGTGGGGTAGGGGACTTTGGCGATCTCTGCCGCTTCGTCGACTGGGCTGTGGCTGTAGGCATCAAGGTCATTCAGCTGTTGCCTGTCAACGACACCACCAATAGTCACCAGTGGGGCGACTCCGACCCCTACAACATCACTTCAGCCTTCCGCTTGCATCCGCACTATATCGACCTCAACCAGCTAGGCCCCCTGAAGAACAAACAGCGCATGACTGCCTTCCGCAGGCAGCAGCGAGAACTCAATTCCCTGCCTTATAGCGACTATGAGGCCGTCGACCGCGTCAAGATGGACTATCTCGAGGCTTTCTATCAGGAAAACCACCAGCAAGTCCCGTTCGACGACTTCGTGCAGGAGCAGCTCCATCTGCAGTTGAAGCGAGCCGCTGACTATGCTCGCTCCAAGGGAGTCATCCTCATGGGCGACTTGCCCATTGGTGTCAGTCGCGACAGCCGTGATGTAGCCGAGCATCCTTCATGCTTCAATCTCGACAGTCAGGCAGGAACACCGCCCGACAGCAGCTGTCGGCAGGGACAGAACTGGGGATTCCCCACTTATAACTGGAACGACGAGGCACTTGCACCTTGGCTTGAGCGTCGTCTGAAGTGGATGGAGCAGTATTTCGACGCCCTTCGCATCGATCATGTGCTGGGCTTCTTCCGCATCTGGGAGATACCCGAGGAGCAGCTCTTCGCCACGATGGGACATTTCTCGCCCGCCCTGCCTCTCACAGCTGGCGAGATAGAATACTACGGGCTGCCCTTCCGTCGCGACTTCCTCACGCGTCCTTTCATCAACGACCGCGTTGTCGATCGCCTTTTTGGCATTCATGCCCAGTACGTGCGCGACACCTATCTGGTGAAGCGGGCCTATGGCCTCTACGACCTGCGTGACGAGGTGTCCACACAGCGGCGCATACAGGCGTGCTTCGACGGACGCGGCGATGAGAACAGCCTCTGGATTCGTGATGCTCTCTATCGGCTGGTGAGCAATGTTCTCTTCCTTGAGGACCCGCATCAGCCCGAGATGTATCACCCCCGCATCCAGGCCTGGCAGGAGCCCGTCTACGAATCACTCTCCTCCGACGAGAAGGATGCTTATATGCGCATCTACAATAATTACTTCTACCAGCGTCACAATGTCTTCTGGGGGACGACGGGCTATAACCGGCTCTCACGCCTGCAGCGCTCCACCTCTATGCTCCTCTGCGCTGAGGACCTCGGCCTGCTGCCTTCCTGCGTAGCGCCTGTGCTCGACAGCCTGCGCATCCTCACCCTCGAGATTCAGCAGATGCCCAAGCAGGCCGGCGAGGAGTTCAGCCATCTCGACGGCAACCCCGTGCGCAGCGTCAGCACCATCTCCACTCACGATATGGCTCCCCTTCGCCTCTGGTGGCAGGAGAACCCCGAGCGGGCCCAGCGCTACTTTGCCACGATGCTCCAGAAGCAGGGACGTGCGCCTGAGCAGCTGCCCGCCCATCTGGCTGAAGAGATCATCGCCCGGCACGTCTACTCGCCCTCTATGCTTTGCATCCTGCAGCTGCAGGACTGGCTCGCTATGGATCATGAGCTGCGTTCCCGCCAGCTCCGCGACGAGCGCATCAACATTCCGGGTGATCCAGGCAACCGCTGGCAGTGGCGCATGCATCTCACCATCGAGCAGCTTCTTCAAGCTGACAAGTACAACGCAAAACTGCGCACGATGATCGTGCGCAGCAAGCGGTGAAACATTCTCTTTGCAGGCTTAGAGGTAGAGTCCGAAGGAGAGTGAGCGGAATTTCACGCCACCATCCTTGAGCACGTCGTCGTTCGAGTATTTCACGTAGAAGGGGAAGCCGGCGATGCGCATGTTGAGCATCCAGTCGATGGTGAATGGGCGCTGGCGTATCTTCTTCTCATTGTGCTGAAGCTTGTCGCCCAGCAGCTTGTAACGTGTCTTAATCGAGGCGTAGGCGTTATAGTTGAATATGGGGCCGAAGCCGATGGCAAAGCCGTCGCCGAAGTCGTGTTCGTAGCGGAGTGTTGCCGTGAGAGAGAATACTTTGATACGAGAGAACTTCGGCTCGAACTCCAGCGGCATCTTCTCTACGGTGACGTTGCCATCAGGCCCCTTGGTGAAGTGCATGTCGTCGGTCATGCGGTAGTTGCGCCAGTCGATGCCGAGGCCCAGTGAGATCATGTTGCGGTCTTTGCGGTCGAGGAAGTGATCCCACTGCATGACAGTAGCGAAGATCTCCCACGACTTGAACGTCGAGAAGTCTACCCGGCTGTCGACATGTGTGGGGCAAGTGAAGCCCACTCCCAGATGAGCAGATATCTCATTGTTATAGTGGGGATAGTGGATGCCATCCTCGTTTTGGCTGCCGCTCTTTCCTACCTTTACCGAGGGTATGAGCTCCCAATGGTCGCGGCTGATGCTGGTGTTGCTCTCGTAGTTGGCATCGACCAGACGGATGGTGTTCTGGTAGGTGAAGTCGTCGTCGCCTTGCTTGCCGTTGACGATGACGCGCTGCAGCGAGTCGCTGCTGATGATGGTCACCTTCCTGGGGTTGTTGATGACGAGGGTGTCGTTTTGAGCAGCTGCGCTGCCAAATGACAAATGCCAAATGATAAATGACAAATAAATGATTCGGTTCATGACTATAATGGTTTTGTTCTTAACTCCTAACTCCTAACTCCAAACTCCTAACTCTACTTGAGAAGTTCTTCCAGTTCTTCCAGACTGCCGACGGTGCCTTCCATATAGATGACGGTCAGCTTGCATTGCTCGTGCTCTTTGTTCCACTCCTCCTGATAGCACAGGAAGCGGTTCTTGTTGCCAGCCGACGGCATCTGCATCTTGCAGGTCCAGGTGTCCCAGCTGTGGGGATTCTTGCGGCTGGTGCGCCAGTCGATGCTCCGCTCGGTATCCTGTCCCAGCAGTTGGCGCAGCTGTCCGGCTTCCTTGTTCGTGACGTTGAGGCGCAGGCTGCGGTAGTAGGTGAGCTGATACTTAGCTATCGACTTTCCCCTTACACGGGTCTCCATCATTCGCTCCTGCGGAATGATGCGTCCCTCGAAGAGCTCGTTGATCTTCAGCCCCGTCTGGGCCGATGCCGAGAGGCAGGCCACGAGCATCAGGAACATGATGATTGTCTTTCTCATATACATTTCTTATTTTAGTTGGCAAACATTGATTTCAACTGCTCTTCCACGATGTCACTCCCGTCATTGCTGATGGCTGCCATCGTCTTGTGCATCTCGGAGAGGACAACCTCACGGTCGGTCACCCGCTCGCCGTAGATATAGGCCACATACTCCTCGTCAGCCTGGGCCTTGAGAATGGAAAGGGTGGCAGCCCCTCCTATCAGCAGGGCAGCGACTGCAGCGGCAGCCCAGGTAGTCCAGCGTCGCTCCCTTTGCCCTGTTTGTTGCTGTACAACAGTAACAGACTGAACAGCATCGAAGCCGAGGAACATCTCGCGAAGAGGGCGCAGGTCCTCGGGCAGGGCAGCAGGCTCCTGGCTGAAGTAATTGTAGAGCTCGTGTTCCTCCCCGAGTGTCGTCTCTCCATCGAAGAAGCGTTCCACCAGCGTGCGTATTTTCAGTTCATTGTTCATCATATTGCTTCATGTATTGTTGTCTTACGGCTTGTCGGGCTCGGCTCAGTGCCTTGCGCAGGGCCACCTCGCTGCTTCCGATGATTTCCGCGATATCTTTCATTTCCATTCCTTCCATGTGGCGAAGGCGGAGGATGGTCTGCTGTAGCGAGGGCAGGCTCTCGATGATGCCCATCATGCGCTCGATACGCTCGTCCCGCCCGTTGTCCTCATTGTCGCCGGCTTCTGTCAGGGCTAGTGTCCGATGCCGTCGCCTCTCCTTGTCAACGCAGAGGTTGCGTACGAGGACAGAGGCCAGCCCGTCGAGGGGCATGCGCAGCTTGTCCACCATCTGCCACAGACGCAGCAGAGCGTCCTGCACGGTGTCTTCGGCATCGTCGTCGGCTAGGTAGCGCCTGGCCACATTCATCATTTGTGGGCGCAGCCGTCGAGCCTCTTCCTTGTATTCTTCTTGCGTCATTCTACTCTCTATACGCAAAGACTTTCATTTTGTGACTTCTTTTCCGCATTTTTTTCTGAGTCAGCCCCCAAAAAGTTGTCTTTGCCGATACAAAGGTACAACAAAATCAGTCAGCAGCCAAACAATGTTCCATAAAAGCGTTCGTAATCGACAAACCGCACGCGTTTGCCTCCGCTGCTTGGTGTTCTGGTACTCCAAAGAAACTGACGGGCAGTCTGTTCCCATGCTGGGAGCGAGTCATTCCCATGCTGGGAGCGTAACATTCCCAGCGTGGGAGCGTAACGCTCCTCGGCCTCTTGCTTGTCGCTTTTGACCATCTAGGTTGTCGTTTCTTAAATGACGAAAATTTTTAAGTTTAGTCCTTTTTTCTTAAGACCTAACATTGCGTTTTTATAAGTGTCTATATATAAGTGATTTATGCGTTTTTAATGGCCTTCAAGAGGTAACTAAGAGGTAACTAAGACCTAACTAAGAGGTAACTAAGACCTAACATAGACCTAACATGAATGGGGCTACTTCCTTACTTCGATGTTAGATGTGATGTTAGGTCTATGTTAGGTCTTAGTTACCTCTTAGTTAGGTGTGAAATGCTTGTTTTGCGTATTTAACTTATTGTAAACTAACAGGTTGTAATTTTGTAATGTTAGGTCTCGCAAAAAAATGTTTTTCCGTGAGACATTACATACCCCACAGTTCGTAGTTGACGTCGTAACCGGCGAGCTTGAACCAGTTGGCCAGCGTCTGCTCGTAGCTGCGCAACAGGAAGAGCGGAGCCTCCACACGCTCTTCGAGCGTAGTCGTTGCGGCAGGTGCCTCTTCCGTCTCCTCTTCAGTCATGAGATATGCGTATGCCATCAGAATGTCCACCTGGCTGATGCCGGCATCGTTGCACATCTCTTCGAGGTCGTCGGTGGTCAGGTCGACCTTAGCCAGGACATCGCCTATATCGGGTATGAGATCGAACAGGGTGTAGTTGACAGGCAGGTTGCTTCTTGACAGGCCCTTCTCCGTCATCCAGGGGATGATGTTGCGCACCGACTGTATGGGCACGTAATTGTCGTGGCGGCTGTGCTCGATGTAGTAGTTCTTGGTGACGTCGGGTTCCCAGCCCGTGGTGAGGCTGATCTCCCTCAGCTTGGCACAAAGCTTCTGGACGGGCTCACTCTCCATATCGAGGAAGACGGGCTGCATCACCTGGCTGATGCGGTCGCAGTCCATAACGCCAATCTCGGAAAGCACGCAAAAGTACAAAATTATTTGCAAAGAGACGAGCATCATCGAAGATTTAACCTCTTTTTTGCGCCATTCGCTGCGTTTTTTGCACAAAATCTTTCCAATAAGCTTGTTTATGTCGGTGATTCTTCGTAATTTTGCCCCCGCAAACTAAAGGACATTATATGGAAGATCAATTAAAGCAGATTGGCGAGCGGCTGCGCGGACTGCGTGATGTGCTCGACTTAACGGCTGAGGAGGTTGCTGAGACCATCGGCATCAGCGTGGAGAAGTATGAGAAGATAGAGGCGGGCGAGCTGGACATCACCATCTCGAACCTGATGAAGATTGCCCACAAGTACGGTGTTTCGACAGAGGAACTCATCTTCGCCGAGTCGCCCCACATGAAGAGCTACTTCGTGGTGCGCAAAGGTCAGGGCATGAGTATCGAGCGTACGAAGGCCTATAAGTACCAGAGTCTTGTGGGTGGCTTTGTCAACCATAAGGCCGACGTGTTCATCGTCACCGTCGAACCCAAGCCCGGTGCTCACACCGTCTATAAGAACTCGCATGCCGGCCAGGAGTTCAACCTGGTGCTCGAGGGCAAGATGGAGCTCTACATTGGTGGTAAGACCATCGTGCTGGAGGAGGGCGACAGCATCTATTTCGACTCGACGAAGCCTCACGGCATGCTGGCCATCGGCGACAAGGCAGTCAAGTTCTTGGCATTTACAGTAGGATAAACTAGGCTATATGGTAGAAAGATTTTTAAAGCAGACAAGTTTCACGTCTGTAGAGGATTACAACAACAACCTGGAGTTCATCATCCCTGAGAACTTCAACTTTGCCTATGACGTGATGGACGTCTGGGCTAAAGAGAACCCCGACGGTCTCGCCCTGCTTTGGACGAACGACCAAGGGGCTGAGATTCGCACCACCTTTGCCCAACTGAAGGAGCAGACCGACCAGGCTGCCTCTTATCTGCAGACACAGGGCATCGGCAAGGGCGACCCCGTGATGCTCATCCTCAAGCGACGCTATGAGTGGTGGGTGGTGATGCTTGCCCTCCATAAGCTGGGCGCTGTCGTCATTCCCGCTACCCACATGCTTACGAAGAAAGACATCGTCTATCGCAACACGCGTGCCTCGGTGAAGGCCATCATCTGTGTGGATGATGCCTATGTCACCAGTCAGGTGCTTCTGGCTCGCGACGAGAGTCCCACCGTCAGCTGCTACATCGCTATCGGTGACCATGTTCCTGAGGGATTTCACGACTACCAGCAGGAGATAGGACAGGCACCAGCCTTCGTACGTCCTGCTCATGTGAACACCAACGACGACACCATGCTGATGTACTTCACCAGCGGCACCAGCGGCGAACCCAAGATGGTGGCTCACGACTTTCTTTATGCGATGGGTCATCTCACGACGGGCGTCTTTTGGCATAACTTGCACGAAGGCTCGCTCCATCTCACTGTGGCCGACACAGGGTGGGGTAAGGCCGTCTGGGGCAAGTTCTATGGACAGTGGTTTGCCGGAGCTACCGTGTTTGTCTTCGACCATGAGAAGTTCAATGCCGATACGCTGCTGCGCCAGATGGAGAAATACCGTGTCACCTCGTTCTGCGCCCCGCCTACCATCTATCGTTTCATGATTCGCGAGGACCTGTCCAGGTACGACCTCAGCAGTCTCGAATACTGCACCACTGCCGGCGAGGCCCTCAACCCAGCCGTCTTCGATAAGTTCTTCGAGAAGACCGGTATCCGCATGATGGAAGGCTTCGGACAGACCGAGACCACGATGACCCTGGGCACCTTCCCCTGGATGACTCCCAAGCCCGGCTCTATGGGCATACCCAACGCCCAGTACGAGATAGACCTCATCAAGGCCGACGGTACCCCCTGCGAGGATGGCGAGAAGGGCGAGATTGTGGTTCGTGTGGGTGAGAAAAAGCCAATCGGCCTGTTCAAGGAGTACTACCGCGACGAGGAACTCACCCGCGAGGCTTGGCACGACGGTCTATACCATACTGGTGACATGGCCTGGCGCGATGAGGACGGCTACTATTGGTTTGAGGGACGCATCGACGATGTCATCAAGTCGTCAGGCTATCGCATCGGCCCCTTCGAGGTGGAGTCGGCGCTGATGACCCATCCTGCCGTCGTCGAATGTGCCATCACCGGAGTGCCCGATGATGTGCGAGGTATGGTAGTGAAGGCTACCGTCGTCCTGGGCAAGGAGTGGAAGGATAAGGCTGGCGACGAGCTCGTAAAGGAGCTCCAGCAACATGTCAAGCGTGTGACAGCCCCCTATAAATACCCCCGTATAGTGGAGTTCGTCGACGAACTGCCCAAGACAATCAGCGGCAAGATTCGCCGCGTTGAAATACGCAAGAAAGACAGCAAGGGAGTCAATTGACTCCCTTGCCTTTTTAGTGCTGTCACCATTCTTATCGGATGCTGACTTTCTTGCCGTCCTTGATGTAGATACCCTTTGTGGGCTGGCTGATGCGCTGGCCCTGCAGGTTGAATGCTGGAGTGTCGCTGTTGGTGTTCACTTCGCTGATGCCGTTGGGGATGGGATTCTCCTTGACGATGAGCTTGCCGGGAAGGAACACCATGTTGTAGCTCTCGGCCTCGCCGCTCTCCACATAGACGGTATACTCACCGGGACGCGACAAGGGCGTGGCTGAGGTGACGAAGACAGGACCTTCTATCCATGCGGGTGTCTTCTCTTTCTTGATGAGTCCTTCGTAGCGGAGGGTGAACGTGGGGTTCTCCTCGCCCTCAAATCGCTCGGCAGTCTCTACAAAAGCCTTGGCATCAATCTTCTGCACGATGAGGTAGCCGTCGATGAAGTTGAAAGCCTCGGCATTGGTCATCGTGCCGGCACTGATGTGAATGGGATAGCGGCCTGCCGGCGAAGTAGGTGTAGCTTCACAAGTGAGGAAGGGCGAGCCGATCACGCGGTCGCTGCCGTTGACAGTGAACTTGAACTCGGGATTCTCTTCGCCGTAATTCCTTACTGTGTTGCGCACCTTCAGGCTGGTGCCTATCTCAAAGATGTTGTTCGATCCGAAAGCGCTCCAGGGCTCGGTATGGGCGTAAGTCTGCTTCAGACCCTTCAAGACGTAGAGCTTCGACTTGCCGAAGGGCAGCCCTTCGAATGCGTCGTTAGCCGTCAGTCTTGGCACCGTCTTGCAGGTGAGGCGCAGTTCGGCGAGCGCCGTACATCCCATAAAGGCCTTCGCACCGATGGTGGCTATGGTCTCGGGCAGACGTACTCGTCGCAATGTGGCACAGTCCTTGAAGATGCTGTCGGGCAGGCTGTTGCCTTCGAGCCTGGCCTTCGTCAGGTCAAGCTGGCGAAGGACTCCCTCGGTAGGCTCGCCTTCGGCATTCCATCCTGATAGGTGTCGCAGATAGAGAAGGTCGTCCATATTGAGCGGGCCTTCGATGGTTAGCGAGGCGATAGCGCGGTCGTCGCTGTCGTCCTCAAGCATTTCCTTCAGCTGTCCGCCAGTGGTGACCTTCACTTCTTCCGAGCGAAACATCTTGTGATTGGCGCTCTTGATGCCCACAATCATATCCTGTCCGAAGGAAAAGTTATAGGGCGTAGGGTTGAGCTGACTGACGTAGAAGTAACCGTCGTCGTCGCCTGCCCATCCCCAGTTGACCGAAACCTGGCCTTCGGCATTATATCCGTCGAAGAGGAACGCATGTCCTCCCATAAATATATCGGCGCCTCCGTAATAGACAGGGCCGTTCTCTGAGAGCTCATGATAGATGATGTTCATCCAGTCTGACTCGCTATAACTGATGCGCGACAGCATCTGGGCATCCTCGAAGCCGAAGTACTTGCGCAGTCCATACGCGGCATTCTGCGAATAGGCTCCGCTGCCCTCATTGGGACCACCATACTCCATATCAGCAGCTACGCCGCAGTCGCGCATGAGCAGTGCTACGGCATTGGCCTGCTCTTCGTTATACTCTCCTTCTTTGTATATGTCGAGCATATTACCCCAGTCGTAATAGTCTTCCTCGAAGTCGGCGGTGACGGGCTGGCCCGAGGTGTTGGCGTGAGGGTAGTAGATGGTGCGATGGCCGAAACCGTGCTCCGGCGACTTGTGGTAGTTGAGAATTTGTGCCATCGCTGTAGCTACGCAGCCTGTGAGACAGTTGGCGGAGGCATTAAATGCCGGGCACATATTGTTGTAGGGCTTTTCCTGATACCACTTGGTGGTGACTAGTGGTTGTACTTCCTCTGGATAGAGGGCGGGGTCGGGCATAGTGACCTGCATCGGAGCCTGGCCGCTGGCGATGCTGGCGGCAGCAGCTTCGGTAGCCTGCAGCCACCATTCGAAGTTAGGATTGCTGCCGTTGGAATGGCGGGCCGTCGAGACACCCATCACGGCGGGTAGCAGATCGTCGACGGCGACGACGGCAAAGCCTCCCGACTCATAGCCGATGACTTGTAGCTGAGCGCTGCTGCGAAGCACCTTCAGCGGCTCGTTGCGTGGTGCCAGGTGCCTGGAGGCGCGATGCTTGTTGATGGCTTGCAGGGCAGCAGCCTGCATCTGCGTAGTGGTGCGTGGTGCTGCCATTACTGCCGTCGAGGAGAGCAGCAGGATGGTCAGTATTACAATGTATTTTCTCATCTTTGAGGTTGTTAAGTGTATGCCTTTATTGAAAAACCGTGCAAAATTACAAAAAAAATTCGGAATAATGACAAAACAACAAAACTTTTTTGTATCTTTGCACGTTGTTTCTTAAATCCAATGTAAGATGAAGAATATTCTGGTGATTGGCTCAACGGGGCAGATAGGTTCCGAGCTGACGATGGAACTGAGAAAACGCTACGGCAACGAGCATGTGGTGGCGGGATATATTGCTGGTGCTGAACCTAAGGGAGCACTGGCTGAGAGCGGGCCTAAGGAGCTGGCCGACGTCACTGACGGTGAGGCCATCAGCGAGGTGGTGAGGAAATACCACATCGACGCCATCTACAACCTCGCAGCTCTGCTGTCGGTGGTGGCTGAGTCGAAGCCCCGCCTTGCCTGGCGCGTGGGTATTGATGGCTTGTGGAATATTCTCGAGGTAGCGCGCGAGCAGCATTGTGCCGTTTTCACGCCTAGTTCGATAGGTTCCTTCGGGCTGGAGACCCCTCACGATATGACTCCTCAGGACACCATCCAGCGCCCTCGCACCATCTATGGCGTGTCGAAGGTGACCACCGAGTTGCTCAGCGACTGGTATCACCATAAGTATGGTGTCGACACCCGCTCTGTTCGTTTTCCTGGCATCATCAGCTATGTGACACCTCCGGGTGGAGGCACCACCGACTATGCCGTCGACATCTATTACTATGCTGTGCGTGGTGAAAAGTTCACTTGCCCCATCAAGGCCGGCACACGCATGGATATGATGTATATGCCCGATGCCCTGCGTGCCGCTATCGAGCTGATGGAGGCCGACCCCACGCGTCTCATCCATCACAATGGCTTCAATGTGGCTGCTATGAGTTTCGATCCCGATATGATCTATCATGCTATCCGCAAGCTGAAGCCTGAATTTGAGATGGACTACGACATCGACCCGCTGAAGCAGTCGATAGCCGACTCCTGGCCCGACATGATGGACGACAGCTGCGCCCGCCGTGAGTGGGACTGGAACCATGAATATGGTCTGACGCAGATGACTGCCGACATGATCGACAAGCTCAGCGAGCGATTCCAGAGGAATGGAAGCATCTGAACTGTTCGGCATCTGCGCCGAGCTGGCATCACAGCCCCCGTCGGCTGATGCCTCGCGGCGTTTGCAGGAGGTCATCGTGCTCAGTGCTGCCGAGGGATGCCGCCAGCAGGGCGGTGCCTTCGGCAATCTTTTCTCCCAGATAGATTTTCTTTCCAAGAAGCTAGGACTCTCTGCCCGACTTACACGCGAGGTGCAGACTGCCCGTCGCCACTCTAATGGCGACGGCACTATTGCTGCCGACGACTGGCCCTACGACCTGATGGCTGCGGCACGCTTTGTGTCGGCGGTGTTCCATCAGGATGTGCCCGCTCAGGTTCTGCGCCTCCTGCCTGTCGATAGCCGCCAGCAGCAGCCTGGGCTCCACATCGATAAACAGTACATCCGGTGCATCGTCAGCGAAGTCGGCGATGCCTTGGTTACAGCCGATACCGACGACGGCCCCATCACCATCGACTATCGCAATACGCAGCAGGGCCGCGACTTTGCCTACCTGCAGAAGCTGCTGCGGCCCGGTATGCAGCTGAACCTGCTCGACTGTAGCCTCAGCGAAGACGACAACATCATCGTGCCTGGTCAGGTGGTCGTCGAACCCGACTTCCTCATCGACATCTCGTCGTTGGCGGCCTGCTTCACCAGCTATGGACATCATCCTCTGCTTTATACCATCAACAGACTGAAAGAGCGTCCCAACACCCAGGCCATCCTCTTGGGACTCTTTGCGGGAGCCGCCCTCGATGCCGTTATCAACCAGCCCGACGTCACCACCGCCCAGGTGCTGCAGCGGTCGTTCCGCGAGCAGGCCTTGCGCTACTGCAGCTGCCCTGACTTCAAAGCCGAAGCCTTTCGTCTGCAAGCCGAGGCGCAGATGCAGAATATTCGTCAGGCGGTAGCCCTCTTGAAGCCCGAGGGAGCATTGCTCGAACCTTCGTTTGTATGTGAACGGCTGGGACTTCAGGGACGTGTCGACCTAATGACGGAGGATATGAGCCTGCTCGTGGAGCAAAAGGCTGGCAAGAACATGAAGATTGAGTATCAAAGTCACGACCGTCATGGTCTGCAGCGTGAGGACCACTATGTGCAGCTGCTGCTTTACTATGGCGTGCTGCGCTATAACTTCGGCAAGAGCGACCGCCAGGTGGACACCCGCCTGCTCTATTCGCGCTATCCTGCCGCTCAGGGGTTGCTCAGCGTCAACTACTACCGCACGCTGCTGCGCGAAGCCATCCGTCTGCGCAATCAAATTGTTGCCACTGAGCTGCTGATGGCCCGCGAAGGGGTGGGGCGCATCCTGTCGATGCTCAATGCCGACATAATATATAAAGATGTGGAGCGCGACGGCTATTTCCATCAATTTGTGCTGCCGGGCATGCAGGCTATGCAGCAGTCCATCGCCGCCCTCCAGCCACTGGAGCGTTCCTATGTCGAGCGGATGCTCACCTTCGTCTATCGCGAGCAGGTGGCGCAGCGTCTGGGGTCTAGCGAGATGCGTCTGCATCACTCGGGCGGCTGCATTGCCGACCTCTGGCAGATGTCGCTTGCAGAGCGTCAGGAAACTGGATCTATATTACTGGGACTCAGTATTGTTAAAAGCGAACGCTCGAGTATTTCTGTGGGATACGATATCATTACCCTGCGCATACCTGATGGTCTCAATACTGTCCCTAACTTCAGGCGTGGCGATATGGTGTGCCTCTATGCCTACGACACTACGCCTGATGTGCGCCATAGCATCCTCTATAAGGGATCGCTGCAGGAACTCAAGACCGACAGCCTCGTGGTAGCGCTCAGCGACGGACAACAGAACGAGAGCGTCTTCCGCCCAGGCGATGGCAGGACATGGGCTGTGGAGCGCGATGGAGCTGAGGTGGGAACATCATCAGCCATACGCTCGCTCTATCGATTTGCTACGGCATCACCCAGTCGCAAGGCGCTGCTGCTGTGTCAGCGACAGCCTGAGGCCGACACGTCGCTCTGTCTCTCGCGTCCCTACCATCCTGACTACGACGATGTCCTCCTGCGCATCAAGCAGGCACGCGACTATTTCCTCCTGCAGGGCCCGCCCGGTACTGGTAAGACATCGATGGCCCTCCGTTTCATTGTCGAGGAAGAATTGGCTTCGTTGAGGGCAACACTCAACTGTAACATTCTCCTTACCGCCTATACCAACAGAGCTGTTGACGAAATCTGCGCTATGTTATCCAATCTCTCCTCCCTCGGGGAGGGGCAGGGGTGGTCTTTCCTTCGCCTAGGCCGTCCTGCCTCCTGCGACCCACGTTTTCGTCCCTATCTGCTCGACACAGCTTTGGCTACTACGAAAAAGCTCGACGAAGCCCGTCAGCTCATTGAGCGAACACCCATCATCGTCGCCACTACATCCACGCTTCAGGCACAACCTTACATCTTCCAGCTGAAACACTTCTCGCTGGCCATCGTCGACGAGGCTTCGCAGATCCTCGAACCTGCTATTATCGGACTCCTGGCGAGTGATACCGTCGACCGCTTCGTGCTAGTAGGCGACCATAAGCAACTGCCTGCAGTAGTGCAGCAAAGCCCTGAGTTGTCGAAAGTCGACGAGCCGAGCTTGTGCGACATAGGCCTTGACGACTGCCGCCACTCCCTCTTCGAGCGACTGCTGCGCTGGGAGCACCGTCAAGGTCGTTCACAGTTCGTGGGCATCCTCCACAGTCATGGCCGCATGCATCCTGAGGTTGCACGTTTCCCCATAAGCCATTTCTATCAGCGCGAGGCCCTCAGCGCCGTACCCCTTCCTCATCAGCAGGAGACAAGTCTGGGCTATAGCTCGGTGGCGAATAACCGTATTGACCAGCTACTGCAGTCGCGGCGCATGTTGTTCTTTCCACTCCAAAAAGTGGCTTCTGCTAGCGAGAACGACTCTCTGCAAGCTGAGGCAACGCTCGTGGCCGACCTTCTTCAACGCATCCACCACTTTACTGCCGACCACTTCAATCCTCAAAAAACTGTTGGAGTCATCGTCACCTATCGTCATCAGATAGCGCTCATCCGTCTGGCTCTGGAGCAATACGATGTTGAGGCCCTGCGACAGGTGAGCATCGACACCGTAGAGCGTTATCAGGGCAGCCAGCGTGACATTATCATCTATAGCTTTGGCGTAACTCACCGCTACCAGCTCGACTTCCTCACCGCCACCACCTTCACCGATGATGACGGCACCCTCATCGACCGCAAACTCAATGTTGCCCTCACCCGAGCCCGCCTGCAGACCATCGTCGTGGGCCGTCCCGACCTCCTCCGCCACGTCCCCCTCTTCCGTCAGCTTATGGATGACTTTGCAGTACTCTGATTATAGAAAAGAGATAGATCTACTTCACGATACGCTTTCGTCCATCCTGGATGTATATGCCTTTGGAAAGAGGCGCAGATAGGCGGCGGCCCTGAAGGTCGAAGATGGCATGCCCGCTTGGTGACTCGGATGCTTGCAGGGGTTCTATCCCTGCCGGGTTGGTGTCCACCACATGCAGGCCGGAGTCCTCATGGGTATAGATGATGTTGAAAGGCTTGTTCCAGTCGTCGGCACAGTAATCAAGGTATGTGAAGTTCGACTGATACTCCTCAGCCGGGTTCAGCCAGTCGATGAGCATCCCGTTCGAGTTGATGCATCCCATGCCTTCAATGATGATGAGTCCGTTGCTCAGTGTCAGCCGGCGACGGGGCACATCATCAGCGTATGCCACCGTGTCCTTCTCCACCACCGTGATGTCGTCATGACCATCCACATGGCGGAAACCGTCGCCCACCTCCATCGTGTAATCATACAGGATGAGCTCACTGCCGTCCTCTGTCAGGTGGTAGGGAAGATAGTTCGGGTCGCTGAAAGACCAACAACAAGGCAGAAAATAGAGATCATGATCGAAACGATAGTTCTGGTATTCACAGAAATCACTATAGTTTGTATATACACGTCCTTTTTCACAACGTACGCCGATGGAATAAAGGCGTCTTTTAGGAACTGATTTCTTGCCAGTGACCTCTTCATGGATAGGAAAAAGAGGAGGCTCATGATATACAACGTCGTATACAACTCCCTCAAATTCCAACTTGTCCATTGATGTTACTAAATATTTTTCTTCATTCTCTTCTTTAAACCATCCTACTATACTATCATTTTGATTTCTCCAGTTTTCCGTGAATCTATACACCCAGTATTTTACATTACCTGTCTCCGAAGCAGGTTGCGCGTTTAAGCCAGACAAATATACTATAAACATTATCAAAAGACAGATTCTTCTCTTCATACTATCTCTATTTGGGGAGATTACCTTATCTCTAAAGTTCCTCCTGGTTTCACTTCAAAATCGTTTTCTATTATCACATCATTGCTTTTTAATGATGCCAGCTAAACCAACGTTACGCCATTGGTTGTCATATTTTGGCGTTGCGACTAAGCCAATACTAGTATTTGAAACATTGAAATAGTTGTTCCAACCAACAGACAATCGGGCTTCAAGCGTATTTGTTCCAGTGGCTATGCCCACCTTGCCCAAGGAATTCACTTTAAGTTGTGCGTCTACTGCCATTACTGAGAACAACAGGACAATGGTAAGAGACAAGATTCGTTTCATTTGTTTTTAGGTTTTGGTTTATAATTCGGGGCAAATATACAAAAAAAAATGAGACCTGCAATGAAATACTGGCTCTTTTTAAAAATAATTGGGAAGAAGCTTGCATAAGGGCTTCAAATTTCGTATCTTTGCAGTTGAATATGAGTGCTGGCCATACACATTTTATTATTATGAGAAAGAACTATTGTTTATTACTGCTATCAACCATCTTGTGTGCCCTGAGCCTTCCCGCATTTGCTGCGCAGAAGCCGGGCAAGATCTTCGAGGTGAAGAACCCTGATATGAAACTCAGTCCGTTTACGGGCATGACGCGCGACCACTGGAAGCAGGCTGCGGAATATCTGCTCAGCACTGCCTTCCAGTATGTGAATGACATCAAGGACCCGTTCAACCTCCCGAAGCAGGAAGGCAAGAGCTACCCTCGCGATGCAGGCGGCGTAGCGACAGCACGCATGGAGGCACTCTGCCGGACGATGTTCCTGGCAGGGCCGCTGCTGAAGGAGAACCCCGACCTGACGCTCCACGGCGTGAAGGTGGGCGACTACTATCGCTATCAGATGGCATCGATGCTCGACCGGGAGAGTCCTATCTTCCTGCCTGAGAAGCGCGGAAGGGGCAACGGCGGACAAAAGCTGGTAGAGCTGGGCGGACTAGCGGTATCGCTACTCATGGCACCCGAGGTGTTCTGGAATCCTCTGCCGCAGGATACCCGCGACCGTCTTGCTGCCGTGTTCAAGACCTATGCCGAAGGAGAAACGATCAACATGAACTGGCGCTTCTTCAACCAGTGCCTGCTCAGCTTCCTGCACAAGGAGGGCTATCAGGTCAATATGCAGTATATGGAACATCTGCTGCATGCCAACCTCGATGCCTATGTGGGTGACGGATGGTATCACGATGCTCCGCTTTTCGACTATTACAGCATGTGGGCATTCCAGATGTATGGGCCGCTGTGGGCTGAGAGCTTCGGAAAGAAATACTATCCGGCAGAGGCAGAGCTGTTTATGAAGCATCTGGGCGACATCCCGAAGCAGTATCCCTATATGTTCGGCCGCGACGGCAAGATGCAGATGTGGGGTCGAAGCATCACCTATCGCATGGGAGCTGCCATCCCGCTCGCCCTCACAGGTCTGCTTCAAAGTCCCGACATCGACTATGGCTGGATGCGTCGCATCTGCTCGGGTGCCATTCTTCAGTTCCTTCAGAACCCGAATTTTCTGGCCGAGGACGGTCTTCCCAACCTAGGGTTCTATGGTCATTTTGAGGATTGCCTGCAGCACTATTCCTGTCGAGGCAGCGTGTTCTGGATGGCAAAGTTGTTCCTTGCCCTCTACATGCCGGCTGACAATCCCTTCTGGACGGCACGTGAGACAGAGGGAGCGTGGGTAAAGATGAATAAAAAGGAGCCGTATAACGTCTATTCGGAAAAAGCCAAGATCCTGACCACTGACTATCCTGCGCTGGGGATGGCGGAATTCCGCAATGTGTTCACACGCAACAATGGGTTCTATTACGGGCTCGAGAACTACAACCGCCTGGCTTACAATTCAGCGCTTCCTTGGCAGTCGGATGGAAAGAATGGCGAGGTGGCTATGAGCTATGTCGTGGAGGGCGATGATGGCCAATGGCTGCAGATCAACAGCTATCGTGGCAACGGCCTCAATGCTGAAGGCTGGTTCTGTCGCAAGGCAGAGATGGAGCGCGACACCACAGTCACTATCGACCTGACTGAGATGGTTACTGCCGATGGCGTCATTCGTGCTGACAAGGTGACTACCAAAGGTCCTCGCAAGGTTCGCATGGGATTCTATGCGCTGCCCGAACTCGACAAGCCTGTTCTCGCGACTGAAACGAAGGTCAAAGGCAAGAGGGCCATCACCATAGACAATGGCGTCTATGAACTGACGACAATACTTGATGATGGCTGGGAAGATATCGAGGTGGTTCGTTGCCAGTCTCTCCATCCTGAGGCTGATAGCAGCACGGTGGTGGATCTCACAGCCATAGTCAGCGGTTCGAAAGAGCTGAAGTCGCAACTCATCATCAAGAAATCGAAAGGTAATAGACGCTGATTCCGGCCTTTGGAATGGAAGGGCGGCCACTTGATGAAGTAAAACAAGTTGTTTTACCTTCGAAAGTGGCCGACTTTGGTATGCAAAACCTATGACTTAGAAAGGTAAAACAACTTGTTTTACTTTAACGGGAGGCCAACTTCGGTGTCGTTCCTTCGTGTCCGGCGTTAGCAAAATCCGAAAGGAAGGTTCTGAAAGAGGGCGGGTAGGATAGCCAGTAGAGGGGTAAGAAGTAAAAAGGAATAGGGTTGAGAACTATAAGGATATGCTTTATGAATGAAAAAACATAGGGTTAAGAACAAAAAAGCATAGGTTCCTTTGGTTTTCTCCTCACTTCTTCGTAACTTTGAGCTGGCGCTCGAAGGTACTTTCGCTCGGAAATGAAAAGAAAAAGCCTTTTTTCTTTTGCATTTCGCTCACTTATTCGTACCTTTGTAGCCCAAATACGCAATTGTGATGGATAAAAGGATTGTTATCAAGGTAGGTTCCAACGTTCTCACGCGACAGGATGGGAAGCTCGATGTGACTCGTATGTCGGCCATTGTCGACCAGATAGCTTGGCTGCGACGCCAAGGTTATGAAGTGATTCTAGTGAGTTCGGGAGCTGTGGCCTGTGGGCGCAGGGAGCTGACAGTGGATCACTCGCTTGACTCGGTGGAGCAGCGGCAGCTGTTCTCGGCGGTGGGGCAGGTGAAACTGGTGGGACTCTATTACGACCTCTTCCGTGAATACGGCATCCACGTCGGGCAGGTGCTTACGATGAAGGAGAACTTCGAGCCCGGTGAACAGTATCGTAACCAGCGTGCCTGCATGACAGTGATGCTTGAGAACGACGTACTGCCTATCGTGAACGAGAACGATACGGTGAGTGTCACGGAGCTGATGTTCACGGATAACGACGAGCTGTCGGGCCTCATTGCGATGATGATGGAGGCCGAGACGCTGGTGCTGCTGTCGAACATCGACGGCATCTTCACCACCCATCCCGATGATCCTTCGGCTGAGCTCATCCGCGAGGTAGCGCCAGGTCGCGACCTGTCGGAGTATATCCAGCCGGAGAAGAGTGCTTTCGGACGTGGTGGGATGCATTCGAAGTACACCACTGCGAGTCGTGTGCAGCAGTCGGGCATCCGCGTGATCATCGCCAATGGTGAGCGCGACGACATCCTCGTCGATCTGTTCCAAAATCAGGAAAATACTCCTCACACGGTGTTCTTGACTCGATGAGGTTTGAGGTTTGAGGTTTGAGATTTGAGGTTTGAGATTTGAGGTTTGAGATTTGAGATTTGTCATGAATAGACTGGTGAAACATTTTGTTCTGTGGGTGTTGTTATGGCTGCCGCTGTTGGCGATTGGCCAGACAGAACGATTCGAGGCAGTGGTCATCGATGCCCAGACGCATCAGACGCTGCCTTTCGCTGGCGTGTTCGTCAGCCGCTCAAACTCGACGATGACCAATGCTGAAGGCAGTTTCAGTATCGAGTGCGCCCCTACGGATATGCTTCGCATCAGCTTTGTGGGCTATCAGACCAGAACCATCGTTGCAGGGCAGATGGGACGTGTCGTGGAGCTGCATGCTGTGTCAACGACTCTTGACGAGGTGACGGTGAAACCTTATTCCTCCTATTTGAAGGAAGCCATCAAAGAGGCACAACGACAGCTCAAGAAGAACCGCAAGAAGAGGGCAAACTTCTTCTATCGTCAGACGGCCTATGCCGACTCTGTGTGCTATGAATTCATGGAAGCCTTCCTCAGCGGACATTCGTCGGTGTTCTTGCGTGACCTGGCTTTGAGCAAAGGGCGCTTCGCCGGCATACAGCCCGACAGCCTGCATTATTATTCGTACTATGCCAACTTCTTCTCAACGTCTCAGATTCAGGTGACCTACATGCCGGGAACGAAAGTTACCAGTAGCGACCGCTATCCCCTGTCGGAATACTACGAGTCGAACTACGACGTGAGCTTCGATATGATAGGCAGCGACAACGAACGTCTGCTAGCGGCGCACTTCACACCTAAACCAACAGATAAGCCTGTACTCGACGCTACGCTCTATCTCGACGCGAACACCTACCGCCTGCGCAAAATAGAAGGGCGGGAGCTGAACCTGAAAGTGATGCACAGGAAGCAGCGGGGCAGCAGGTACGAGGAGGAGCTGGCAGCTTTGTTTGGCAAAGACTATTTTGATGAGCTCATCGATACTGAGTTTCACTTCGTGGTCAACATGACTGAAGACCGTGAATTCCTGGAAGTGGAGTCGGTGATCATAGAAGAGCAGCACGAGCTCTACGGCAAGACCATCAGGACCAGCTCGATGCTCTTCAACGTGGGCGACAGGGATATAGGACACGGTCGTCTGCTTGACACACAGTCGAATATGCATGATGCTATCGAGAGTCAAGGCTATGACAAGAAGTTCTGGCGCGACAATGAGATTGTGCTGCGCACGCCTGTGGAGCAGGAGGTGCTACGGCTCTTCGAGAGTAGAAACCTCTTCGGGGTGTTCTGATTTGATTTGAGGTTTGAGGTTTGAGATTTGAAATATAGGATTATGAACGAACAATTCGTAAAGACCAAGCAAGCCAGCAAGAGTCTGGCAGCACTTAGCGACAGTCGTCGCAACGAGATCCTTTTGGCCGTCAGCGAGGCCATCGTAGCTGACAAGGAACGCATTATTAAAGCCAATGCCGAAGACCTTGCGAAGATGGACCGCGAGAACCCTCTTTACGACAGGCTGATGCTGACTGAGGCCCGTCTGGAGGCTATCGCTGACGATATGAGAAACGTGGCGGGACTGCCTTCGCCCCTCGGACATATCACGGAGCAGAAGACGCTGCCGAACGGCCTGCGGCTCTGTCGTATATCTGTGCCTTTCGGTGTCATCGGCATGATCTACGAGGCTCGTCCTAATGTCACCTTCGATGTGTTCTCACTTTGCTTCAAGAGCGGCAATGCGTGTGTGCTGAAGGGCGGCAAGGACGCTGACTGCAGCAATCGCGAGGAGGTGAAGCTCATTCATGAGGTGTTGGAGAGATATGGCGTTGATCCAGATGTCGTCGCTCTGCTCCCTGCCACCCATGAGGCTACGGGCGAGATGCTCAATGCTGTTGGCTATGTTGATCTTTGTATCCCTCGCGGCGGACGTAGGCTGATTGATTTCGTACGTGATACTGCCCGCATTCCTGTCATCGAGACGGGTGCCGGAGTGGTGAACACTTATTTTGACAAAGAGGGCGACCTCGAGATGGGACGTGCCATTATCAATAATGCCAAGACGCGTCGCGTCAGCGTGTGCAATGCGCTCGACTGTCTGCTCGTTCATAGCAGCCGCCTCAGCGACCTGCCTGCACTCGTCGCCCCGCTTTCCGGTTCAGTATGTTGCAATGCTATTGCAACAAACAAGACGCCAGTCATCATCTATGCCGACGAACGGGCCTACGAGGCACTCAGCGGACATTATTCATTGCTCGAGCATGCCACTGACGAGAGCTTCGGAACGGAGTTCATGGACTACAAACTGGCGGTGAAGACCGTCGACAGTCTCGACGAGGCTCTTGCGCATATCGATGCCTACGGCTCAGGTCACAGCGAGGCTATCATCACCCAGAATGAGTCTGCAGCCCGCATCTTCCAACAGCACGTCGATGCTGCCTGTGTCTACTGGAACGCTCCTACGTCGTTTACTGACGGCGCCCAGTTCGGCCTTGGTGCCGAAATAGGCATCTCAACGCAGAAGCTGGGGCCTCGCGGTCCTATGGCTCTGGAGGAGATCACTACCTACAAGTGGCTCATCGAGGGCGAGGGACAGATTAGAAGTTAGAAGCGTCTGGTGTCATATTGTCGCTTCTGACTGACTCTTTGTCATAGTCATGGCGTTGGGCACGCCTTTTGTGGGTTGTTTGACAGGTTAAACATATCACAGAAAGGAGAAACAATCATGACACTGGAAAAATTTACTATCAAAGCTCAGGAAACGGTTCAGCAGGCTGTGCTGTTGGCTCAACAGAACGGACAGCAGTCTATTGAACCTGTTCACCTGATGGCGGCCTTGCTGGATAAAGGGCGCGATGTGGTGGGCTTCGTATTTCAGAAACTTGGCATGAACGCCGGCCAGATCGAAATGCTCTGTCAGCAGGAGATTCGACACCTAGCACGTGTTCAGGGCGGTGAGCCTTATCTTTCGGCAGATGCTAACAAGGTGCTGCTGAAGGCACAGGATTTAGCCCGGGAGATGGGCGATGAATATGTATCGTGCGAACCTATTCTACTGGCACTGCTGTTGGTGAACTCGACTGTGAGTCGCATCCTCAAGGACGGCGGCGCTACAGAGAAGGACATGCGGCAGGCCATCCTCGAGCTGCGTCAGGGACAACGCGTGCAGTCGCAGTCGGCTGACGATAATTATCAGTCGCTGGAGAAGTATGCCAAGAACCTCGTCAGCCTGGCAAGGGCAGGGAAGCTGGATCCTGTCATCGGACGTGATGACGAGATACGCCGCCTGCTGCAGATACTCTCACGTCGTACGAAAAACAACCCTATCCTCATAGGTGAGCCCGGCACGGGTAAGACTGCTATTGTCGAAGGACTGGCAGGACGTATCGTGCGTGGCGACGTGCCTGAGAACCTGAAGGACAAACAAGTTTATTCACTCGATATGGGTGCACTCGTGGCTGGTGCTAAGTATAAGGGTGAATTTGAGGAGCGGCTGAAGAGCGTCATCAACGAGGTGACCAGGAGCGATGGACGCGTCATCCTCTTCATCGATGAGATCCACACGCTGGTGGGTGCCGGAGGAGGTGAGGGCGCTATGGATGCAGCCAATATCCTGAAGCCGGCACTGGCACGTGGTGAGCTGAGGGCTATCGGTGCTACAACGCTCAACGAATATCAGAAGTACTTCGAGAAGGACAAGGCTCTTGAGCGACGCTTCCAGACGGTGATGGTCGATGAACCCGACGAGCTGGATGCCATTTCCATCCTGCGAGGCCTGAAGGAGCGCTATGAGAATCACCATAAGGTGCGTATCCAGGATGATGCCTGTATAGCAGCCGTCAAGCTGTCGGAGCGATATATCACCGAGCGTTTCCTGCCTGATAAGGCTATCGACCTCATGGACGAGGCTGCTGCCAAGCTGCGTATGGAGCGTGACAGCGTGCCTGAGGAGCTTGATGAAATCACCCGCAGGCTGGCTCAGCTGGAGATTGAGCGTGAGGCCATCAAACGCGAGGGCGACGAACCTAAGATCCAGCAGCTGGACAAGGAAATCTCTGCACTAAAGGAAAAGGAGACCCAGTTCCGGGCCAGATGGGAAGGAGAACGTCAGCTGGTGAACCAGATTCAGCAGGATAAGCAGCAGAAGGAGTCGCTGAAATATGAGGCTGAGCGAGCCGAGCGAGAAGGCAACTATGGACGAGTGGCTGAGATACGCTATGGCAAGATGAAGGAGCTGGATGCTCATATCGCCTCGATACAGAGCCAGTTGAACAATGCTGATGGCGAGAAACTTGTGCGCGAGGAAGTTACTGCCGATGATATCGCTGAGGTGGTGTCGCGCTGGACGGGCATTCCTGTGAGCCGCATGATGCAAAGCGAACGCGAAAAACTGCTGCGCCTGGAGGAGGAACTCCACAAGCGGGTGATAGGTCAGGACGAGGCTATACGTGCCGTCAGTGATGCCGTACGTCGTTCGCGTGCAGGACTACAAGACCCCAAGCGACCTATCGCTTCGTTTATCTTCATGGGAACTACGGGCGTAGGTAAGACGGAGCTGGCCAAGGCATTGGCTGAGTATTTGTTCAACGACGAGACGATGATGACCCGTATCGATATGTCGGAGTATCAGGAGAAACATACCGTCAGCCGACTCATTGGCGCTCCTCCGGGCTATGTGGGCTACGATGAGGGTGGTCAGCTGACTGAGGCGGTAAGGCGCAAGCCTTATAGCGTGGTGCTTTTCGATGAGATAGAGAAGGCTCATCCTGACGTGTTCAACATCCTGTTGCAGGTGCTGGACGACGGACGACTGACAGACAACAAAGGAAGGACGGCCGACTTTAAGAACACCATTATCATCATGACCAGTAATGCCACCCGTGAGCAGCTGCGTATGGTGATGAGGCCCGAGTTCCTGAACCGTATCGACGAGATTATCACCTTCCAACAGCTGTCGAAGGAGGAGGTAGCACAAGTGGTGCGTCTGCAGCTCGACCGCGTTAAGAAAATGTTGGAGCCGCAAGGGTTCACCCTTGAGGTGACGGAACACGCTATTGGTTGGCTGGCCCGGGAAGGCTATGATCCTGATATGGGCGCACGCCCCGTTAAACGAGCCATTCAGCATTATGTGCTCAATGAATTGTCTCGTAAGCTGTTGGCTGACGAGGTTACTCGCGAGCGTCCCATCGTTGTCGATGAATTTGGCGATGGACTGGTGTTCCACAATTAGATCTTTAGTGGGTAAATAAAATGAGAGCGGACAAAAACTGAATGTCCGCTCTTTTTGTCTCTCTGAGAGTAATGCTTAGTAGTTCTCGGCCTTCACCTGGAAGTATGCCTGTGCGTGATTGCAGACGGGGCACTCCTCGGGAGCCTTCTTGCCGATGACGATGTGTCCGCAGTTGGAGCACTGCCAGATGACATCGTGATCCTTCGAGAACACGCACTCCTGCCTGATATTGTCGAGCAGCTTGCGATAGCGCTCTTCGTGCTCCTTCTCGATCTTGGCTACACCCTCAAACTTCTCGGCAATCTCGTCGAAGCCTTCCTCACGAGCCTCACGGGCCATGCGGGCATACATATCAGTCCACTCGAAGTTCTCGCCGCCGGCAGCATCCTCAAGGTTGGTGGGAGTATCGGAAACCTTGCCTCCGTTGAGGTACTTATACCAGAGCTCTGCGTGCTCCTTCTCGTTGGCTGCTGTCTCCAGGAAGATGTTGGAGATTTGTACGTAGCCGTCCTTCTTGGCCTTCGATGCAAAGAATGTGTACTTGTTGCGAGCCATTGACTCACCTGCAAAGGCCTCTTGCAGGTTCTTCTCTGTCTTTGTTCCTTTTAAGCTTTTCATGTTGATAGAGTTAGTATTGGAAATGATTAATTTTGTTCAACGATGGTGGGCATCTTGACCCACGACTTGTCACTGCGATAGTTAGTCTTGGCTCCTTTGGGCACAATCACCTGACAGGCAGATGCCACCACACCCTTGAAGGTGCTGTGTGAGATGCTTGGTGGCAGCGGGGCGTTGATGACGAGCTCGCGCAGTGATACACACTTGGCAAAGGCATTGCCACCTATTTTCTTGATAGCAGCAGGCAGCTCCATACGTACCAGTGCAGTACACTCGCGGAAGGAGGCACTGCCGATGGTGGTGCATGCGGCAGGCACGATTACGGAGGTGAGCGATACGCATTTGTCGAAAGCGTTGTCGCCAATGCTGCTCACGGCTATTGGCAGGTTTATATCGGTGAGCGACGAGCACTGTTCGAAAGCGTTGTCACCAATGCTCTTCACCGAGACAGGAAGAACCACCACGCGCAGTGAATGGCAGTAGCGGAAGACATCGCTCTCCAGCTTCTCGATAAACCCTTTGATGACGACGCTGTCGAGCGAGGTGCAGTTTTCAAAGGCATCACTGCCCAGCTGCTTCACCATGTTGGGAATGGTCAGCTCGCTCAGCGACGAGCAGTTCTCGAAGGCATGGTCGTTGATGCGTGACAGCCCTTCGGGCAAGGTGATGTCGGGCAGTGACTTGCAGTCGAAGAAAGCTCTTGTGCCGATAGTCTTCACCGTTGAAGGAAGCGTTATTGACGTGAGGCCTGTGCATCCGGAGAATAGCTCGGTGCCTATGCTCTGCAGGTTGCCGTCGAGGGATACTGTGCTCAGACCGGCACAATTCTCGAAAGCACCATTGCCGATCTTGTTCACACGCTCTATCTCTACGGAACTCAGGCTGGTACAACCCCTAAAAGCATCGCTGCCTATGACAGAAGCAGTAACCATCTCGATGGAACTCAGGTTCTGGCAGCCTTCGAAGGCACTGTTGCCTATCTCTGAGATAGCATCGGGCATCTGGATAGTCTCCAGGGAAGCGCAACCCTTGAAGGCTTCGTTGCCGATGACGGTCACCGAGGGTGGAAGCACGATGTCGCTCAGGCGCTCACAACGGGCAAAGGTAGTATTATTGATCTTCTTGATGGCAGTCTCATGCAGGGTGATCTTCTCCAGAGACTTACAGTTGGCAAAAGCACCCACACCAAGAACATCCACACCATTGGGCACATCGATGCTCGTCAGGGCGATACAACCCTCAAAAGCATGATTTTCGATGATGGTGAGTGAGGTGGGGAGCTTCACCTCGCTAAGACTGACACAGCCATTGAAGGCATAGTCGTCGATGAGGCGCGTACCCTCAGGAACCTCCATCTCCTTCAGGTTGGCACAACCGCTGAAGCAGCTGCGGCTGATTTCCAGGGTAGTGTTGGGCAATACCACACGTTCCAGATTCTTGCAGCCCTGAAACATAGCTGCAGGCAGCACGTTGGCCTTGGTGCGGAAGCTGCCCTTGCCTTCAGTGATGACGGCTTCCGAGAGGTCGAGCGAGGTGAGAATCTGTTCAGTGGCCTTGCGACCTCTGATGCGGTTGGTGATGAGTTGGATGATCTTCAGGTCATTGCCATTCAGCGGACCTGTTATCTTCAGCTCAGTCATTGAATAGCGGATGCTGTCGGGAAGCTGTGAAGCCAACTGGCCAACGGAGTCGACTGTCACGGTCATCTCCTGAGCCATCGCAAACAGCGGACAGCATATCATGAGGAAGGCAAATAATCGTTTCTTCATATCTGACATTCAAGGGTTATTTGCTGGTATCTAGCGAGCTGCGCTTGCTGCGGTGATAACTGCGGTAATCGTCAAGCTCTATTTCAATGTCGGGTTCTTCCAGAGGTCCCTCTTGGGGGAGTTGGAATTGCATGTACCTGATGTTCAGACCTCGAGCCAGCCACATCTGTTCGTAATAGGTCTGGATGCTGGAGGCTTCTGGGTGCGCCTCAGCTTCAGCATAGAGGTCTTCGGTGCGGGCAATGAGTGGAAGATGATTGCGCTCCACCATATAGGTGGTGTAGGTGAAGAGGAAGTTGGAGTCGGTCTTCAGGTGTATGATGCCTCGATCCTGCAGGAACTGGCGGTAGCGATTCAGGAAGAAGGTGGAAGAGAGACGCTTACGCGGGTTCTTCATCTGGGGGTCACTGAAGGTGAGCCATATCTCCTGCACTTCATCCTTGCCGAAGAAGCGGTCGATGATCTCGATGTTCGTACGGAGGAAGGCCACATTCGTTATTCCTTCCTGGAGCGCACGCGTGGCACCCGTCCACATGCGTGCTCCCTTGATATCTACTCCAATGTAGTTGCAGTCAGGGTGTGCCTTCGCAAGCTCCACCGCATATTCGCCCTTACCGCATCCCAGCTCAAGGATGATAGGATTCTGGTTGCCGAAATAATCTTCCCTCCAGCGGCCACGCATGGCAAAGGGAACGTCGCTCACTACCGAATAAGGGTACTGAAAGACGTTCTTGTAAGTTGCCATATCGGCGAATTTCGCCAGTTTTCCTTTGCCCATGCTTCTATTGGTTTGTTGCGATTCAATCGCAACGTACTGAACTTTAGTCGATAACGACCGTCGTCCAGCCGTGCTTGTCCTCGATCTCTCCGTACTGAATGCCGCGCAGCGTGTCGAAGAGTTTCTTTGAGATGGGGCCGGGCTTCTCGCCGAACGAGTAGCGCTTGCCTGTGTCGAGGTCGTCGATGTAGCTGATAGGCGAGATGACAGCTGCTGTACCGCAGGCACCTGCCTCCTCGAACGTGTCAAGCTCCTCCTCAGGAATAGGACGGCGCTCCACCTTCATGCCCAAGTCTTCGGCTACCTGCATCAAGCTTTTGTTGGTGATGGAGGGCAGGATGGAGGTAGACTTCGGTGTAACGTAGGTGTTGTCCTTGATGCCGAAGAAGTTGGCGGCACCACACTCATCCATGAATTTCTTCTCCTTTGCGTCGAGGTAGAACTCGCAGGCATAGCCCTTCTCGTGAGCCAGGTTGTTGGCAAAGAGCGATGCAGCGTAGTTGCCACCCACCTTATACTTACCTGTTCCAAGAGGAGCCGAGCGGTCGTAGTCGCGAATGATGACATAGGGATTGGCTGCAAAGCCACCCTTGAAGTACGGACCCACAGGCGTGACAAAGATCAGGAAGCAATATTCCTTGGCGGGATGTACGCCCACCTGTGCGCTGGTGCCGATGAGCAGCGGACGGATATAGAGCGTGGCACCACTCTCGTAAGTGGGAATCCACTCCTGGTTGAGGCGTACGACCTTCTTCACCATCTCCGTGAAAAGCTCAGTGCTTACCTCCGGCATCATAATGCCGCGGCAGGTTGATTGCAGGCGGGCAGCATTCTCGTCAACACGGAACACGCGCACCTTACCGTCGAGGCAGCGGTATGCCTTCAGACCCTCGAAAGCCTCCTGGCCATAGTGCAGGCAGGTGGCGGCCATATGCAGTTTCAGATACTCGTCGGAGCAAACCTCAATCTCGCCCCATTTACCATCGCGATAATAGCAACGCACGTTGTAGTCGGTCTTCATATAGCCGAATGACAGACTACCCCAATCTAAATTCTTCATATTTCTTTAATGTTAAAGTTTCAATTCTGCTTGCAAAAGTAATCAAAATCCTGCGTTTAAGCAACTATTTCCCTTGAAATTTCGCTTTTTTCTTTCCTTTTTTTTCAGTTTATGGGGAAATGACTACCTTTGCAACAGTTTTCAACACAATTTAATATTTTATGTATATGAAGAAACTACTATTGATGGCATTTCTGGCAGTCGGAATGACAGCCAATGCCGAAACAATGACGGCTAATGCTGGTGATGAGAGTGACAGCAAGGGTGGTGTGGAACTTGGCAAGGGTGCTGACGACGACGACATCTGGACCATGCATTTCCATGTGGGTGTCGATGTGCCTACGGGAGCACCTGATGGCGTAGACTTCGCTCCGTTCCGCTCCTGGGAGATCGGCTGGACGATTGCCCAGTACGACTACACCCCCAACAACTCCAAGACGACTTTTTCTGCCGGTTTGGGTTTCGATTGGCGCAACTACACGCTGAAAGGTCACGAAAAGATGTTTGTAAAGCTGGATGATGTGGTCGTGTTGGGGCCATTGGCACACCTTGCGATACCAACAGATAATACGCAGACGCTCTCCGAAAAAGTATATTTAGTGAGTCAGCGTTTGGACGATCTCTCATCGAACATCCACACGGTTTCTCTCAGTGTGCCTCTGCTCGTCAGGCAGCAGTTCAGCAAGAAGTTTGGCATTTCGCTGGGTGCACAGCTGAACTGGAACTACTATGCACGTATACATAGCAGCTTTAATAATGGCGACGATGAGTGCAGTCTTAATACGAAGGATATAGGTCAGCGCCCCATCACCATTGATGCATTGGGTATGGTGCACTTCGGCGATCTGAGCATCTACTGCAAGTATTCGCCCATGAGCGTACTCAAGACCGATCGTGGTCCTGAGTTCAAGTCGCTCGCCTTCGGCATCTATTTCTAAGGAGCGGCTGTGGCCTTCTTTGATGAAAGGAGATCACTCGTGCTCGGCCTGAATCTTCTGGATTTCAGCTTCTGTCTTGGTCAGCTTGTCCTTGCAGAACTTGATCAATCGTTGTGCTTCTTTCAGTTGCACAGCGATTTCATCTATGCTGTACTCGTCGCTCTCCATCTTGCGCACAATATCCTGTAGCTGTGCGAAGGCTTGTTCATATTTCTGTTCCTGGTTCATTTTACGATTGATGTGATGGTTCCTTTTTCTAGTCGGGTCTCTATCTCGTCGCCTGCCTGCAATTGCGTGGCATCACGCACGATTCTGCCGTCTTTCATCGTCATGCTGTAGCCGCGGTGGAGCAAGAGAGCAGGGTCTAGGCTCTTGGCTTTCTCATCCAAGAGCTGAAGTTGGTGCTTCTCTTTCATCATTCGGCGTTCGAGCAAGATGGGCAGACGAGTAGCTAAACTGTCAATTGACAGGCGAAAGTTGAGGGTTCTCTGCTGCGCATGGTTGACAAAGCGGCTGTAGAGGCTGTCGAGTCGTGCCTCTTGTCTTGTCCGGATAGTGGAGAATACTCTTGGTAGCACTTCAGCCATAGCCGACAGTTGGGCCTTGAGCACCGACAACTTCCGCTGGGTATATCCAGTGATACGGTCTTGGGCGTCGTTGACGGCATCGAGCACTTCCTTCAGATGGGAGATCAGGAAGGCGGCGGCGGCAGTAGGGGTTTTTACCCGCAGGAACGACACCATGTCGAGGACGCACTCATCACGGTCATGGCCGATACCAGTGATGATGGGCAATGGGAATTGAGCCACATTTTCTGCCAAGGCTAAGGTGTCAAATCCAGACATGTCGGCAACAGCACCTCCACCTCGGATGATGACTACGCAGTCGAAGTCATCCACTTGCTGGTAGATGGCATTCAGTGCTTTGATGACGCTGGTCTCTATTTGATCACCCTGCATGACGGCAGGAAAAAGTCGGGTAGTGAACTGCAAGTGAAAGTCGTTGCTGGCCAGCTGGTTGACAAAGTCTCCATAGCCGGCGGCTGTCTGGCTGGAGATGACTGCTATACGCTGACAGAAGAGTGGCAGATAGAGTTCCTTTTGCATGTCAAAGACCCCCTCTTCCTTCAGCTGCCGGATAATCTCCTGCCTTTTTCGGGCCATGTCGCCGAGGGTATAGTTAGGGTCGATGTCGGTGACGATCCATGCGAATCCGTAGGCCTCATGAAACTGTGCATATACCTTCAGCAACACCTTCATGCCAGCCTGTAGCCGCTGACCTGTGGTCCGCTCGAAATAGGGCCTGATGACGTTCCATTTCGATGCCCAGCATCTGGCAGAGGCACGTGCAATGGGTGTTGCCGAGCGTTCGTCTTTCTGAATAAGCTCCAGATAGCAGTGCCCTTTGTTTTCTCGGCATTCTGACACTTCGGCCTCCACCCAGTATTCCTGGGAAAGAGTCCCCTCGATGACTTGTCGCACAAGGGAATTGAGTTCGAACAGAGTGAGGGTGGTCATGGCTGTGGGTTAGTGTTTAAGCCTTGCTGATAGGCTTTCCAGAAGTTGGGCAGTCCATGTCCGTAGATGTTGTTTGGAGCATCATGCTGGTCGGCGCTCTGACGAATGAGCTCCATAATCTCCAATGCCGTCTTTTGACGCAGTTCCTGCCAGAGACATGCCACCATACCACAGGTGACGGGCGTAGAAAATGATGTCCCCATGTCGTGTACCAGTGTTCCTCTGCCTGAGATGAGGGTGGTGTTGCTGCCTCTTGCCACGACGTCAGGCTTCACCCGTCCGTCTTGTGAAGGACCGATGCTGCTGAAGGCTGCCAGATGTCCCTCGCCGTCGACAGCTCCCACGGTGAGAATATCGCGAGCATCGGCAGGGACACCGATCTTCTTCCAGGGACCCATACCCGAATTGCCTGCCGAGTTACATAGGATGATGCCCTTGCTGGCCAGCATCGAGGCTGAACGTGAGATGAACGCTGTTTGTCCGTCGAGGTCGCGCAGACGATAGCTGGGCAGACCGTCGTCATATTGATAGTAGCCCAGCGACGAGTTGATAATGTCAGCTCCCACAGAGTCGGCATATTCGGCCGCCATCGTCCAGTAGTCTTCTTCCACGGGTTGCTCGGTGGCACTCATTTCTGAACGCAGCAGCCAGTAGGATGCATCAGGAGCAGTGCCGATAGTCACCTCAGGGGCATAGGCTGCCATTGCCGAGAAAACCTTGGTACCGTGGTCAATGAACTGGAAACTTGTACCTTGAGTGGGGTAGGGCGATTCGGCCATCTTCTCGGGTAGGGTGTTCGATGGATCTACGAAATCCTTCACTCCCAGTATCTTGGCATGCCGCAGTGCAGGGATGCGATTGAAGTTCTGGAATCCTCCGTCGAGGATGGCAATAGTGATGCCACGACCTGTCAGCCCTGCCTCGTGCATCCGGATACCGTCGAGCATCTCTATTTGCTGTCGTGCCATACCATAAGGATCGTTGTGAACAGTATCCCAGCGGTTGAATGTGTCATGCACGTTCCAGCGAATGTCATCCTGCTTGTCGATGGAGTCGGGGGCAATAAACACGCAGCAGGCGTCTCTCACAATGGGTAGTGAAGCAAGCCGATGAAGCAGCAGCGTGTCAGTAGAACGTACGAGGACGGTGTTCTGCCAACGGCTTGTGCCTAGCACTTCAGCACCTTTCACTGCGAATTGCTTCACATAGGCACGTGGTACGGGCAGGTCGGTAGAGTCTATGCTGAGGCCTTGGCGCTGCCGGCGTTCGATGCTCTGGCGCGAGAGGAAGCGCTGAGGCCGCTCCAGTGACTGTGTAGTAGCCTGCTTGTTTGATAGGTAATAGCGATAGATATAGGCTTTTCCGCCAGGATATTTCACCTTAGCACTGAAAGCTCCTATGCTGAAGAGGAGCAATATGGCGGTCAGTAGGATTGGATGCTTTACGTTCATGAGGTTCTTCGTTTTGCTTGCATGACGACGCTACGTTGTCGTCAATGCTGTCTCAATTCGTCTGCAAAGATACGAATAATTTCCGAAAGATGCATGTTTCTCTCTGTTTTTTTCGTTATGTCGAAAAAAAACACTACCTTTGCATGCGCAATGGATAATAAACAGAAAGCCCTGGAACTGGGGCAGAAGCCTGTGGGGAAACTGCTGTGGCAGTATGCCCTGCCCGCCATCGTGGCGATGACGGCTTCGTCACTATATAATATTATCGACCGTGCATCGATAGGGCAGGTGGTAGGTCCTGAGGCCATCGCAGGACTGGGTATCACCTTTCCCTTCATGAACCTGAGCGCGGCATTTGGAGCTGCCGTAGGCGTGGGTGCTTCTACATGTATCAGCGTGAAGCTGGGGCAGCGCGATTATGACACGGCCCAGCATCTGTTGGGCAATACAGTCTCGCTGAACATTCTTGTAGGACTTGTGTTCATGATAGTCAGCCTCGTTTTTCTGGATCCTATCCTGCGCTTTTTCGGTGCCTCCGATGTGACGCTGCCTTATGCCCGTGAGTTTATGCAGGTCATCCTGGCAGGAAACATCATCACCCACATGTATTTTGGCATGAACGCCGTGTTGCGAGCTGCCGGCAAACCGCGTCATGCGATGTATGCTACGCTCTTCACCGTAGGATGCAACATCGTGCTGGTTATTGCTTTCGTATGGTGGTTCCACTGGGGCATTCGCGGAGCGGCACTGGCCACCGTCACCTCTCAGTCGCTGGCTCTCTGCTGGCAGATGTGGCTGTTCAGCAACAAGAAGGAACTGCTGCATCTTTGTCGCGGCATATACAAGCTGAAGGCTGAATTGGTTCGCAACATTGTGTCTATAGGCGTGTCTCCTTTTCTGATGCAGACCACCTCATGTGTCATTGTCATTTTCATGAACAATCAATTCTTCAGATATGGCGGCGACCTGGCTGTAGGTGCCTATTCCATTGCCAACTCGGTGGTGATGGCACTGTTTATGTTTGTGATGGGCATCACTCAGGGCATGCAGCCCATCGTGGGTTATAATTATGGTGCTAAGAAGTTCGACCGCATGCTGCGCTGTCTGTGGCTCTCCATAGCTGCTGCCACAGGCATCCTCCTTTTAGGCTGGACGCTGGGCATGCTCTTCCCGATGCAGATAGCACGCATCTTCGCCTCCGACCCTGTGCTGGTCAAGATGTCGGCTCATGGCATCGTCCTCGACATGCTGGTGTTCTTCGTGGTGGGCTCTCAGGCTGTCATCACCAACTTTTTCCAGTGCATCGGAAAGGTGAAGATATCCATTTTCCTGTCGCTCTCAAGACAGTTGTTCATATTGTTGCCGCTGGCATACATCCTGCCTCTGTTCTGGGATCTTGATGGCGTGTGGTATTCCATGCCTTTCAGCGATTTTGGATCGTTTGCCATGACCATTCCTCTGTTGATGTGGTACTTGAGAAAATTAAAAGCTTATGGAAAGTAAACATATTATAGTTAATGTAGGACGTCAGTTGGGTGCAGGAGGGCATGACATAGGAATGATGCTCGCCGAGGACTTCAATGCCAGGTATTATGACAAGGAGATCCTGAACTTGGCTGCACAGGAGAGCGGTTTCTCGAAAGAGTTCTTCGAACAGAATGATGAGCGTCACGGCTTCCTGCATTCGCTGTCCCTTGCACGTTTGACTCACCTCACGGACAATAGCTTCTACCAGAGCAACTTCTCTCAGGAGAGCCTGTTCAAGTTCCAGAGCGATGCTATCCGCAAGGCTGCAAGCGAGGGCTCCTGCGTCTTCGTTGGACGATGCGCCGACTATGTGCTGCGCGACTTCCAGAATGTGGTGAATGTGTTTGTCACGGCCCCATTGTCATTCCGTATAGAGAACATCGTCAGCAAAGATGGCATGTCCCCCGAAGAGGCTCGTAAGCTGATTGAGCAAGGCGAACACAGGCGTGCCGAGTACTATAATTATTATACTGGAAAGAAATGGGGAGTGGCACAGAGCTATGACCTTTGCATAGATTCCAGCGTGCTGGGTATTCAGCAGACCGAGAAGTTTATTGCTGAGTTCATCCGTCGACGGTTCCAAATGGATTAGGACGTTCTCCTGACAGTTGAACAAAATGACCATCCCACGTAAAGAAAATTGGTCAAAAAAGGCATCTTCCGTCCGAAGCATTCTAGACGAGGCAACAAGCCAATCGACACCTCGCAACACCGTTTGAGACGAAAGCAAGGGGTGAAAACCGCCAAAAGTGGGTTCGAGGATGCCCGTTACGGACTTTAGGATGGCTAATATGGCACTTTGGGTTCGCTAGTATGGCACTTTGGGGTGGCTAGTATGGCACTTTGGTATTGTTCCCACCATGGGAATGACTCGTTCCCCCCATGGGAACGATCCCAAAGTGCCATACTAGCGTGACCAAAATAGGCTCCTTTCGACCTCTTTTCTGTGTCTGGCAGTCATCTTTTCCGCTAAAATCGTTCCCGATAATCAGCATTTTTACCCCTCAAATCGCCTGTTTTTGGCTGGTTTTGAGGCTTTTTTTGTGCTCTGTCATTACTAACATTCTAATTTTCAGGCACTTGTAAAGTCTTCCAAAACTCGCTCATTTGCGGCCAGACGGCCGGAAGTTTGCAAGAAAGCCCTTCTCGCGAGGCCATTTGTAAAGACTATTCTAAACCTCATGTTGAATAAAGTTACGAATTCAATCCTGGCGTTTCTGCATGTCGCTTCCATAGCGCTAGCTCGGCATCGGCAAACAGGTCCTGAAGCCAGGTTTATGGGTGTGGAGTGGGATTTTTGCTGCGATATTTGGTTATGTCGGAAAAAAGCCTTACCTTTGTACTCGAAATGTTCCATCGACCCGAAGAAGAACAGTAAATCGAAACCCGACGAGATGAAGACGATAGGCATACTCAGCGACACACACAGCTATTGGGACGAGAAGTATCTGCACTACTTTGAGCCCTGCGACGAGATATGGCATGCTGGCGACATCGGCAGTGTGGAGGTGGCTGAGAAACTGGCAGCCTTCAGACCTTTCAGGGCTGTTTGTGGCAACTGCGATGGGGGTGACTTGCGCTTGATGTATCGTGAACTCAACCGTTTCAAGTGCGAGGATATCGATGTGCTCATCAAGCATATCGGAGGCTATCCTGGTAACTACGATGCCAGCATCCGTTCTACGCTCTATGCCAATCCACCGCGCTTGTTCATTGCAGGCCACTCCCATATCCTCAAGGTGAAGTACGACAAGACGCTCAACCTCCTTCATCTCAACCCTGGTGCAGCAGGACTGCAGGGATGGCACAAGGAACGTACGCTGATGCGGCTCGTCATCGATGGCTCCACCTTCAAAGACCTCGAAGTAATCACCCTCTCAGACCCCCGGCGCAATGGATGAACTGAAAAAATGGATCCCCGAGTTGCTGCTCGACACAATAGTTGCAGTAGTAGCTACGTTATTTTGTTATATACTGGGCCTCGAGGAATCGTGGCAGGAGGCATCGCAGACGTTTATCATTGCCTTCGTCGTCATGTTCGCACTAGGCATCTACAACAGAAGAAAGAAAAAAGAATAAGATATTATGAGAACAATCGTTATTACTGGTGGCGCAGGTTTCATTGGCAGTCATGTCGTGCGCCTTTTCGTGAACAAGTATCCTGAGTACCACATCATCAACCTCGACAAGTTGACCTATGCGGGTAACCTGGCAAACCTGAAGGACATTGAGGACAAGCCGAACTATGAGTTCGTGAAGATGGACATCTGTGACTTCGACGCGTTCTACAAGCTGATGCAGGACAAGAAGGTCGACGGCATCATCCATCTTGCTGCCGAGAGTCATGTCGACCGCTCCATCAAGGATCCCTTCACGTTTGCCAAGACCAATGTGATGGGCACACTCTCGCTGCTTCAGGCCGCCAAGCTCTACTGGGAGTCACTGCCGGAGAGGTACGAGGGCAAGCGCTTCTATCACATCAGCACCGACGAGGTGTATGGTGCCTTGGAGCTGACCCATCCCGAGGGCATCAAGCCTCCGTTCACCACTACGGCATCATCGGCAGAGCATCATCTGGCCTATGGCGACACGTTCTTCCTCGAGACCACGAAGTACAACCCTCACTCTCCCTATAGTGCAGCCAAGGCATCGAGCGACCATTTCGTGCGTGCCTATCACGATACATACGGCATGCCTGTCATCGTGACCAACTGCTCGAACAACTACGGCCCTTATCAGTTCCCTGAGAAGCTGATACCGCTCTTCATCAACAATATCCGCCATCGTAAGCCCCTGCCTGTCTATGGAAAGGGCGAGAATGTGCGCGACTGGCTCTTCGTCGAGGATCATGCGCGTGCCATTGACCTCATTTTCCATCAGGGAATGATAGCGGAGACTTATAATATCGGTGGCTTCAACGAGTGGAAGAACATCGACATCATCAAGGTCTTGATCAAGACTGTCGACCGCCTGCTGGGCCGCCCCGAAGGTGCCGACGAAGACCTCATCACCTTTGTCACTGACCGTGCTGGCCACGACCTGCGCTACGCCATTGATAGCACCAAGCTGCAGCGCGAGCTGGGCTGGGAACCTTCGCTGCAGTTCGAGGAAGGCATTGAGAAAACGGTGCGCTGGTATCTCGACAACCAGGAGTGGCTCGACAACGTCACCAGTGGTTCCTACCAGCAGTACTACGACCAAATGTACAAGAACCGCTAACTGTCCAGTAATCTGCAACACTACCTGTCCCGTAATCTGCGATTTAATAGTCCCGTAAGCTGCGACACCATCGCAGCCCCAATACAGCCCCAAAGAACTATGGACCCTCTCAGCCACTCCCTTCACACCTACCTCGTGGCGCTCGCCTATCAAGGCGGCACCCACGAGCAGGAGCACCAGATGGAGCACCTCACCGCCCTTCTCGATCCCGACGACGAGGAGGCCCTGCTTCACTACTACGGCCTCTTCGGCCACGAGAGGCTGGCTTTGGCCGACATTGCTCGCGAGCGCCAAGAGTCCCCCGAGCAGACCATGGCCGTCATTGACCGCTGCATTAGGAAACTTGCCGTCACTCCCGAGTGGCAGATGATTAACCGTAACGACAAATGATTGAGTCTCAATTCAACAGGAAGAACCTTCAGGCAACGATATTGCTTGCCCTCGTGGGGCTTGCGCCATTGTGCTTTTCTTCTTTCCGCCGACTTGACATCCTGATAGGAGTCGGTGTGTTTCTTGTTGCCACCGTTGTGTTTCTGTTGGGATATGGTGCTTGGCTGAAGCGCATCACGGTACTGAGTGATGGCTTGGAGGTGAAAAGCGTGCTCCTTCCTTTCTGGAAACGCTTCTACCGCTTTGCCGAGTTCGACTATTCCGAACTTTGCCACACCCGTCAGGGCGAGGTGTTGAGGCTCATCAAAGATGGCAGGCGGGTTGTCTCTGTTTCCTCCTTTCTTTATCAGAACTATGAGTGCATCTGTCAATCCGTTGCCGTAAAAGGCAAGGAACAATTCTCAGTACGTGACACTGCCGAGGTCGTTTCTGAGTATAAATTGTCGCGCATTTATTTTGTTGGGGGCTTTTTCGGCCTGTTGACATTCTTGATGGCGTTGATGCCTTTAGGCCAGTATTGGGAAGGTAAGGACGTTACGTGGGGGCTAATCCTTTTTTCGCTCTTGGGAGCGCTGTTTTTCGGCACGTTGTTTCTGGGCGTACTATTCCCTTGTCAGCGCATCACGGTGTGGCAGGGGCAGATTGACGTGCGTCGACTGTTGTGGCCGTTTCGGGTGAAGCACTATCAGCTGGCCGATTTCGATGGTTGCTATTATGTGACTGCAAAGCACGACTATTTCGGTTTCAAAGAAGATGAGATGCGTTGGCTTGTGAAAAACGGCAAGGTGGTCATTGATATGCAAGAAGATGTCTACAGGAACTTCGAGGCATTAAAGAATGCCACGCAGACAAACTTCCTGGGGCGGTTGGAGCTAACGACCATTCAGATAATGAAGTATAGTCTAGGAAAAAAGATACAGCTATGAAGAAGATATTATTGCTAGGCTCAGGCGAACTGGGCAAAGAGTTTGTGATTGCCGCCAAGAGGGCTGGCCAGTATGTCATCGCCTGCGACCGCTACGACAATGCGCCAGCCATGCAGGTGGCCGACGAGCGCGAGGTGTTTCCCATGCTTGACGGCGATGCGCTGGAGGCTGTGGTGAAGAAGCATCAGCCCGATATCATTGTGCCCGAGATTGAGGCCATCCGTACCGAGCGCCTCTTCCAGTTTGAGGAGCAGGGAGTGCAGGTGGTGCCGTCGGCTCGTGCCGTCAACTACACCATGAACCGTCGGGCTATCCGCGACCTGGCCTCGAAAGAGCTGGGCCTGCGTACGGCCAAGTATTTCTACGCCAAGACCTTTGAAGAGTTCAAGCAGGCTGCCGACGAGATTGGTTTCCCCTGTGTGGTGAAGCCTCTGATGTCGTCGAGTGGCCACGGCCAGAGCTACGTCCACAACGACGGTGAGCTGGAGCAGGCTTTCCGCGAGGCAATGGAGGGCAGTCGTGGCGACGTGAAGGAGGTGATTATCGAGGAGTTCATCGATTTCGACTCGGAGTTCACCCTCCTCACCATCACCCAGCAGCACGGGTGGCCAACATTGTTCTGCCCGCCTATCGGCCACGTGCAGAAGGGTGGCGACTATCGTGAGTCGTGGCAGCCTTATAAGATTAGCGATGAGGCCCTGAAACAGGCACAGACGATGGCCGACAAGGTAACGAAAGCCCTGACCGGATATGGCATCTGGGGCGTTGAGTTCTTCCTGACCAAGCAGGGCGAGGTCATCTTCAGCGAACTTTCGCCACGTCCGCACGACACAGGAATGGTAACGCTGGGACATACAACGAACCTCTCGGAGTTTGAACTTCATTTCCGTGCTGTCATGGGTTTGCCCATAGCAGGCATCCATCTAGAGCATGCCGGAGCATCGGCAGTCATCCTCTCGCCGAAGGAGAGTGCTGAACCGCTCGACTACAAGCTGGACGAGGCCCTGCGCGAAGACCACACCCGCATACGTATCTTCGGCAAGCCGGAGGCACATCCCGGTCGCCGCATGGGTGTAGTACTCTGCTATGGAGAAGTGGGCGACGATGTCAATGCCCTGAGAGACAAGGCCAAGCGCCTGGCGAAAACTGTTTTAGGAACTGAACCCTATGCCAACCTTAGACATTAATATTATTGAGCTGCCCAGGGTGAGCGATCCCCGTGGTAACCTGACTTTCGCTGAGGAGCAGCAGCTCGTGCCCTTTGACATCAAGCGTGCCTATTGGGTCTACGACGTGCCGGCAGGCGAGAGTAGGGGAGGGCATGCCCACAAACGCCTTCAGCAGCTGGTGATAGCCGTCAACGGTTCGTTTACCGTCACCCTCGACAATGGCTATGAACGGCGCTCCGTCCTGCTGAATCATCCCTGGCAGGGACTGGTGATCGATGTCAACACCTGGCGCACGCTCGATGACTTCTCCAGTGGAGCAGTATGCCTAGTGCTGGCTTCCGAGCACTATGACGAGGACGATTATATTTACGATTACGACGAATTCCTAAAATATATAGGATGTACACGATAAGGAGATACTCACCTGAAGACCGCCCGCTCTGGGATAACTACGTGGCAAAGGCACGCAACGCGACCTTCCTCTTCTATAGGAACTACATGGACTATCATGCCGACCGTTTCACCGACCACTCCCTGTTGTTCTTCATCGACAATCACCTGCACTCCATCCTGCCTGCTAATATCGTGGGCGACACGCTCTATTCGCATCAGGGACTCACCTACGGAGGACTGTTGATGGATATCAACGTCACTGCGGCAGATGTCATACAGCTCTTCCGTGAGATGAACGACTGGCTGCGTGAACAGGGTATCAGGAGGGTTGTCTATAAGCCTGTGCCCTGGGTCTACCATCAGCATGCCTCGGAGGAGGATCTGTATCCACTTTTCTGGATATGCAAGGCTCATGTCATATCGAGGGACATCGGGACGGTCATCTTCATGCAGCAGCACCTGCGTTGGCGTAAAGACCGGCGGCGCCGACTGAAGAAGTCGCATGAAGAGGGTATTGTCGTGCGGCGTGACAATCGGTTCCGTGCTTTCTGGCCTGTACTTGAGAATAATCTGCAGGATCGACACGGCGTGCGACCAGTGCATACCGTAGAAGAGATGGAACTGCTTTATTCACGCTTCCCACGCAACATCGTCCAGTATAATGCCTACTTGGGCGATGAGGTGCTGGCAGGCTTGACTTTCTATATCTCTCCGCAGGTGCTTCATGGACAGTATTGCTCATCCACGCCCCTGGGCAAGAAGCTGGGCGCAGTTGACGCACTCTATGAGAAGGCTATGTATGAGGACTTCACCGATTACATGTATCTGGATTTCGGGCGTTCGACCGAGGGTGATGGCTCTATCCTCAACGATGGTCTCGTAGCACAGAAGGAAGGCTTTGGTGGACGAGCCATCTGCTATGATACTTATGAGTGGCTCCTTTAAACGGACCTCATGAGGGCATAAGCAGCACCGTTACGCTCCTCGCAGCCTGCGCTCCCATCACCAGCACCTGGGCGATGTCGGCAGTCTTTGACGGACCGCTGATGAAGGTGCCGTAGCCATAGTCATTGAATTCCACCCTTCGGTAGGCCTCGTGCATATTGTTCACAATCTGCGATTTGGGCAGCAGGATGACCAGGTTCTCGGAGATGAAGCACACGACCTTCTCCTTCATCTGCTGCGGAATCCAGATGCAGCCGTTCTCTGCCACTCCAAAGACACCACGGATGATGCCTACGTCAGTGCCGTTGAGCTGACGGGCATCCTCTACGGTGTCTGGATTCCTCGTGGCGATGGTCACCTCTGGCAGGTTCGAGGCTATCTCCTTGGCATCGGGATAGACCTCTTTGATGATGTCATTGATGTCCTGACCCTCCTTGACCTCAATCACCTTTCCTCCCACGTTCTGGCTCATCGTGATGAACTGCACCAGCGGGTCAGGATAGGTGATGGCGCGGATGTCGCTCAGGTCGGGCATGTCGTACCTCTCACGGACATTGTCCCTGTATCTCTTCAGTATTTCTTCCTTGTTGCTCATTTCTGTTCGATGTCTTTAAAGATGCTGTGGAATGGTTTCTTGGGGAATTTCATCATCTCATGCCCATCAGCCCAGGGGTTGAGACCGCAGTTGATGAGGAATGAAGGCAGGATATTGGCTAGTGGCGACACGGCAGTGGCCATCTTGTACATACTGGGACTGCCGAAGAGCAGGTTCATACCCTTGCACATGAGCTTCTTCGAGGGATTGGCGGTGCCAAAGTCATCCAGTTGCTGACGCCACTTGTAGATCTGGTCACCCAGGTCTATCTTGACAGGACAGACACATTGACAACTGTTACACAGCGTGCATGCCGACACATTGCCTGAGTGCTGCTTGACGTCGCGCAGCATACCGAGATTGATACCCACAGGACCCGGGATGAAATAGCTATACGAATAGCCTCCGCTGCGACGGTACACAGGACAGCTGTTCATGCATGATCCGCAGCGTATGCACTTCAGCACCTCCCAGTGGTCAGGATTACCTACCCACTCCGAACGCCCGTTGTCGACGAGGATGATGTGCATCTCCTGGGCTGTGGGACGAGCCTTGCGGAAGTGACTGGTATAGGTCGTGGTGGGCTGACCTGTGCCTGCTCGGCAGAGCATACGTTGGAACACTGCCAGACAGTCATAGTCGGGGATGACCTTCTCCAGTCCGATGGCGGCGATATGTAGCTTCGGACAGGAGGTCGACATGTCGGCATTGCCCTCGTTGGTGCATACCACGATGTCGCCAGTGGCAGCAATGCCGAAGTTAGCACCTGTCATGCCTGCGTCGGCAGTGAGAAACTCGTTGCGCAGCGACAGACGGGCCATATAGGTGAGATATGTGGGGTCATGATTGCCTTTCTCCTTCGAGATGCCTTTCTCCTCGAACAGCTCGCCCACATCATCATGGTTCAGATGGATGGCAGGCATCACGATATGACTGGGCTTCTGACCCTTCAGCTGGATGATACGCTCGCCAAGGTCGGTCTCTACCACCTCGATGCCCTTCGACTCAAGGTAGGGGTTCATCTCACATTCCTCAGTGAGCATCGACTTCGACTTCACCATCTTCTTCACGTCATGGTCCTTCAGGATGCCATAGACGATCTCATTGAACTCGTCGGCATCCTTGGCCCAGTGTACGATGACACCGTTCTTCTCGGCATTGGTGGCAAACTGCTCCAGGTACTCATCCAGGTGTGTGATGGTGTGGCGCTTGATGGCCGAGGCTTTCTCTCGCAGCTGCTCCCATTCGTCAAGTCCCATAGCCATATTGTCACGCTTGGTGCGTACCGACCAGAAGGTGGCGTCATGCCACTTGGCATATTGCTGGTTCTTGAGGAACTCCTTGGCTGCTTTGCTATGTTGTGTACTCATAATCTTGTCGTTGTATTGTTGTAATGTTTATTACGCCTTTTAGATCAAAGGCCTGCAGCCAGGATTTCCACTACATGCTTGAACTCCATCTGCAAGCCCTGCTTCTTGGCAACGCCCGACATATGCATCAGGCACGCGCAGTCGGGACCTGTCACGTATTCAGCACCGGTCTGGATATGCCGCTCCACCTTGTCTTTTCCCATCTGTGCCGAGATGGCGGTCTCCTCAATGGAGAACATTCCTCCGAAGCCACAGCATTCGTCGGGACGCTCGGGCTCGACGACCTCAATGCCTTCTACCAGCTGCAGCAGGTCTTTGATCTTGTTGAACTTGCTCACATGCTGCTCGCTGGGGGAGGAGAGACCTAGCTCTCGCACTCCGTGGCAGGAGTTATGGAGCGACACCTTATGGGGGAAGGAGCCCAGTGGCTGGCTCACCTTCACGATGTCGTGCAGGAACTCCACCACGTCCATCGCCTTGCTGGCAGTGACACACTCGTGCCTCCCTTCTAGCAACCGGGGATAGTTCAGCCGGATAAAGGCAATACAACTCACCGAAGGAGCCACCACATAGTCGAAGTCCTTGAACTTCTCCTCAAACTTCTCGGCCAGGGGAATGGCCTGTTTCTCAAATCCTGCGTTCGCCATCGGCTGACCGCAGCATGTCTGCTTCTCGGGATATGTCACGTCTATCCCCAGGTGTCGAAGCAACTTATACGTCGCAACACCCACTTCAGGATAGACGGCATCCACATAGCATGGAATAAATAGTCCGACTTTCATATATTTTTATAATTCTCAATTCTCAAATCTCAAATCTCAAATCTCAAACCTCAAACCTCAAATCTCAAACCTCAAACCTCAACTCTAAATAACGTGCAGCCCCAGGAACACCATCAGTCCATTCATCAGTATCCAGAAGATGGCGAAGGGCAGCGTCTTGCGCATGATGTCGCCATCCTGACCTTCCATGTCGCAGGCAGCAGTAGCGATGGCGATGCTTTGGGGCGACAGCAGCTTACCACCCTCCGAACCGGCACAGTTGGCAGATGCCAGCCAGTTGGTCTCGTTTCCAGTAACTCCAAAGAACGTGCCGTCGTTGACCAGTCCCAACTGACCTGCGGCAGCAGCTTGCAGCTTACCGAAGAGGATATTGGCAGAGGTGGCACTGCCTGTGACGAACGTTCCGATAGAACCTATCAGCGGGGCGAAGAAAGGATAGACAGGACCTGTCAGCGCCACCAGTCCTGTGGCGATGGCGAGTGTCATACCGGTGTTGTTCATCAGCATGGCCAGGGCTACGAGGCAGCAGATGGTGAGTGCCGTCTTCTGCAGGGCGATGGTGGTCTTCGCCAGCATGCGCATCAGCTTTCTGAAGCTGAGGCCCTGGACCATACCACCCAGCACAGCACCGAGGAAGATCATCAGTCCGGCATTGCTCAGCCAGCCGAAGGAGAAGGTGTTGCCGATGACGGGCATATCAAACTTCGTCACCAGCGTCGTCTTCAGGAGCTCATTCACTGGCGGCACAATCTTGCTGCTGATGAGGATGAAGAAGATGATGAGTCCGTAGACGCTCCAGGCACGTAGCGTCTTGGCCGTTCCGAACTTCTTCTTCTCCACGATCACCTCGTCGGCAGGGTTCTCATCATGGATGAACAGCTTGTTATAGATGAGCATCGCGATGATGGCTGCCACTGAACCCAGGATGGCAGGCGTCTCAGGACCCAGGAAATGGGCACAGCAGAACTGCACGATGATGGAGAACGTACCTACGAAAAGGGCGATGGCGATGTTCTTCAGGATCTTCTTGCGGTCGGTCATCATCAGGATGAGGAACGGGGTGATGTAGAACATCAGCGACAGCTGCAGGATGATGAAGGTGGCCACCTCGCTGAGCATCTCAGGCGAGGCGGTGCCATCAGCAACCTGGTTGGCCAGCGTCGTGGCAGGCAGACCTACTGCCCCAAAGCCCACAGCCACCGTGTTGGCCACAAGACAGATGACGGCAGAGAACATGGGCTTGAACCCCAGACCGATAAGGATGGCGGCAGGGATGGCGACGGCAGTGCCGAAGCCTGCCATGCCTTCGAGCACACCACCGAAGCCCCACGTCAGCAGCAGCACCAGCAGACCCTTGTCGGGTGTGAGCTGTATGAACTGGGTCTTGATGGTCTCTATCTCCTTCGTCTCACAAAGGATGTTGTAGCTGAAGATGGCACAGATGATGATCAGTATGATGGGGAAGCATGCCTTGAGCAGTCCCTCGACCACCGACCACCCAGTGACGGCATAGATGCTGGCTTCAGCGTATTTCTCGGGTATGATGCCAAGGGCAGGCGCAGCGAACAGCGATAACAGGATGGTAACGATGAGCGTGATGAGTGCGCTCTTCCATCCCGAGATTCTCAGCCCCATCATCAGGACGAATAGCAGTATTACGGGAATAGCGGAAATGATTGCTGCCATAATTGTAGTATTTTAGTTTTAGGTTATGATACGTGTATTTGATAATTCGACGCAAATTTACGCATTTTTTTTGAGATTTCCTTTCTTCGGATTGTGAAAAAATCGTAAATGCGTATTTTTTGTCTTCTGCGCCACCTATATTTTTGCATAAATGAAAAAAAAGTGGAAATTGTTTCTGAAGTTCAGTTTTTTTTCGTAAATTTGCGGCTGATATTGTATAACTCATAACTAAATTGCTTATGTTGACCAAATTTCTTGCAGATATCAGACGGTACATCCCGGCCGATCGGATATACACTGATGAGCTTCGGACCCTGGGGTGGGGTACTGATGCCAGTTTCTATCGACAGATTCCTAAGGTCGTCATTCGCAGCGACAACGAGGCGGAGGTATCCTTTATCGTCAAGACCTGCTTGAAGTATAAGCTGCCCTATACCTTTCGTGCTGCAGGCACGTCGCTCTCTGGACAGAGCTGCACCGACAGCGTCCTCATAGTGGCAGGCAAGCACTGGGAGCAGTATTGGATGAGCTCCGATCATCTGTCTGTCCGCCTGCAGCCTGGCATCGTGGGAGCTAGGGTGAACGAGATCCTGAAGCCCTACGGACGTGTCTTTCCCCCTGACCCTGCCAGCATAGGCTCGGCAATGGTGGGAGGCATCGTCGTCAACAATGCCTCTGGCATGAACTGCGGCGTCCATGCCAACAGCGACCGTATGCTGCTCTCAGTCCGTGTCATACTCACAGATGGCACGATCCTCGACACTGGTTCTACGACGAGCCGTGAGGCATTCAGGAAGAGTCATCCGGAGTTCCTGAAGAAGATCGAGGACCTGCGCGATCGTGTGCGCAGCGATAAGGAGCTGGAGGCGCGTATCCGCAGGAAATATAGCATCAAGAATGTGACGGGACTGAACCTCCGGCCACTCATCGCCTACGACGACCCGTTCGACATCATCGCTCACTCAATGGTGGGATCGGAGGGTACGCTGGCCTTCCTCTCGGAAGTGAACATGAGGACTCTGGGCGACTATCCGTTCAAGGCCTCCGCGATGGTCTATTTCCTTACGATGAAGGAGAGCTGCGAGGCTGTGGTGGCGATGAAGAAGCTGAAGGCTGGCGACGAAGACCTGAGGATGAGCGCTGAGCAGCTGATGGTGAAGAGTGCGGAGATGCTCGACTATATGTCGCTCAAAGCTGTCGACGACCCCGTGTTCCTGCAATATAAGAAAGATGTGGATGCCGGAAAGATAGAGGGCGTGGAGCCTGGCGACTACCACAACCTGACGGCTATCCTCACTGAGACGAAGGGCGTGACGCATGAGCAGCTGTTGGAGAAAGTGGAGAAGATCAAGGAATGCCTGGCGCAGTTCCGGCTCTACATCCCTGCCGAGTTCACTGAAGACCCGAAGGTATACGGGAAGTACTGGGCCATCAGAAGTGGCATCTTCCCCAGCGTGGGAGGAACGCGTCCCATCGGCACGTCGTGTCTCATCGAGGATGTGGCATTCCCCATCGAGTCGCTGCCTGAGGCTACGGTGAAGCTGCAGAAGCTGATTGCCGACCACGGATACTCCGATGCCTGTATCTACGGTCATGCCTTCGAAGGCAACTATCACTTCATCCTGAATCAGAGCTTCAAGAGCAAGAGTGAGGTCGACCGCTATGCTGAGATGATGCGCGACGTGGCCAGGCTGGTCGTGGAGGGATACGACGGCTCACTGAAGGCGGAGCACGGCACAGGGCGCAACATGGCTCCCTTCGTGCGCTATGAGTGGGGCGACAAGGCCTATGAGGTGATGAAGGAGCTGAAGGCTATCTTCGATCCCGAGGGACTGCTCAACCAGGGCGTGATCTTCAACGACGACCCTGACTGCTTCATCAAGTGTCTCAAGCCGTTGCCTGTCTTGGGATTCGACTACGACAGCGTTCCTGATGGCGGCAAGTACCTGATGGATCCGTCACGTTCGACGGCACAGGAGACCATCCGACAGGTGAAGCGGGCCAACAAGTGCATAGAGTGCGGATTCTGCGAGGTGAACTGCATGTCGTGCGGATTGACGCTCTCAAGTCGTATGCGCATAGCCGTGCAGCGTGAGATATGCGAGCTGGAGGCTACGGGTGCTGATCCCAAGCGTGCAGCCACCTTGCGCAAACAATATAAATACTATGGTGACCAGACCTGTGCCACTGATGGACTCTGCGCCACCTCCTGTCCGATGAAGATAAATACGGGCGAGCTGACTCATCTCATCCGTCAGATGGATATGCTCCATAGTAAGATGGGCTATAAGGTGGGTGAGTTTGCTGCCAATCACATGGCGGTCATCAAGTCGGGACTGCGTGTGGTGCTGGATGTGGCTCACCTGGGTCATGTCACCCTCGGCCCTAAGCTCATGACTAATGTGTGCAGGACGATGAACAAGATGGGCCTTCCACTCTGGACGACGGCCATGCCAAGGAAGAAACGTCAGCCCAAGCCTTCTGACCTCACTAGGCTGATCATCGACCTCAATGCCAGCAGTTCTGCTTCTGCGTCAGGTCATAAAGAGACTAAGAATGAGGATCTTAAGGTGGTCTACTTCCCCAGCTGCATCAACCAGACGATGGGCCTGTCGAAGAAGTCGCCCGTGAAGCATCCTCTCGTCGACGAGGTGTGCCAGCTCATTCATAAGGCGGGCTACGAGGTGATCTTCCCGGAAGGTATGGAACGTATGTGCTGCGGGCAGATATGGGAGAGCAAGGGCATGCTCGACATCGCCGACCGTAAGAGTGCCGAGCTTGAGGAGGCGCTGTGGAAGGCATCTGAGCAGGGACGCTATCCTGTGCTCTGCGCACAGAGCCCTTGTCTGCATCGCATGAAGAAGGTGATGAAGCAGTCGCTCAAGCTCTACGAGCCTGCCGAGTTCATCATGAAGTACCTGGTCGACCGTCTCGACTTCCATCCCATCGACCGTCATATCGCCTTGCACCTCACCTGCTCGACTCGTGAGATGGGTGTTGCCGACGATCTCATCGCACTGGCCAGGATGTGCTCCACCAACGTGTTCCTGCCTGAGGGCGTGGGCTGTTGTGGCTTTGCTGGCGACAGGGGCTTCACCTTCCCCGAGATGAATAGCTATGCACTGCGGAAACTGCGTCCGCAGATTGAGCAGAACCATATCGAGGTGGGCTATTCTAACAGCCGTACCTGCGAGATTGGTCTTCAGTCGAATACGGGCATCCCCTATATGAGTATTGTGTACCTCGTCAACGAGTGTACTACTCCCAAAGAGACTATTACTAACCTATAAAACCTAAGACAGATGAAAAGAATCGTAACAATGGCACTCCTGACGCTGTCCCTGACTGCTGGTGCCCAGGTGAAACTCTCGGAGAATGTGAAGCTGAGCGGCTATGGCATGCTGCAGTATCAGGCCAACGATAAGAAGGGAGCTGAGGAGAATGCCTTCAACCTCCGCCTCATGCGTGCCATCCTCGATGGTAAGATCAACGACTTCGACTGGCGCATGCAAGTACAGGGAACATCGAATGCCGGACCTGGCAACCCGACGATGCAACTGGTCGACCTCTATGCTGAATGGAACAGGTACAAGGCTTTCAGGGTGAGGGCAGGACAGTTTAAGCGTGCCTTCACCTTTGAGAACCCCACGCACCCCATCACCCAGGGCTGGTATTCCTATGCTATGGTCATCAACAATCTGTCGGGCTTTGGCGACAGGACGGGTGAGAAATCCTCTGGTGGACGCGACATAGGACTGCAGGTGCAGGGCGACGTGCTCAAGACGGCAGGCGGTCGCAGCCTCCTCCACTATCAGGTGGGTGTGTACAATGGTGAGGGCATCAACCAGAAAGATAAGGACAACAGGAAGGATATCATTGGCGGACTGTGGCTCATGCCCTTCGATGGCGTACGTATCGGTGCCTTCGGATGGAAGGGAAGCCGTGCTGACGTGGGCGAGAAGAACCGCTATGCCCTCTCGGCCGAATACGACAAGAACGAGTGGACCTTCCGCACGGAGTATCTGCACAGCCAGGGCATGGGAGCGGATGCATCATTGGGCGACAAGGCCGATGGCTTCTATGCCTTCGGCATTGTTCCTGTCGTCAAGAGCAAGCTGCACGCCAAGGCACGCTACAACCTCTATCGTAAGGCCAAGGACTGGCAGTCGTCGAAGACCATGTATGAGGTGGGCTTCAACTACTTCTTCACTAAGAACCTTCAGCTCAATGCCGAATATGCCCGTGTCAATGAGCGCGAGGGACATCATAATTATAACTTCGTCGACGTGGAACTCGATTTCCGCTTCTGACCTTTGAGTAAACTCATTATTAACAAATAAAAAAACATTTATGAACTACGATGAATTAGACTATCAGTCTGTGACAACGCGTGAGGCGGAGGTGTCTGCGGCATTCCCTGCCCTCATGCGTAAAGTGTATGTGTGGATGACGTTTGCGCTGGCCATCACGGGAATAACGGCCTATCTCGTGGCTACCAACGAGACGCTGCTCACGCTGATCTATTCCCACCAGGCAGTGATGTGGGTGCTCGTCATTGCCGAGCTGGCCATCGTCATCGGGGTGACGGCGGCCATCAATAAAATCTCTCTCCCGGTGGCCACACTCTTGTTTGTGGTGTACTCAGTATTGAACGGTGCGTTGTTCTCCTCCATCTTCTTGGTCTATACGATGGCGAGCATAGCGAAGGTGTTCTTCATCACGGCAGGCACCTTCGGGGCTATGTCCTTGTATGGCTACACCACCAAGAGCGACCTGACGTCATGGGGAAAGATCCTCATCATGGGCGTGCTGGGATTGATCATCGCCACGGTGGTGAATCTCTTCCTGAAGAGCTCCGGACTGGAGATGATCATCAGCTACGCAGGCGTGCTGATCTTCGTCGGACTCACGGCTTACGATACCCAGAAGATCAAGCAGATGTGCTTGCAGGCTCCTGATGCCGGTGAGACCATGCAGAAATATGCGCTTCTGGGAGCACTGTCGCTCTATCTCGACTTCATCAACCTCTTCATCTATCTCCTTCGCATCTTTGGCCGTAGGGAATAGCCCTGGGGTGCTCGTCAGCGAGCACCATCGGATACAGGTGACAGGTGCCTTTCTATTGCGATTAGGCACCTGTCTTTATATATATAATAATGTATAGGTGTGCCGTTTTTGTAAACAATCCCGAAAAAGTTTGTTTTTCTTGAAAAAAAGTTCTTGAAATGTTTGCGTGGTTCGGAAATTGTTCGT
>ONLL01000007.1 GCA_900318685.1 uncultured Prevotellaceae bacterium | reverse complement strand
TCGAAAATTCTCTAGAGAATTTCAACGTTACAACGGCACTTACAAGTGCTTACCCGTAAGGTAAAGCCAAAATTCTCTAGAGAATTTTCTGCCAATCCCCAAACTTCGAGCCAGGAAGCATGCCGCCATCCCCAGTTCACCCCTATTGTTACTACCCATTTACCCTAAAGGTCGCCCATGCATAGTGAGGTAGAGAATTATTAGAGGATTAGTAGAGGATCGGTAGAGGATTGGTAGAGGATTAGTAGGGGTATAGTAGAGGATTAGTAGAAGTAACATTTGCCATTAACTTGCTATATATATGATATATAGCATAGATTTTGTAGAGGAAAAGCGCCAAATCTTTATAAAAGTTCAAAAAAAAGGCATCGAAAACTAGTATAGACAGACCAGCAGTGAGGCAGTGAGGCATTTGCTATTTTCATTTTGCGTTTTATATAGTACATGATCCACACAACAATACAGTGGTCCACACAACAGTGAGGCAGTGAGGCAAAAAAATCACCCTTCCATCAGCCACTTCCACACCGGCACCACGAGAATTCCCTCCTCCGTGCCCTCCTCATCATAAGTAATCAGTAGGCAGTTCCAGTCTCCGTGCGCCTTGGCATACTTCACCAGTGGCGGCACCTCCCTATTGTGGGTTGCATCCTCCTTGATGCTGAACGACACTTTTATAAATTGTGTTTAACAAAAATCATGTGATTTTATAAATCTTGGTTTACAAAAATAGGCATTTTCTATAAAACACAATTTATAAACTCCGGATTTATGGGAAAAATCTCCTATATGAAAGAAAATTGGGGGGAACTATTGTTTCGTATTGATTTTTTTAGTAACTTTGCAGACAAATTTTAGATTTTATTACAAAACGGACTATAACTATTATGCTACACTTGAAAGAAGAGGCCATGCGCTGTCTGCTGTGCGAGGACGCACCCTGTACGAAAGCGTGTAAGACTGGTGACCCGGCAAGAGCCATTAGGGCTATCCGATTTGACAACGAGAAGAACGCCTGGCGATGGACTGTGGACTGCAGCGAGGCTGACCTGGAGCGCGCCGAGCAGGCCTGCATCCACTACGACAGGCCGATAAGGATAAGGGAGATGGCCCCCTCCAACCTCCCAAGGGGAATGGCCCCCTCCAACCTCCCCCAACTGGGGGAGGCTTCTGCAGCGGAGGGGGCTGGGGGGAGGCCCCTTGCTATTGACTTCTGCGGCATTCATTGTGAGAACCCGTTCTTCCTGGCTTCGTCGGCTGTGTGCACGAACTATGAGATGGTGGCGAAGGCCTTCGACATGGGCTGGGGAGGTGTGTTCTACAAGACGATATGCAAGCAGGACATACGCGAGGTGTCGCCACGCTTCGATGCGGTGAAGGAGGGCACTGCGTTCGCCGGATTCCGCAACATGGAGCAGCTGAGCGAGAACCCCTGCGAGGTGGACTTCTACATTCTGCGCCGCCTGAAGCAGAACTACCCCACGAAGATCGTGGTGGCCTCGATCATGGGACAGAACGAGGAGGAATGGATTGAGCTGGCGAAGATGGCTGAGGCGGCCGGCTGCGACGCCGTGGAGCTGAACTTCTCGTGCCCGCAGATGCGCCTGACGGGTCTGGGCAGCGACGTGGGACAGAACCCGGAGCTGGTGGCCATATACACGATCTACGTGAAGCGCAACGTGAAGATACCTGTCATTCCGAAGATGACGCCTAACATCACGCAGATTTACAAGCCTGCCCTGAGTGCCTACTTCGCAGGCGCTGACGCCATATCGGCCATCAACACGATCAAGAGCGTGACGATGTCGCCTGAGGCGGCCGTGAGCGGCAAGATGACGGTGTCGGGCTATTCGGGCAAGGCCGTGAAGCCCATCGCCCTGCGCTACATCTACGAGATGGCTGCCAACGAGATCATGAAGAAGGTGGAGCTGAGCGGCATTGGCGGCATAGAGACCTGGCGCGACGCGCTGGAGTTCATTCAGCTGGGCTGCCGCAATGTGCAGGTGTGCACGGCCGTGATGCAGTTCGGCTATCGCATCATCGACGACCTGGTGATGGGCATGCAGACTTATATGGCCGAGAGGAACGTGGAGAGCCTGGAGGAGCTGGTGGGAGAGATGCTGCCTAACTTCGTGATGCCCTCGGACCTGGACCGCGAGACGAAGGTGTTTCCGAAGATCGACCGTGAGCGCTGCATGGGCTGCGGCCGCTGCTACATCTCGTGCCAGGACGGCGGCCATCAGGCCATCGCCTTCGACAAGGAGACGCGCCAGCCGCGCATCGTGGGCTCGAAGTGCGTGGGATGCCACCTCTGTCGACTGGTGTGCCCCACTGGCGCCATCGGCATGGCGAAGAGGGTCGGTGCGAAACATTGAAGGTTGAAGTTTGAAGGTTGAAGGTTGAAGGTTGAAGGTTGAAGGTTGAAGGTTGAAGGTTGAAGGTTGAAGATTAAAAATTGAAGATTAAAAATTGAATATTAAAGACGGAATGAGAAAGATTATTGTGATGATGGCTGTCGGCATCATGACAGCCATAAGTGCTCAGGCGCAGAAGATTCAAGCAGTAGACGACGACGGCCACGGCATACCTCTGGTGAGCGTGACAACTGAAGACGGCGTGTTCATAGGCACCACCGACATCAACGGCACGCTGGCCGACGTGAAGGGGGCCACGAAGGTGTCGCTCGTACACGTGGCCTACAAGCCTCAGACAGTGAGCGTGAGCGCGCTGACCGACGGCCGTGTGGTGATGGAGGAGGTGGACTACGACCTTGGCGAGATTGTGGTCAAACCCAAGCCATACGTCTACATGGAGTATTACTTCCGTGGCTTCAGCTATATCGACGACTCGCTGCGCACCTATGCTGCCGGCATCATCCCCGTGGCTCACGACATCAAGAATGGCTATAAGGGCAAGACCCGCAGTGTGTGGACGTTAGGAGGTGCTGCCAACAAAGCCCTGAAGTGGAATATCGAAACGCTTCAGCTGAAGGCTGAAGAGGGTGCAAAGCAAGCCGTCATTTCGATTGAGGAAAGTGTCTGCAAGAGCAAGAAGTTCAAGGACTACTACAAAGTGAGCATGGAGCCGGACGGCGAAAACCGATGGCTCGTCAAGAACCCGGAGGGAACGGTAGGAGTGATAAAACATGACAACGGACAATATCGTTCCATGCTCGATGGCAGCAAGATACAAATGTATGCCAACAAGGCAAACGGCGAGACGAAACGGCTGAAAGACAGGGAGGACAGGAACTACGACTATCAGTATTCGGAGGTGTTCAACCTTGACGATGAGGGTAATATTCAGCCTTACAACCTCGTGATGGATATGAGCCACTGGGAATACGACACCTCGAAAGGCCGCAGAATCACCATCATCTACCTCTACACCGCTGAACACAGCTACATGGACGACAGCGAGTTCAAGGCACGCACCAAGGAGCTGAACAAAGGATGGGTGAACGACATGCCGCTCGAAGAGCTGCAGAAGTATGAGCAGGCTCACAACATTCCCGCCCTCGCACCCACGCAGCTGAAAGCCATCGAAGAGCTGAAACTGCAGACAGGCAAGAAGAAATAGATCAATTCAAAAAACATTAATAAGACACAAACATCGGCTCTTTTCCGGGCTCGAACATACGTCTAAACTCCTAGACTCCTAAACTCCTCGGCATGGCCGATAATCAGAAAAAAGACTGCCAAAATCTCTTTTCGGCACAATTATTGCTGTAATGAAAGTAAAGAAAGGAGATATATAATATGGCATTTATCGACTACTACAAGATTCTGGGCGTGGCGAAGGACATTCCCCAGAAAGACGTGAAAAAGGCATACCTGAAACGTGCTAAGCAGTTTCACCCCGACCTGCACCCTGACGACCCCAAGGCGAAGGCCAAGTTCCAGGCGCTGAACGAGGCCTACGACGTGATCGGCGACCCTGAGAAGCGCAAGAAGTACGACCAGTATGGCGAGAAATGGCGCGAGGCCGAGCAGTTCCAGGGTGGCTTCAGCGGTGGTGGTGACGGCGGCTCGCCCTTCGACGGCTTCGACTTCAGCAGCTTCAAGGGCGGCGGCGGCTTCAGCTCGTTCTTCGAGAACCTGTTCGGAGGCGGCGCTGCAGGCTTCAGCAGCAATTTCGGCGGCTTCGGCCGACAGCAGGCGCAGAAGGTGGAGTCGCAGGCCTCGATGAGCATCGACATGTACACGGCCCTGCTGGGCGGCGAGGTGATGGTAGGCCTGAGCGACGGCCAGAAGCTGCGCCTGAAGGTGAAGCCCGGCACGCAGCCTGGGACGAAGGTACGTCTGCGTGGCAAGGGTCAGGGTGGCGCCGACCTCATACTGACATATAATGTCACTCTGCCAACTCATCTGACAGAACGGCAGAAGGACCTGCTCCGCCAAATGCAGTCCGCGTAATTTAGACGGGTGGACGATTTAAGACGTTCATTCGTCTAAGCCACGGAGGAAGGCTTCGGCCCGCTGGAGGTCGTCGGGCGTGTCGATGCCCACGGTCTCGACGTCGGTCAGGCCTACCTTGATGCGATAGCCGTTCTGCAACCATCGCAGCTGCTCCAGTCGTTCGGCCAGCTCCAGCGGACTCTGGGGCAGCTGCGTTATCTGGTGGAGCACCTCACGACGATAGGCATAGAGGCCCAGGTGCTTGAGGAAGGACTGGGGACTGAGGGGCTGGGACTTGTCGCGCACGTAGGGGATGACGCTGCGGCTGAAGTAGAGCGCATAGCCACGCACGTCGCAGACGATCTTCGGCGAGTTGGGGTTCTCCACGGCCTGCATCGTCTCGAAGGGCTTGCCGATGGTGCCTATCTGCGTCTGAGGATCGTCGAAGAGATGCATCAGCGTCTCCAGCTGTGAGCGCTGGACGAAGGGCTCGTCGCCCTGCACGTTGATGATCACGTCGGCCGTGGTGCCTATCTTCTGGGCAGCCTCCTCGATGCGGTCGGTGCCGCTCTGATGGTCGGAGCGCGTCATCACGGCCCGGCCTCCGAAAGCCTCGACGGCGGCAAAGATGCGCTCGTCGTCGGTGGCGACATAAGCCTCGTCGAGGGCGCCACACACCTGTTCATATACTCGCTGGATAACCGTCTTTCCGCCCAGCATGGCCAGGGGCTTGCCAGGGAAGCGCGTCGAGGCATAGCGCGCAGGAATGATACCTATAAACTTCATGTCGATCATTGTTATGTTTCAGCATGCAAAGTTACAAAACTTTTCTGAAAAGAACGAAATGATGAGTCCCCAGAATCCAAATAATTCTTAATTCTTTGGGGCTAAATCTTAAAATCCTTGCCCACGTGCGCTTTTTTTCGTACTTTTGGAGTTCAAAACAGGATTATCTATGAAGCTTCGACACATATTTATATACTTTAGTCTCTTCCTCATGCCTACTTTGGCAAGCGCGCAGAGCATCACGCTGGGCTCATGCACCACCCGTGACGGCGGCGAATACAACGGGGAGATGGCAAAGGGACTACCCAACGGAAAAGGTAAGACCACGTGGAAGAACGGCAACTGGTATGAGGGCGACTACGTGAAAGGCAAGCGGCAGGGCAACGGCACCTACGTCTTTGCCGACGGCGAGCGCTATGAGGGCCAGTGGCTGGACGACCATCAGCACGGGCAGGGCACCTACTGGTTTCTGGACAACAACCGCTACGAGGGCCTATGGTATAGCGACTATCAGCACGGGCACGGCGTGATGCACTACTTCAACGGCGACATCTACGACGGCAGCTGGTATCAGGACAAGCGTCATGGCAAGGGTAAGTACACCTTCGCCGGAGGCGCATACTACGACGGCGAGTGGAAGGACGACCAGAAGTGCGGACAGGGATTCTTCTACTGGAGCGACGGCTCGACCTACGAAGGCGAGTGGGCCAACAACAAGCGCAACGGTAAGGGAACCTACAAATACGCCAGCGGCGACCTCTATGTGGGACAGTGGCGCGACGACCTGCAGGACGGCAAGGGCATCTACCGCTTCCAGAACGGCGACATCTACGAAGGCGACTACGTGAGAGGTGCGCGCACGGGCAGCGGCATCATCAAATATGCCAACGGCGACCAGTACACTGGGCAGTTCCAGAACGGCGACAAGAACGGACAGGGAACCATAGTCTGGGCTACGGGCAACACCTACCAGGGGCAGTGGAAAGACGACAAGCCCAACGGCAAGGGCAAGCTCACCACGAAGATGGGCGACGTGGTGGAGGGCAGCTTCCGCGATGGACAGCCTGACGGCGAGTGCATAGGCCACATGTCGGACGGATCGAAGTTCAAGGCCACCTTCAAGGGCGGACTGCGCAACGGCCCTGCCATCGAGGAGACCAAGGACGGCGTGCGATTCGAGGGCAACTATGCCAACGGCAAGCGCGACGGCAGCTTCGTAGAGAAGGACCGCAACGGCAACATCACTGCCCAGGGCTCGTATGTGCAGGGCATGAGAAGGGTGCAGTGAAGTTGGCTCCCCAGGTGCAATTGTAAAATTGTAAAATTGTAAAATAGTAAAATTACCCCATGATCATCGACACCATCGACAACCTCGCAAAGTATGAGGCAGTGAACCCACTCTTCAAGGACGTAGTGGCATTTATCAAGGAGCACGACCTCAGCAGCATGGAGGCCGGCAAGCACACCATCAAGGGCAGCGACCTCTTCGTCAACATCGCTATCGCCAAGGGACGCACGCCTGACGCTGCCGTCCTGGAGACTCACAGGAACATGATCGACATACAGATCCCCATCGACAATGCAGAGACCTACGGCTACACCCCACTCTGCCGACTGCCCGACGAGGAATACAATGCCGAGAAGGACATCACGAAATATCCCGACCTGATGGCCGAGAGCTTCATCGACTGCCAGCCTGGCATGTTCGCCATCTTCTTCCCACAGGACGGCCATGCCCCCTGCATCTCGATGGCACCTGAAATCAAGAAAGCTATTTTTAAAGTGAAAGCATAAAAGACTATGGCAACTAAGAAAACCACAACAAAAGAGGAGAGCAAAAAGACCTCAAAAGCCAAACCACAGATCCAGAATCCCCACATTGGCCTAGTGCAGAACGACTCCTGGCTGGAGCCCTTCGAGGATGCCATCCGAGGACGTCACGACCACGCCCTGTGGAAGCTGAACCAGCTGACGAAGAACGGCAAGCAGAAGCTCACCGACTTCGCATCGGGTCATTTCTACTTCGGACTGCACAAGCTGGCACGTGGATGGGTGTTCCGTGAGTGGGCCCCCAACGCCACTGACATCTACCTCATTGGCGACTTCAACGACTGGAAAGAGGACGAGCACTATCGCTGCAAGCGCATACAGGGCACTGGCAACTGGGAGCTGAAGCTGCGCGAGAAAGACCTCAAGCACGGACAGCTCTATAAGATGAAGGTGAAATGGAACGGCGGCGAGGGAGAGCGCATACCTGCCTGGTGCCGCCGTGTGGTGCAGGACGACCAGACGAAGATCTTCTCGGCACAGGTGTGGAACCCTGTCGTGCCCTACGTATGGAAGAAGGCCGGCTTCAAGCCCAAGAAGAATCCGTTGCTCATCTACGAGTGCCATGTGGGTATGAGCCAGGACGCCGAGAAGGTGGGCACATACACTGAGTTCAAGGACAACATCCTGCCACGAGTGGCCAAGGACGGATACAACGCCATACAGGTCATGGCCATCCAGGAGCACCCCTACTACGGCAGCTTCGGATACCACGTCTCCAGCTTCTTCGCTCCCAGCAGCCGCTTCGGAACGCCTGAGGAGCTGAAGGCCCTCATCGACGAGGCTCACAAGCTGGGCATCGCGGTCATCATGGACATCGTGCACTCGCACGCCGTGAAGAACGAGGTGGAGGGACTGGGCAACCTTGCCGGCGACCCCAACCAGTTCTTCTATCCTGGCGAGCGCCATGAGCATCCCGCATGGGACTCGCTCTGCTTCGACTATGGCAAGGACGAGGTGCTCCACTTCCTGCTCTCCAACTGCCGCTACTGGCTCGGCGAGTTCCACTTCGACGGATTCCGCTTCGACGGCGTCACCTCGATGCTCTACTACAGCCACGGCCTGGGCGAGGCCTTCGGCGGCTATGGCGACTACTTCAACGGACATGAGGACGACAATGCCATCTGCTACCTCACACTGGCCAACCTGCTGATACACGAGGAGAACCCCGATGCCATCACCATCGCCGAGGAGGTGAGCGGCATGCCAGGACTGGCCGCCAAGTTCGAGGACGGAGGATTCGGCTTCGACTATCGCATGGCCATGAACATACCCGACTACTGGATCAAGACCATCAAGGAACAGAGCGACGAGAACTGGAAGCCCAGCAGCATCTTCTGGGAGGTGAAGAATCGCCGGCCCGACGAGAAGACCATCTCCTACTGCGAGAGCCACGACCAGGCGCTGGTGGGTGACAAGACCATCATCTTCCGACTGATCGATGCTGACATGTACTGGCACTTCGCCAAGAAGGACATCAACGGCGTGGCAGAGCGTGGCATCGCCCTGCACAAGATGATACGCCTCGTCACCTGTGCCGCCATCAACGGCGGATACCTCAACTTCATGGGCAATGAGTTCGGACATCCGGAGTGGATCGACTTCCCACGTGAGGGCAACGGATGGAGCTACAAGTACGCTCGACGTCAGTGGAACCTCGTCGACAACAAGGACCTGTGCTACCACTGGCTGGGCGACTTCGACCGTGAGATGCTGAAGGTCATCAAGTCAGTGCGCAACTTCCAGAACAAGCCCGTGGTGGAGATATGGCACAACGACGGCGACCAGGTGCTGGCATTCATGCGTGGCGACCTGCTCTTCGTGTTCAACTTCTCGCCCACGCAGTCGTTCACCGACTACGGATTCCTCGTGCCCACAGGATCCTACGACGTGGTGCTCAACACGGACTCGAAGGACTTCGGAGGATTCGGATTCGCTGATGACTCAGTGACACACTTCACCAACTACGACCCACTCTATGTGAAGGATCACAAGGAGTGGCTCAAACTCTACATCCCTGCCCGCTCAGCCGTGGTGCTGAAGAAGAACTAAGGCATGAGGCGAAGGAACAAGGCTCAGTACATGGATGGCACCATCACCACACGAGTGGTGTGTGCCATCCTGTTCTTGACGTTCACCTTCGCGTGGCTCTTCTGGTTTCAGGCCGACATACTAGCCGTAACCCAGCATGGGCTCAGCGGCGGCAAGACGCACTACGACCGTACAGTAGGCGCCGTCATCACCACGGCAGTGCTCTTCCTGCTCCAGCTGCTCATCTATGCGCTGACAAGGCTCCACCAGCATGCCCATGCCCTGACCTATCTGCCGTCGATGCTGCTGCTGGCCTTCATGTCGAGCATCAGCCATCCCTTCAGCTGGGGAGCATGGCCCTGGGTAGGACCTATCCTGCTCGTCGCCTGGGGCGCAGGGGTATGGGCGGCACGACGGCTGCAGACCATCACCCTCAGCCAACGGTCGTCAGGACTGTTCTCTCGCCAGATGTGGGTCAACCTCCTGCAGATGGCTGCCATGATGACAGGCGTGGCGGCAGTGAGCAACACCAATGCCGTCGACCATTTCAAGGCACATGCCGAGGTGGCGTTGCGGCAGGGCGACATTGAAGAGGTGCTGCACGTGGGAGCACGATCGCTGGAGACCGACGAGAGCCTGACCATGCTGCGCATCCTCGCACTCTCAGAGCAAGGACAGCTGCCCGAACGCCTCTTCCACTATGCCATCAAAGGCACCAGTGCCGACATGCTGCCCCTGTCAGGCAGCAAGAGCCATCTGCAACTGCTCGACGACTCCATCGTATGGAATCACTTTGGCGTCAGGCCTCAGGCCATCATCGACCGAGCGGACTCCCTGCATCGGAAGCAGCCACTCACCGTCAGCCTCTACCTCGACTCACTCGAGCAAGACACCCTGGCCACCACGGCCTTCATGGACTATCGCCTCATGGGCCATCTCATCGACCGTAATCTCAGCGCCTTCACCACTGCCCTGCCCCACTACTACACGGTGCAGGCCGACTCGCTGCCCTGCCACTATCGCGAGGCGCTCATACTCTATCAGCAGAAGGTAGACACATTATTTATATATAGCGACACGCTCATGCTCGAGCGATGGCATGAGTTCATGCACTACGACTCCATCTATTCGCAAAAGTCGGAGCGCCTGATTCGCTCGCAAGAGGATTTCGGCCACACTTACTGGTACTACTTCTTTCAGTAAGCAATGCGCACTTATAACAAAAGAGCGCCGCAGCTTTCACTGCAACGCCCTTTATGATAATCGTAAAAAAACAGAGGTGGCCTACTCGATGACCACGAGGGGATCGTCCTCCATGACGGTCTCACCCACCTTTACGCAGACAGCCGTCACCTTACCAGCCTTGTCGGCCTGAAGGGCATTGGCCATCTTCATAGCCTCGAGCACGATCACTGTGTCGCCGGCCTGAACCTCGTCGCCCACCTGCACATTCACCTCAGTGATGACGCCAGGCAGCGGAGCCTTCACGGCATTGTTGGCATTCACAGGAGCCTTCTCGGCAGCAGGCTCACCCTCAGCGGGGGCTGCAGCAGCCTTGCCCAGCACAGGCTTCTTCTTCTCAGGCTCGGCAGGCAGTTCCATCTCCACCTTGTATTCTTCACCATTGACGGTGACGGTCACGATGTTCTCCTCGATGTCGCCCACGGCAACCTCGTACTTCGTTCCGTTGATGGTATACTTGTATTCTTTCATGTTCTCGTGATTTAAGGGTGTGCTGTCATGGTCAGGGCATAGCCGTTCCACTGCGTGGGATGCTCGGCAATCGTGATGATGCCGGGCTCCACGTCGTGGACATTATTTCCCAGGTGCTCATGTAGGGCAAGAGCAATGGCAGCATAAACTTCGTTTGCTTTCATAGTTTATTACATTGGAATGTTACCATGCTTCTTGGCAGGCAGAGCATCGCGCTTAGTGGCGAGCTGGGCCAGACCGCGACAGATGCGGAAGCGGGTGTTGCGAGGCTCGATCACATCGTCGATATAGCCATACTTGGCAGCCTGATAGGGATTAGCGAAGAGCTCGTTGTACTCGTCCTCCTTCTCAGCGATGAAGGCACGCACATCCTCGCCGGCCTCCTTCTTGGCCTTGGCTTCCTTGGCATAGAGCACGGCAGCGGCACCAGCGGCACCCATCACGGCAATCTCAGCCGAGGGCCATGCGTAGTTCAGGTCGGTATGCAGCTGCTTGGCACCCATCACGATGTGCGAACCACCATACGACTTGCGCAGGGTGACGGTGATCTTGGGCACTGTGGCCTCACCATAGGCATACAGCAGCTGAGCACCGTGCAGGATGACGGCATTGTACTCCTGACCTGTGCCGGGCAGGAATCCAGGAACGTCGACCAGCGACACGATGGGGATATTGAAAGCGTCGCAGAAGCGAACGAAGCGGGCACCCTTGCGCGAGGCGTTCACGTCGAGCACGCCGGCATAGCACGAAGGCTGGTTGGCGACGATACCCACGCTCTGTCCGTTGAAGCGGGCGAAGCCCACGATGATGTTCTTTGCGAACTTAGGCTGCACCTCGAAGAACTCGCCATTGTCCACCACCGATGCGATGACCTTATACATGTCGTAGGCCTCGTTGGGGTTCTCAGGAATGATCTCGTTGAGCATGTCCTCCATACGGTTGATGGGGTCGTCGCACTTACGACGGGGAGCCACCTCCATATTGTTCGAGGGGATATAGCTCAGCAGGGTCTTCAGCATCTGGATGCCCTCCTCCTCGGTCTTGGCCGTGAAATGGGTCACGCCGCTCTTCGTGGCATGCACGGAGGCACCGCCGAGGTGCTCCTGGTCGATATCCTCGCCCGTGACGGTCTTCACCACCTTCGGGCCAGTGAGGAACATATAGCTGGTGTTCTCCATCATCAGCGTGAAGTCGGTCAGGGCAGGGCTATACACAGCACCACCAGCGCAGGGGCCGAAGATACCGCTGATCTGAGGAATGACGCCAGAGGCCAGGATGTTGCGCTCGAAGATCTCGGCATAGCCGGCCAGAGCGTTGATACCTTCCTGGATACGGGCGCCGCCCGAGTCGTTGATGCCGATGACGGGAGCTCCCATCTTCATGGCCATATCCATCACCTTGCAAATCTTCTGGCTCATAGTCTCAGACAGAGAACCGGCATGAACCGTGAAGTCCTGTGCAAAGACGAACACCAGGCGGCCGTCGATAGTGCCGCTACCAGCCACCACGCCGTCGCCAGGGAACTGCTTCTTCTCCATGCCGAAGTTGTGGCAGCGGTGCTCCTTGAACATGTCGTACTCCTCGAACGAGCCCTCGTCGAGGAGCATGTCAATACGCTCGCGAGCAGTATACTTACCACGCTCATGCTGTTTCTGGATGGCTTTCTCGCCGCCGCCCAGACGAGCCTTCTCGCGATTAGCTATCAGCTGTTTGATCTTTTCTAATTGCTTTGTCATCTTTTTTATTGTACTAATTTACTATTTTACTATTTCACTATTGCTAGATAGATACTTTCTTGTAGAAACTATTGAACTGACTATGATTTTAAGTAAAGCGATACTCTCCTCATACAAGTCTTTTACTCTGCTCTCTGGAAGCATGTTAGTTTCCATGATTACCTCAAGCCAATGACTAGTCTCATCAAGTTCCTCTTCCACCATTTTCAACTTGTTCAAGAAGTCTTTGCCAGACTTGCCGATGCAAGCTGCCCTATAGTTTGCCGCTGGTGATGTGCCTGACCTCACTATTTGCGATGCTATTGCTCTGCCTGAGAGGGTATTTGGCATGTTATCCACCAGCCTGATAATCCGAACAGAGAACTTCTTAAATCTGTCTTTCAGTTCTCCCTCGTTCACGAGCAGACGGCAATTGTAAAATGGTGCAATAGTCTAATTGTCAAATCACTCTGGATGTTCGCAAAGCTCCGTCAGGATACCACAGGTGCTCTTCGGATGCAGGAAAGCGATGTTCAGACCCTCAGCACCCTTGCGAGGAGCCTGGTCGATCAGGCGAACGCCCTTCTCACCAACCTCAGCCAAGGCATTGGCAACGCCATCCTCGATGCAGAAAGCCACGTGATGCACACCCTTGTTGCCCTTGTCCAGCCACTTCTGGATGGTGCTCTCAGGACTTGTCGGCTCCAGCAGCTCCAGCTTCACCTCGCCACACTTCAGGAAGGCGGTCTTCACTTTCTGGTCCTCTACTACTTCAGTTGCATAACACTCCAGCCCCAGCACGTCAGTGAAGAACGGCAGGCTCTCTTCAATGCTCTGGACAGCAATACCCAGATGCTCAATGTGTGAAATTTTCATATCATTAAAAGTTTAAGCTTAAAAATCTGCTGCAAAGTTAATCAATATTTCCGTCTCTGCCAAACATTTTACTGCTTTTATTTGTGAAACAATTATAAAGCCGTTCTTGGACGTATTCAAGAACGGCTCTACAGCACGATAAAGTGTCCCTTTACGGCATTTCCAGGATCATTTTCACCAGACTCACGGCATCAGCAATGGTGATGACTTCATCATTGTTGACATTAGCAGCATCGAAGTCGAAGTCCTTTGGTGTATTACCGAGGATGTAGTCCACCACAGCCATGACATCCGCGATGGTGACATAGCCGTCGCCGTTGGCATCGCCGGGGAGTCTTCCGACTCTGAGATAGAGGCGAACGTCATCGAGAGCCACCCAGTTGGCTGTGGTGTTCTCTACCTTCAGGCCAATCTCAACGTCCTGAGTCTCTTCATTGGTGAACTCTACGGAAAAGAATTGCGGCTTCTCGTTAGCAGTAGCCAAAGGTGTACTTTGGTCACCCATGAATAAGCAGACACCCGTTACCTCTTGCTCAGGGTCATCCTGCCAAGTGGCGATGGCCTTGACATCCAGACGATACTTACCAGCAGGCAAATTCTTAATGGTCTGCGAATGTCGGCCATCGCTCAACGCTTCGCCCGGTCTCCAGCTTTCCACAAATGAATCTATAGTGCAGTCTTCGTTAGAATAATTAGCATTCTGCCAGCCATTGTTCATTCCAAGGAATCCGATGGTCCAACCGATGTCGAAGTAGTCATTGTCGGGATTGGTAATCATGGCACCTGTCACGTCAAGATCCTCGGTCAGCGCCGCCGTGGCGAGGTAAGCCTTGGCAGCATCCTTGATAGCATCAATCTGCTGGTAAATGGTCATGTAGTCTTCTGCAGTCTCCACAATCTCTCTGGCTGCGCTAATAGCTGCGTTCAATGCATCCTTGTCGCCATCTGCGACATTCGCGACAATGTCATTTGAAATGCGGTTCACCTGGTTCTCAAACAATTCCCTCACCTTGCCCAGAGCGCCCTTGTCCGAAAGGTTGCGGTAGCCTCTCTTCAGGTAACTCTCTGCCGTGCCTTCGGGAATGACGAACAACACATCGTCGGGGCATCCCTGAAAGTTGTTGGCGAAGTGCTTCTCACCTGGGTCGCCACTGAGGAAAGTGACAGACTTTAGGCTGGAACAGTCTTCAAACATCTTTTCGCCCATAATGGCCGTTGACGGAAGAACCACTGTTTCAAGTGATGAACAATGAGAAAAAGCCTCATCGCTGATGCTTGTCAACCTAGTGAAGTACTGCAACTCGTTGAACGACGTAATTTCCGTATTACCTTTGAACACCTCACCAAGATCAGCCACAGTTCCTGCCTCGATCCTGCTCAGCTCACCGTCTTCGTTGCGGTCCCAATTAGCAACACACAGTTCCTTCACCTTCTCATCCTCAAACCAAATACCCTCATTAATCCATCCATCTACCTGAAGGATCTGTGCAAGCATCTCAGTATAGGTAGAGTTCTCGTCATCGAGGACAGCTTGTGCTTTATTGGTGTCTATATGCAGGGCGTTGGCCTGAGTAATGAGCTCCTGCAGCCGCTCAGCCTGAGCTTGGGTGTGCAAACCTTCGGGCACCAGCGTCCAAGTGATATTCTTGCCACTTGTAACATCGCCATCCACATCATTATCAGGTTCCCTATCAGGATCATTGCCCAGATAAGTATCTGATTCGTTCAGCATCTGGATGTAGTAGTTGCCATTGCCTGCATCGGTGATCGTCCAGTAGGGACTCGCTGGTGCATCCTGTCCATTGTAGTCCACAAAAACATTACTCTTGCCTTCATCCCTGAACAGCAGATGCAGATTATAGCTTCTCACAGGGAAGAAGATGGTATAGCTGCCATCGAGCTGTTTGTATAGTTGCACGGGCAACGGCTCGTCAGCCAATACGGCGTGCGTGCCCCACTCATTGCCGGCATTCAGATATTTCCCCGTCTCCACGTTCTGCAGGAAGAACAGACGGCCTAGGCTATAGTCAAGGAATGCCTCTCCGCCAAAGTCATTGACAGATATGGCCAACGTATTTTCGCCCTCATGGAATAGAGAGGCGGGAATGTGGTGACATTGCAGAGTGCCGTCAAAGCCGGCGTCAACCACCAGCTCGCCGTTGATCCACACCTTTAGGTCGTCATCATGCTGGGATAGGAAAGTATATCCCTGTTCGTCCACCTGGTCCATGTGGAAGGTGCGGCGCAGGCAGTAGCTGCTGCTTTCGTGCCCTTCAGTATTCCATAGCGTATTCACTGAGGAGAACCAGTCACTTATATTGGCAATGGGACCGCTCAGCGTCTCCCAGCTTTCATCATCGTACTCTTCTTCATACCAGGCATGCCCTGAACCATCAGCCTCAGGCTCACTGTCGGTACCCACAAAGAACATATACTTCATCTCCCACGCTTGTTCAGTGCCCCATGGCAGCACCATACCTACCTTAGCAGCAATGTCCGTTTCAGGTGCCCCCATCTCTACAATTTTCTTGAATTCGTTCCAATAGGCTGTTGCTTCATAGGCTTCACTGCAACCATAGGGGACGTAGAGCGTAGCGTTTGCACGATTGCTGAATACTGTCGACTTAATCGCTGGTGGTGTCTCCATTTTAACATATACTGATGTCAGGCTGGAGCATCCATTGAAAGCAGAAGAGCCGATGCTGGTCACGCCCTCAGGGATGGTCAAGGATGTCAGGCTGGAGCATCCATTGAAAGCTTCTAAGCCGATGCTGGTCACGCCCTCAGGGATGGTCAAGGATGTCAGGCTGGAGCAACCCTTGAAAGCAGCTCCGCTGATGATGGTCACGCCCTCAGGGATGGTCAAGAATGTCAGGCTGGAGCAATCACGGAAAGCAGAAGAGCCGATGCTGGTCACGCCCTCAGGGATGGTCAAGGATGTCAGGCTGGAGCAACCAAAGAAAGTTAGATCTTCAATGCTGGTCACGCCCTCAGGGATGGTCAAGGATGTCAGGCTGGAGCAACCATAGAAAGCATTCCTGCCGATGCTGATCACGCCCTCAGGGATGATTATTGAGGCCAAGTTCTTACATCCATAAAACATACCAACGCTTATCTTGGTTAAATTTTCTGGAAGAGATACAGAAGCAAGGGCCGTACAGTCAGAAAAAATACCATCGCCAATTTCTGTCACATTATTGGGGATAGTGGCACTTGTCAGGCTACTGCAACCCCTAAAGGCGAAGGTGCCGATAGTTGTGACGCTATTTGGAATAACCAATTCTGTTATCTCTTCTCCATTAATATAAAGATGATGAGCATTAACCAGAGGATTAGCACCATAATCCTCAAAAACCATACTGCACAAATCCTCTATGCTGGCAAACTCTGCCTTTGTCAGGCCTGTACAATCTTTGAAAGCACCCATGCCTATGGATGTGATGTTTTCTGGTATAGTGATTGAGGTAAGGCCAGTACATCCATTGAATGCTTGGCTTGCGATGGAAGTTAGCCCCGTAAAATACGATATTTCATCGAACGACGTTATCTGGGTGTTGTTTTGGAATACCGTACCAATATCTGTAACGGCGGCAGCCTCGTCCTCGCTCAGTTCGCCGTCACCATTGGTGTCCCAGTTTTCCACACAGAGAGCCTTGACGGCAGCATCTGCAAAAATGATGTTATTAGCTGGTGGCACACTACCAGCGACAATACTGTATGTGTAATCATCAGGATACGTTTCGCTGGCATCGGGGGCTACTATCAACTGTTCTTCCAGTGTGATGGCACCTCCATTGAAATTGCTTCCGGCCATTAGCATAATGCTGATAATTGCGCCACTGGTACCAGTAATCACTGCATTAGAATTTGATGCCAAGAGGAAACGAGTAACGCCTCCTAAATCATTTGCCTGCAAAGAATGTTTCCTCCAAGTAGTTCGTCCAGCAATGTCTACGATTGGTTCACCATTCTCCATTGCGATGGAAAGTCCCGTCGGTAGCCGCAAGTCAAACTGCACCAAGGTAGCTTCTGTGTCAGGATTGTTCAGGTCAATAAGCATTTCTTTCGTTTCTCCTGCACTGATGCTGAAGTCCTCAATAGATAAAATGGCCGGCATTTCTACAATCTCTTGGAATTCTTTCCAATAGTCGGCAACCTGATATTCCGCCAAACTACCATAAGGAACATAGAGTGTAGCGTTGGCTCGATTGGTGAACACATCTGCTGTGATATCAACGGGGACATTACGTCTTACGCAAACAGTAGTTAAATTATTGCATCCTCTGAAAGCATAATCCCTGATGCTCGTCACAGACTTTGGGATAGTGATACTTCTCAAATCAGAGCAATTTTCAAATGCATTTTCCCCAATGCTTGTTACTGTATTTGGAATGACCGTAGTTTTGCAACCAGTAATTAACGTATTGGAAGCTGTTTCAATGATAGCGTTACAGTTATTACGAGAATCAAAGATACTATTGTCGGAATCTACCGAGATGCTTGTAAGATTAGTACAGCCAGAATACGCATACTGTCCGATACTTTTCACATATTTCGGGATGACCACACTAGTCAAAGAAGAACAATTATAAAAAGCATAACTATTAATTTCACTTAGAAAGATAGAAAAAGTTACGCTAGTTAGGTTAGTACAACCAGAGAAAGCTCCTTCTCCAATCTTTTTAGCTTGTGAGGTCACAGAACTTAGACCAGTACAACTAGAGAATGCATGATTGCCAATATAGTCTATTCCATTAGCTAGGTTATATTGTTTCACTTGATTGCCAAAAATAAAAAGAAGATTTTGAAAAGGATCAAAATCTTTTGACATAAAGGTTTTGCTATTGATAGTCACTGTGGACAGTCCAGAACATCCACGGAATGCTGAGGTGCCTATTTCACTTACTTTCAAAGGAATGGTTACACTCGTTAGCCCAGTACATCCATAGAATGCTGACGCACCAATTTTCTCCATACTACTGGGAATTGTTACGCCTGTCATCAAAGTGTAATTTTTGAAAGCAGACTCAGCAATGCTCACTACGGGCCAATAACCCCCGGAAACGTACACTTCCTCAGGAATCTTTATATTGGTGGAGTATGAAAGATTTGGATATTCATAGAACTGAATATTTTCCGCACCAGGATCTCCAATCCAGGTGAATTGCCATCTAATACCATTATTATCCAAATACGTATAAGCCACTGCCTGCAAGAACAAGCAATGCATAATAGCTATTATTAAGAACTTTTTCATATAAGACCCTTTTTAATTTGATGTGAAGCTCAATATTACCTTTACCAACAGTACATAATCAATACCATTTACCTTACCGTCGTTGTTCAAGTCGGCAGAAGCATTATATTGGTTTGTCAGGATAAGATTTGTCAGAGCCGCTAAATCAGTATCGTCCAGCACCCCATCACTATTTAGGTCACCAGGCAATGGTCCCACTCCTACGATTTTATAAAAATCTTTCCAGTAGTCAGCAGTTTTGTAAGCAGGTGTATAACCAGCAGGTACATAAAGAGTGGCATTGGTGCGATTAGTAAACAAATATTCTGGGATGGCAAGAGGAACCTCCCATTTTACGGTAACACTATACAGTTTATTGCATTGATAGAATGCGGTACCACTGATGCTTGTTACACTTTTTGGGATAACAACTGATGTTAGGCTACCACACTGCCAGAAAGCATTTTCAATTGTTGTTACAGTGTTCGGGATGATTACCTTGGTCAAATTGCTATTCTGGAAAGCAGCGGAGGGAAGGCTTGTCAATCCCGTAAAATACTGTAATTCTTCAAAAGTAGTAATTCTGCTACCCTTAAATACTTCGCCAAGGTTCGTTACGGCAGCAGCCTCCTCCTCGCTAAGTTCACCATCGCTATCGAAGTCCCAGTTCTGCACGCAGAGGGCCTTCACATTGGCATCGGCAAAGGTAATTATTCTACTTTGCCCCGTGTACTCTATGATGTTCTTGAATCCTTTCCATACTTCATCTGCCGCATAGGCATCCTTACTGCCCAAAGGTACAAACAATGTGATAAAAGCACGAATAGGAAACACATTTGAATTAACAGTAAGAGGTGTTTCCCAATGAACAGCAAGTTTTTCAAGATTATCACAGCTAAAGAAAGCGGATTCTCCAATGCTGGTCACGCTATTGGGGATGGAAATATAATTCAGACCTTCACACCAGAGGAAAGCATAGGGGGCGATGTTCGTAACACTTTCAGGAATTTCAAGTCTTGTAATTTCTGTGTTTTCATCAGCATAAAGATGACGTGCGATACTTAAAGGATTAGCAGAACTGTTTTCAAAAGTGATATTACACCATGAGGCAATATCTGGAACTATCACTTTTTTCAGGCCAGAGCAGCCTTGGAATGCGCTGGCACCAATAGCTGTTATGCTTGAAGGAATTGTCACACTCGTCAAACTAGAACAATTCTGGAATGCGGAGCCACAGATATTAGTCACGTTATCGGGAATCATCAGATCCAAGATCTCAGTGTCATCATCACTATAAAGATGCTGGGCAATAGATAAAGGATTGGCAGCAGCATTTTGAAAATTGATATTGCACCATGCAGAAATGTCTGGAACTATCACTTTCGTCAGCCCAGTGCAGTCCTCGAATGCGTCAGAACCAATGATTGTTACACTAGAAGGAATAGTTATACTTGTCAAACTAAAACAGTCCTGAAATGCGGAATTACCTATGCTTGTTACGCTATTGGGAGCAACGATGGAAGTCAAGTGTGTGCAACCAGAAAAAGCAGCGTTGTTGATAGATGTCAATCCAACAAAATATTGTAACTCATCAAAGGACTTTATCTCAGTGTGTCCACTGAATACATCTCCCAGCTCACTCACAGCCGATGCCTCGTCTACGGTTAGCACTCTGTCGCCATCTGTATCCCAATTAGTCAAGCACAAGGCTTTTACCTTTCGATCTGCAAAAAACACGAATGAATCAGAAATTTCCCCAAAATCTTTCCAAACATCAGCAGTATGATATGTTTCTGCACATCCTGGAAGAACAAAAAGCGTTACATGAGTGCGATAATCATACTCTAACATACTTTCTGTAACAGCAATTGGAACCTTTGCTCCTACTACAAAACTTGTCAAACCGGAACAGCCAGAAAATGCTCCAGAACCAATGTTCCTCACGCTAGAAGGAATCTCAATACTATTAAGACTATTGCAACCACGAAAAGCATAGTCACCAATAGACTCAACCATTGACAGTATATCTATACTCGCCAAGCTAGAACAACCTTCGAACACTTGACTATTGATTGTTGTTACAGATTCTGGAATTTCTAAAGTGGTTAAGCTGGAACAGCCATAGAAAGCCTTCGTGCCGATGCTTGCCACAGTCGAGGGAAGATGAATTGTTTTTAGGCTCGAACAGCCGTAAAAAGCCGAAGAACCAATACTTGTCACACCATTACCAATACTATATTGGATCACTTGGCTACCAAATATATTCTTAAAAGAATACCCCGAGTTATATGATCCGGATAACAAATCATTGCTATTAATGGAGACACTCGACAGGTTAAGGCAACCAGAGAATGCCCCAGAGGCGATGCTCGTCACACTCGAGGGAATCACAATACTATTTAGTCCTATGCAGCCATTAAATGCAGTAGAACCAATGCTTTTCACACTGTTTCCTATACTATATTGTGTCACTTGACTACCGAATATTTCGTTAGTAGAATAATTTGACAGAATATGATTGCTATTAATGGTTACGCTCGTCAGATTAGAACAGCCGAAAAAAGCATTATCTCCTATTTGATTTGTACTTGAGGGGATAGAGATGCTTGTCAAGCTTGAGCAATTATAAAATGCCTTAAAGCCAATCTCCTCGATGCTTGAATTGATTTCAACACTACTCATTCTTGAGCAGCCGTAGAACGCGCAATCACCAATTTTCGTTACATTCCCACCAATATAATAATGCAACACTTGACTACCAAAGACATCTTTTAAGGATTTGCTGGAGTCATAATTAAGCATAATAGAATTACTATTAATGGTCACGCTCGTCAACCAGGTACATCCTTCGAAAGCGGTACTGCTAATACTTGTTACATTACTAGGAATAGTAATAGAGGAAAGGTTGTAACAACCCGAGAAAGCCCCAGAGTTGATAGTAGTCACGCTAGAAGGAATAGAAACATACTTCAAACCTGTACAGCCTTGGAAGGCATTATAACTAATCGCATTTAAACTAGCGAGGATAGATACGCTAGTAAGCGCAGTACAATGTATGAACGCGCCAACCTCAAGACTCTTCACCTCGTATCCACGTAATGTTGCAGGAACAGTTACACTGCCAGAGACAGTGCTCATGTCATGCGGTCTGACATCTGTGGCAATTTTTCCACCAACAGCGTCATATAAAGTATAATCCCATTCCCTTCCATAGGCATCTGTAGCAGTTTCCGCAGCAGCCTGCATATACGTGCATAGCAAAAAAGCTATAGTTAGTAGTTTCTTCATAATGATTTCCCTTTATTGTTCTATTTTTACATTGTACCTGAACCGTAACCCTTGTTTGTAGTTCTGTGAGTCCAAAATCTGGCATATTCTGTCCCATACCATCTTGTTGTGAGCTAAATCGGATATGATGATATTGGGGGAAGAGTTGAGGTTGTTTGAAATATACACTGGATTCTTTTTTCTTTGATTGAATGGAGGAATGGCTATAGAAGCAAAATCGGCATTTCTCAATTCTGCTCTCTTGAATCCATCAAACCCAATCTCATCAGAAGGTTTACAAGGAACGAAGCTATACATTCCGTTCACAGGGTTGTTGAATGAAGCTCCTTTATAGCAGACTAGCGGTTCCGTGTTTTTTGTGTCAAATCCCATTATTTCATCATAATACTGGGGAATGAAACCATCCAGGTCTTTTTGAGCCGTTTTTTCTGTATAATGCCGTTTTTCTCCTACCACAAATACAGTATCGAGCGCGAAGTATGGCCCGCCTCTTTTTGCGGAAATAGTTGATCCGAACAGAATGATGCTGCCTACATCTAGATTTCGTAAGCAGGAAAAATGTCTTTGCTTGCATAGACTATAGAAGAAACAGTCACCAAATACAAACGGATCTGTATTTTGGAAAGGACTACAGGTCTTTGAGCAACTTGTAGAACATCCTTTTAGGTTAGTTGTTGTATTCAAATTGGATTTTTTCTTCACTACATTTCCCCTTTTGTCTAATTGAAGAAATGGCGAATGCAGGTAAGTTGAAAAGAGGATTCTGTCGGCAGGCTTATATGTTTTTTTGATGGAAGAACAAGGCTCCCATTCGCCCCAGAATAATAAGTCTTTAGGCGTAGAAAGTTTGTTGCCGATGACATATTGACCGTCGGCAATGAGGAATTTCCGGGCGTGTTCGCCTGTGTTCCACTCTTTGATTCCCCTCTTTTTTTCGATGTGATTCAAAGAATGCTGTCCCCCCGGATGTGTAAATTGTACGGTTTTTATAGTCATAACAGTTTTTATTGCGCGTGCAAAGTTACAAAAAAAAGACGAAACTGGTTAGTCCATTTCAGTCCTTTTGCTAGTCCATTTCAGTCCATTTGGACTAATGGCCACGGTTTTAACGGTTTTTGTCAATTGCGGAGCTGCTCCAAGTAGTCGAGGTTCGTGAGGTCGCACTGGTCGGCGATGCGCTCCCAGACGCAGCGGGTGGTGTCGCTCTGTGCCAAGGACATGCGGTAGATGCCCAGGAAGACGTAGGTGGAATCCACCAGTCCTTTCATGAAGGTGATGCGCAGCTCGTTGATAAGCTTATAGTTCCAATAGTGGTCTTTGTTGCGCGCAACGATAAGCTCTGGGTCAGCTGTATATTCTTCGGGCTCCCAGTGCTCGGTGATGGTGGGCATCATCAGGGCAGAGTCGCCATAGTTGTGCCAATGCTGGTTGCGGTATTCGGGTGTCCAGACGCACATCCGTTCATGATGTGGAACAGGTCTTCCCCAAAGGGTGTCGGTGGCGATGATGCCAAAAAGTTTCAGGTACTCATGAGGGGTGCTGAAGCGTTGCCCCATCTTCAGGATGTAGGGATCCTGCGCCTTGGCCGAGCGACCAAAGATGACGAGACCCGTGACAATTGCCACAACGACGGCCAGTAAGCCGCCAACGAACGCAATCTTCTTCCAGACACGTCGCTGCCTGGACCGTTCGCTGTCAGGCTGTATAGGCGAAAGAGGCGTTTCCTCGCCTTTTCCTTCTTCGCAGAATGTCGCCCAGCCGACATAGCCCACGAACTGAGCCAATATGTTGAGCGTGGAGAGTCTTGGGATGGTGGGCTCGGACAGATAGCCCCAGAGGCGCTTCAGGGTAGTGGGACTGACGCGCTCACCAATCTTCCCGAAGATGCTCTCACTCAGGAAATCGAAGTCCCTCGGCGTCTGCATCTTCCTGTCCACCGCCTTCTCTATGGCCTCTCGCAGTGCTGCTATGTGTTCAGAATCCATTTGCTTGTCCCGGTTTTTCTAATTTGAATGCAAAAGTAAGCAAAAAAGACGGGGCAACCAAATTTTTCCGCATAAAAATAAGATAGGAAGTCCTTCTCCTCGCGCAGAAAGCACAGAGGACACAGCTTTTACTTCTGTGTCCTCTGTGGATAAATGCGATGTCAATTGAGGATCATGTTCACGAGACTCACGGCATCAGCAATGGTGATCTTGCCGTCGCCGTTCACATCGGCGTTTGCCTCGACGAAACCATCCGACGGCTGTCCAAGGATATAATCCACAATGGCCAGAGCATCATCGATGGTCAACTGACCACTGCCGTCGGCATCGCCATCGAGAGCCTCAGCGACGAAGAACTGCTGCCAGTAGGGGTGGCTCTGATAAGCAGACTTCTTACCCTCAGGCACTAAGAGGGTGATACCATCCTTCGAGGGGAACGGGTCGTTGCTGCTGTCGAGATCGACATCAATAGGAGTGTCCCATTCCACCGTAACTGTCTTCAGCGATGAACAGATCCAGAAGGCATCTCGTCCCAGCTGTGTCACGCTACTTGGGATAGTGATGCGCTCCAGCTTGTCGCAATGAGAGAATGCAGACTCCACAATAGTGGTCAGATTGGTGAAATACTTCAACTCATCAAAGGACTTAATCTTTGTCCAAGCAAACCAATCTACGTTCGGGAGGGTCTCAGCCGTCCCGGCTTCAAATACCGACACCACTCCGTCTTTAGGCTGTCCATCCAAGTTGCTCAGGCAGATTTCCTCTACCTTGCTGTCGGCGAAAGTGATGTACTCTTCGAACATCCCAAACGGACTCCAGTCACTAAACTCATACTTACTCATCGTACCCACAGGAACCAGCAGTTTGTGACTTTCACATTGCATTTGCGGATCATCAAAGGATAACCCATAAAGTGCGAGAGGCTCCTGCCACTTTACAATAACAGTTATGTTCTTACACCATTTGAACGCATCACCATTGACTTTGTTCACGCTCTCGGGGATCGTAAGGTAAACGTTGTTCACATAATTGTAGGTAGACAAGTTTGCGAAGATATCCCCTCCGACTTCCGTCACCCGATAGGTAATGCCATCCTTCTCCACGGTTTCAGGGATGACGGCCATGACCTCAGAGCCACTGGGTTGGCCTGCATATTGGAGCACCATCAGTTCATGATCCGCATTCGCCACTGCAGAATATACGAAGTCACCCACCCAGTCGTTGTCGTTAGGAATGTCGAAATACTGTCCCCAATAAGCATGTCCCTTATAGGTAGTATACTTGCCGATGGGAACATGGAGGCGAATCTTCTCGCCAGAATTAAGATTACCATTGAAGAACGGATCCCCGTCGCTGTAAGGTATGTCTAGCGGACTCTCCCACTTGACGTACACATCCATCAGGTTGTTAACCTGTGTAAAGGCAAATTCGCCAAAGCTCTCCAAGCTAGCAGGGAGATACAAGGCCTTCAGATTTTGGCAATTATTAAATGCCCTATCACCCACCTTCGTGATTCCCTCGCCCAGGACTACCGTGAAGGAGCCTGTAGCAGAGTAATCCTTGAACAAATTGGGCTCGACAATGGTCTGGTCGCCATAGGGATTGATGGTGATGACTATATCTTGCAAACCATCGAAGGCACCTGGTGTGACACTCTCTAACGCAGTATTCAGCTTGATGCCCGTCAGGTTCGAACAGTCCTTAAAGGCATTACCGGCAATACTTGTCACCGGGAAGGTATGCCCATGGACAGTGATCTCTGCAGGGATAGTCACCTCGCCTGTTACCAAAGAACTAGCGACGGGATACTGGAGGATGGCAAAGGGAACGTCCGTGTTCGGATTCACCCAATACACCATATTGTCGACGGTGAACATTGCTGACGAAACAATATTGAAGTCCCTCCAATATGAGTTGGCTCTGTATGCATCTGCCGACCAGAACGGCACATTAAGATTGATGTTGGAATGGGGAGTGAGGAACGGATCGCCGGATATTTCAATCTTGGAGGGATCATCCTGCTCCAGCGTCACTTCTCTGAGCCAACCGCAATTGTCTTCATCAAGCGCCACCTTAAACGCATCATCCCAGATCTTGGTCACGCTGGCAGGAATGGTAATCTTCCTCAACTGAGTATTCTGGAACAGCTGAGCACCCACAAACTCCAAGCCAGCAGGAAGGTTTGCTTCTACAAGACTGGTGCAATCCTGGAAAGCACCATTCTCGATATAGTTCACACTGGCAGGAATGGCAACGGAATGCAGGTTCACACACTCTTTGAATGCGCACCATCCTATCCTCTCTAGCCCATTGTTCAAGACAATCTCCTGCAGAAGATGGCTACCTGAGAAACCGCTTTCTCCGATTTCCGTCACCGTGCTGGGCAGCGTGACTTTCCAAATGCTTTGACTGGAAGAGAAGGCACTTTTCTCGATAGCCGTTACTCCCTCCATGACCTCAACAGCCACAAGGCCCAAAGAATTAACAAAAGGCGTGATGGATGTTCCGTCACTATATTTTCCGCCAATCGTCGTCTTCGTCGCTGTCGGCTCAATGTAGAAGGTCATGTCAAGATTATTTGTGAAGGCTTCCCCTTCGATGAATTCTAGAGTGGTGCTCATGGTGACTTTATTCAAATGAGTACACTCCTTGAAGGCGGCCTCTTTGATGACGAACACATGCGAGGGGATACGAACCTCAGTCAGTTCACTGCAATTCTGGAAGGCACTGACGCCAATTCCAGTGATGGCATCGTCGAGGGTGACAGACTTCATTCTGATGCCCTTGAAGAGGTTATCGGCAATGGTTTTTGAACCTGACGAAGCATCAATCTGGAAAGATAATTCATCAGCAGTATTGCCGAAAGCATTCGAGCCAATAGTCTGAACGCTCGTAGTCATAGAAACCGACTTCAAACCACCGCAACCAAAGAATGCTTTCTCACCGATTTCCGTGATGCCATCACCAAGCGTCACGCTCTTCAGTGCAGAGAGCCCTTTAAGCACGTCGGAAATGACGGGATTGCCAGGCACACAATCGATGGTGAGATTGATAGTGCCAGAGGGGATATCCGAAAAAGCAAAGTTTCCGATGCTCTCCACCTTGGAGCCCATCTTCAACGTCTGAAGCTGGGAGCATAAGCCAAAGGTATTCGCACCAATGGTTTTGACGCTATTCGGCAGGGTGATTGTCGTAAGTGAACCACAGGAAAAAAATGCATATTCAGGAATGCTCGTCACACCCGTAAAATACTGAAACTCATCAAACGATGTCATGTCACAAGCTTGGAAACTGGTGCCGATGGCGGTCACCATAGAGGCCTCACGCCTACTCACTTCTTTGTCATCGTTCAGATCTGCGTGCAACGAATTTATACAGATCAACTTCGCTGTAGCATCGGCAAATACGATAGGCTTATCAAGCAAGTCTTGTTCAAGAACTTTGGCATAGTTCTGGAGCTTAGTTACCATCACTTGAAGACTCGCAATCGCTACTTCAACCTCCCTAAGTCTCGCCTCACTGTCGGCAGCATCCAATATGTCCTTGCAATAGGCATATTCAGCCTTCGCCTGTGCCAACATATCCCAAACACTTTCACTCTTAGGGATGACAAGTGAGATGAGTTCGTTTTCTACGGCAGTAATACTTTTCAGCACTTTTTCCAATTGTTCATAAAGGGCCTGTTTATCACTTTCAAAGTCATTAACCGACAATGTCGGCACGCTCGCAGCAGCATAGCGTGATGCTTCGGCCTTCAGGGGTGAGGCCTGAGCAGTGATGCCCGTCCCTAGGACAAGCATGCACATCAAGATAATTGTTCTGGTTCTCATATTTACTATCATTTTTTATTAATATCGCAAGTTCCGTGCACTCTGCGTACACATTATTCTATTTATCGCCTGCAAAGTTAGCAAAAAAATCGCAAACTGCGTGGTCTATTTTGAACAAAACGTGGTCTGTTTTGAACAAAACGACTTTTTTCAAAGAAAATGATAGCTTTTTATGCGAAAAAAGCAGGGAGACCCACACGTGAGCCTCCCCAAAACGGTGTTATCTCTTGTTGACATACTTGTCGAAGAAGTCGAGGAAATACCCCCAGTTGTCACCCGCTTCGTGGCCACCAGGATGCTGACGGAACGTGATGTCACCCTCCAGCAGCCGGCCCACACCAGGGAAGAGATCTGTGCCAAGGCCTTTCAGCCCCAGGAACTCATAGATCTCAGAAGCCTTGGCTGCACTGATAAAAGTGCCGTTCATGTCGCACCACTGCTCCGACTCTGTCACAGCACCCACAGAGATGAAAATCGGTCTGGGAGCACAGAGGCCTATCAGCTCATGCTGGTCCACTGGCAGCTCATCCCAGTTGCTATCCACGCTCGAATAGCGTATCATGTTGCCAGCCACCCAGTGGTAAGAGTCCCATCCACAGATATTGTCGAGCACCTCGCCGCAGTCGCGCCTCCAGGCAGGAGCGCCGCCACGACCTGACGAACAGATCATTGCCGTAGCCACACGTTCGTCGAAGGCCATTGCCACCAGTGCAGACTTACCATAGCGCGATACGCCCTCGATGGCCACCTTACTGGCATCGAACAGGGGCTCCGTCTCGAAATAGTCAATCAGACGTGAGACTCCCCATCCCCAGGCACGCAGTGCGCCCCAGTCGTCAGGTTTGCGATACTCACCCTTGTTGCAGAGTCCGATGATGCCTCTACGCAGGCCATGACCAGCATCCGGCTGCACGCTGTTAGGCAGGAACTGAGCAGCGGCCCAGCCACGCTCCAATACCTGCTGCTGCCAAGGCACCTGTCCGCCCCAGGCCATAGGCATGCCCAGCATAAACGAATAATCGACGATGACTGGCAGCGGACCTTTAGCACCCTTCGGCCACATCACCTGAGCCTGAATATCGACGGTAATGGAAGGGCACGACGTGTTGTCTACCAGTCCGCTGAGCTCGCGTATCACCACTTCAATACTGCCAACCTTGCCTTCATATTCCCGTTTCACGGTCCATTTCACGGCTGGCACCACTTTCGGCTCGCGTCCATAGATGTTCTCTGCAAAGAAGTCAAGCAGCTCAGGCTTGCGCACCTTGTACCACATCCGAGCGTTCTTCACCTTCTTGCCATCGAAGGTAGTGAAAGGATCGGGATAGAACGGGTAAGGGTTAGCCTTCAGCTCGTCGTAGTTAGGTCGCAGCGCAGGATCCTTAGCGTTCCCGTCGCGTTTGGGGTGCGTCTCCCTCACTCCTATCTGCGCCTTCATGTTCTCATAGTCGGCCCTGGTCTCACGGTTCAGGCTGTCCTGATTCACCCTCGGTCCGCCAAAAAACTGTGCCGACATCGTCAGCTGCGATGCCGCCAGCAATACTGTCAATGCTATTTTCCTCATCATAGTTGTTTATTAACTACAAAAATACATAAAACTATTGAAACCACTTCTTCATTAGACACTCAATCTCCTACAATTTGCCACAACTATAACCGTCTCAGCCATAAGTCGAAGAAACGATCGTAGACGACATACCCCTCTGTCGCATGATAAACAAGGTCTTTATCCACCAGCACAGTCAAGGCTTTCTTGACGCTGCTACTGCTTGGTAGTTCATATTTCTGGATAAAGGCATTAGACAGAGGCTGAACGACGACACCTTCCGTCGCCAGTGCTTTGAGCAGACGTCGCTGGTTATCACTCAGGAAAGTCATGAGCATGCTGTACTGATCGGTCTTGTCCGCAAGAATGACTTGAATAGCATCTTTCACCTGTTGCTCCTCTGTAACGTTTCTTTCGCGCTCATATAGGCGATTGAGAACTGACTGCATATACCACGTATGCCCGCTAAATCGCTGATATAGACTATGAAAAACTTGCTCCGAGAGACTGCCACCCTTATTACTGAAGAAATGAGCGGCAAAATCATAATAGATTTCTTCGTGCAAGGGGTCTAGGCTCATGATGGCAGTACTTTGATAGAAAGGCCGCTTCGGCGACCCGAACATTTCATACATCAGATGTTGCTTGCTGCCAGAGAAGATGAAATGTATGTTGTGAATGAACTGAATGTACGAACGCAACAATGCTTCCGTACCTTTCTCAGGATAGTCACAGATGGTCTGGAACTCGTCAATTGCAATGAAAACTTCCTTTCCACAGTCACGCAGATAGCTGAAGATGCTCTCCAGAGTATGCTCTGGCTGTGTCCGCTCAATGCTGAGTGACACGGTTGGAGTGCCTGTGATTGGGTCTATGCTGATCGTCGGCCGCCACATACTAAAGAATTTCAGTATCTTGTTCACTGCGGTGCGCTTGGCTAGCAGCTGTTCCTGAATGACGGCCTTACCCAGTGTCTGGACAAAATCATGCAGGTTTTGGGTATGGAAGATGTCTGTGTAGATACAGATAGCATCAGTATCAGAATGACCAATCTGGTAAAAGACATGCTTAATCAGTCCTGTTTTCCCTATTTTTCTTGGCGAAACTAGTGTCACATTCCTGCCATTTCGAAGGTGAGAAATCAGTTTTTCCGAATCTTCGATACGGTCGCAGAAATAGTCTGGGCTCTCATATCCCTCATAAATAAAGGGATTCTCAACTTTTCTTGTTCTTTTCTTGGCCATATTTTCATTTCACTTTTGGTGTAACACCTTTGGTGCAACACTTATTGTGCGATGCAAAGTTACGAATTATTTCCTTCTCCACCAAACATTTCCCCACTTTTATTTGTGAAACGAGCACAAAAGCATTCCTCATTGGTGATGACATGACTGATGGCACAAGACGCAGAAAGCTTCTTGTGCCATCAACCATAACATTACCTTCCTCTTATTATATGCCGGGGTCAATCATGAATGTGGCAGAGGGGCCATCAGTTGTCTCCTCACTTGGCACAGGAAGTAGATACTTGCTCAGGAGGGCTACCACGTCAGCGATGGTGATTTTGCCTTCCTCGTCCTCGTTCACATTAGCAGCCTTGAAGTTATAATCGTGCTCATCGCCCTCCACAGCTTGCCCAAGGATGATCTCCACGATAGCCAATGCATCTGCCATATCCACATTGCCATCGCCAGTCACGTCGCCCGGCTTTGCCTCCTCTTCGAAGGGCAGCCACAGCTCTTCCGTGCCTGTATACTCCAGCCAAGCCTTGTTAGCAGGCATCGCCGTGCCCTCAGCCTTCACGAATCCCAACTTCCCCGACTCCGTAATACCGATGACGTATTTCTGTGGGTTGGTAGGGGCGGTGAAGTTGTTGGCGTTGAAAGAGCTTGTTCCACTGGGTGTGGAGAACGTCATGTTCCCATCCTGATTGCAGTAATAGCTTCCCTTCAGAAGATTCGCCCCTGTATAATTCGTTGCGGTAGAAGCTGCAGGAGCGCCCGCGTCTGTGACAGTTGCATCAGGTGCGGTGAAAAGTGGCTCATCAACAGGAATCAATTTGCATTCAGAAGCGACATTAGAACTGCACTCTAGCAATACTGGAGTTCCTGCTGGCACCGTCTCCCCATTTGCAGCAACCATCTCCTTTTCCAGCAAGCCATCCTCACCTATGCCAGTGATAGCGTAGGCATTTGAAACATTATCACCTAATGTAAAAGCAAATGGCACATACATGGTCGTATAATACTTTCCTCCAAACTCCACCTCAGGCAAGACATTGAAGTACTCGACAGGTTCAATATACCACTTTGCATTTTCAGCAGAATTTGAGCTATTAACAGCAAAAGTACCGTTATCATCCACGAAATAGCGTGTACCTAGATTTGCTATAGGATTACCCTCTGCTTTTATTTCTATCTCTGCGGTATACTTCGAAGCAGCACCTTCGCCGCTTGCTTTTTCGATTTTGATATACCGGTTCTTAAAGGTTAGTTTTACTTTTCCATCATAGTAACCGGTCACCAATGTCAAAAGGCTAGTACCTTGCCCAATTAAATTATACTCATATGATTGACTGTCATCATTCCTTTTTTTTGCATAAATTATTGATCCTAAATCTATGCAGTCAGGATCAGCAACCATATGAATATCTGTCTGCAAATATCTTCCTGTTACCTCAAAAGCTCTATTGACTGCATTTGTGTTATCAAACAACAACTTACTTAATCCACCTGCGGCTTTACCAATAATTGTGTAATAGTTAAATTTTTCATTCGCCATGCTGATATAGTCACCTGTATTCTGCACATTACGAAATCGGTAAAAGCCAGTACTGCCAAGTTGGGCAAATAAAGATAAAGAAGATAAGAAAAGGAGAGTTAATGAACAAATATATTTTTTCATTTCACTTGTTTGTTTGATATAACACTCCCCCTTGCACTCAACATAACAAGGGGGAGTAGTTGCAAAGTTATTATTTGTCAATCAAAATGTTTAATAATTTCGTAAGGTCAGCAATAGTAACATCACCAACTTCATCTACATTAGCTGCATCGAAGTCGTAGTTCTCAGGATGGCTCTCTGTTGTTACTTCACCAAGGATAATTTGAACCATAGCAGTTATATCTTTGACATCAAGGACGCCATCGGAATACACATCACCTTTCAGCTTCAACAGAACAGGACTGACAGTTTCGCTAAAGATGAAAGCTTCGTTGCCCTTCAATGCTTCCCAACTCTTATAAAACCCCAGCTTACCATCATCACTCATGCTTAGGACAAGGACGGGGCTACTGCTCATCTCTTGTCCAGTCTTATTCTCATAAGCATTGGCTAAATCGTCTCTCACACCTAATCTAAAGAAATACTTATTATTCACCGTACCCGCATTCAGGCGCGTTAGGTATTCATACTTATCGGCCGTTGACTGACTTAAAACAGCAAGAAGAACGAAAAGCCCCTCTACCTTTGAACTATTGATGTCATACTCATTAATCAGCCAGTCATTACCATGCAGTTCATTGTCTGTAGGAATGACACCATCTGCAAGGCTTAGCGTAAGATTCTTCTCGCCAGAGGTCTCTGCCTCAAGAAGCACAGGAGTCTGTGCGGGGATAATGCCTGTGATCTCTTCCTTAAAGGCAGAGCCACCTTCAGTCACTCCCGTCACCTTGTAGGGTTTTACACCTTCGGGCAGTGTATAAGCAAAGTCAACGTAAAGCGTAGTATAATACTTGTTGTTCAGGACATTTGTATTATCAAAATTCACGATGAAAGGATGCTCTTCACCTACAGGCTCCAACTTCCAAATGAACTTATCATCTGCAACCGACTCTCCCTCGATAATGTTAACAATGTCAATAACACCATCCTTCTCAATCAGATAGTATTTTGAGTCTTGACGAATCTCTTTGGCCATATCCCAAAGCTTCTTCAGTTCAGCTGAACCTCCAATATACTCGTTGAAAGCATCCGTATGCTCATTTTCTATTTTCTCCATATAGAAAGTAGCGGTCGCCTTGGCAAAGTTCCATACATTTGTCTCATTGCCGAGAACTGCCTTAAGGAATTCAACCTGATTAGCTGACCCAGATTCCGAACCTGGTTCAGGCAGTGTTGTGTCGTGCATACGTTCCCATATAATTTCAAGTTTAAATGTCTCCTTCAAGCTTGCGCCCATCCCTGCTATATCCACGATAGTAGCAATAGCGCCATTGATAGCCTGCTCAAATCCAGGAAGCTTGGCATTAACTTTGGCCTCATTGGCTTCATAAAAATCCACTACAGGCTTCATGCTAGGAGTTTCAACATAGATGCGATAGCCGCTATTGTCACCTTCAACGTGAAGATCCATTTTCATTTCTTCTTCAAAGGCATCGAGAATCATATCAACACCATTCTCACCAAGGAGAGCACCCGACTCGGAAAGGCCCAGTTTGTCAGCCACTAACCTTACGATCTCAGGCACATACTTCATAACACGTGTTGCAGCGCTAGGGACATCAACACCCTGCGAACGGAGGGTTTTTACGATTCCATTCTCAGCCTCTACCCTGATCACGGTGCCTGCCAACGATTTTGCCTGTGTAGCATCGACATTCACCTGTGCAGTCTTGCGACCAACCACATTGACAAAATTACCATTACCATTCACGATACGATAGTAACCATCAGCAATGGCTACGTCATCTGCTTTCACCCCAACGACGCCTACAAGCAGGAGGGCGACGAGGGTGAGGATGCACTTCACATTGTTTTTCATTGTTTGAGTCATCATCTTTAAGATTTTTAATTATTATTTTTTGTTTGTTTTTACCAGTAATTTCTGGAGCATTCCTCCCGGATCAGCTCCGTTTGCAGCAGCACACGAAGTAAATGACCGCTGCATATTCTTTGCAAAGTTACAAAAAAATGCTAATACCTTCTATATATAATAATGTGTATTAGCCATTTCTTTGCATTTTTTAAACTTCTAAGCACCAAAATTAAGGATTGTTTTACAACTTCTGCATTCTCTCTTTCATTCATATTGCTTTGTAGAAGGATGCTTGTCCCATTATACCGATACTTTGGTAAGAAAGAACACTTCGGCAAGCCAAAACAGTCCGCACATCAGATGATAATTGCGGCCAAAGAGATTTATTTGTTGGTTTGACGAATGAAAATCTTCACTAAATTTGTGAATTTCAAAAAAAACACTTAACTTTGCAGCCAAATATGTGAACAATATGACCTTTGAGTAACTGACATTACAAACCACTATCAATAAGACACGAATATGAACAGAATAACGACACACCCAGGAGACCTGCTGAAGGAAGAGCTGGAAGCAAGGGGAATCTCGCAGAAGAAATTCTCAGAAGTGCTTTCCATCCCTTATACGCAACTTAATGAGATACTGAACGCAAAGCGTCCAGTAACTACAGATTTCGCCCTGATGATGGAGGCAGCTCTAGGCATAAACCCAGAATTGCTCATCAACATGCAGGCACGCTACAATATGTCGGTGGCAAGGCAGAAGAAGCCTCTTATAGCTAAACTAATCGACATCAAGAAAGCATGCGCAGCCGTGTTTTAGATTTGTTGCTGCCAAAAAGTATATTACTTGTGCAAGCTAAGTACTATAGTTACGAGAGCAAAGTACTATAGTTACGAAGGCTAAGTACTATAGTTACGGCAGCAATGACATAAACACATGGGAAAGCGGAGTAAAAGTGACTTCAGCCATGCTAGTGAGTCACTTTGCGATCGCCCGTTGCGGACGGACCGAATGCCCGTTGCGGACGGACCGTATACTCGTTGCGGACGAGCATAGCCACCGTCCGAAACTAGCATTACCACCATCCGAAACGAGCATGCAGTCCGTCGGCGACGGACGAAGTGCTCATCAGCCACGGGCGAGACTACCTGTCACAACTTCTATTTTCCAAACGGTTTTAGGTACCCTTCATTACCCGTAAGGTAAAGGCTGTTTACTCGGTGGGTGTTGTGGCTTTACCCGGTAGGTGTAGGGACTTTACTCGGCAGGTAGAGGGGGCCATCGAGTACACTATGACGAAAAAGCAGCAAAAAAAATGGGGGCAAGAGCCACATTTGGCTATTCTAATATCACAATATCACCACTAATATCACCACTAATATCACACTTAGAACACAGGGAATCAATTGGTTACAAAAAGTGTGATATTGGTGATATTAGTTTTTGAAAAAATCACAGTTCTTGTTATCAGTAGAAGCAGCCGTTCTTCCAAGCCTCCCAGCAACAGAATCAATGGCAATACCTTTACTTACTCAAAAAATTCTTGATGTCTTGTTGTCAAAAGTTCTTGATGTCTTGTTGTCAAAAGTTCTTGGTGTCTTGATGTCGAAAAGATCTTGATGTCAGAAGACGATAAAAGGGAGCCTCGATTCGGGGCTCCCTTCCTAATTATATCATACTGCTATATTCTGATCTAGCGACTAGAAGTCATCTTCCTCGTCTTCGTCCCAAAGACCACGGCGGCGTGAAGAAGGAGTCTTGCCACCTTCGGTGTCTACGCCACCATAAGTGATGCCATTACCAGAATAAACTCCATTACTTGCAGCTACCATCTGCTGAAGCTCGATGCTTGTCATCTCCATGCTAGGAGCAATATAATTCTTTTTCATAATCGTGTTCAAATGTTTAAGTTAATAACTCCTATTTACTTAACCACAACTTTCTTGCCATCCTTGATGTAGATGCCCTTAGAAGGAGTCTCCACACGCAGACCATTCAGGTTGTAGTACTCACCATCATTCGGCATGAGCTCAGGAATCTGGATCTCTGTCTGCGTATCTCCGTCAGAGACAAAGAACTTAATACGTGAGGAAGCGTCAGCAATAGAAGAAAGTACATCCTCGAAAGTAAAATATGCACGGAAGGCCTTCATCTTAGTTTTACCTACAGAATACCAGAACTTACCGTCACTGAGGAATAGGCTATTAGCAGGAACAACTGTACCAGCTTTCATACAACCAATCATTGAAGTGGGAAGATCCTCATCATCATCATCAGTAGGTGTATAAGTTACTTCTTTGGCATCAACAATTTTACTCTTGGCAATAAAGAAACTCTTAGCCTCATCAACATTGATAATATATGGGCGGTTCTTCGTTAATTTACCTGATACATTTTTAAAGAGAACCTTTATTCCCGTAATTTTACCGTCTTCCTTCTCTAATGTGTAACCATTTATTGATGCTAATTTGTGACTTCCGAACAATTCTGTTCGTTCGTCAGCTGTGAGCTCAAAAGGCAAGCAAATTGTACTCCACTCCCCAGCTTTAAGTGTGCGCAAAACTTTAACGTCACTAGCGGTGGCGTTGCCTTTGGGAAGAGCCACGGAATTCTCATCTAACGTAATGTAATTGGAAACTTTCACATTGAAAGTAATATCCTTGTCAACAGCAACACTTCCTGGAACGAATTTAAATTTGCCTTTAGGGATTGTTACCGTAAGGACATCATCCACAGTTAGATTACTTGCTGCCTCCAATTCAATTGAACCAATCGCAAAATCCTGATTTTTAGGAATAGTGATATCTTTCAAAGATGTAAAAGCGCCTAATACAGTTTTGTCGGTATCCACATTATAGTCGTTGTTCGCAGAAGCATCCCAACTTTCACTAACAGCAGTACCAACAACTGTCAGTCCTGTAGGCAAAACCATATTCGTGAACTCTATTCCGGAAAACTCATTATCACCCACATTTACCACAATTGTGAATGCAGCTTTTTCGCCAGCTTTTATCTCTATGTCGGAAATTGAAACTGTCTGTGCGGAAGCCATCCCACAGATGACACTTAGCACTAGTGTAAAAAATAACTTTTTCATATTAAATTAAATTATTAAAATTTCTTAAGAAACACTTTGATAATTCTAACTGCATCATCTGTAGTAACATCAAGGTCATCATTAAGATCACCTATCTCTACTTGTTCAGAAGTTAGAGTTTCCTTTTTGAGAAAATGCTTAATTGCCATAACTGCATCTTCGGTAGTAACCTCATTATTACCATTGATGTCACCCTGCTTTCCTTTAGCCGTCACGCCAACTTCTGTATTAGCTGTAAGGCCATTGGTCTTCACAAACTCAACATTGCTGATGTTGATATTGGAAGCGACGCAAGCGTCAGTAACATTTACTTTGACGAGCAAGACGTCACCCTTGCTACCAGTAAAGCTGTCGTTACCTCTGAGTGTTCCGTTGTCATCCTTATAGGAGAATGCAGCAACCTTCAGGACACCGTCTTTGAGGTTTGAATATACCTCTTGGGGTGCTGTTGTGCCTTGACGCTGTAGCGTTACAGCATCAGCATCTGTTGAAAGCGTCATTCCCTCGGGCAATGTGATGTCCATCTGGAATGCGGTGTAGGCCTCAGCGTTCTTCAGCTGGATTCCTAGGACGGCATTGCCCGGCTTCAACAGCGCGGTCAAATGATCCTGCGCATTTGCACTGAGCAGGCTTCCTGCGAACAGTGCCATTAATAGTAATGCTTTTTTCATACTTTATAATATTAAATGGTTTATTGAATCGGTTATTTATCTCTTTTCGCAGGTCATGCTTTTTAGGCATTCATGCATTTTACGGTGCAAAGATACGAATTATTTTTGAAACGGCAATATCTTTTTCAAACATTTTTTGTTCCTTTTCGAAAAAAAGTTCGTTTTTTGTTCAAATTGGGCCATTTGGCATGTTATATTATGTTAATTGCCATCTGAGGGGGCAGGAAGAGCCCTCATCATTCACTTCCTTGACTGAGGATGACGTTGACGATGGCAGCGACATCGGCGATGGTGATCTGACCATCGTCGTTGGCATCGGCAGCCTTCTCACTGAAGTTCTCAGAGGTAGGCTGACCCAGAATGTAGCAGATCATGTCGAGCACATCAGCAATGCTAATCTCACCGTCGGCATTGGCATCGCCCAACTCCAAGATCGTCTGGAATCTATTCCAAGGTTTCTTGCTGGCATAGAGGCTCTTGGTGCCAGCCGGCACGACGAGCACGGCATTGTCGAGCGAAGTCTCGTAGAACGGATAATTGGGGCTGTCTCCAGGGAAGGTGGAGGTGGGAATGTTCTCCGTCCATGCCACCTTCATGGTCTTCAGGCCGGGAATGCAGGCAAAGTAGCCGGCATTGATATCAGTGATGGTGGCAGGTAGGGTGATGCTCTCCACCAGCGTATTCGCAAAGCATCGGATAACGAGTGTCGTCAGCGGATAGCTCTCGCCACTCATGGTGATGCTCTCAGGCAGTTGTACGGCAGTGGTCTCCTTCTCGCATCCCAGGAAATAAGCAACATTATTGCTCGAGACAAAGTATTGGTATCCCTGGCTGTCGATGACTCCATGCTTATCAAACGTTTTCCAGATCTTGGCGCTTGCGTATGCTGCCTCACTGCCTTCAGGCACTATGAGGTACATGGGTCCAATGTATCCCAAATTGTTTGCCACAGGGGGTGTGGTGGCTTTCACGGCAAGATAGGTCGGTCCTTTTCCTATGAGGAACATTCCATTGCCATTAGCGTCGCCTATGGTTTGCACCGAAGCCGGAATGACAATATGACTGGGGATCCGGTTGTCATCATACCGGAAGGCGGTTGATGCGATGTGAGTCACGGGGAACGACGTTTCTACGCCTGCCACTTCGTAGATGATGCTCTCAGCTATATCGATGCGATTGGGTGTTACGGTCTGCTTTTCGTACCCATACACCTCGGCGTATGCATGCTCGCCGTTCTCATCAATGTAGCACTTATACATGATTCCTTGTTCGTCGACCACCTGTGCGCCCTCTATCTCTACCGACTTGAACTGGCTCCAGTATGCGTCAGTCTGGTAGCTATAGACACCAAAGGGCACATGGAGCACGCAGCCGCCCTTGCTGTTGGGGAAGGGGTCCGTGCCATCAGCGATGGGCAGCGGTTGGGGCCATTGTACGTAGAGGTCCCACAGCACATTGCAACGTACAAAGGCCGAGTCGCACAGGTTGGTGACGCTAGGTGCGATGGTGACCTTTGTCAGGCGGCAGCTGTCGAAAGCCAATGGCTCAATGGTGGTGATATAATCGGGTATGACGATATTTTTCAGATTGTTGACACCCTTGAAGGCCTGCCGGCCGATGGTGGTCACGGGGAAGGCATTGGCGATGCCGGGAATGGTGATGCTCTCGGCAAAGGTGACAATAGACGTCTCTTGGTTCTCCACACCGATGACTTCGGCATGACGTGTGCCATCGTTAACTAAGACGCACTTATAACGCAATCCATCGGAGGTGATGATGATCTCGAAGGGTTTCCACTCGCCGTCGGCATAGCGGAGTGCGTTCCATCCTTTGTTGTAGATGGCGATGGCCTGCTCTTGGGTGCACACGTTCTCGTCGCCATTGTCCTCATCGATCAGGTATATCGTTCCCTCTGTGGTTATCGTGGGCAGGTGGGTGATAAGGGAGTCGAGTGCCGCTCCTGAGAGTTTGTTACGCTGGCAGTAGATCTCTTTGAGAGCCTTGCAGTCGGTGACGTTGAAAGCTGTCAACTGGTTGTTGCTACAGTCAATGCTCTTCAAGGCGGAGCAGTTGCGGCAATCCAATTGTTCAAGCTGCAGTCCGCTAACGTCGAGCTGCTGAAGCTTTGAGTTGTTCGGGCAATCGAGCCGCTTGAGCGCCGTACAGGTGGAGAGGTTCAGCGATGGTATGGGGTTGGTGCCACATGCCAACTGCTGCAGAGCAGTGCATCCCTCCACGTCTAAAGACGTCAGTTTGTTTACTGAGCAATTGATGGTGGTGAGATGGGTGAGCCCCGATACGTTCAGTGTCTCCAAGTCGTTATAATGGCAATAGAGATAAGTCAGCGCCGGGCATGAAGATACGTCGAGCGAAGCAAGATGACCGCTGGAGCAGTCCAGGTATTCCAGTTTACTACATCCCGTGATGTCGAGCGACGTCAGTGTGCGCGATGGATAATAGGCGCCGCACTTCAGTGTCACCAGGTCCGGACACATGGACACATCGAGTGTTTCAATATAGTTGAACTGGCATAGCAGCTTAGTAAGTTTCGTGTTACGTGACACGTCGAGGGCAGCAAGCCTGTTGCTTCCGAGGTCAACAGTCTGCAGCTTCGTCTGTGCTGACAGGTCGATAGACGTGAGCCCCGAGGAATAGCACTCCAGGTTGACGAGCTTCGTCAGATCGGAGATGTCGATAGACTGGTAGTTGTTGGCTCCACAGTTGAGGCTGGTGAGGCTAGTGAAATAGTTGACGCCTGTCATGTCGGTGATGTTTTTCTGGAAGACATTCATCGTCTTGACCAGCGACCGCTCATAGCGGGAGAGGTAGCCGTCAGGCTCATGGCTGTCGTAACGCTCGGAGATGATGTTGCGGAAATTGAAGTCGGGGAAGTTCGTGGCATTGATGGGCAAGCCTGTGGCAGTGATGTGTATCCAGTCAGTGCTGGCAACGGTGGCGCCATCGGGGTGGATGCTGGCACCGTCGTTCATGAACAGAGCGTCTGTGGCGACAAGCGCACCTGTGGTTCCCTTAACGATGAGCGAGGTAGCGGCATTACCGACAATCACGCCGCCGTAGTAACGGTTTTTGATGCTTGGATGAGGTGAACCCAGTATGCCCGCTCCGTTCGTACCCTCACAGATGAGTTCCACTCCGTGACCAACATTCAAAGATTGGCTTGAGGTAGTTTTCATATGAACTCCATTGATGCCCTTGATATAGAGCGAGCCCGTGCCAGAGACAACAATGGACTGGTTGTCAGCACAAAGGCCGTCATCGCCAGTACTCTCAATCACGCAAATACCCTTCACCACGATATACAGGGGCATGTCGGTGGTGTTGCTATACTCCAGACCGATGGCCGAGCCACTGACAACGGAGTTGTTGAGGTTAAGAGCAGGAACTCGCTGTCCATTCACCATCAGGGTAGTTTGCTCCATGCCATATTGACTTAGGACGGCGGGGGATGCTGTCTCTCCACTTATCTTCAGCGTTGCTGCTGCCCAGCCCGCTATTGCCGGCATAATCGCAGCGAGGAGCAGGAAAAGGTATTTCTTCATAGGGTAGTTGGTTTTGGTTGGTGATTAATTGTTTATCTCGCGTACATTATTATTATATAGTCCCCAATGCATTTAGAAAGAGCCGATGTCCGCTGATGTCGGAATGCAGGCATGTTGCCAGCGATGTTCCGACGTCAGTGGGCATCAGCTACTTCTATCAGTTGCCCGTGCCGAGGATGATGTTCACCACAGCAGCTGCATCGGCTATGGTGACACGGCCGTCGCCATTGACATCGGCAGCAGCTGCGTTGAAGGTGGCGGGCACGTTCTTGCCGAGGATGTAGTCGACGATGGCGAGCACGTCGTTGATGTCGATGGTATTGTCGTCGTCGCCGTTAGCGTTGCCCGGCTGGTACTCTATGAACGTCTTGAAGTAGCTCCAAGGAGCAGTACTCTGATAGAGGGCAGTGGTGCCGGCTGGAACGTAGAGTATGCCTTCGCCATTCGTATTCTCAGGATCATCAGGATTAGGATTGATTGGGGTCCAGTTAAAGATCCGTGGAATAATTGAAAGATCCCTAGGATCACTCCAACCCACCTTTACGGTCTTCAGATTGACGTTTTCTGCGAATGCCCACTCCTGTATGGTCGTCATGGACGCCGGGATGGTGATGCTCGTGAAGTAATTTCTAGCAAGCTCAAAGGCAGGATAGGTGTTAATCTCCTTGACAGGATACACCAGACCGTCGTGTCCCTTGACGCTTCCTGCAATAACGAGGTCATCTGCCCATCCCTTGTATCCAACGACCGTAGCCTTAGGACTGTCGTCGACCGTTGCGTAGGTATAGCGGATGCCCTGGCTGTCGATGACGCCCCAGTTCTTGAACTTGCTCCAAGGGCTGGTAGCTCCGTATGCCTGCGCCGATTCTTCCAGCACGAAGAGGGTGGCAGTGTTGTAAACGGTGTTGTCAAAGGCACTCTCCACCAACGAGGGAGGCGTGGCGGCTTTCACAATGATTGTCTGGAGGTTTGTGCTTCTAGAAAATGTCCATTTATCGATGCTCGTCACCTGTGCATTGATCGTCACTTTGCTAAGCGCCGTGCATTCTGAGAATGCGCCAACACTGACCGTCTGCAAGGTCCAAGGGAGCTCTACTTCCTGAAGTTGGCTACAACCTTGGAATGCCGACGCGCCAATGCTGGTGACGCCATCGCTAAAGAAGACACTCTCCAGATTAGTGCATCCCATGAATGCATTTGCTTCAATAGGCGCATTGACCGACAAGTTCTTCAGGAAGGTGCAGTCCTTAAACAACCAGACTCCGATGGGTGTGTCATTGCTGCTGTTGATGTAAAACAGTGCACCTGTCTCATCGAAGGCATCAGTGGCTATGCTGTTAAGGGCAGATGTAATGTATACCTGAGACTCACTTGAATTAATCAAACTGCCAGCAAAGGCCCTTTCCCAAATAACTGCAGGCCCAAAGATTTGAATCCTCGAAGCCGGCCTGCAATTGGCGAAGGCCTCCTCGCCAATGCTCGTCACCTGCACTGGAATGCGGAATTGATAGCCGCCCGAAATGCCTTGCAGGCTGCTGCATCCGTAGAAAGCCTTCGTTAGTATCTTCGTGACATTAGTGGGTAATTCAACAATTTCAAGCGAGGTACATCCCTCAAAATCACTAACACCGATTTCCGTCAGACCAGTGAAGTATCTTAGCTCCTGGAATTTCTTAATATCAGTATTGGCCTTGAAGACTTGGTTGAGGCTTGTTACTGCTGCTGCCTCTTCGGAGCTGATTCCTCCATCGCGGTCAGTATCCCAATTAGCCACGCAAATAGCCTCCACGTCATCATCAGCAAAATCAATATTATCGACAATCTTGCTGAAGTCTTTCCACGATTCAGCTTCTAAGTATAGAGCCTTGGTGCCTGTGGGCACATAGAGCGTGGCTGTGCGATACTGGTCATAGAAGATGGTGCCGTTGTTGACTATCTCCGATGCACTTGTCCACTTCGCAATAACTTTCGTCAGCGATGTCGTCCCGTCGAAGGCACTCCGGGCAATGCTTCTCACAGTAGTGGGGATGGTGATGCTCTCGAGCGAGCTGCAATTCTTGAAGGCCTTGTCGCCAATGGCATAGATATTCACTAGCGTGACGCTGTTCACATCAGTCAAGTTTTCGAAGAGGCTTTCTTTCACCACATTACTGCGGGGATCATAGCCAAACCCGACGATTTCCACGTCGAGGGGAACACTGCGTACAAAGCCTTCATATCCGAAGAAAGCCTTAGGATCGACGCTCTCCACAGAGGCAGGAATGACGACCTTTGCCAGGTTTGGAAGGCCATAGAAGGCTCCCTCATAGATGTTCTTTATACTCTCAGGCAGGGTGACGCGCTCCAACGTTGAGTTGCCGTCCGCTGAAGTGAAAGCATACCAGTCGACAGCCGTTACAGGATAGGTTGTTCCTCCTACTGTAATGCTACGTGGGATGTTCAGGCTGGTTTCAGTGCCCTGATAGCCAGCCACCGATGCGAAGCTGACTCCCTCATTGCTATTCAACCTATAGTTGATGCCATTGGCATCGGTAAACATGTTGTCTACGCTGATATCGAAGGTGCCCCAATAAGAGTGAGAACTATATAGAGACTCCTTCCCATAAGGCACATGAAGCTTGATTTGCTTGTGAGCCCCCTGAGCGTCCTTCGAGAAAGGGTCATACTGGGTTTCAATGGTGATGGGAGTATCCCACTCCACCGTGACATCAGTCAGGGCACTAGTATAGTTGGGATTGGCTATACCAAAAGCATTAGCATTGATTTCTTCCACGCTAGAGGGAATAGTGACCGACTTGATGTATGGACAATCTTGGAAGGCATACATTCCGATAGTTTTCACATCTTCGCCGATAGTTACTGAAGTGATGGCTTTGCAATTTTGAGCAAAAGATGCGCTTACTGCATCCGACGATCCTAATGCCATCTCAAACTCGAACTTTAGCGGATGCAATTGGTCAGTAGTCGTGAAGGCATCGGTTGGGAATTGTTCCAACGTAGTTGTCAGAGTCACCTTCTTCAATCCCGTACAATCCTTGAAGGCATCGGTACCTATCGTATTGACACTGGCTGGGATGGAGACGGTCTGAAGCGAGCTATTACCCGCAAAAGCATTGCTTGCTATCTTAGTCACAGGGAAAGCCATCAGCTCGCTGCCAACATAGTTGTTTACGCTTCCCATGATGGTGATGGAGGTGACCGATAAGTCATAGATGCCAGTAACCTCAGCATAGCCTGTGCCGTCACTATTGAAACGGCAAGAATACTTTACCGTCTGATAGTCTGCAACTTCACCTGGCGCCATATCAATAATGAAGTCACTCCAATAGGAGTCGGGACTGCTGTAGTCAACTGCTCCGAAGGGTACATGGAGGGTGATGGTGCTGTGGTCAATGTTGCTTTGGTCTTCACTAAGGATGAACAGGTCTCCATTATAGCTGGTATCAACAGTGGGTGGGGTCAAGCCTTCGAAATAGATGTTTTTCAACATTGTACAGTCCCTGAATACTGCTGCTTTCATGCTCGTCAGGCTTGCCGGCAGCACAATGCTCTCCAGCTTTTTACAACCAGAAAATACACTTTGATCTATTGTTTGTAAGGTGGAAGGCAGGGTGACATCTACAAGATTGATGCAATTCTGGAATATTTGATTAGCAAAGTAAGTGATCTGACCCCGAATGACAGCTGACTCCAAGTAACTACAATTATTAAATGTTCCCGTTCCTATGTCAGTCACTGTTGACGGTATGTCGACAGAAGTCAGTTTCGAGCCATTAAAAGCATTATCGCCAATAGTTTCTAAGCCCTCATGAAAGGTAACAGAACGCAATTCAGAACTAAGAAATGCGTCGTGACCTATCTTTGTAATCGAAGAAGGAATCTCGATAGCATCCAAGAACGCACAATCTTTAAAAGCTTCATAACGTATTTCGGTCACAGTGTACTCAGAGTCGCCAAACTGGAAATGGTCTGCTATTGTCACATTTTGTTGACTTGTCCATCCCTCCCAACCAAAGACATTGAGATTGTCGGTGCCATCACCTACCCAACCATAAACGATGCCATTGCTTGCTGTATAAGTAGCAGGCGACTGCACAGAATAAAACGTATCCCAGTAAGTATTGTCATAGGCAGACGAGGTGCCGAAAGGAATGTGAAGCGCATGTCCATCCACGCTCCTATTGGGGAAGGGGTTAGTGCCTGAAGGAATGTCGATGGGAACCATCCAGTTGACAGAAACGTCCAGCGTGTTTCCACAATCGAAGGCATTATTCCCGATGGAAGTCACATTTGCAGGAATATCAACCGACGTCAGCGACGTGCAACCCTGAAAAGCTGTCGCCCCGATACTCGTCAGCGACGACGGCAGGGTGACGCTCTGCAGGTTGCTGATGCCCCTGAAAGCTCCTGCACCAATGGTGGTGATGCCGGAAGCCATCTCAACGCTCTTGACATACTGCCCGTTGAGGAGGTTAGCAGCAATGGCACTGCTAGTTGATGCTTTCCAGATTTTCACTGTTGGTCCGCCTTGACTGTAATTACAGTTAAGAAAAGCATCAGTCCCTATAGATGCCGTTCTTGAAGGAATAACGATATTAGACAGCTGAGTACAGCCCTTAAAAGCGTAGTTACCTATTTGAAGCGGCTTTGTGGTAAGAAACCCGACAGCAGTCAGATTGGTGCAGCCTTCAAATGCGGATTCTCCAATACCAACGATTGATGCTGGGAATTTAACGGTTTTAAGGATTGTCTTGTTCTTAAAGACGTTTGCATCGATTCCTGCTATATTGTACTCCGTTCCACTGATAGTACACGAGCTTGGAATCTCCAGGTCTAGATTTGCCAAGACTCCTAAAGACACCTCAAAACCTGTTATGACAGCTGTTGACTGACCAGAGGTATATTCAACAGTGTAAGTCAAGGTTATGGGATTCATTTTATCTCCTACTTTTTGATTAAAGGTACCTTGAGCGGCCCACGCTCCAACTGGCATCATCAGTGCCAGGAGCACAACTATCGGCAAGTTCTTCAGTTTCATATCTTTCTGGTTCCTGTTTGTTATATAGACAACTTATGACAAGTTACTTCTACTGGTTGAGGATGGCGTTCACCACAGCAGCTGCATCGGCGATGGTAATGTCGCCGTCGCCGTTAATGTCGGCGGCAGCGGGGTCGAAGGTCTCGGGAACGGTCTTACCAAGGATGTAGTCGACGATGGCGAGCACGTCGTTGATGTCGATGCCGCCAATGCCGTCGGCGTTGCCGTTGCCAGGAGTAACCTCTTCTACTGTGAATCGATTCCAGGTGTTGTCAGCCTCGTAAGCCGTCTTCGCGCCGGCAGGCACCATGAGCGTGATATCCTTGAGGCTCAGCCGAGTGAACTCCAGATCAGGATTCTCATGCTGCTGCATTTCCATATAAGCGTTGTAACTCGCCAGTTCATCTTCCCACGCTTGGAATCGCTCTGCCGTCGGAGGCACGCTGCCTTGCATGATGATGGTCTTCAGCGTCATGCCGTCGGCAGTGGGCTGGCAGCCAAAGGCATCTCTCTTCACAGCAGTGATGCTGGCAGGAATGGTGAGCGTGGTCAGATAGGAGGCATTGATGGCATTCACGCCAATAGACTTAACGGGATAGGCCGTGCCGTCGACGGTGATCTCAGAGAGAACGGTGAACTTGGTGCGACTGCTGCTTTCAGCATGCCGCTTCAGCTGTGCGTAGTAGCCAGTCTCATACTGATAGACATCGCCATTGGCATCTGTAAACTCTCCTGTCCAGTTGGGCTCCTGCTCCTGGAAGTTCTTGAACCACTTCCAGTAGTCGTTGGCCTGATAGGTGGCGGCAGCGTGTGCTGGCACGGTGAGGGTGATGTTGCCGCGAGTGGGGAATGGGTCGCCATAGATAGTGCCTGGCGTGCTACTGTTCACCGTGATCGACATGAGGTCTGTACATCCGTTGAAAGCTTGGTCTCCGAAGGTGATGACCTTATCGGGGAAGGTAATCCCTCGCAGGCCGGTGCATCCGTCGAAGGCGTAGGCACCGATATACTCCAGCGATTGTGGCATATAGATGGAGCTGAGACCGGTGCAGCCGTTGAAGGCATAGTCTAAAATGGTACTCACGCCAGAAGGAATGAACACTGAAGTCAGGCTGGTGCATCCACGGAAGGAGAAGTTCATAATCTGCTTGATGTTTGAAGGCAGCACTACAAATCTCAGGTTAGTGCATCCGTCGAAGGCTCCATGCTGGTTGTCGCCACCTGTCAGAGCAGGAACATCGCCCCACTTCAGCCCGGTGAAATACTTCAGCTCTCCGAAGGTTTCAATCTCCGTGTTGCCAGTGAAGGCAGTGCCCAGCGTGGTCACGGCAGCAGCCTCGTCGTAGGTCAGCTCGCCGTCGTGGTTGGTATCCCATCCTGTAGCGGGAGCGACACAGATGGCCTTCACCTTCGGGTCGTTGAACTCAATCTTAGTGACTATGTTCGGGAAGTCCTTCCAGTAGTCAGCAGCACGATATTCCTCCTCGGTTCCCTCAGGTACGAAGAGCGTAGCGGTGTAGCGGCTGGTGAAGGTGTTTTCGCTGATAGCAATAGGATCGGTCCACTCTCCACCCCAGTACACCGTCACGTACTTCAGTCCGCTGCCATTGAAAGCATCATTCATGGATGTAACGGACGAGGGGATGGTGATACGTTCCAAGGCTGTGGTGCCATAGAAAGCATCCGAGCCAATGGTCTCCAGCGTCCAAGGCAGCTCGACGCTATTAAGACTTGTACAGTTGGCGAAGGCAGAGTTGCTGATTGTGGTCACGCCCTGAGGTATTACTATTGCTGCCAGAGCGGTGCAACTTCCGAAAGCATTCATCCCAATGGAGGTCACGTTCTTAGGGAGGGTGACCGACACAAGGCTGCTGCAGGCATGGAAGGCTTTGTCGTCAATCGTCGTGATGCCCGTGAAGTACTTCAGCTCGTCGAAAGAGGTGATGGCTTTTGCACCAAAGGCCTGACCAATGCTGGTAACAGCTTCTGCCTCAGCCACGCTCAACTCACCGTCGCCATTGGTATCCCACCCCGTCTCGGATGCGACGCAGATGGCCTTCACGTTATCGTCAGCAAACGGAATGTTGCCGTACTCCTTGATCGTACCGAAACCTCCCCAGTATGAATCGGCTTTGTATGTCTCTCGCCTGCCGAAGGGGACATAGAGCGTTTTATTGTAAAGATTCCATCCGAAAGGACTGTTCACACTACTTTCGGCGGGCGGAGTAGCCCAGCTGACTGTGACGCTGGTGGCATTCGTGAATGCCCAGTTGCCAATAGACACCAATGTTGAAGGCAACGTCACATGGCCTGTTAACTCCTCGAAGGCACTGTTCTCTATTGAGGTCACTCCCTCTGGAATGGTCACGTCGGCCAACCCAGTATTATCGAAGGCGCTATAGCCGATAGTTCGCAGCGTCGACGGCATGCTCACCTCGCTCAGGACAGAGCAAAAAGCGAAGGCTGAAGAGCCAATGGTGGTCACTCCTTCGGGGATGGTGACCTTCGTTAGTGCAGAACACCCATTGAATGCGGCATCACCAATCGTTGTCAGACCAACGAAGTACTTCAGCTCGTCAAACGAGGTGATGGATGTATGATTAAAGAAACTATAGAGGTCCGTCACTGCAGCAGCCTCTGCAAGACTCAGCTCGCCATCGCCATTGGTGTCCCATCGCGTCTGCTCACCAACGCAGACAGCCTTTACTGCATCATCGGCAAAGTCGATATTGATCTCCGAGGGCAACAGGATATGGAACGTCTTCCAATAGTCGTGGTTGCTGTAGGCTTCCGTCGCTCCGAAGGGCACATGGAGGGTGATGGTGCTGTGGTCAATCACGCCATCGCCGTTTTCATTGCGGAACAGGTCACCTTGACCTTCCAAATCAACGTCTGGGGGCGTTGCTCCCTGGAAGTACACATCCTTCAGGCTTGTGCAGTTTCTGAAGGCGGCTGAGCCGATGATGTTAACATTTTCTGGAATAGCGATGCTCGGCAGGCTTGTACAGTTAAAGAAGGCTAAGTAATTGATCTCTTTCAGCGTGGAGGGCAGGGAGACAGACGTCAGGCTACTGCAATGCTGGAATGTCTGGTTGAGGAGACGAGTTATCTGCGCTTGGATGATTGCGGTCTGTAAGGCTTCGCAAGTGGAAAAGGCTCCTGCTCCTAACTCTGTCACCGACGAGGGGACGTTAACGGTCTGCAAACTAGAGCATCCGTTGAACGCATTTAATCCTATCTGCTGCAGGCCCTCATTGAGGGTGATAGAATACAAACCGGATCCCTGGAAGGCAGATTCGCCAATCTTTGTCACTGAAGCGGGGATGGTAATATCTTGCAACAAAGTGCAGTCCTTCAAGGCTTCGTCGCCTATCTCCGTGACGTCGAATACCAGATTCTCATTATTCTGCGGGTCGCCAACGTACAGCTTGGGCTCAATGAGCACTGACGTCGGGTTGGTCCATCCCTGCCAGCCAACGACCTTCACGTGGGTGGTACCGTCGCCTACCCAGCCATAGACAAGGCCTGTGTCGTTAACATAGGTGGGAGTCGGCTCAATGGATTTGAACTGACCCCAGTACGCATCGTTAACATAGTACTGATCCAAGGCGAAAGGAGCAATCAGCGAGTGGCCTTCTGTTGCTTTTTGCGGGAAGGGGTCGGCATCGCCGGTGATTTGAAGCGGCGTGTACCAGTTAACCTTGACTTGGGTGAGGTTTGCGCAGTCGAAAGCACGATCGCCCAGCGTGGTGACGCTCCTGGGGATATCCACCTCCGTCAGGGCAGCGCAATTCTGGAAGGCATAAGCGTAGATGGTCTTCAGCGTCGAAGGCAGCGTAACAGATGACAGCGCGCTGCAGTCTGCAAAAGCATACTGATGGATGGTCTGTACGCCCTCAGGAATGCCGATACTTGTCAAAGCTCTATTCGATTGGAAAGCACTCTCTCCGATGGTTTTGAGCGATGACGGCAGGGTAACGTTTTCCAGGCGCTGCATGTTTCCAAATGCTGAAAAGCTGATGGTAGTAATGCCGCTTTTTACCACGATGTTCTTGACATAGCTCTGCGCGTATAAAAGATTCTGGTAAACATTAGTGCGCGAGCCTTTCTCAATGATCATAGTGACATAGTCGGTGCTACCGTTTGCGGTGCCACAATAAAGGAACGCATTAGAGCCTATCGATTCTACAGTCGTAGTGATGGTGACGTTTTTCAAATAGGCGCAGTTGGCAAAAGCATTATCTTGTATGGTGGTGACGTTTTCGCCAACGACTACGCTCTTTAAATAATCGTTACCGTTACCTTCTCCTCTAAAAGATACCGACTCGACGCCGATGATGGGAATAATGGTTGACTTTGAGGTAAGCGTAGCAGGAATGTTGAGCGACACAGAGCCAGAAAGCGGCATAGAATGTGAGGTACTTTTAGGATTAGTCCACCCCGTCACAACAGCACATTCAGGAGTATTATCCGAATTGGTTCGAATATTATACATTATTCCACTCGTAGGGTCAGTATACTGCACGGTTCCTGCCCACGCTCCAACTGGCATCATCAGTGCCAGGAGGATAACTATTAGAAAAGTCTTTGTCTTCATATCGATTGATGGTTTTATGGTTATTTATCGTTATTTGGGGACAAAGATACATAAAAAAAGTGAAACTAGCAAGATTTTTCGAAGAAAAATAAAACGGCGTTTGATGACACGCTGAATGCCATTTATGAATAATCACGACAAATGCCCTCTCATATTTTAAAAATTCTGAGCGAGAAGATTGTTGGCCGGAAATGAGCGAGTATTGAGCGAGTTCATAAACAGCTGGAACTAAGAGGGTTATGGGCTTACAACTTTTTTGGCTTTTTGAGGCGGCAATCTGAGTGAACCAAAGTGGCACTTTTGGTCACGCCCGACGGCACTTTTGGTCACGAAGGTTCGTAACCTTGGTGACGAAGGAAGCGGAGGAAGCACACCAAAAGCGCCTTCCGGCCACCGCAAAAGTGCCTTCGAGCGACATCAAGAGCTGTTTTCGACATTTTTGAGGGTGGTGACGAGGGGGCGATAGGGTGGTTTTTGTGCTCTGTTTTTTCTAGATGGGTCAGTTGCGAGGAGGCTCTTTTTGACCAATTTTCTTTACATCAAGACATATGTTTGACATCAAGACAACAAGACTTCTTCTGACATCAAGACTTCAAGACAATTTATGGGGACATCAAGGCAACAAGACTTCTTCTGACATCAAGACTTCAAGACAATTTATGGGGACATCAAGACAACAAGACTTCTTCTGACATCAAGACTTCAAGACAATTTATGGGGACATCAAGACAACAAGACTTTGGACTTCAAGACAATAAAGACATAAGAGGAATGGCCGGATAAAAATACTGACCCCACCCCTACCCCTCCCCTACGATGGGAGGGGAGTGCCTCCGGATGGGGAGAGGTTGGGATGGGGGCTATTGATGTCAGCAAAACGTCCTTGTTGTCTTGATGTCAGAAAACGTTCTTGTTGTCTTGATGTCAAAGACCGTTCTTGATGTCAGAAAGCGATTTTCTTGCCGTTAACGATGTAGAGTCCAGGCCTTGTGGGAGATGTCAGACGACGGCCTTGCAGGTCGTAGATGGTGAATGGTGAATGGTGGATGGTGGATGGCAGACTGATGCCTACGGTCTCCTGACTGTCGAGCATCACCTGACGGAAGTAGTCGATGTCGGCCTGGCTGACACCCATCTCGTTGAGGAAGTAATTCTCGAACTTGTCGCGCAGCGTCTCGCCGCTAAGGGCCAGGATGACATCGATGCGATCCTGGAAGGAGGTCTTCAGACGGTTGGTGGCACCAGGAGCAGCCGAGAACGACGTGAGCTCATAGTCCTTGTAAATCTGGTCTAGCTCGACGCCGAGTATACCCTCGAGCAACAGGGTGAAGAATCCAGTGCGGTCAGCACCCCAAGCACAATGATAGTAGACGGCCTTGCCCTGACGGAAGTGCTTGAGTATGAACTCGAACTCTGCCTTCAGACGCTGCTTGGTGGCTGCGTTGTTGAGGTCGGAGGCGAGGTAGTCGTTGGCAGCGGCGAAGTAGTAATCGTCACCCTCGGTGAAGCCGAAGGCCGACGTGCCACAGCCCATATCCTTGTCGTAGGACTCCTGGTAGCGGAGGTCCAGCTCTGCTCCTACGCCCATCGTGGTCTGCAGCTGGAAGAGGTCGTCGGGCGAAGCGTTGACGTAGCCGTTGAGTGTCGAGCCACGATAGAGGTGTCCGTAGGCAGTGCGCTGTCCGTCGTGTGTGGCCCATCCTCCGAGGTCACGGATGTTGTAGGCCGAGGGAGCGTGGATCATGCGGAGGTGTCCCGTGGTGCGGAAGGCTCCTTGGGTGAGCATCTCTCCGTCGTCGTACATCACGGAGTAGTTGTAAGCCTGCTGGGGCAGGAGGTTGTAGACGTAAGCCACGGTCGATCCGGGCTGCAGGGCTATGGTACGGCTGACGCCGCTCTCGCTGTTGGCACAGACAAGTATCAGGAAGCGCCGTCCGTCGTTCTCGGGAAGCGGTATCATCACGGCATTGGGCAGGTCGCGGCGCGTGGGCGGAGCGACGTTGTAGCGGGCCACGACGGAGGCATCGTCCTGGGTGTAGGTGACATTGCTGAGGAACTTGCGTGCGGCGAGGTTCTCGATGTTCACCTCGAACTGCATGTTCTGCCAGTCCATCACGGTCAGCGTGAGCTCGGAGGCCGGCGTGGAGGCGTCGGTCAGGTCGACCCACTGCCAGGTGTAGCCCTCGGCAGTGGGCACGAGCGTGCCTCCCTCCCAGGGCAGCAGATAGGTGCGGGCCGAGGTGCTCTCGACGGGAGCACGGTAGGTGTCGGCATTCAGACGGGCCACGCAGGGAGTGCCAGGCTTCACCTCTGCGACGGGATAGAGCAGGGCCTCGCCATCGACGACGGCACCTACGGCATAGATCTCACTGACGGCCTCATCGGCGACGGTGAGGGTGAAGGGCGCACACAGCGGCGTGAGCTCTCCGGCGGTGACGCTGATCGTGGCCTGTGGCACCTCGCCGATGTACTCCAGATGGAAGTTGTCGAAGCAGGTCCATGCCTTCGTGTTGGCACAGCGGTAGCCGATGGTGACGGCCCCGTCGTCAGCCAGCACGCCGATGAGCGTGTTGGGGAAGAGTCCTGCAGCGAGGTACTGCGACGACGAGCCGCTGCCGTTAGGCGTATAGAACGCTGCTCCTGCGGGCTGTACGCCTCCCAGGCTGTTGTCGGTGACGGTCTGCACGTCGAAGAGGTTCATGATGAGCTGCTCGCTGGCGTTGAGGTAGAGTGTGCCGGTGACGACGCTGTTGCCTGCCACATAGTCGCTGTAGGCAGTGTCCATCGGGTCGTTAGTACGCTCGAAGCCATCCATCTTCATGCGGTAGGCTCCTGCGGGCAGGATGTAAGGCAGCGTCTGCGAGAGGTCGAAGGAGCTATTGTAGTAACGCATCAGACCGCTTGTGACACCATAGGTGGTAGATGAGGCGAGTTGCTCCGTCCAGTACTTCTTGTAGTTCGAGTCAGAGAAATCGGCGTTCTGTATCATCCAGGTGAGGTCAAAGCCCTTGCCTTCGTTGATAGTGACGCTCTTGAGGAAGGCAAGTGCAGCAGCCCAGAGGTCGGTGGTGGCATTGGCCACTGCCTCGACATTTTCGGCAGCCTCCACCTTCGCGTTAGCAGCGGCAAGAGCAGCATCGTAGATGGCGGCTGCATTGCCCGTGGGATCAGTATAAACGTCGGTCTTCGCAATGAAGCGATCAGCAATGTTCTGTTTCATGGCGAGGTAGTCGGCATAAGGCTCCACGAAAGGCTTGGCAGCCTCGATGGCAGCATTGACGGCATCGATGGCAGCCTGATAGTCGGCCGAAGTGGTGTACTCCTTGTTATTGGCGGCAATGACGGCATCGAGCAACTCACGCTGACGGGCAGGGATCACCAGAGCATTGGCTGCATTGACGAGGGCTGCTAACTGAGCCTGATAGGAGGAAAGGTCCTCTGCATTATAATAATAGGTAAGACGGACGTTGTTGTAGCATATCCAGTTGGGATAGTCGCCGGCACTAAAGCTAGGCACAGCAATGGTAAGCTTCAGCGTGCCGTCATCGCCCACATAGGTGTAGACGGTGTTTGTGTATTTCTCGCCCTCATTAAACTCATCCTTGATATGGCCTCGGCTGTTGGGCTTCGTATGATTCTCAAAGCTGATGGCATACCAGTCACGGATGAGCACTTCGTTGTCGTTGGCACGGAAATAGGCGTTGGAGAAGACATAGCCAGCATCGCCGAAAGTGGTACAACGAGCAAGGGAGGAGGCCCGATAGAATGACTGCACCTGCACCTTGTAGATGCCACTGGCCAGGCCTGTCACTGTCTGCGTGGTCATCGACTGTCCGCCAGCAGCATTCTGTATTTGGTAGGAGCCGTTGGAGATGGCCGTTCCTTGGATGTTATCTACCGTCCATCCACTGGTGTTCTCATACATCGTTGGGTTTGTGATGGCTGAAGTCTTATCCATCGAAGCCATACTTGAGAGCGATGTTTCGAGGGAGTTCACGTCAGTTGCCGTCAGCCCAGCCTTCGAGGCAACATCAGTCAGACGCTTAGCAGCGGCTTCGGCCACGATTTCCTGCTGACGGGCCGCATCTACAAACTGCCAGACGGTAGCATTGTCCTTGCCCTCAACCAGCACCAAAGCGTCGTTTTCGTCGATAGCCACATAATGGCCCTGTACGGCTCCTCCCACCTGACTGGTGGTATAGATACAGCGCAATACAAACTGCCCGTCGGCAACCTCAGTGACGGCCCATTTGTGATAGCTCGTGCCATCGCAGGTAAGGCCAGTGGAGCCAATCTTCAGATAGCGCCCGTAGTAGTCGCACCACTGCAGACGAAGGTAGTTGTAGGTGGCATCTGAGAACTCACTCACGCTGGAGCCTTCGTTCTTGATCTCGATAGGCACACCATAGAGATCGACCTTCGCGCCGCTATTGCTGACTGTGGTCACTCCGTGACTCATAAACTTGCCCGTGGCAGCATTGTAGAAATAGCCCGTCTGTCCAGTGGCAGGCATCGCTGCCTGTGCTCCGATCATTGACAACCAAGCAAAGGCCAAAGTTAGGAAGTAATGTTTTGTTTTCATAAGCAGTTGTTTTAGGTTATTAGTATTGGTTAATAGGTTATTGTCTCAGAATTCTATAACGAACCTTCCGTTTATTTGTCGGCCCGTCAGGTAGTTGGGCACTGCCCATTGGCGGTTGGTGACGTCGGTCACCCAGTAATAGCTGTTGACATTGGAGATGCCGAAGAGGTTGAGGCAGTCGATGCCCAGCCATATTTTTTTTATGATGGATGGTGAATGATAGGTAGTGGATGGAGAATAGGCGAGATAGCTCATGCCAATGTCGGCACGCTTGTAAGCAGGCGCACGGAACGACTGCGCCTCGATGCCCCGGTGGGGAGCGCCGAAGGGCAGACCGTCGGCATAGGCCAGGCGCAGCGTCATCTTCCAGCGGTCGGTGCCTGGGAAGTAGTCGGTGAAGTGCAGATTCAGGGCATATCGCTGATCCGTAGGCAGCGGTACCCATTGCCCCTGATATTTCTGCTGGGTGCGCATCAGCGAGAAGCTCACCCAGGAGTCGGTACCCGGCACGAACTCGCCATATAGCTTCATGTCGAGTCCGAGGGCATAGCCCGACGAGAGGTTCTCGCCGTAGTAGGTCACCTTCACATTCTGCACGTTGTAGGGGATGAGGTTCGACAGTGCCTTGTAGTAAGCCTCGGCCGAGAACTTATACTTGCGATCGTTCATCTTGAAGCGATAGTCGAAGGCCGCCAGGAACTGCCATGAACGCTGACTCTTGATGTTACTGTTGAGTTTCACCACCGTAGTGCCGCTGGCAGTAAGCGTGGTGTCGCGCAGCTCTTTGTAGAAAGGAGCCTGATAGTAGAGTCCCGTGGCCAGCCGATAGGTGATGTCAGGGTTGGAAGCGGGCACGACAGCCAATGAGAGACGTGGCGAGAGCAGCGTCTCGCGGTTGTAGCTCCAATGAGCGAAGCGCACACCGTAGGTGAGGGTGAAGAAAGGGCCCCCTCCATCCTCCCCCAACTGGGGGAGGCTCCAGCGGAAGACATCCTGCACGTAGCCCTCCACACGGCGTGAGCGCATATCCTGGTGCGAGGCAAGGTTATAAATGAGGTCAAGGCGCTGAGCGGTGTGGGGTACGGAATATCCGCTGCTGTCGCGCATCTCGTACTCACGGCTCTGCTCCTTGATATGCTCCCACTTATAAGTGAGGGCTGCCTCGATGTCATGCTGTCGCAGGCGACGGTTCATCATCAGTTTCAGACTCTGCACATTGGCAGTGAGGTAGTTGCGGGCATGCTCGGCATAAGTGCCCACCCCCAGCTGCTCGGCACTCTGAGTGTCGCTGAGCCAGTATTGTCCCTGAATATCGTAGCGTTCCTGTTCCTTTGTATGGAAAGCACTCCAGAGCAGCTTTACGCTAGCCGAGTCGGTCAGATGGCGGGTGATGGATGCCGTGCCGAAGAGGGTGCGGAAGATGTCCTTCTCCTGTCCGTCGAAATACACGCGGAAAGCCTTCACGTCCTCCATCGTGCCGAACGATGTCTCGCGGTCCTTCGGCTTAAAGTTATAGTGATTCTCCGAGATGTTGCCCAGCAGGTCGAGCGACCATCGGCGATTGGGCTGCCACGATATATATGTCTGGTAATCGAGCTGATTGGGACGGTATTCGCCCGTGGTCTGCAGCGAGCCCAGCAGATAGCGGTTGGTCTTATAGCGCAGGCCGTGGCTCATCGAGAAGTTTGAAGTTTGAGGGTTGAAGTTTGAAGTTTGAGGGTTGAAGTTTGAAGTTTGAGGTTTGAAGTTTGAAGTTTGAGGGTTGAAGTTTGAAGTTTGAGGGGTGAGTTTTTTGTTTTCGGAAGACATCCCTACGTAGACACTGCCTCCGAGCAGGCTGGCCGAGGCCGTGGCTTCGAAACGCTCCGGACGACGGTAGGTGATATCGAGCGCACTCGACATCTTGTCGCCATATTTCGCCGAGAATCCTCCGCTGGAAAATCCCACCCGCTCTACCATGTCGGGATTGATGACAGAGAGGCCCTCCTGCTGTCCGCTGCGGATGAGCAGTGGGCGATACACCTCCACATTATTAATATATACAGAGTTCTCGTCGAACGATCCTCCACGTACGTTGTACTGCGACGATAGCTCGTTGTGGGTGCTCACGCCAGCCTGCTGCTGGATGAGTTCTTCGACGGCATTACCCGTCACCGACACGGCTCCACTGCGCAGATCGGTGAGGTCGAGCTGCTCCATCTGGTCGGTCTGCCGCCGTCGCTCAGAGACTACCACCTCGCCCAACTCGCCATCCGTGCGCATCAGAATACGGAGTGTCTGCGTGCCCTGAGGCTTATAGAGTGTTCGCGTGCGTGCCTTATAGCCTATCATCGAGAAGCGCACGACAACAGAGTCGGCCGTGTTGAGCGTCATCTGATACTCGCCCTTGAGGTTGGTCATCGTCACCTTGCCCTGTTCCCGGCACGTCACGGTGGCCAGCTCCAGGGGCTTGCCCTCGTCGTCGGTGACCAAGCCTTTCAGTGTGAAGGTCTGTCCGACGGCAGAGAGGCTTGCCAAAAGCATGGCAAGCACGAGGAATTGTCGCGCTAAAACTTGTCTCATCAATAGTAATAACGAGGAAAAAGATGTTTTATTATTTGCGGGCGGCAAAAACACACTTCAGGGGGCATTAGGTGCGAGGAACCCACATAGAAAAAAGGAGCTCCCCCAGCCGACAGAGCCAGGGGAGCTTACAGTTTACAGCGAAAAGTGACTTTACTCATTCACCTTGAATGACTCAATGACATGCTTAGCGACATCGCCGCCATACTCGTCAACATACTCATCATCCCAATAAACGGTGATGTTGTACTTCTTGTCGCCCTTGTAGACAACCTTCTGCATGCCGTTGCGTCCCCATTCCTTGTACGACTCGGTAATGATGTAACCGTCGGCGGTGCGCTCCTTGCTGTCAGGCGTGCCTGTCAGCGAGAGGGTGGCCTCATCAAAATCCTTGTCAATCATCTCCTTGGTATACTCGCCGTCCCAGCTTTGGCTGACGTCGGCGCTGACACCATTGATGATCTTTCCGTCGAAGCGGAACTCAGTGGCACCCATGGCCTCAGGACCATCGAACTTCTCCAGTCCTTCGGGCACATCAAAGGACACGCCCTTTTCGTTATCTACATAGTTAGTGTAGCTGACTTTACTTGCAGCACTACCGGCTGTTTCGGCATTATCGGCAGCTTCGGCACTGCCTGTATTGCCCTTCCCACCGCCACAAGCGGCAAGGAGGGCTAACAGTGCTACGGCAGCAACAGTTTTCAGTGTCATTTTCATCTTTCTAGTTTTCTGATGAATGAATCATGTACTGTCACCGATATCATTTACTTGCAATAGAGAGCGACGATGGTCTCGTACTTCTCCTGCTTGCCGGAGGTCTGCTTGGGCTCACCGTTCTTCTTGCCGTACTCATAGACCTGCTCAAGGGTGAGCTTGCCATCCTCGAAGTCCTTGCCGATGCCGGCATCGAACGAAGCATAGCGCTCTTTCTTCATCTTGGGCAGCTCGCTCTCCTCGAGGATAGCGACGGCATTCATGAAGGCGCGTGCCATAGCATCCATACCGCTGATATGAGCGATGAAGAGATCCTCGAGGTCGGTCGAGTTACGACGGATCTTGGCATCGAAGTTGGTGCCGCCATCCTTGAAGCCACCATTGCGGATAATCTCCAGCATGGCCTGCGTCAGCTCGAAGTTGTCGATGGGGAACTGGTCGGTGTCCCATCCATTCTGAGCATCACCACGGTTGGCATCGATGCTGCCCAGCATGCCGGCGTCGACGGCGCAGGCGAGCTCGTGCTCGAAGGTGTGACCTGCCAGCGTGGCATGGTTCACCTCGATGTTCACCTTGAAGTCCTTGTCGAGGCCGTGTGCACGGAGGAAGCCGATGACGGTCTCAGTGTCGACGTCATACTGGTGCTTTGAAGGCTCCATGGGCTTGGGCTCGATAAGGAACGTGCCCTTGAATCCCTTGGCACGTGCATAGTCGCGGGCCATGGTGAGCATGGTGGCCATGTGCTCCTTCTCGCGTTTCTGGTCGGTGTTGAGCAGGCTCATATAGCCCTCACGTCCGCCCCAGAACACATAGTTGGTGCCGCCGAGCTTGATGGTAGCATCGATGGCGTTCTTGATCTGGACGATAGCACGGGCCACGACGTCGAAGTCAGGGTTGGTAGAAGCACCGTTGGCATAGCGCTTGTTACCGAACACGTTGGCTGTACCCCAGAGCAGCTTGATGTTGGGGAACTGCTGCATCTTCTCCAGGGCATAGTCGGTGATGGCCTTCATGCGAGCCTCATACTCCTCGACAGTATCAGCCTCCTCAACGAGGTCAACATCGTGGAAGCAATAGTACTCGATGCCCAGCTTGTCCATAATCTCAAAACCGGCGTCCATCTTGTCCTTGGCACGCTGAACGGGATCAGCAGCCTGGTCCCACTCATAGCAGCGGGTCTGACCACCAAACTGGTCGGCACTGGCGCCACCCAGTGTGTGCCACCAGGCCATAGCGAACTTCATCCAGTCCTTCATCTTCTTTCCCATCACGACCTTCTCGGGCTCGTAATAGTGGAAAGCCATCACGTTCTTACTGTCCTTTCCTTCGAAAGGAATTTTACCGGTAAACGGAAAATACTCTTTTGCCATAATTGTTTTGTTTGGTTTTTTATGATTTATAATTGGGGTTATTCCTGTCGGGCTAGCATGACTAGGAGAACTAGGGGAGACTAGTATGACTAGGAAGACTAGATTTGCCTTCTAGAGCACCTGTTCGAGGGTCTCTTTCCATCGGGCATAGGCCTCGGCATAGGCTGCGCGGTCGGCCTCGACGGGCTCGATGACCTGCAACTTCTCGAGCGTGGCGAAAGCATCATTGTGATCGCTGTAGATGCCGGCACCCATGCCAGCACCCTTGGCAGCGCCCACGGAGCCATCGGTCTCATAGAGCTCGATGGTGGCTCCCGACACTCCTGCGAGTGTGTTGCGGAAGAGCGGTGAAAGGAACATATTAGCCTTGCCGGCATGTATCTTGCGGATGTCCATACCCATCTGCTGCATGATCTCCATACCATAGCAGAAGGAGAACACGATGCCCTCCTGTGCTGCCCGCACAAGATGTGAACGGTTGTGCTTGTTGAAGTTCAGCCCATGGATGGAGCAGCCCAGCTCTTTGTTCTGCAGCACGCGCTCAGCACCATTGCCGAAAGGCATGATGCACACGCCGTCGCTGCCGATAGGAGCCTGAGCGGCGAGGTCGTTCATCTCGGCATAGCCCATGTCGAAGGTGACATTGCGATGCATCCAGGCATTGAGGATGCCCGTGCCGTTGATGCAAAGCAGAACGCCTAGGCGAGTTTGAGGTTTGAGGTTTGAGGTTTGAGGTTTGAGAGTTGAGAGTTGGTGATTGACATGGGCGAAGGTGTTGACGCGGCTCTTCGGGTCGTAGTTCACCTCGCCCAGCACACCATAGACGACACCGCTGGTGCCTGCCGTTGCAGCTATCTCGCCCGGTTCAAAGACATTGAGCGACAGGGCATTGTTGGGCTGGTCGCCACCACGATAGGTGATGGGCGTACCTGCCTTGAGTCCCAGCTCTGCTGCTGCAGCCTCGCTGACCACGCTCTGCTCTGAGAACGTAGGCACGATGTCGGGGATGAACGATGCAGGTATGCCATAGTAGTCGAGCAGGAACTGAGCGACCTGGTTTGCCTTGAAGTCCCAGAACATTCCCTCCGAGAGTCCGCTGACGGTGGTGTTGGCCACTCCGCTGAGACGCATGGCGATATAGTCGCCGGGGAGCATGATCTTGTAGATCTTGTCGAAGATGTCGGGCTCGTTCTCCTTCACCCAAGCCAGCTTGGCGGCAGTGAAGTTGCCCGGTGAGTTGAGCAGATGACTCAGGCAGCGGTCGGCACCGAGGTCACGGAAGGCGCGCTCGCCATAGGGCACGGCACGGGAGTCGCACCAGATGATGGCCGGACGGAGGGGCTTGAGGTCTTTGTCGACGCATACCAGACCGTGCATCTGATAGGAGATGCCAATGGCTGCTATGTCGTCACCCTTGACCTGGGCCTCGGCCATGATTTTCTGAAGGCCCTGCTTGGCATACTGCCACCACGAGTCGGGTTCTTGCTCAGCCCAGCCAGCCTTGAGAGCCTGAATGGGAGCTTCCTTCTCGGGGAAGAATGCTGTGGATACGCACTTGCCGCTGTCGGCGTTGACCAACGATGCCTTGACAGACGAGCTGCCAACATCGAATCCTAATAGATATCTTGTTGCCATAATCAAATTTGGTTTGTATGCTTTTACCTATAATACGTTTTGGCAACGATATTCCCTAAAAAAGTTAGGAGTGTAGGAGTCTAGGAGTGTAGACAATTGATGAGGAGTTTAGGAGTCTAGGAGTCTAGGAGTTTAGACAATACCTTGCTGCAGAAAGGCTTGAACATACGTCTAAACTCCTAGACTCCTAAACTCCTAGACTCCTAACTCTATAACTCCTCCTGAAAGAAGAGCGAGAGTGAGAGGTCGGGGGCAGGCTTGCCTTCGTCAGAAGGGTCCTCGGGGCTGGCGGCATGGCGGAAATCGAGCACCAGCTGCCGGGCGTCCTTTGAGTTGCGGGTGTTGAGCCGGTAGCATCCACGTTTCTCCGTATGCTCAATGATGGCATTCGGCGTGCGGGAGTGGCTGTGGAGATAGCGCTGCGTATAGCGGTGAATCTCCTGAAAGTCGGGTTGGAAGAAAAAGGTGCAATAATGGTTGTAGACGTGCTTGGCCAGCTTTTTCACGCTGATGCCACGCTCGCCTACATCCAATAATATTCTAAGAATCTGCTTTTCGTACAAGATACTTATGCCAGTGCGATCTTGTTGTCCTCAGTGCTCTGCAGCTTGCCCTCCTTGAAGAGCCAGCCCAGACCAAGCAGTGTTTCTTCTTCCGAAATCTTTGCAGCCTTGGCGATGCCCTTGACGTCAAGAGCCTTCTCGGCTGCTGCCAGTGCCTGATAAACATCTCCTGCCTTGAAACCAATGTTCTCAGCGTTCACGGCCAGCACGGTCTTCTCTGCCTTCACGGCGACGGTCTTCTTCGTGGTGGTCTTCTTGGCTGCCACTTCCTTTGTCTCAGCAGCCTTCTTGGTTGTTTTCTTTTCTGCCATAATACTTAAATATTAATACTATTGAAGTTGTACTTTCAATTCGTCGGCAAAAGTACTGCTTTTCTTCCGTTCAAGTTACTGATTACTAGCATATTCTTCCGATTCAACAACGATTCTTGACAAAAATCAACCAACACGACCGCCAAATGCCGTGCTTCCAAGCATTTTTGCGAAAAGGAGATCAACCACTATTTATCTGACCATAATCTTACGTCCATTCCTGATATAGATGCCAGACTTGATGGGCTTCCCGACAATAGTTCGTCCCTGCAGGTCGTAGTAGTCCGAAGAGCCGCTCCGGCCGTCCTCCACAACAGTGATGCCATCCTCTTTGCCGCTGACGACCATGATGTCGTCGACCAGCAGATAGAACCCCTCCAGGCATCGGCTGATGTACTGCAGGGCGATGTAGACCACGGGCTGAGAGGCATAGTCCTGCAGGTCGACGCTGACCTGCTGCCAGTCGCCGGCGGCCACCTCACGGTCGCCGCCCACGGGGACGAAGCTGTCGAAGTCGTCGGTCGTCGTGGACACCAGCACCCTGTAGCGCTCCGTCTTGTTCCATCCTTCTTCCTTATGGCCTTTCACCCAGAAGGTGAGCATGGGCTGCTGTCCCAGCTGCATGGCCGGTGAGACGAGCCACACATCACTATTGCTGCCGCGCTTCGACGTACAGTAGGCGATGCCCAGTTTCCGTCCCCCGTGAGGATAGCATCCCGACTCGGGATCCATGGCGGGTATCGTCTTCTCAGGACAGAAGGCGATGAAGCCTACGCTCTGTCCCGTCAGCTCATACTGATAGAAAGCCCAGCCGTCGGTGCCCTCATTGATCCTGTCCGTCGACCACCACCGTGGATTGAAGTCATGGCCATGGTCATAGTCATTGCAGCCTTCGAAGTCGAGCACATAAGGGCTCAGTATCTCCTCCGAGACGAGTATCAGCGTGGCGGTGTCGTTAGCAGGATGCTCGTCACCCTCAAGGAGCGTCGTGGCCGTCACCTCATAGCTGCCCGGCTGCGACAGATCGAAGGTGAACGAGAGCGTCTGCTCCTCAAAAGGCAGGAGAGCGACCTCCTGCTGCTGGCGGTCATTGCCAACGGCGCATGCTACGGTCATTGCCTCCACCGCCCGACAGCCATAGTTGCGCACAACCACAGCCACCGTCGTCTGTGAGTCGAAGACCGCGCTGGTGTTCATGGGCCGAGTGAAGCCCACGATGCCGGCATCACGCTGCCAGGCTTCGGCCCCATGGGCAAAGTTGGCTCTCACGGCCAAGGCTCCCCCACCCGCAATGGGCCGCAGCTGCTTATCTATGCGCTGATAGAACAGCCTGTAGTCGGTGTCGTAGTCGATGCCCACGCCGATATTGTTCCATGTGAACTGATGCACCTCGACGAAGTAGCTGCCAGGCTCCAGGATCATGGGTGCAGGGACGAACAGCCGCAAGCCTTCGTCGGCTCCTCGCTCCGTAACACCCTGCCACAGCAGCCGGTCGACGGTCAGCCCGTCGTCGCACAGCTTGTAAAGCGCCACGCCCAGGTTGCGCTGCTGATAGCTGATATCCTGTGCCAGGCCTACGCTGATGGAGGTAAGCGTGTCGCGTGTGGTAAGCGTATAAACATTGCCAAAGAACGTTTCGCTGCTGCTGCCTACACCATAGCTGAACTTTGGCAGCATCTCCGTGGCGAATACGGTATCAGTGAGATGCACGACGGGCAGGTTGTAGTGGTTGTCGTCGGGGAAGGCCTCGCCATCGGTGCCCACATCAAAGTGCAGGGCATTCACCTTCTCGCCGATGCCTGCCTCTGGCAGCTTGCCCCGGAGGTTCACCATGACGGTATCGCCCACCGGGATGGTCTGCTCATAATCCTGGGTAAAGCACTCCTGACTGCCAATGCTGAGTGAGGCACTGAAGCGGCTGATGTCAGCCTGACCGTGGTTCACCAGCTTCAGTCCATGACTGCTCTCGGCCAGATAGTGGCTTTGCGGGACATAGGGCACCAGCGGTGTGCTGACGGCATACAGCTGCAGGTCGGTCTGCAGGATGGCATAGACATCTAAATAAAAGATAAAGAACCCAGTCTCTTTCTCAGTGCCGTCGGCCACAAGTGCCAACGAGTAGTCGCCTTCACGGTCGATGTGCACCACCACCTCGGTCTCAGTAGGCTGAATGGCCACGAGCGAGTCTTCATAAACAGCGGGCCACTCATCGAAGCCCTCACCAGCGCGCCCCAGCTTGATGGTGAAATGCTTGTTGGGCATCCATCCTCCCGATGCATAGGCGAACTTCAGACGAATGTCGCCCGTCAGATGCATGCAGGCTGAGTAGAATGCATTGGCAGCTCCCAGCTGCTCGGTGACATGGGCTCCCGCCATCGCATCGTATTTCCAGCAATTGGCGCGCGAAGTCCATGTGCCGCTCACGTCATCTCCCGTACTGAAATTCGTGTAGAATGGCAGCTCGGTGACGGGTGCTATATGGCAGAAGCTGAAGATCGTGGTATCAGCCGACGACTCGTTCTTGGAGATGACCGATATCTCATGTCGTCCCACATCGAGCAGGTCTGCCCTTGCGTCGAAGAACACCTGCCGGGATGACTCCAGGGGCATCTCGCCCGTGAAGGTCTGCTCGCTGTAAGGGCTGCCGTCGATTGAGAATGCCAGTGTCTGCTCTACCGACACGTCAGTGCCCTCATTGGCTATGACCACTCCCAAAGGCGTGCTCTCCGTAAGGTCACAATTGGCATCAGGTAGCACCAGGTTCTTCACCACGATGCGCGGCGACAAATCGAGAGAGCCCTCTCCGAAGCACACATTATCCACAAAGAGGTTGTTGCCGTGTGAAGTGCTGTGGAAGGCCAGGTAGTAATCGCCATCGGAAGGAATACTGAAGTTCACCACCTTGCGGCGCCATGTCAGCGACATGATGCTGTCGACCTTCACCACCGTCATCTGTGTCAAATCAGTATCCGACGGTCCGTAGCACAGCTCAAAAGTCTCCTCCGTATCAGGCCTGATTGACCGTACGTAGAAGACAGCGTAGTGCGGCCCTGCCGTCAACGTGAACGGCTGCGATATCAGGTAGTCGTTGTTGCCGAAGCCGCTCCATCCGCAATTGACGCAGCCCAGCTCGCCATCGGGCCCTGGTATCCAGTCGTTGTAGATCCAGGTGGAGTAGTCATTGTTGGCGTTCACCACGGTCCACTCGCTCTGGAACGACGGTTCGCTGGCGAAGTCACAGCAATAGAACGACGACTGCTGTGCCTGCACATCGGTGAGGATGCACAGCCACAGCAATGCGATGGACAGAAGTCGGCACATAGGCACTAGCGCTTTACAACGACCTTCCTTGCCTGACCGCCCCTGCGCTCAATGGCTAGGCCGTTGGCATGAGCTGTTCTGACTCCCTGCAGGGTATAGACCTCGGCAGGAGCGCCATTATTGCTGATAGAGCTGATGCCCGTGGTCGTCTCATATTCCAGGTAAGCATCGCTCTTCACGGCTACGCTATAAGGATTCAGCTCCACGACATTCGACTGAGGCGACTCGCCGGACTCATAGGTGGCCGTCAGCCAGAACTTGCAGTCGGGACCGCCCTCGTCATAGATGGTCTGCCAGTTCTCGTCCGTATGGTTGTTCTGGAAGGTACTGCGCGTGAAGCTCACCTTGGCGGTGGTCATCTTGTTGAAGTCCACACCCGGGTTGTTGAACTGAGTGAGCATGGCCTGCTGCACCCATGAGCTGCCGTTGTCACAGTAGAGTGTATACGAGCTGATGGGCGAAGCGCCTTCGGGTACCTTCCAGCTGAAGTAAACATTGTAGTTGAAAGCGGTATAGCCCCAGTCATACACCGTCACGTCGAGCTCCACCTTGTCGATGGTCAGGTTCTCCATGGCCACATTGCCCTGATCCTTCACCTCCACAAAATTCTTGTCGACTGTGTTCTGGCTCACTCCGTCAATGATGGCCAGGACCAGCACGAGGTGCTCGCCGTCGAGCACGCCAGCCGAAGTATACTCAGTGCCCTCCACCGTGGCGCAGGCACCGTCGATAATGACCAGATAGGAGGTGGCGCCGTCCACCGGCTGCCATGCGACATGGATGGTATTGCCCGGCTGGCTCTGAAGTTCGACACCAGTCACCTTCTTGGCGACGTCAAGTGCGCCGTAGGTATATCCCCAGTACGACGGGAATCCGCCATAGGCATACTGCAGCTTGATTTCCTTCACCGTGCCGTCATCATTATAGGCGTAGGTCCTTGTCCAGTTAGGACGATAGCCCTCACCCATGTTCTCCTCCAGCGTCTCCGTGGCCAACAGGCCGTCGGCGTAGGTGTAGAGCGTACGCTGAGAAGGCGTGAACGCCGTCGGGTCATCCCAGTTGGCGATCAGTGTCACGGCTTCGATCAGCTGCCCGTCGGCATCGTAGGTATAGGCGAAGTGGTGCTCAGTGCCAGTGCTGATGCCGTCGCTGGAGAGCATCTTGCGCACGGTGTAGTTACCATGCTCGTCGAATTCATCATAGACATAGCCCGAGTAGAAGCCGTTATTGTTCTGCTGCTCCTTCACCAGACGTCCCTGATCGTCGTAGAAGTACTCGGTCACCTGAGGCTGTCCTCCGCCCGAGAGTCGCTCTATGCTGCTCACCTGGCCCTGTTCGTTGTAGGCATAGATCTTCAGCGTGCCGGAGGTGCCGGTGGGATAGATCTCGTACTCCATCGACAGCTGCCCGTCGGCATCGTAGTAGTAGTTCACGTCATTGCCGTAGGGCTGGGGCGTATCTGTCAGCTCATTCGACATTGTTTCGGGATTCCACTTTGAGAAAGTGTAGTTCTCCACCTTCAGGAGCTTCGACTCCTGAGCTTTTGCCGTTCCTGCCAGCATGACTGCAACGACTGCAACGGCCCAAAAAGTAAATCTTTTCATAAGCAACATTTTTTATGAACAACATTGGGTTATTGACGATACAAAGGTAGCAATTTATTTTCATACAACCTGCGAAAAAACGAAAAAAAATCACGAAAACGCGCAAAAAAGTGACAATCTGACACCTCCAGCCCCGCTTCCGCCGTCGTTTTGCCATTTCCCATCACCACACTTCGGGTGCCAAACCAAGGTTGGGTTAAGAATATATAAAAATAGGGGGCAATCATACTTACTTCGAATAATTCTCTGTATATTTGCAACTCACACATCATTAACTATAACTGATAGACGAGAATGAAAAGGACACTATTGTTAGCACTTCTGGCGGCAGCGACCATTGCCAGTGCACAGCGTGAGTATGAAATCACAGTCGAAAGCCGCCAACCCTCCGGCATCATCGACGAGATGCTCTACGGACAGCTCTTCGAGCACATCTACTTCTCGGCCAACAACGGTGTCTGGCAGGAGCTCATCCAGGAGCGCTCGTTCGAGCCGGAGCAGTATCCGGGCATCCCTCCCCGCGACGGCTACTTCGACGGCTGGTTCATGGACGATGACATGGTGCTGCACTCCCCTACCCGCTACGAGCAGCCGCTCAAGATCGACAGCATCACGACCTGCGACTTCGACCTGACGATGGACGTCAGCTGGCGCTCCTACAAGCTGGCACGGAGAGCCTGGAGCGGCGGACTGATGGACATCCGCTTCGCCTTCCGCAACAAGGCCGACGGCACGCCTTACTACGTACGCATACACGACCCCTATTACGAGAGCCGCACCTTTACGCCGGCACAGACGCAGGCCCAGATCGACGCGGCCAACGAGGCAGCCGCGCGCGCCGCCCTCCAGCAGCAGAGCTCCACTGCCGACTTCTCGATCTGTCAGATGGAAGAGCGCCAGTCGCAGGGCTTCGGCGGGCGTCCCGGTCGCCGCATGAACATGCTGTCGCCCCTGGCCTCGGCTCCTGCCACGAAAGAGCAGGTCAACGAGAGCCAGCAATGGCACAAGCTGCGCATCGAGAGCCGCGGCAGCAAGGCTACGGTCTATTGGGACGACAGGCAGGTGCTGACCTATGACAGCCTGGAGCGTGCCGACCGCAACTTCGTCACCTTTTGGGTGAACTATACCGAAGCTACCTATCGCAATATCCGTCTGACGGCTGCTGACGGCAAGGTGCTCTTCGAAGGTACTCCTGGCGACGTTCGTATTCCGGCCGTTGCCCAGCAATGGACGGCCTTCGGCGAGGGTGGCAAGTACCGTCTGATTAAGGATGATGCCGTGAATATGCGCTATTCGCAGGAGATCACGGCAGGAAAGACTGAAGCCGGCATTTTCCAAGGTCCTCTGGACGTTGACGGCGAGGACTTTGTAGGCTCCATCTATGCAAAGGGAAAGGGAGAGCTGATTGTCGGACTGCGCAGTACGAAAGGCAATATTATCGCCCGCCAGTCGTTTAAGGTGAGCAAGGAGTGGAAGAAATATGAATTCACGCTCACTCCCCAGATGATCGAAGGCATCGATGGTCATTGCAGGATCTGCGTGGATACCGTCCCGACACCCAGTTCCTTTGTAAATGTCGCCAGAGACCTGGGCGTAGAGACCGTCAAGACGATTACCAAGTTTAGCTGCGACTGCGACTTCGTCATCATGGTCAAGAACGGAACGGTACAGGTCGATATGGTGACCATGACCACGCAGACTGGCAAGAATCTGGGCGGATTCCGTCCCGACATTCTGAAGGCCGTCAAGGAGCTGCATCCCACCTGCCTGCGCTGGCCGGGCGGCGGCTACGTGGCACAGTACGACTGGAAGTGGGGCATCGGACCGCAGGAGCAGCGTGAGCGCTGGGCCCACTGGATGTGGATGGATTACGACCAGAACTGCTTCGGCACCGACGAGTTCATCCGCTTCTGCCGTGAGGTGGGTTCCGAGCCCATCATCGTGGTCAGCGTCAAGTTTGAGCGGCCTGCCGAGGAGTACGACAAGATCCTGCAGGATGCAGTGAACTGGGTGCGCTACTGCAATGCCCCCGCCACCGACGAATGGGGCGCCAAGCGTGCCGCCAACGGCCACCCCGAGCCCTACAACGTGAAGTACTGGGAGATAGACAACGAGATGTGGGAGATGGGCATCGACCGCTATGAGAGGTGCGTGCGCGACTTCAGCACTGCCATGCGACAGATCGACCCCGGGATCAAGATCATCGCCTGCGGCGGATTCCGCGAGGACGAGCAGTTCATCAAGCGCAGCGGCACCTACTTCGACTACCTCAGCCTGCACCACTACGAGCAGCAGGGCGGCTACGCCACGGGACCCGTGCGCCTGGGCCAGCAGTACGACCGCTATGCTGAGATGATAGCCCACGGCCCCAACCCTAACATCAGGCTCTTCATCTCGGAGTGGAACCTCAACAGCATCGACTGGCGCACAGGCCTCTTTGCCGGCGGATTCCTCAACATGTGCGAGAGGCACGACGTGGTGGCCATGGGTGCCGCGGCGCTCTTCATACGCCGCACCGATGCGCCCGACTGGAACAATGCCTTCATCAACTTCGACTACAGGGACCTGTTCAAGGCGCCCAACTGTCAGGTCACGGAACTCTGGTACGACCATTTCTCGAAGTACCGGCTGGCCTTCAGCGGCGAGACAGGCGACATCAGCGTGAGCACCACCCTGTCGGAGAATGGCAGCGATGTGATCGTGAAAGTGGTGAACCCCACCGACCAGCCTGCCACCCTGCGCGTCGGAGGCGACTGGGCAGGGGTGTCGGCCACGGCGTTTGACTATTATGCTCCGGGCTCGCTGACAGTGGCCAACAGCATGGAGAACAAGCAGGCCGTAGCCCTGCAGAAAGCAACTCCCAGGACCGACGGCAACGATGTTCTCCTCAATGTTCCAGCCCTCTCCGCCGGTGTGCTGACCATCACCAAGTGGCATACCCCGAGAATGAACCGTTGATTTTTCACTTATCGGTCGAAATATTTGCTTGTTCCGCCGATTTATTGTACCTTTGCATCAAAAACGATGGATCGTGAGTTAGAGCAATTGCAGAATCCCGGGCGAGATCCCCGGACCATTGAGGAGCTTCGGCTGTGGTACGCCTGGCATAAGCTGCCGCCCGAAGAGGTGACACGCTTCTTCATAGGGAAAGACATCGCCGAGCCTAAGGCCTTCGGCATCTATAAGAACGAGGATGGCGAATGCGTGGTGTACAAGAACAAAGCCAGCGGCGAGCGCGCCATACGCTATCAGGGGCGCGACGAGGAGCTGGCCGTGAGCGAGCTGCTGCAGCGGCTGAGAGACGAGATAGCCAGTCAGAAGGCAAGGAACAAAGCACGGCGGCAGCCTCCCCTCCGGGCGGAAGTTGGAGGAGGCTCTCCGGCGGAGGTTGGAGGGCACTCTCAGCGGATGTTCTCGAAGAAGGAGAAGGGCTTCCTGGGCACGATGATCGCGGGCGTCATAGCCCTGGTGATGCTGGCCTCAGGCAATGGCATCCCCGACGGCTACTACCAGTATCAGGACCAGAGCTACTACCGGCAGGGGTCGACATGGTATCGCTACCAGCCTTCGACCGACGACTGGTATAAGACGACGCTCGACCAGATCACGAAGGACAATGCCGACCAATATCGCCTTGAGAACTTCAGCGGCAAGCGCTTTGAGGAGTCACAATGGTATGACAACGGCAGCAGCGACGACGACAGCTGGGACAACGACAGCTGGGACGACAGCGACGACTGGGACGACAGCGACACCGACTGGGACTCGGACTGGTGACGCCACGGGCAATCAATTTTCATGGAGTTTAGGAGTGCAGGCAGCCTCCCCCATCGGGGGAGGTTGGAGGGGGTCTCAGTCGTGCCGGGTAATCTCGCCGCAGCGGAGGGCTACCACCTGCTGGATGCCAGGCTCCGTAGGGGCATCGACGGCACGGAGCGTGGCATTCTTCACATCGTCGAGGACGACGGCAGGCCGATATTCGGGGCGCTCATAGCGGAAGGTGACGTCATTGACATGGAGACCGTCGACATGGCGGGCATAGAGGCCGTAGGCAGGTGTCTGTCCGGCAAAACGCGGCTCGGGATAGTTGGTGCCCTGCTCGCGGTATTCCCTGTCGGCCAGCTCCCTGGCTCCACCACCCTTGAACTGCAGGCGGATATTGCTCAGCCACACATTGCGGATGGGCTCCTCGGGCAGTCCGGTGACGATGATGGAGCAGAGCGAGTCGCAGTCGTCGGCCACGACATTGCTGATCTGGATGTCGCGGGCCGACGACGGCCGCGTCACCTCCCTGGGCCCGCGGTTGCGGCAGCCGGTGGTGATATAGATGGGATAGTGGTGGACGTGGCTCATGGTGATGTTGCTCACTACAATGTTCTCCATGCGCCCCTGGTCGACTTCCTCGAAGGCCAGTCCGCTACTGTACATGAAGGTGCTGTTGGTGAGCGAGATGTTGCGGTAGCCTCCATTCGACTCGGTGCCCAGCTTGAAGCGTCCGCACACCCACCCCACTGGCTCGGGCACATAAGTGCCGTCGAGCAGGGTGCCGCACTTGTAGCCCGTGATGTTGCAGTTGGCTATGGCGATATGCTCAGTGAGCACGGGCTTCTTCAGGGCATAGCTCGACTTGAGCACGAGGGCGTCGTCGCTGGGTGTGTTGATGCGGCAGTTGGTGATGGTCATGTACTTACAGCAGTCGATGTCGAAGCCGTCGCGATTGGTGTCGATGGTGACATTGTCGATGGTGCTCAGGTCGCAGCCGGTCATGATGATGGCGAAGTGGCCGCCGCGGTAGATAGTGATGTCGCGGATGGTGACCTGCCGGCATAGCTTCAGGGCGATGGCCTTGTCGCCCGTGCCTATGGAGCCACCCTGCACGTTGCCGGCATTCTCAGTATCCTTCTTCGTCAGTCCCTCGCCGTCGATCATTCCGTGGCCCGTGATCGAGACGTTCACCTGACCCTCGGCCCAGATAAGCGAGTTGTGGAAGTAGGTATGGCCTCCGTCCTGATACTCGGGGAATCCGCCGAAGGACTCGCTCTCGTCGTAAGCCTTCATCGATGCCGGAGCCGCCAGAATCTTGCTGCCGGCAGAGAGGTGAAGGTCGATGTTCGACTTCAGGCGGATGCTGCCACAGAGGTAAGTGCCGGCAGGCAGCAGCACCTGTCCTCCCCCACCCTTCGCAGCTGCCTCGATGGCGGCATTGATGGCGGGCGAGTCGAGCGTGCGCCCGTCGCCCTTGGCACCGTAGTCGCGTACGTTATAAATGCCTTGCTGAGCAAAGGCGCTGGCGAGATACGCCAAGAGGAAGGATAATGCCAGTAATCGTCTCATCGCTATTTGATTATCTTTTGTGAGCGGTTGCCTTGTGTCACGATGTATGTGCCACGGGGCAGCTGGGGGAAGATTTTTCCGTAGGGCTGCTGGGTGTAGAGCCTGACGCCATGGAGGGTGAAGACATCGACAACGGCATCAGGAGCCATGACGGCATCGACACCATCGGTCACAGCCTTCACACGCAGCTTGCCATCGGTGAGCAGCAGCGAGTCATCGAACTCATATCCCATGCCCTCGCTCTCGACCTTCACGACGAACGTTCCCGTGTGCGCTCCAGCGACATTGAATATCTCCAACTCATCGCCGACGCTAAGTCGGCGACTGGCAGGGACGACGACGAGGATGGTGTCGCCAGCATGCTTCACATTGCCCTGGACGGTGAACTTGGTGTTGGACGTTGCCGAGAGTGTACAACGCACGATAGCACCTTTGTTGAGCGTCATACTGCCCTTCAAGCGCAGGGTGCCCACATTGTTGTTGATGCCTCCCGTAACCGTTCCTCCATCGTTGACAGTGACGCCCGACACCAGGGCATTGCCCGTCAGCACGCCACTGCCCGTCACAGTGATCAGGCCTGTGGTCATGGTGGCCGACGTCGCATTGTTCAACTCGAGCACGCCGTCGCTGACGGTGACGGGCGAGGTATGGCCGGTGGCCGAAAGCGTCAGGCGGCCCGTGCCCACCTTGGTGATACGGGCAGCGGTGAAGACCCCGGCAAACTTCGTGTCGGTGTTGAGGTAACCAATCTGATAGCTGCTGCCTGAGCCGCTGAGGGCGGCATCGGCGGCAGTGGCCTCCAGCGAGCCAATCTTCAGCGTGGCCGTGGCTGCATTGTTGCTGCCACTGGCATAGTGGGCCACAGACGTGCCGGCATCCACCTTCAGACGTGTCTTGCTCATATCGGTGACATTCGACATCAGACGGAAGTTGCCACCACTGCCCTTGGCTGTCAGCATGCCCTCGAAGCCGGCGAAGTTCAATCCCACATCGCAACGCACATAGCGCGTCTCGATGGTGAGGTTGCCCTTGCCTTTCAGCGTGCCATTGATCTTACCTCGCGAAGAGCCGAGGATGCGGTTAGTGGTACCCTCTACCACTGTGACCACATGGTTGAAGGTGGGCACAGTGGAGGTGGAGTTGACATCTATCTGATGCACCTCGCCACCAGCCAGCTCCATGGGCGAGCCGCTGCGGCCGAAAGTGGCATTCCAGGCTCCCTGCGCCACGATGCCTTTCTTGACAATCAAGCCTGCAAAGTTGTTGGCGCCTCCATAGGTGAAGTTCAGCTGACCGGCACCATCCTTGATGAGATAGCCCGAACCGCTGACGGCTCCCTTCAGCGAGAGTGCACTCGACGACTGGGTGATCTTGATGGTGGCTGTATCGGCGATGATGACCTGTCGGTCGGTGCCCATATTGTCCTTACTCAGCACCAATGTGCCACCATTCAACTGGAGGTTGTTCTTGGCCGACGTTGCTGCGCCCAGGGCACTCTTTTGTCCGCCGTCGTAGAAATTGGGCACGGTCAGCGTGCCTCCGTTGACAACAGTGGGACCTGTGTAGTCGCTATACTTCATGTTGAGCGTCACGCTGGCAGCGGGATTAACGGTGATGCCACCCTCGCCCGAAATGCCGCCATCGCCATTGAGCACATAGTTGCCGGCATCGAAAGTGACGCCGCTGGAGACCATCATCTCGGGCACGGTGACGGTCTTCTGAAGGGCATGGGCATTGAACACCACACCATCGCCAGCCACGAAGTTGGTGGAGGAGAAGGCATCGTTGCCGCCCGCAATGGCGAAGTTTTGAGCCTTGTAATTCCAGATATTGCTCTCGTTGGCCATCCACACTACACCCTGCTGAGGAGCACGAGAGGGATGGATCCTGAGCACCAGCTGCCGGCCGTCGACCACCTCAAAGTCGTAGTTGATGCCCTCCAGGCCACGGGTCTTCAGCTTGCCGACGTCACAGGTCAGCTTGCCAGTACATGTGGCCACAACATAGTCGGCGGCATCCTGACTGGCCAGGTTAACGGTGATATAGTTGGTGCCACGGAAGGTGAGGTCGCCCTCGACAACCAGCTTACCGCAAACAGGGACTAGCGCGGATTCCTCGGACCAAAAATCTTGCATCAATGCCGTAGTTTCAATATAGACATTACCGGGTAGCACCACACTCTTCTTCGAGGCAATGGCATTGTCTGCTTTTCCAAGTATCAGCCTACAGCCCTCATGGTTCAATGCGCCCTCAAAGGTGATAGTGTCCTGCAGTGTGACATTGCCGCCAAGCGACCCCTTGGCACGCAGCTCCACCGGGCCAGCAACTGTGCCATTGACAATTAGTGTGCCTTCGCTGACGAGCGTCGCCCCCGTATGGCCGAGGTTGCAGTTGAACGTAGCCATGCCAAGCATCGACTTGACGAGCTGCCCCGTGCCCATAGTCCCCTTGCCACTGAAGGAGTAATCGTGGCCACGGGGGTTCATCATGTAGAGGATGGTGGCGTTCAAGGGCTGGTCAATATTGATTATCTGGCTGTTGTCGCCCGCAATGTCGAACATCAGACTTTTGCCATCGGAGTATGTGGCGGAGGCGGTCATGTCGAACAACGAAAAGCCTTGTTCCACATTCGCGCCGCCCTTCCAGCGCAGGTCGGCCTCGAAGACGGGAGGCAGCGGCGGCATGGGCATCTCGCCACCCAGGTAGAAGCCGGTGTTGGGATGCTGGTAGTAGCCGCGGGTGGTACAGTCGCCACGATAGTGCGGGTCTTGCTGCAGACAGTAGATGCTATTATTGGTGGGCATGGCCGTGGTATAGCCCACCAAACCTGTGCACCCATCGGCATTCTGCTTGGCCAGGATGACCTCCTCGCGCCAGTCGCCAATGATGTCGCCCATGAAGGCCGGGCGGGTGCCTGTGGCAGCATGGGTGGCCCAGTTGCTCTCTTGCGAGAATTCTGCCAAACGGTTGCCCAACACCTTCGAGACCATGAGATTGGTGCCCCAGCCGCTGCCGCCAGGAGAGTTCAACCATTCGCGCTGCAGATCGCCATCCCACCAGCAGCCTTCGAACATCGAACCCGAGCGTGTCTGACCGGTCTTCTCGCCCTTGCAGGTATAGACGTAGTCGTCGGCATAGCTGAGAATCTCGTAGCCCTTATAGCGGGCATCCATATCGAGACAGGTGCCACGCCCCACATCATAGACGCTGGGCAGATACCACTCCTTGATACGCTCGGCCGTCTCAGCATCATAAAGGAGCTGACCCAGCAATGCACTCTGCTGGATGGCATAGACCTCGAGTCCAGGACGATCGGGGTCGATGTCGCTCAAGATATACCGGTCGCCATGACCAATGCCAGGACTCTGAAACCATCCCTTCAGCGGATTAACCGAATAGCCGCCCTGAATCATCTCGTCGCAGCCGTCGCCATTAACATCGGCCACACGCAGCTGATGGAATTCGGCAGGCCAGGGACGCTTGTCGTTGCGACTCCAAGTAGCAGAGTGATGCCAGTTGGAGGGATTGCCTCCCGTCCAGTCAAAATCCCAAGTGAAGACATAGTTGTGATGGGTCTTGTCGACATCGCGGTCGAGGCATTCCATCACCAACGAGGGATGGATGCCATCGAGATAGCAGATACAAAAATGGCCGTCCATAGCCGAGTAGCCGTCGCTCATGTATCGGGGGCGCGAGGTGCGAGTATAATGGTCGCTGCCATCGGTCACCTCGTCGTATTTCAGTTCGCTGCAGGCAATCTCTGCTCCCGTAGCACCATCTATCACACTGATATAGAAGGGTCGGTTGCGTTGTGACTGCGTGCGATAGTCGACGATGCCGTCGCCATCCACATCGGGCACGTCGCTGCCCATGGCATACTTGCCCCACGTCTCGTTAGCCTTATCCCAAAAACGAGTGCCGTCGCAGGAGCGGATCATCACCTCGCAACGGCCATCGCAGTTGATGTCCCAGGCAACGACCATATCATTCTGACCACCAGAGATGTTCACGTTAGGCCCCATGTCGACCGTCCAAAGCAGGGTTCCGTCGAGCATATAGGCCTGAATCTTATGCGACGTCGAGGCGGTGTTCTCCGAATCCTCGCTCTCTTCACCGCTGGCAGCACCAGCAAAGAGGCGGTCGACCACCACGGCATCGTATTCGCCATTACCGTTGAGGTCCATCGGCCAGGCAAATTTAGTACGATAGTCGTTGCGATGAATCACCTTGTTATCGAAGTCGAAGTTGAACCACACATTGGGCCACGACTGCGTCTTATATAAGAAAGATGTGCTGATGGCGCCTTCCACACCTTCCGGACTGATGGCCGCAACGGCATACTCGGTATTGTTCGACAAGGCCGATGGGGCGTAGTTTGTGTTCTTCAGCGGTGTAATGTTCATCTTAGTAAAGTTGGACGATCCTGACACTCGACTATACACATTATAGGTGGTGCCCTCAGGCTCCTGAGCCAGCTTACGCCAGGAGATGAGATTGCCCTGACCGCCACTGGAGGTTACACTACGGCCACCCGTACGGTTGACTGCCACCACGCCACGCTCCAGCTTCTGCTGGAGGCGCTGGGCAGCCATCGGCAATGTCATCAGGCATGTCAGGAAAAAGATTGCAGTTTTCTTCATTTTAGTAGGTAGTTGATAGTTTGTACTGATAGGGGAAGGTAGTGGCATCGCCTCGGAAGCCCAGTCGTTCGTGCTGGTCGGGGGCTCCCATCACAAGCAGGTAGAGGTGCGCCACCTTCTCATCCTTGGGAAGGACGAAAGAGGAAGCATTGACCGGGCTATAGATGCTCTTGCCGGTGGCGGTGACGGCCACGAAGCCATAGCGCAGCTGCTTGCCCTGCACTCGGACCGAGACTTTCTTGAGCGGTCTGTCGGCCGACAGGTGGTCGAGGCGGATGGCATTGAAGCCATACTCCTCGAGGGTGTCGACAGGTGCCTGCCATCCTCCGCCGAGATCTCTGACGGGCGAGTCGAAGGTGCAGGCGTATGGCCGGGTCTCCTTGCGGGCATGCTTGAAATCGAAGTTCAGCAGGTGCTGATAGCCGAGGAACATCTCGTCGCAGAACTGACGCTGCGAGAGACGGTAGAGACGCTTATACGTGATGACGGGATCCTCGCCACGCTTGCCGTTGCGGTAAAGGTCGGCGATGGAGGGCTTGCCGTGCAGGTCGCTCCACCACTGGATGACATAGGGCGAGTGATAGATGTTGGCCATGCTGAGGTAGGCCTTGTGGGTGAGGCGCTTGAAGTCCTCGAAGTGATAGTTCTCATCACGCAGCCACCAGGGGTTGACCTGCCAGAGCATCCACTGCGAGGTCATCTCATAGAAGCCCGAGCCTCCCCAGGCCTCGCCAGCCTTGTCGGCAGGTATCTGCAGCTGGAAGGAATGGCCCAGCTCATGGGCCATGCAGTTCATCGTGGCATCCTGAATGCGGTTGGGAGCCACCCAGAGGGCTCCGATGAAGTCATCGTAGGTGCCGCCATAGGCAGTGCCGTCGAGGGAGTAGTTGACCATCACCATCATCTTGTACTTCTCGGCCTTGGAGCCTGGCGAGAGGAACTGGAGGGTGTCACGATAGTAGTCGTAGAACTGCTGCACACGACGGGTGAGCTGCTGCAGGTCGAACTTCATGGGCTTGCCCTCGAGGGCCGGGGGATTGCTCAGGTCGTTGCCGAAGCCCTTCTCCCACATCACGATGATATCGTCGGTCTGCAAGCTGCGCTTCATGCTCCACTTCGAGGTGTCGCTCTGAAGGTTCATGCCCTTCATGTCCTCAGGAATGAAAACCTGCTTCTGGGGCTTGAGCACGTTGGCGATGGTCTGGGCCATACGTCCTGCTCCATTGGCATTGGGATGGATCATGTCGCTGGTCATCAGCCGCTGGTTGTCGACCACGGGATGGAGGTCGATCACCTGCAGGCTGTTTTTCTCAGCCAGCTTGCGGATGGTGGGGATGACGCCATTGACAATGACGGAGTCGGTGATGCCCCACTTGTCGCGGAAGGCGCGAATGGGCGTGAGCAGATAGATGGCAGGCCTGGAGGGAAGCGACGAGAGCGTATCGATCATCGCCTGGTAGTCCTTCTCGTACTGTGCCTGATTCCACTGGTAGTCCTTCGAGTCGTTGGTACCCAATTTAATGAGCACGATATTAGGCCGGAAAGCCTTCGCATCGCGCCAGGCCTGCTCCTGCATGTAGGGATGGTCGCTGGTGCTCATCATGCAGCGGGCACCCACGCCATAGTTCTTCACCACATAGCGGCTGCCCAACAACTGCTGCAGCTGAGCCGGATAGCCTTTCTGCTCCTGCATGTCGATGCCCGAGCCGTGGGTGATGCTGTTGCCGATGCAGGCCACGCGGACGGCTCCACGCGGATGCTGCGGCAGCGACTGCAGCCAGGCGGTGAGGTCAGCCAGCAGCTGGTCGTGATACTTGAACGATGTGCGATAGCCGAAGCCGTGACCTCCGGAAGGATAGACATGGAGGGCGCAATGATTGCCGGCTCGGCGCATAGCGGTGTAATAGGCCACGCCATTGGTCACAGGCGGCACGGCGCCATCGTCGTTGGCAGTGAGGATGATCGCCGGCGGGGTGAGATGACTGCGAACGGCATTCTGGTTAGACCATTCCCTCACCAGCGCCTCGTCCTTCATTCCTTCGCTGCCCAGGAATCCCTCGCAGGAACCACGATGGCTCTCACGCTCGTTCATCGAGATGACGGGATAGAAGAGGATTGAGAAGTTGGGACGGCAGTCAAACTCGCTGTGCGTGGAGACGCTCGATGCCAGATGTCCGCCAGCCGACGAGCCCATGATGCCCACATCGAGGGGGTTGATGCCCCATACATCGGCAGAATCACGCACGGTGCGGATGGCATTCTGGGCATCAGAGAGGGGGATGCTGCGGTCGCCCTTCGGCATGCGGTAGGTAAGCACGAAGTAGGCGATGCCCTGCTGGTTGAAATAGGGAGCCCAGTCGTGGCCCTCATGATCCATAGCCAGATGGGTATAGCCACCGCCGGGCAGTGCCACCACAGCCCGTCCCGAAGGCTGGTCGGGCAGGTACCCCACCATGTTGGAAGCCCCGTCAGGGGTGATGTTCACAGTAAACTTGCGTGCCGTCTGTCCCCAGAGGGTCAGTGCCAGTGCTGCCAGCAGCATCGTTGTCAGTTTCCTTCTCATGATTGATTCGTTGTTAGTTAATTTGCCTGCAAAGTTATGAATAATTTCCTGAATAGCCAAGGAATCATCACATTATTTTGAAGTGATGTCATCATAGCGCAGCAGGTAGGTGTCGTACTGTGTCAGGAAAGGATGGAAAGGAGCCGGCACAGCGGCAGGATCAGCAAACAAAGTCTTGACGAGCTGCGGCATCCGGGCAGCATCGATGCGATAAAGCATGAACTGACCACTGACGGCACCCTTCTCCTTACTCCAGCCGGGGAAATGTGTCTTCGAAGACTTCGGCCCCTGACCGCTGACAGCGGCATTGACCGTCACGACGATGCCACGGTCCGTCTGCTCGAAATTGAGGTTCAGAGCATCTCCCGACGATAACGGGGCAGCGATCAGCAGACCATTACCCTCGGCATCAGAGAACAGGGCGGCCTCCACTCCTTCATGATTACCCTCAAAATAGAGGTCATCCTGATGCTTTGCCCAGTAACCATAGCGGCAAGCCTGATGACGACCGGGATAGCTGGCAAAGGGACCCAGCCCCAGCCACTGCACTCGGTCGAAACGACGGTCGAGCAGATAGGCTAGTCCCAGCTCACCATGAAACACATCGGTGCTGTCGGGGGTAAGTGTGAAGGCTACCTTCGTGGCCGTTCCTTCTTCTGTGGTCTGCACATCAGCTTTCACCTGCTCATTCTGGAGGGAGAGCAGATAAGGCATAGGCAGGCGGTTCTTCTGGGTGAGGCGTTCGGCCATCGTAGGCTTGCGACCAGTGCGCACCAGCGGTCCTTCCTGAACGAAGGCCATCGGACGGGCCGCGCCCTCCCAGTTGAGCTGGGGCTTGTTCAGAACAAAACTCTGGTGGAGGAACACATGTCCCTGGGCATCGTTGACATCCAGCAGGAGCAGCGAGAGGCCTTTTTGCAAGGGCAGCCTAAGGTCATAGGTCGACGTGCTGCGAGGAGCCACATCAGGACTGAAAGCCCCACTGAGCACGGTGTCGCGATTGTTGGTCAGTGTCCAGTGGAAGGTGACATTGTCCTTCAGGTTCAGGAAGTCATAGCGGTTATGGATGGTAAGGTGCGTGGTGAGGTCATCGTCTCCCGTCTTCTCCACCGAGCTGACGAAGGCACGGGCATAGTTGTGCTGCAGCTCATAGTAGTTGGGCAGCGGGGTGCGGTCGGCATAGACCAGGCCGTCGGTACCCAGGTTGCCACTCATCTCGAAGCCTCCGTCCATCGTGGTGAACACCCGCTGGTCGCGTTCGCTGCCATCCGTCCGCCACTTGTAGCCACCACCTTTCTCCGTGAAAGGCATGCCTTGGTCGGCCCATTCCCAGACGCCGCCTCCTGCAATGCCCGGGGTGCGCTCGATAATCTCCCACATGCGGTCGTGATCCTCAAGCGAGATGCCCAGCGTATGGCAGTACTCTGTAAAGATAATGGGCCGGTCGAGGCGCTGATACAATCCTTCCAACTGCCCTGTCGAGGGATAGTGAGGAGCGAAGACCGGAGCCGGTGAAGGGAAGCCCTTGGCATCCTTCCCCTCGAAGAAGCGACGGAAGAAGGAGCCCACCTGCGGGAAGCAGTAGGGGCGCGAAGTATCGAGCTGGCCCACGTATTCGCCCACCTCGACACACGTCTCAGGCAACGGATTCTCGTTGCCCACGCTCCACACGATTACCGAGGGATGATTCTTGTCACGGGTGATGGTGGCCAGCGAGCGGCTCTTCAGGATATCCTGATAGGAGCGGTCGGGCAGATGCTTGTCGCCATAGCCGAAGGGGATCTCGTCGACGAGGTAGAAGCCCAGCGAGTCGGCCAGCTCATAGAAGCGCGGTTCACGGGGATAATGCGACAGGCGGAGGAAGTTGACCGATGCCTCCTTCATCATCTTCATGTCTTTCAGCGTCAGTTCGTCGCTGATCACCTTCACCGTCCGGGGATCAGTACTATGAACATTCACGCCACGCAGCTTGATGGGGCGTCCGTTCAGCTTCAGCACATTACCGTCGATGCTGATCTCGCGGATGCCAATCTTCTGCGTGATCGTCTGCAGCGTCTGCCCCTTCTGTCGGACGTTGACCTTCAACGTATATAAATAAGGTGTCTCAGCTGTCCACAGATGGGGTGTCTGGATCTTTTCCCCTGTAGAGACCACCTTGCCTGTGGCATCCAGTATCTCATAGTCCACCGTCGTCTGCCTAGTAGCGTTTGCCACCTCAGTCTGCACCTTTACCTCGCCGTCCATACGAGTGGTGACGGTCAGATTGCTCAGGTGCGTCTTAGGAACGGCGAAGAGGGTGACGTCACGATAGATGCCCATCGGAGCCCAGTCGTCGTTGCAGTCAAACTCATAGCCCTTGAAATGGGAGTAGACACGCATGGCCAGCTGCTGCTCACCGCTCTTCCGCAGATAGGGAGTGAGGTCGAAGAGACAGGTGTTGAACCCACTCTCCCACGAACCCACATAGCGGTCGTTGAGCCAGAGGTCATAGCCGCGCAGCACTCCGTCGAGCCGGATGGCCACCTGCTGACCCTTCCAGGCATCGGGCACGGTGAAAGCCAGCCGATAGTAGCCCGTCAGGGAGTCAGGATAGTTGTAGCGAGGCTCGCAGAAGCCGTACGTCTCCCAGCAGCCCGGCACCGGAATAGCCCGCCAGGAGGCATCGGCAGCAGGCACGGTCTTGTCGTCCGTCACACCTTTTACCACTTTCAGTTGCCACTCGCCATTAAGGCTTTTCATACAGGCCTGGTCAGTCACAGGCCAGATGCCTTTGTAGGCATCGTCCATCTGGGCGTAAGCCATCAAGCCGACTACGCTCAGCAAGCATGTCGTCAGAAACTGCTTCATTTGATTTGTATTAGCATTAGTGTTCGTAGTTCATTTTTCCCGCCACAGCTCTCGCCAGACGGCTATTTGCGCACAAAGTTACTAAAAAAACACAAATCATACAAGATATGAGACAAAAAAACATGTTCTTTTATCAACAATTTCATATCTTTGCACCAAAAATAGCGAAGTGACCCCATGACTGAGAAAGAAAAGATGCTTGCAGGCGAGTACTACTCTGCCGTCGATCCTGAGCTGATCAGCGAACTGAATGCCGTCAAGGATATCATACACGAATACAACCTGCTACGCCCCAGCGACCTGGAGCGGAGGCGGGAGATGCTACTCAGTCTGCTGGGCCACGTTGCCGACGACAAGGTGTTCATCAACCAGCCTTTCTACTGCGACTACGGCAAGCAGATCAGCGTGGGCCGGCGCTTCTTTGCCAACTTCAACCTGACCATCCTCGACGAGGCTCCCGTCACCTTTGGCGACGACTGCTTCATCGGCCCCAACGTAAGCATCTACACTGCCTGCCACAGCACCGACCCCATAGAGCGCAACAGCCGGCGTGAGTGGGCGCGGCCCGTCAGCATTGGCTGCAATGTGTGGATAGGCGGCAGCGTGGTCATCCTGCCTGGCGTCACCATTGGCGATAATGTCACCATCGGAGCCGGCTCGGTGGTGGTGCACGATATCCCCTCCAACAGCATCGCTGTGGGCAACCCCTGCCGGGTGGTGAAAAGCATTTAAACATCTAATAATATAAACAAAAACTAAACCCCAAAAATGATGAGAAAGACCAACCTTATCATTGCGCTGACGGCAGCCACACTTTGCCAGGCACAGGATCTGAGACTGAACGAACGAGAGTATTTCGAGCGTCAGGGTGTCAACGTGCTGGTGTTCAGCAATCCCTTCACTGGTGGATTCAACGACGAGAAGAACTCGGGCATCGAGATCATCCATCACGGTGTGCGCACCATTCAGGGAGGAGCCGTCCGACTCAACAACACCCCTGAGCAGTGGGACCTCGTGCCCAGGATGACCAGCCGTCGGGTGGACAGGGAGAGCAACACCATCGAGGTAGCCCTACGCTATGAGGACTACGACTTCGACAGCCGCATCACCGTCACAGCCAAGGGAAAGGCCGTTGAGATCAGCGTCTGGCTCGATAAGCCCGTGCCTGAGCCCCTTGCAGGAGAGGCAGGTCTGAACCTCGAGTTCCTGCCCTCACAATACTGGCTGAAGACGTTCACGATGGACGGACGGCTAGGACGGCTGCCACGCTATGCCACCAGTCAGACCGTGACTCGACCCAACAGCGAGAAGCCCCGCCAGTTCAAGGGTTTCAGGACTTACGACGATCGCGGTACGGGGCGCTTCATCGACCCGCTGCCCCTGGAGAAGGGACACAGCATCTCACTGGCTACCGACGATCCTGAACGACTGATCAGCATCCACAGCGATGATGCCGAGCTGCTGCTATTTGACGGACGCATGCTGGCACAAAACGGCTGGTACGTGCTGCGCAGCATACTGCCGAAGGGCAAAACAGGCAAGGTCGTCACCTGGACGGTGGAGCCTCACGCCATACCCGGATGGATACGCCAGCCCAACATCGGTTTCTCACAAGTGGGATACATCCCCAACCAGCCCAAGGTGGCCGTCATCGAGCTGGACAAGGCCGACAAGCCGCTATCCTCAGCACAGCTCATGCGCATCAACGGCGACGGCACCACGACACAGGCTTTCAAGGGCGACATCAAGTCCTGGGGGCCTTTCTTCAAGTACAACTATGTGAAGTTCGACTTCTCGCAGGTCACCCAGCCCGGCGTCTACTACATCCAGTATGGCGACACGCGTACTGGCGACTTCCTCATCGACAGTCACGTCTACGACAAGATTACTGATGCCACCACCGACGTGTGGGTGCCCATCCACATGAACCACATGTATGTCAATGAAGGCTATCGCACCTGGCACGGCGAGCCCTTCAAGGAGGGCTATCTGCAGGCACCTGAGAGCGACCACTTCGACCTGCACCGTCAGGGTGCCTCGACCGACACGAAGTACAAGCCGCTGGAGCTGATACCGGGTCTGAACATCGGAGGATTCTTCGATGCAGGTGACTTCGACATTGAGACAGGCTCGAACATCAGCGTCGTGCAGAACTTCATACGTACCTGGGAGCTGTTTAAGCCACAGCGCGACGAGACCTTCGTCAACCAGCAGCAGCGGTATGTCGACTTGCATAGACCTGACGGAGTGCCCGACGTGCTGCAGTTCATCGAGCACGGCACACTCAACCTCGTAGCACAGGCCGAGCAAATAGGACACATGGCTTCGACGCTGTCGAACTCTATTCTCGATAACTACCACCATCTGGGCGACGCTGCCAGCATCACCGACGGCCTGCATTACGACCCCTCGCTGAAGCCCTACGAGGTGTCGGCCGACGGCAAGAGCAGCGGCACGCCCGACGATATGTGGGCCTTCACCACACGCAACCCCTCGCTCGACTTCCAGGCTGCGACGATGTTTGCTGCTGCCAGCCGCGCCCTGAAAGGTTACAACGACAACCTGGCAGAGCGCGCCCTCACCCAGTCAAAGCGCCTGATGGAGGAAGCCACAGAGCTGATGAAGAACCGCCCTGCTCGTAACGGACGGGCCAACCGCAACAACGGACGGGGAGACCTGGGCACCAACCTCCAGCTCTATGCCGCCACGAAGGAGCAGCAGTATCTCGACAACTTTAACGGACAGATATGGAACGCCCTCGACCGCAATGCCATCAACACCATGCAGACGGCCCTCGACGCTGTGCCCTATCTGGACGAAGCCTACAAGCAGCGGCTACGCCCCTACGTCGAGCGCTATGCAGCATATATCGATACGCTCGCCTTGCAGAATCCCTACGGAGTGCCTATCGGACTAGGCAACTGGGCAGGCGGAGGATCGGTGCTCAGTTTCGGTACCACCGTGTGCTTTGCCCATCGTTACTTCCCCGATATCATCAGGCGGGATGTCGTCTTCCGCACGGCCGAATGGCTCTATGGCTGTCATCCCTACCACAACTATTCGTTCGTGGCAGTCGTGGGGGCAGCACGTCCCAAGCAGGTGTTCTACGGCAACAACCGAGCCGACTTCTCGTTCATTCCAGGCAACGTAGCTCCAGGCCTGCTCTTCCGACAGCCCGACCACTTCGAGAACTTCGACGACTGGCCTTTCCTCTGGGGACAGAACGAGGGCACCATCGCTGGCAACACGCAGTACATCATCTTCGGCTCAGCACTGAAGGACATCGTCATGCCGAAATAGCCTGCCAGCCCTAGGCTCCACTTATCCAGCAAGACCTACGGCAGAATCTTCGTGAACCATCTGCAGACTCTTCGTGGCCCATCTTCAGACTCTTCGAAGACCATCTGCTGAATCTTCATGGCACATCTTCTGGCTCTTCATGACCCATCTTAAAAAGGCCGACTAGGAACTTTGCACATCCTAGTCGGCCTTCCGTTAAAGTAAAACAAGTTGTTTTACCTTTCAAAGTGGCCTACTTTGGTTACCAAGAACGGCCTCGAGCGAAGGTAAAACAAGTTGTTTTACTTCATCAACTCATAGCCCTTCATTCCCAAAGGCAGGCACTAAGCAGCTGAAACTGCACAATGAGCTACCACAAGATGCCCCACTTTCTATATCCTCATGCGCAGCCGCTCAGAGGAACAACCTATTCATTGCAAAGAAAGTGAGTAGCACCCACTCAGAGGCACTACCCACTCAATAGTTATGGTAAAAAAGCTATTTACTTACGATGAGCATTCGCTCGGTTAGTCGCTCACTTAATCACGACCTTGAGCTTTCGCTCGAGCTCGTTCACGTTCGGACGAACTCGAGCAAGCTTGGTTAGTCGCTCACTTAATCACGACCTTCTTGCCATTGACGATGTAGAGGCCTGCGGGCAGGTTCTCGCTGTTCATGCGTACACCCTGCAGGTTGTAGATGCCGTGGCTGCGGACATCGCTCTTGACGGTGACACCCTCAATAGCATCCTCCTGGTCGCTAGGCAGCTTGGCAGCAATCTCCTCGATGAAGAAGACGGCGTTGTTCAGGTCGGTGAGCTCCTCGATGGTCTCGGTGTGCTTCAGAGCCTCGACGGCATCCACCAGACGGCGCTCCATGCGCGATACCCAGAGAGCGTAGCCCTCGGGAGCGACCTTCTCGCCCGTCTCCTCGTCGATGACATAGGTCTTCTCGAGCTTCTCCTGGCAGGCGGCAATGCGCTTGGTCATGTCGCCAATCATGTCGGTGCGGAAGTTGGCCTCGTTGCCGTAGTACCACAGCTCGGTGTCGCCGAAGCCATAGTTGTTGGCACCAGCCTTGTCCACCTGTCCGACGCTGCTCATACCGAACTCTACCTCGACAGGCTCGTTGCCGGTCTTCACGTAGTAGACGACATACTGGCAAGCATCATATCCGAAGGAAGCGAGGGCCGAGCCAGCTCCATCGTTCGTGCCGCCCGTTGCCAGACGCTGACGGCTGATGACGCGTACGCTGTCAGGTGCACCGTTGATTCCGAAGAAGAGCTTCACTTCTGACTTGTTGAAGATGGTGTCGGCAGGGATGCCGTTGTCAGGATCGGCCTCGATGATGGTAGCCATACCGAGGTGATAGGAATAGCACTCGTTGGTAGCCATAGCATTGGCCATGAAGCTGTAGACACCAGGATCGGTGATGGTCTTCACCTGCACGGTCTTGCTCTGCGGCGAAGCGGAGTTGCCGCGCCAAACGGCGGTGTAGTAGCCGGCACGCCAGCCAGAACCCTGCGAAGTCTTCTTGAAGTTCTCCTTGCCAGAGACGTTCTCCGTGAAGGTCCATCCGGCAGCGCTGCCAGTCTCGGGATTCGGGCTCTGCATGGTCTGCGGCGAGGGCTCGAAGTAGTTGGTGTAGGTGTTGAAGTACTCAGCCATAGCGTCAGCAATCTCGGCATACTTGGCGTCGAAGGCTTCCTTCTCGCTCTCAGCACCGGTAGCCTCGATCATAGCCTTGGCCTCGGCGACCAGCGTCTCGAGGGTAGCACGGCGAGTGGCATCGCCCTTGCCCACGTGTCCGTCGAGCATCACCTGAGCCTCGCCCACGATGGTCTGCAGGTTGGTGTAGCTGGCGTTCAGGCTCTCGTATGCCTCCCAAGCCTTCTTGATGGCATTCACGCTGGCCAGCAGCGCAGCGCTCTCCTTGGTGCTGCCCTCGGTGAAGAGCAGTTCCCAGATGGCATCCTGATCGACCACCTCTCCGTCCTTCATCATTGTATATGAGGTCTCGAGCACGGCCTCAGCCTCCTCGATGGCGGCATTCAGCTCGTCGTGTCCCCAGGGGAAGCCGTCGGCCTTGGTCTTTGCCACCTTCTCCTTGGCGGTGGGGATGCGTGCAGCCAGCTCCGTCTGCTGTGCAATGATGTCGACAAGCTCCTGCTCGTAGTCAAGCTGCTGCTGTGAAATGCCGAGGAAGCGAAGCTCCGGGTTGGCGATGTTCACGTTCGAGCCGTAGCTGCCGGCGGTGTGGTTGGGATCAGGGATGTAGCTGATACCGAAGGTGAGAGGCTCGCCTTCCTTGGCATCGACGATGACGGTGAACTTCTGTGCGTAGGGATTGCTGATGACGCCGCAGTCGATCTTCGTGTTCTGCGAAGCCTCGATGACAGCAGCGTCGGTCCACAGCGTGTCGGGGCCGCCATAGAAGGTGACACCGCGGAAGTCGCGGTTCCAGTCGGCCACATAGTTACCCCACTTGCTGCTGTTGCCGGCCATGTAGTGACCCAGCACGTCCATCGAGAAGAGGATCTTGCCGTCGCGGGTGGGGACCACGGTGTAGTGCATACAGGCTGCACCAGCCGACGTGCCTCCCTGGAGGCGATGACCGATCTCGTCGCCGTTGTTGGTGATCATGTTGCTGCCGCCGTTATTGATGTGGAACCAGCGGCCGCCGTTTCCGTGCCAGTTGCCCCAGTCATTGGCCTTACGGGTGTCGCCGTAGCTCGACCAGCGCTTCTCGTTCTTGAGCAGGTCGCCGGAGTTGGCATAGAGGAAGGTCTGCATCGTGGCATCAAACTCGGCCACCATGCCCTCTACCTCCTCCACGCTCTCGAGCATGGGGTCGTTGTTCTCCACCCACGAGCGGAACATCTCGACCATCTCGATGAAGCTGGTGCCACCCTCGGAGTAGACATCCTCGGTGAAGGCACCGCTGCCGATGAGCACGTCGACATAGTCGAGCTTGCGCTGCAGGTTGCGGATGTCGTAGACCTCGACGGCGGGATAGATCTCGATGTTGGTGATCATCGTGCCGGTGGTGAGCTGCTCGAAGTGCATGCTGAGGTACTGTCCCTGCTCGGCGGTGAAGTAGTTGACGATGGTCTGCCACTCGTCCTTGTAGCCGTAGCCTTCCTTGGTGACGACAGTAGCACCGTCGCCCACGGAGAGGGAGCCCTCGTCGTTGACGAAGAACACGCCATAGTTGCCGCCCACGGAAGAGCAGCGGATGGCATTGGTGGTCTCACCCTTGATGTCGTACTTCACCACATAGGTGCCGCCTTCCAGACGCCAGCTGTTGCACAGGGCCACGCCTGCTGTGGCAGCAACGGTCTGCAGCACGTTCTCACCGTTGGGGCCTGCGCCCTCAACGAAGTCCCACACTTCGGCACTCACCTCGTTGCCCTCGGCATCCTTCCATCCGTCGCGGCTATTGGCGAAGTTTCCGTTCGTGACAATGTTGTCACCAGTAATCTTGAGCCTCTGCAGGTAGTTGTAAGCATAATCGCCCACGCCGAGAGCGAAGGTACTGCTTGCAAACAGGACCGCACAGACTGTCATGAGTAGTTTTTTCATCATAATAATGTTGTTAATTAAGTAATAAAATCGATTTGACTAATCTAAGTAGGTTGCACGTTTCGGTCGTTTTCGGCTGCAAAGGTAGTCATTTTCTTGATATAAAACAAGAAAACCGAACGATAATCTTTGCCAACTTACTATGATTTTTGATAAACGGGCGGTTGTGCAATCGTTTTAACATCTGCTGAAACGATTATAAAGGGGCTCGATAGCAGGGTTTTCGGCTTTATTTCGTAACTTTGCCGACAGAAATCAATGAAAACAAACGTTATGAAACCGAAACTTCTAACCCTATCACTACTCCTTATGAGCATCATCACCATGAGTGCAGCAAAAGTCAAGAAACCATCCATCGAGCGCATCGACCCCGCTTTCTGGTATGTGGGGATGAAGAACCCGTCGTTGCAGCTGATGCTGAGCGGCCCCGGCATAGCCAGCGTCAGCGACGTCACCACCGACTATCCCGGCGTGCGTATTGACAGCGTGGTGCGCCTCGACTCGCCCAACTACCTCTTTCTATATATTAATGTACGCGAGGCAAAAGCAGGAACGATGACGCTGAAGTGGAAAGAGGAGAAGGGAAAGTGGAAAGAGGTGGCCTATGAGCTCCGGCAGCGCGAGATGGCAGGCGAAGAGCGACGCGGCTTCGACATCAGCGATGTGCTCTATCTGGTCATGCCCGACCGCTTTGCCCAGGGTCTCGACCACTCGCGGCCCATAGCCGGCATGAACAGCTACCGTGAAGACCGCTCGCAGCCCTCACTGCGGCACGGAGGCGATATGGAGGGCATACGCCAGCACCTCGACTACTTCACCGACCTGGGTGTCACAGCCCTCTGGTTCACACCCGTGCTGGAGAACAACTCGCCCGACAGCGACAACGGCTACAGCACCTATCACGGCTATGCCACCACCGACTACTACCGCGTCGACCCGCGCTTCGGCACCAACGACGACTACCGCCGCCTCATCGACGACTGCCACAAGCGCGGCCTGAAGGTGGTGATGGATATGATCTTCAACCACTGCGGCTTCGAGCATCCCTGGGTCAGCGATATGCCTAGTAGGGATTGGCTGAACCTACAACCCACCCCCAACCCCTCCCGAGGGGAGGGGAGTCTCAATAGCTCTGCAAACCAATCCCCCCTCCCCTCGGGAGGGGCTGGGGGTGGGTATATCCTCACCAGCTACAAGCTGACGCCCGTGCTCGACCCATACGCATCGGAAGTGGATCTGCGCGAGACCACCGAGGGATGGTTCGTGCCCTCGATGCCCGACCTCAACCAGCATAACCCCCACCTCATGCGCTATCTCATCCAAAACTCGAAGTGGTGGATCGAGACTGCCGGCATCGACGGCATCCGCATGGATACCTACCCCTATGCCTTCGGCGAGCCTATGGCCGAGTGGATGCGTGAGCTCAACGAGGAATACCCCAACTTCAACACCGTCGGCGAGACGTGGGTCACCGAGCCTGCTTACACCGCTGCCTGGCAGAGAGACTCTCGACTCTCAACTCTCAACTCTCAACTCAAGTCAGTGATGGACTTCTCGTTCTTCGACAAGCTCTCACAGGCCAGGAATGAGGAGACCGACGGCTGGTGGCAGGGAATGAACCGCCTCTACAACTCGTTCGTCTACGACTACCTCTACCCCAACCCCAACAGCGTGCTCGCCTTCATCGAGAATCACGACACTGACCGTTTCCTGGGCAACGGCCGCGACTCACTCATGCTCAAGCAGGCCCTCGCCCTGCTGCTCACCGTGCGCCGCATCCCGCAGCTCTACTACGGCACCGAAATCATGATGAACGGCACGAAGGAGGTGACCGACGGCAACGTGCGCAAGGACTTCCCCGGCGGATTCCCGGGCGACACCCACAATGCCTTCACCCGTGAGGGACGCACCCAGGCCGAGCAGCAGATGTTCGGCTGGCTCTCGCGGCTGCTCCACTGGCGTCAGGGCAACCAGGTCATCACTCGCGGCACGATGAAGCAGTTCATCCCCTTCAACGGCGTCTACGTCATCGCCCGCCAGCTTGACGCCCGTACCGTGCTCACCGTCCTCAACGGCACGACGAAGGCAGCCACGATGTCTGTCAGCCGCTATGCCGAAGTCATCGGCAGCACTGCCCGCGCCAAGGATATCCTCACCGGCCGCTACTACGACCTGACGAAAGATCTCCAGCTGAAGCCAAGACAGAGCCTTGTGCTGGAATTCTGATAGTGGAAAGAGGAAAGTGGAAAGTGGAAAGAGCTCTCAACCCGCTCACCCCTCTCCAGTTGGAGAGGGGTCGGGGGTGAGGCCGGGGCTGGGGGTGAGGCCTTTTGCAAACCACCTCGCTACGATCGCACCGCTGATGTTGTGCCACACGCTGAATATGGCACCGGGGATGGTGGCCATGGGATAGGCAGCGAAATGGAGGGTGGCGAGACTGGAGGCCAACCCCGAGTTCTGCATACCCACCTCGATGCAGACCGCACGACGCTTGGGCATTGACATTCGCAGGAGGCTGCCAATGGCATAGCCCACGCTGAGTCCGCACACATTGTGGAGCATCACCACGAGAATGATGATCAGTCCGCCCGACATCAGCTTGCCGGCATTCGCGGCAATCACGATCAGCACGATAGCACAGATGGCCACCGACGACAGAGCAGGCAGATAGGCCGTAGCCATTGAGGTCTGCCGGGGCCAGAGCCGCTTGACTATGAGTCCTGCGACGATGGGGAGGATGACCACCCAGAGGATGCTCAGCAGCATGCCGACGACATTGACGTCGACCGTCTTGCCTGCCAGGAGCCATACCAACAGGGGGGTCAGCAGCGGAGCCAGGAGCGTCGAGACACCCGTCATGCCGACGCTGAGTGCCACGTCGCCGCGAGCCAGGTAGGTGATGACGTTCGAAGCCGTGCCGCCCGGACAGCATCCCACGAGCACCACGCCCACGGTGAGCGCCTCGTCGAGTTGGAACACGCGCGCCAGCGTCCAGGCCAGCAGGGGCATCACCGTAAACTGCGCCAGGCAGCCTATAACGACATCTTTCGGACGGCTGAACACGATGCGGAAGTCATCGGCACGCAGCGTCAGTCCCATACCAAACATGATCACGCCCAGGAGGGGATTGATGACCGTGGGCTTCACGTGGCCGACCATCTCCGGGAAGGCCAGTGCCACTATCGCCGACAGCAGCACCAGTGCGCCCATATAGTCTGAAATGAATTTACAAATCTTCTTCATCTGACGAATGACGTTGGGACTATTTCTTCCTTACCGGAAACTCAAAATAGGTGTCGGGAAACGGCTCGTCGCGCAGCGTGAAGTGCCACCACTCAGTATCGAAAGGCTTAAAACCGTGACGCAGCATTGCCTGACGAAGAATCATGCGATGCTGAAACTGCTCGGCAGTGATGCTGCGACTGGCCGGACTCTTGTGGTTACCACCCGTATACTCACCCGTCTCCGGATTGCCGCAGAAATCGGGATGGCTCTCAGGACCGAACCAGTCGAAAGTGCCGCCCATGTCAAGTTCTTTCTCAGTCGCCATATCGAAGAGGGTCAGGTCGAGGGTGGATCCTCGCGAGTGTCCGCTTTTCTCGCAGATATACTCCTGCGGGAAGAGCACGCTCTTGTCGAGATCAGGATAGAAGTAGCGTTTCATCAGTGTGTCGGGGATGTCGGCAGCCCATCGCACGAAGTGGTCGACAGCTTTCTGAGGGCGGTAGGCATCATAGATTTTCAGTCGGTAGCCCAGTCTGACGACATCGTCGCTCACGGCACGGAGGCTGTCGGCAGCCCGTCGGGTGAGCAGGGCCGTAGGCTCCTCATAGCCGTCGATGCGCTGGCCCACGAAGTTGTAGGTGCCGAAGTAGCGTATCTCAAGGATAGCATCGGGCACAGCATCGGTCAGCATCACAAACTGACTAGCATCCTCGGAGGGTGGGAGCACCTCGGTCTTGCCGCTTCGACTAAATATCAAGACACAAGCGATAGCACAGACAAAAGTGATGGCGCCTATGGCCAAGAGCAAAATCTTTTTCATATTCTGACTTTTTTAATATTTCTGCTTAGCCGACCACTTCTGCAGCCGCTTGTATTCCTTCTTGGTGAGACGCATGAAGGAGCCATGCTGCGGACCTGTCACGCCCTCTATGTCGACAGGGTCGTGGAAGTTGCGCAGGTTCTCGTCGGCCTTGCAGATGCGGTAGTGCTTGGGACGGTCGGAGTACTGGATATAGGCCACGCGCCAGGTCTTGTCGCCCATGAGCTGGAAGGCCGAGCTGCCCTCACATTTCTTGTTGCCCTCGAAGCTGACGTAGTCGTCCTCCACAGGCTCCCCCCACCCGCTGGTCAGATGTTTGCTGGTGGCGGTATAGATGCCGGGCTTGCCGCCCTCTTTCTTGATGAGCATGTGGTAGAGTCCGTCGTCGAGCAGGTTGATGTCGGCATCGATGGTGGCATAGCCCCAGTCAAAGAGCAGGCGGGGCTGCGTGAGTCGGGTGAACGACTTATCGGCGTACGAGTAGTACATGCGGTCGTAGCTCTCCTCTGCGCGGTTGAGCATCGAGTAGTAGATCATATATCCGCCCTTCTCGCCGCTCTCCCATACGTAGTCGGGATCCCAGAAGATCTGGGGAGCCCACACGCGGTTGATGGTGCTCCAGTCCTTATAGACGCTCTCGGCCTGAGGATTGCAGAAGATGCCGGTGCCCTTGCGGTAGTCGAAGGTGACGCTCTCCCAGTGGATGAGGTCCTTGCTCGTCATCAGGTCGATGCCGTAGTTGTCCCATATCTTCGACTTGGCCACGCACATATCGGTGGTGACCATCACAAAGCCCTTGCCGTCGTAGCTGCGGGTGATGAAGGCATCGCGCTGCCCCCCTTCGATGCGGGCATGCACCTTGGGGTCGATGACGGCCTTGCCGCCGATGATGTCCTCGTAGTGATAGCCGTCGCGGCTGAGGGCGTAGGCCGTATATTCCCCGCCGTCGCTCATGTGACAATACAGGTAGCCGTAGTCGCCCTTGACAATGTTCTGGGCCGATGCCGTCAGCACTGCTGTCGTCAGCGCTGCAAATACGATTGCAAATCTTTTCATCGTTATATTCAGTTTATTGCTGCAAAAATAAGAAATTTCTACCGAATAGCCAAAGAATAATACAAATTATTTGGAGTTTCGTCGACTTTTTCGTACCTTTGTCCACTAGAAACCACATTACTTACTTAACACATTCAAAAGATGGATACCAGAAAGCTACTGACAACGCTCCTGATGGCCGCTTGTGCCTGCCCTATGTCGGCCGACAACAAGAAGGCCGTGGAGAACGAGCCAAAAGACCCCAACGAGATGGTGGCCTACCTCTTTACCTATTTCAACAGCAACGACCCCAAGGACGAGCAGATATGCTATGCCCTGAGCGACGACGGCTACAACTACACCCCGCTGAACGGAGGCATGCCGGTGATCGAGAGCGACACCATCGCCCTCACCCAGTGCGTGCGCGACCCGCACATCCTGCGCTGTGAGGACGGCAAGACCTTCTACATGGTAGCCACCGACATGCGCTCGGCACTGGGCTGGAGCAGCAACCGGGGCATGGTGCTGCTGAAGTCGACCGACCTGGTCCACTGGCAGCATTCCACCGTCAATTTCCCCACCCGCTATACGAAGACCTGGAAGAACGTGATACGCGTGTGGGCTCCGGAGACCATCTACGACCACCAGGCCGGCAAGTACATGGTGTTCTATTCGCTGCGCACCAGCGATCCGGGGTCGTACGACAAGATCTACTATCAGTATGCCAACAAAGACTTCACCGACCTCGAGGGCGAGCCGAAGTGGCTCTTCGATGCCGGCAATGCCACCATCGACGGCGACATCGTCTACAACGAGGCCGACCAGCTCTATCACCTCTTCTACAAACAGGAGTCGGGCCGCGGCATCTATCAGGCCGTGGCAAAGAACCTGACCGACAAATGGCAGATGCTCGACGGCAATGTGGAGCAGACCAAAGAGGCTGTTGAGGGCGTCGGCGTGTGCAAGGCCATCGACCGCAAGTCGTGGATCATCATGTACGACTGCTACGGCAACGGTCACTATCAGTTCTGCCGCTCGGAGGACCTGAAGACCTTCCAGTTTGTGCAGAACACTGAGATGAAGGGCAAGTTCACCCCGCGTCACGGCACCATCATCCCCATCACCCGTGCCGAGAAGGAGCGCCTGCTGCAGGCTTTCCCCAACTACAAGCAGCCCATCCTGAGCGGATTCCATGCCGACCCGGAGGTGCTCTACTCCACCAAGACCAAGAAATACTACATCTACAGCACTACCGACGGCACACCCGGCTGGGGAGGTCATGACTTCAGCGTGTTCTCGTCGACCAACCTCATCGACTGGACCGACGAGGGCAAGATGCTCGACGTGAAGGGCGACCAGGTGACGTGGGCCACGGGCAATGCCTGGGCACCCTGCATCATCGAGAAGAAAGGCAAGTACTATTTCTATTTCTCGGCCCACAACCCGCAGAGCAGGCGCAAGGAGATCGGCGTGGCCGTCAGCGACAGTCCCACGGGACCCTTTGTCGACTCCGGAGCTCCCATCATCACCGATGCCGACCGTCCTCAGGGCGTGCGTGGCGGACAGGCCATCGACGTCGACGTGTTCCAGGATCCGAAGTCGGGCAAGTGCTACCTCTACTGGGGCAACGGCTTCATGGCTGGAGCTGAGCTCAACGACGACATGCTGTCGGTGAAGAAGGAGACCATCACCAACCTCACGCCCCAGGGCGGCAACCTCCAGACTTGGGCCTTCCGCGAGGGAGCCTACGTCTTCTGGCGCAAGGGCACCTACTACTTCATGTGGAGCGTCGACGATACCGGCTCGCCCAACTATCACGTGTGCTACGGTACGGCAAAGTCGCCCCAGGGCCCCATCACCCTCGACGAGAGCAACTATATGGTGATCAAGCAGAAGCCCGAGGACAAGATCTACGGCACGGCCCACAACTCCGTCCTTCAAATTCCCGGCAAGGACGAGTGGTATATCGTCTATCACCGCATCAACAAGAACTTCGTCAACCACGAGCCCGGCATCCACCGCGAGGTCTGCATCGACCGCCTCACCTTCGACCGTCAGGGCCGCATCATCCCCGTCACGCCCACCCTCGACGGGCCGGCTCCGCTGCCAGTGAAATAGCAGTTCCCCCCCCGTTTTCGGCTCACCTGCTATTTTACAGGGGTTTTCAGAGATTAAGGGCCTCAAAAACCAGTGTTTTGAGGCCCTTAATCTCTGAAAACCCCTGTGTTTATCCTTGTGGGACATTAGGCTTGGAAGGACCTTAAATCCTCCATAAATCTGACACAAATATGAGAAGGGGAAAGATTTCTGTTGGATGTTGTGTAGATTTAGGGTTCAATGACCTTTCTGCGCTTATTTATTGTATTGCCTTCTCTATCTGCTGCTCAATGTCCTGCAGCGTCTCGTCGCCGAAGCCGAGGTGCTCCCATACGCGGCTGCCCTGACGGTCGTAGAGATAGTACTGGGGGATGCCGCTGATGTTGGGAATCTGATTCCATGTTTCTTCGGTCACGCGGTAGTGGAGTCCGGGGATGTTGGCCACCTGCTTCTTCCATTCGTTCTCGGGACTGGTATCGTTGGTCAGGTAGACGAACACCACGTCGCGGCCCTCCAGTTTCTTCTTCAAAGGCTCCATTGCCGAGATACCGATCTTACAGGGGCCGCACCATGTGGCCCAGAGGTCGATGAAGACGGCCTTGCCGGGATACTGTGCAGCGATGGCCTCGATGAGTTTGTCGCCAGTCACGTCGGGTGTGGGCATCATGCGCTTCTGTGCCTCCCGCTGTAGCCGCTCGACGAGCAGGCGGATGCTGTCGTTGTACTCACGAAGTGGCGACTGGAAGATGGGGTGGGCAGCCTGGATGGCGCTGTCGGAGAGCACTTCAAGGGCGTTCATCCTCTCTACCAGCCGGTCTTTGTAGGCCAGTGCCTTCAGCGTCGTGTACGTCTCTCCCTGGCCCATGCCGTTGGCTTCGAGGTAAGGTATATGGTCGGTGTGGGCGGGGAAATAAAACGTGCGGCCGCCTTGATAAATCAGCATGTCGCTGAAGTGTGGATCTTTCAGCGTATAGGTCTCGGTCAGATGCCCTGACAGGCTGTCGGCCTTGGCGGCTCCCATCCTTGTCTTCAGCATGTTGGCATAGTCGTGACGGTAGCTTACGTACATATCCTCTACCCATATCCTGAGGAATTCCTTCTGGCGGGTGGTATAGTCGGGATGCTTCTCGAGCAGCTTCAGCCGGAAGGCATCGAAGTTCTGCCACAGCTGTTCGGCCCATTGTGGAAAGCTCTGGTCTGCCGTACATTCGGGTATCACTTCCTTGTGGAAATGCGAGTACATCAGTTCCTGGTTCTCCAACAGCACCTGATTGATGTCGCCGATGGTTCCGCCCACGCGGTAGGTGTCGCGCATCCTGATCTTTCCACCAGCAAACTTCCTGTCTCGTGCCGTCACGGCGGGCAGGTCGATGTCGAGGGTCAGCGTCTCGCCGGGAATCAGCAGCAGGGGGAACTGCGTATTAATGCCGACCTCGACCAGTCCGAAGCCTCGGCCCGAGAAGAAAGGAAGCTGCCGCAGGTAATCGGGGCAACGGTACACGATCACCGAGTCATCGTCGTTCGAGCAGCGGAAGGGCTTGCCCCAGATAGTGCGCCAGTCGGCGTGTGACGTGATGATGCCGCCGCCGTGAACCCGGATGGTCGCCGACAGTTCGCCAAGGTCCATCTTCAAGGGCTTGAGCGACTGCCCGTCGTCGACGAACGGCTGATAGGGAGGCAGCAGCGAGGGATAGAGTGCTTCGTCGAGTCGGATGCCCTTGATCTCACGTGTCCGTCGGCCACTCTTGCCCAGGTAGTCGAACGACCGGACACCCTTCGGCATCGGCTCGAAGCTGAGGATGAGTGAGTCGCGCTGCACGTTCTTGTCAAAGTCCTTACCCAGCAGGAACGGCTCCTCGGCCAGCACCTTCGCTCCGTCGTGGGTGATGACGCGCCCGCTCTTGAAGGCAAGGGTGTCGCCACCCGCCACCAGCCGGGCCTCAGCCACGCTCCATCCGCCCCACTTGGCGTTCACGACGTGGAAATGAACGATGGTGGCTCCCTTGGTCAGTTCCACCTTCATGGGATTCAGTTCATACATCGCAGTAGACGACACAAAGGCAGGGCGGTCGATCACCTTGTCCTTTGCCTGTGCCACCATAGCCAGCAGCAAGGCGCATGTTGCAGCAAGGGTCTTTCTCATGGTCAAAATCGTTGTTTGTATGCCTCAGTTGGCGGGCAGTTGTTTCGTAATGAAGAAAAAAGGAGGGTAAGCATGCCGGCCTGCCCTCCTTATCTCAGCGTTTAGGTTTCAGAGATCTTACTTCTCGGTCTCAGGAGCCTCGCCGATGAGCTCCATGAACTCGTCGAGCTTCGGCGTGATGATGATCTGGGTGCGACGGTTGCGCTGCTTGCCCACCTCGGTGGTGTTGGGCTGCAGAGGATTGTACTCGCCACGTCCGCCGGCAGTGAGGCGCTTCGGGTCGACACCATACTGATTCTGCAGGGCCTGGACGACACTGGAGGCACGCAGACAGGAGAGGTCCCAGTTGTTGCGGATGTTCTCGCGCGAGATGGGCACGTTGTCGGTGTTACCCTCGATGAGCACGTCGTAGTCCTTGTAGTCCTTGATGATCTTGGCAATCTTCGAGAGCGTCTCGGCGGCACGGTCGTTGATCTCGTAGGAGCCGCTCTTATAGAGCATATTGTCGGCCAGCGAGATATAGACCACTCCCTTGAGCACCTGCACGTCGACCTCCTTCAGCTCTTCCTTCGAGAGCGAGCGAGTGAGGTTGTTGGTGAGCACCATGTTGAGCGAGTCGCTCTTCGACTTCACCTCCACGAGATGGCGGATATACTGATTCGACTCGTTGATCTGGTCCACCAGCTTCTCGATGGAGACATTGTTCTGATTGGCATTCTGCAGGCTCTGGTTGAGCGACTCCTGCAGCTTGGCATACTTGGCCTCGGCGGCCTTCAGTGCCTGCTGCAAGCCTCTCTGCTGCTCCTCGAGACTCGTGATGCGCGCATTCTTGGCGGCCAGGTCTTCCTTTGTATTCTGCAGAGAGCTGGTGAGCGACCTGTTCTCTTCGCGGCAGCCCACGAGTTCTTTCTTGGCCACGCAGCTGCTCAGGAGCAGGCTGGCCGTCATCGCAGTCAGTAATAATGTGTTCTTTTTCATAATCGTTTCTCCTTTAGTTAGTGAATGATTCGAGTGCAAATTTAGTGATATGTTGCCAAATATCGCTCAAAGTGGAGCCACGGTTATAATAATTTAACCACTAACCTGCAGTTTTTTTCATTATTTCAGCTCTGGCCAGCCGTCTGACGTCCATTTGATGGGGCGCTGGACGAGGATGCTGGCACCGTTTCGCTTGGTGGAATAGCCGTGACAGATGAACAGCGACTCGCCCGTGGGCAGGTCGTAGGCAGCACTATGGCCGGCAGCCTCAAATTCCTTCTTGTCACCCTCGAGGAAGAGCTCGCCTCCACCGTCGGTCATCGCCTTGCCCTTGCGGTCGACATAGGGTCCCTCCACGCTCTTCGAGCGTCCCACGGCTACGCGATAGTTGCTCTGAGCCCCGCGGCAGCAGTAGTCCCACGACACGAAGAGATAGAAATAATCGCCGTGACGGAGTATGAAGGGAGCCTCGATGGCATTGCGCCCGGCAAAGCGCGAGGTGGGATTCTCGGGGGCATTGGGATCGAACTGCCCATGCCTGCGGGCGATGGTGACGGGCTTGCCCACCATGTGCATCGTGGTGTCGAGACGGGCCAGCTGAATGCCGTCCCAGAACGAGCCCCACGTGAGCCAGGGCTGGTCGTTCTCGTCGATGATGAAAGCGGGGTCGATGGCGTTCCAGTTGTTGCGGTTCTCCTTGGAGGCGACGAGGCATCCTTCGTCCTTCCATTGTCCGTTCATCCTGTCGGCCGACATCAGTCCGATGGCTGAGGTATTCTTGCCGAAGGTAGAGCAGCTATAGGCCAGCCACCAGCGGTTGTGCCATTGGATGACGTCGGGAGCCCACACATGGCTGCGGAATCCGGGCACGGAGTCGACGGTCCATTGGGGGATGTTCTCGATGAAGGGGGTAGGCTGCACGACCCACGTCTTGCGGTCGGTGGATGTGGCCCATTGCAGGCCGTTGCCCGTGGCGAGCAGGTAGTAGGTGCCGCGCTCGTAGGCCATGACGGGATCGTGGACTCCGATGGTATCGGTGGCATAGGCCATCTGACGGCGGAACTGACGGCGACCAGGCTGGGCTTGGGTGGCATGACATGCCACCATACAGAACATTAGTACGATTAGTTTTTTCATGTTTTTGTTTGGGTTTAGTGTTAGTATAATAAATGTTTCTGGGAGTAGCTAATACAAGAGAAGCAGGCCGGCAAAGCCGCACATGACAATCATCTTGATGGGATTGACCTTGAAGACCTTGGTCCCGATGAAGGTGGCCAGGAAGAGGAATACGCTGATCCAGAACTGCCAGGGATTATCGCCCGGCGTGGAGAAATTCTCCTTGGTGCAGAGGAGCAGAGTGGCTGCTGCCAGCAGTCCCACGACGGCAGGACGCAGGCCGGCAAAGACAGCCTGCACCTTGGGGTGCTTCATATACTTGATGAAGAGCTTGGCAATGACGATCATCAGGATGAGCGACGGCAGCACCAGTGCAAACGTAGCCACACACGATCCCAGCACAGCCATCCCCTCGCTCATGCCGGCATTGTGTACTGCCGTATAGCCGCAATAAGTGGCCGAATTGATGCCGATGGGGCCTGGCGTCATCTGGCTGACGGCCACGATATCGGTAAACTCCGACGTCGTCATCCAATGCCAATGATGCACCACCTCACCCTGTATGAGCGACAGCATCCCATAGCCACCTCCAAAGCCAAAGAGCCCAATCTGGAAGAACGTAATGAAGAGGTAGAGGAATATCATTCGGTAGGCTTTATTAAGGTGCCATAGACATATCCGCCCAAGGCAGCGATGAGGATGATGAGGATGGGCGACACACCCATGAGCCAGATGGCCAGCGCTCCGGTGATGGGAATCCAGCAGGTGGCCCAGGTGATGTGGGCACTCTTGGCCAGGTTGAAGGTGGGCACGGCAATCAGGGCAACGACAGCAGGACGTATGCCCTTGAAGATGGCCTCGACTACGGGGTTGTCCTGAAAGCGGTGGAAGAACATGGCTATGAGCAGGATGATGAAGAAAGAGGGCAGAGCCGTGCCGAGTGCCGTGACAACGGCTCCCCTCACCTTTCGCAGCTTATAGCCTATAAACACGCTGATGTTGATGGCAAAGACTCCCGGACAGCTCTGGGCAATAGCTATGAGATCCAGGAACTCCTCCTTGCTCACCCATTTATTCTTGTCGACCACTTCCGACTCGATGATGGGGATCATGGCATATCCGCCGCCGAGGGTGAACATGCCAATCTTGAAGAAGGTGACGAAGCTCTGCCAGTAGATGTTCATCGCTGCTCAATCCATTTGCGTGCATTGACAAAGGCCTCGATCCAAGGCGTCACCTCGTCATGACGGCGACGATAGGGATACCAGGCATTCTGCCAAGGGAAGATGGCACGCTCGAGATGCGGCATCATGCACAGATGACGCCCGTCGGCCGAGCAGATGCCTGCCACGTCGTAGTCGGAGCCGTTGGGATTGGCAGGATAGCCGTGATAGTTGTACTTGGCCACGACATTGTATGCATTCTCCGGCTGCGGCAGGCTGAACTTGCCCTCGCCGTGAGCCACCCAGATGCCAAGTTTGCTGCCGCTGAGCGAACCGAACATGACACTCTTGTTCTCAGGTATCTGCAAAGAGATGAAACCACTCTCGAACTTATGGCTGTCGTTGTGCAACATCTTGGCATCCTTGGCCCCCAGCAACCCCAGTTCGACCATGAGCTGGCAACCGTTGCAGATGCCCAGCGAGAGGGTGTCCTCACGGGCATAGAAGCGGTCGAGGGCTTCCTTGGCCTTCGGATTATAAAGGAAGGCGCCTGCCCATCCCTTGGCTGATCCAAGCACATCGCTATTGGAGAATCCTCCGCAGAAGACTATGAAGTTGATGTCGTCGAGCGTCTCACGGCCTGTGATGAGGTCGGTCATCATGACGTCCTTCACATCGAAGCCTGCAAGATACATCGAGTAAGCCATCTCGCGCTCGCCATTCGTACCTTTCTCGCGGATGATGGCGGCTTTGATGCCAGTGTCCTCGCGACGGTCGGCAGAGAGGCCGTAGCTGGCCAGCGTACCCTTGAAGCTGCGTGTGAACTGCATCTCGATGGGCTGCTGCTTATAGTTTTCATAGCGCTCCTTGGCCTTGCCATTGAAGCTCTGACGGCGGTCAAGCAGGTAGCTGGTCTTGTACCATACGTCGCGCAGATGGTTGATATCGAGGGTGATTTGAGAGTTGGGAGCTGAGAGTTGAGAGTTATTATCCGGGCAGACGATCTCGATGGTGCGGCTATTCTCGACGGGATATCCTATCTTGGCATAGCCGATGCCCATATCCTCCATAAACTCACGGAACTCGAACTTATGCTCGTCCTTGACCTGGATGACGACACCAGGGTTCTCGGCAAAGAGCGTACGCACGACGTCGCCGTCGGCACAGATGTCGTGCAGGTTGACGTGCATGCCGCCTTCAGTATTGGCGAAGCACATCTCGAGCAGCGTGGTGATGAGTCCGCCTGCCGATATGTCGTGACCAGCGATAATCCATCCCTTCTCAATCATCTGCTGCACAGCCATGAAGGCATCGGCGAAGTACTCGGGATTCTTCACCGTAGGCACATCGTCGCCCACCTTACCCAGGCTCTGGGCAAAGGCTGAGCCGCCCAGGCGCTGTTGGTCGAAGGAGAAGTCGATGTGATAGATGGAGGCGCGCTTGTCGTTGACCAGTACCGGCGACACGACCTTCTTGATGTCGGACACCTCACCGCCGGCGGAGACGATGACCGTACCCGGCGAGATAATCTTCTCTCCATTGGGATACTGTTGTGAGAGCGACAGCGAATCCTTGCCAGTAGGCACGTTGATATGCAGGTCGCAGCAGAAGTCGGACAGGGCTTTCACGGCAGCATAGAGACGGGCGTCTTCACCCTCCTGAGAGCGGCAGGGCCACATCCAGTTGGCAGAGAGTGACAGCGAGTCCATACCTTCTGCCAGAGGAGCCCAAACGATATTCGTGAGCGCCTCGGCCACAGAGAGCACCGACCCAGCCTCGGGCGATGCCAGTCCTGCCTGAGGAGCATGGCCGATGGCTGTGGCGATGCCTTTCACGCCACGATAGTCGAGGGCCACCACACCGCAGTCGCTGAGCGGCAGCTGCAGCTCGCCCTGACATTGCTGGCGGGCAATCTTACCTGTCACGGAGCGGTCGACCTTGTTGGTGAGCCAGTCCTTGCAGGCTACGGACTCCAGCTGGAGCACACGCTCGAGGTATTCGTTGAATTGCTGGGCGGAGATTCCTGAGTTTCCGGCTTTCCCTGAATAATCTACGTCAGCATAATGGCGCTCGACGGTGTTGTCACGCATGACGGTCTTGGGAGAATGTCCGAACATCTGGCTGACGTCGAGGTCGAAAGGCTTCACGCCATCACCCTGACGGAACGAGAAATGAGCGTCGCCCGTGGTCTCGCCCACCACATAGAGCGGAGCACGCTCGCGCTCAGCTATCTGCCGCACGTGCTCGATATGGCGCTCGTCGATGAGCAGTCCCATGCGCTCCTGACTCTCGTTGGCGATGATTTCCTTCGACGAAAGCGTCTTGTCGCCAATGGGCAGCTTGGTCATGTCAATCTCGCCACCACATTCCTCGACCAGCTCTGAGAGACAGTTCAGATGACCTGCCGAACCATGATCATGGATAGAGACGACAGGATTGACATCCTCCTCGCAGAGGGCACGCACCAGGTTGTAGGCTCGCTTCTGCATCTCCGGATTGGCTCGCTGCACGGCATTCAGCTCAATGCCACTGCTGTAGCGACCCGTATCGACCGACGACACAGAGCCGCCACCCAGGCCGATGCGGTAGTTATCGCCACCCACGACAACAATCTTATTTCCCTTCTGAGGCTCCTTCTTCAGGCAGTCGCGCTTCGTGCCATAGCCCACGCCACCTGCCAGCATAATGACCTTGTCGTAGGCATACTTAGTCTCGTTTGCAGCGACTGAGTCGCCGCCTACAGAAGGCTCCTGATGCTCGAACGTCAGCACAGAGCCACAGATGAGCGGCTGTCCGAACTTATTGCCGAAGTCAGAGGCGCCGTTCGATGCCTTGATCAGGATCTGCTCAGGTGTCTGGTAGAGCCATTCACGGACGGGGAGGATATGCTCCCAGTCACGCTCAGTACCTTCATCGTCAGAAAGGCGTGGATAGGCCGTCATATAGACAGCCGTGCCGGCGATGGGCCATGAGCCTGTGCCGCCTCCCATACGGTCGCGTATCTCGCCTCCCGTGCCAGTAGCAGCACCATTGAAAGGCTCGACGGTAGTGGGGAAGTTATGGGTCTCGGCCTTCAGCGATATGACGCTCTCGATGTCCTTCACACGGAAGTAGTCGCTCGTCGACTGGTCCTTCGGAGCAAATTGCTCAACGACGGGCCCCTGAGCGAAAGCCACATTGTCTTTATATGCCGAGAGAATCTTGTTGGGATTCTCCTGCGTTGTCTTCTTGATCATGGCAAAGAGGCTCGACTCCTTCTCCTCTCCGTCGATGATGAATGTTCCTCCGAATATCTTATGGCGGCAATGCTCGGAGTTGATCTGGGCAAAGCCGAAGATCTCGCTGTCGGTCAGCGGACGGCCATTCTGCTTCTCCAGGCCATGCAGGTAAGCAATCTCCTCAGGCGACAAGGCCAGGCCCTCCTGCTCGTTATACTCCTCGAGATTGTCCACCAGCTTGATGGGCTCGGGCTGGATGTTGACGGTGAAGATGCGCTGGTTGAGGCCCTCATACATGCGCTGCAGCATGGGGTCATGGTCAGCATCGCGGCTCTCCACGGGGAAATACTCCTCGATGCGGCTGATGCCCTGCAGGTTCATGTTCTGAGTAATCTCAACGGCGTTGGTCGACCACGGGGTGACCATCTCACGACGGGGACCTACGAAGAAGCCCTCCTGTGTTTCACCCTCCATCAGCTCAGCTTCACCAAAGAGCCAGCACAACTTTTGTACTTCCTCTGCTGTCAACTGATGGTCTGCCTCTACGGCAATGACGCTCCTTTGCGGAGTCTTGAAGAAAAGAATCATACGGATCAATCTTTATGCGTTTCTTGAATTTGTCTGCAAAGGTACGAAAAAAAACGAGAACTGGCAAGAGATTGCCCTAATTATTCTTTTTGACCGCTAAGTCAGCACCTTTCGCTAAACATTTTGGGGAAAGTGTTGGTCCGTATCGTTTTTTTTTCGTACCTTTGCACCATAAAAAGAACAAAAGGAAAAGCTACTATGACCTACAACATAGAGAAAATAACGACGCTCATCGGAGCACGACGCTATGGCAACACACCAGCCACCATCGGATGGCTGCTCACCGACAGCCGCTCACTCTGCTTTCCAGAGCAGACATTGTTCTTTGCCCTGCGGACACAGAGGAACGACGGTCACCGTTACATACCCGAGCTTTATCGCCGGGGCGTGAGGAACTTCGTCATCGACCAGCTGCCTCCTGACTATGAACAGACTTTCGCCGGATGCAATTTCCTGAAGGTCCCCTCACCCTTGGCAGCCCTTCAGCGCCTGGCTGAGCGACATCGTGACGAATTCATCATACCTGTAGTCGGCATCACAGGCTCAAATGGAAAGACCTGGGTCAAAGAATGGCTCTATCAGATACTGATGCCATCGATGAAGACCACACGCTCACCCCGTTCCTACAACTCACAGATTGGTGTGCCGTTGTCAGTTTGGCTGCTGAATGAGCAGTCGAAGATTGCACTCTTCGAAGCCGGCATCAGCGAGCCCGGCGAGATGCTGGCTCTGCACGATATCATCCAGCCCACCATCGGCGTGCTCACTTCGCTGGGAGCCGCCCATCAGGAGAACTTCCGCTCGATGGACGAGAAATGCATGGAAAAGCTGCAACTCTTCCGCGATGCCAAAGCCATCATATATCCGTCGGACGACGATGTGGTGAGCCGCAGCATACGCCGCTCACAGTATCAGGGTGAGCGCATTGGCTGGTCACGGTTCAGCGAGAAAGCCCCGATGTTCGTCACCGTCGACGGCCGACACATCTCTTATATATATAAAGGTGTGGAGGGAAGCTACGACATCCCCTTCATCGACGAGGCTTCGATTGAGAACTCCATCACCTGCGCCACCGTAGCCCTCTACTTGGGACTCACGCCAGAGGAGATAGCCCAGCGTATGAGCCGCCTGGAGCCCATCGCCATGCGACTGGAGGTGAAGGAAGGGCAACACGGGCTGACGCTGATCAACGACTCGTACAACAACGACCTGCACTCGCTGGATATTGCCCTCGACTTCATGCAGCGTCGTGGTGACAAGCAGAAGACCCTCATCCTGAGTGATATCTATCAGAGCGGCGAGCCTCAGGCTACCCTCTATGCGCAGGTGGCCAGCCTGATGAAGGAACGCGGCGTGGAGAAGCTCATCGGCATCGGACCTGAGATATCGGCATCGGCACATGCCTTCACAACAGCTGAGAAGCACTTCTTCACTACTACTGAAGAATTCCTGAAAAGCGCCGTCTGTCGCTCTCTCCACGATGAGATTGTGCTGCTGAAAGGTGCCCGTTCCTTCGGATTCGAGCGTATCAGCGAACTGCTGGAGCAGAAAGTGCACGAGACGATCCTGGAGGTAGACCTCAACGCCGTCGTCAGCAACCTCAACTATTACCGCTCGCTGATGAAGCCCGAGACCAAGCTCGTGTGCATGATCAAGGCCGATGCCTATGGGGCAGGAGCGGTAGAGATAGCCAAGACACTGCAGGAGCACCGCGTCGACTACCTCGCTGTGGCTGTAGCCGATGAGGGTGTTGAGCTGCGCAAGGCGGGCATCACGCAGAATATCATCGTGATGAACCCAGAGATGTCGTCATTCAAGACACTCTTCGACTATGACCTCGAGCCTGAGGTGTACTCCTTCCGGCTGATGGACGCACTCATCAAGGCTGCCCGCGGACAGGGCATCACAGGATGGCCAGTACATATCAAGCTCGACACGGGCATGCATCGTCTGGGCTTTGAGCCGGCAAAAGACATGGACACGCTCATCGACCATCTGAAGCACCAGTCGGCCATCATACCACGCTCGGTCTTCTCACATTTCGTGGGCAGCGACAGCGATGACTTCGACAACTTCTCGAGCCGGCAGTTTGAAATCTTCGACCAGGCCAGCCGACAGCTGCAGGAAGCGTTCCCCCATAAGATTCTGCGCCACATCTGCAACTCAGCAGGAATCGAACACTTCCCTGAGCGCCAGCTCGACATGTGCCGCCTGGGCATCGGGCTCTATGGCGTAGACCCTCGCACCAATGCCATGCTCACAGCCGTCTCAACGCTCAAGACTACCATCCTGCAGATACGACAAGTGAAGAAAGAGGAAACCGTAGGCTACAGCCGCAAGGGCATCCTCACTCGCGACAGCCGCATCGCAGCCATCCCCATAGGTTACGCCGACGGTCTGAACCGCCATCTGGGCAACCGTCACGGCTACTGCCTTGTCAACGGTCAGAAGGCGGAGTATGTAGGCAATATCTGCATGGACGTGGCGCTCATCGACGTCACCGACATCGACTGCCAGGAGGGCGACATGGTCGAGATTTTCGGCGCCCACCTGCCTGTCATCGTGCTCAGCAACATGCTCGACACCATTCCCTATGAGGTGCTCACAGGCGTTAGCAACCGTGTGAAACGCGTATATTTCCAAGACTAGCCACCAGCACATGACCCCTACGGACAATGACAAACCATAGACATATATGAACAATACGGACAGAAAAAGACCCATCATCAACTACCTCAAGGCCCGCTATCCCATACTCGCCATAGAGTCGTTCGAAGAAGAGCGTGCCATCGTCGAGATCCAGAAAATGGCACAGGAGATCCATCACGAGCTCTATGTATGGAACTCTACCGACGGAGTGAAGCAGAACGGCAAGGAGGCCGGCACGAAGACCAATGACCTGAAGGCTGCCATCGACTTCTGCGAGAGCAAGGCACGTGAGCAGGGCAACAAGAGCATCTTCGTCTTCTGCGATGCCCACAGCTATCTGTCGGGCACGCCCAACAATGCCGTCTACCGCCGCCGTCTGAAGGATTTCGCCATCAATATCCGCAACCGCTACCAAAGCAACTGCATCCTCGTCTCGCCAGCCTTTGAGCTGAGCAACGACCTGCAGAAGGAGGTGACCTTCGTCGAGTTCCCCCTACCCTCACGCGACGATATCAAGAATCAGATTACCGATTTCGTCAACCGCTATCGCAACGTGCAGGGAGTGACCGTCGATGTCAACGACGACCTGATCGAGCGCTTTGTCAATGCGTCGATAGGACTCACCAACGTCGAGATTGAGAACTGCTTCTCGAAGGCGCTCGTCTCTGACCGCAGACTGGACGAAGCCGATCTCAAGGACCTGCTCAACGAGAAGAAGCAGATCGTGAAGAAGTCAGGCATCCTCGAGTTCATCGACACCAACCTCAACCTCAGCGACGTGGGAGGACTGACCACGCTGAAGAAATGGCTCGAGCTGCGCAGCCATTGCTTCGACGAGACGGCAAAGGCATTCGGCGTGAAGGCACCTAAAGGTGTGCTGCTGACGGGCGTGCCTGGATGCGGTAAGTCACTCACAGCCAAGTGCGTCGCTGCAGCGTGGAACATGCCGCTATTGCGCCTCGACATGGGAAAAATCTTCCAGGGTCTGGTGGGCTCGTCAGAGTCAAACATCCGTCTGGCTCTGCGTACTGCTGAAGCCATCGCGCCCAGCATCCTGTGGATTGACGAGATCGAGAAAGGACTATCCGGCACGGGCGGAGGAAGCGACGGCGGCACGTCGACGCGTGTCTTCGGCACCCTGCTCACCTGGATGCAGGAGAAGACAGAGCCAGTGTTCGTCTTCGCTACAGCCAACAATATCAACGGCCTGCCACCAGAATTGCTGCGCAAGGGACGCTTCGACGAGATTTTCTTCGTTGACTTCCCCTCCTTCGAGGAGCGCAAGAAGATCCTTGAGATACACATCTCGAAGCTGAAGCGCGACATGAGCCACTTCGACCTCGACCGTCTGGCCCGGCTCTGCGGAGAAGAGACCTTCGGCAAGGATGTCGTGCTGGCAGGTGCCGAGATCGAGGCATGGGTAGGCGACGCCCTCATCGAGGCTTTCTCGCGCAAGGTCAACGGCGATCCCACTGCCGACCTGGAGATGCGCGACTTTGAGACCACCATCCGCCGCATCGTGCCTATGGGCCAGATGCGCAAAGCCGACTTCACCGCCCTTCGCAAATGGGCCAACGACAATGCCGTCAGCGCCTCCATCAGTGCCACGCCTGTCGTCTCGCTGGTCGATACTGGCGAGGAGTTCATGGGTGGACGACGAATCGATTTCTAATTCCACGCATTATGTCAAAGCAAATCACCATCCGTATCTATCCCGACGGGAAGATCGAGACAAAGACCCAGGGCATCAAAGGAAAGACCTGCCTGAAGTACCTCCAGCCGCTGGAGCAGATGCTCGAGGCGCAGGCCGTCGACTCTGAGTTCACACAGGAATACTACGAGAACGAGGTCAGCGAGATTCAGCAAGAACAACGAACCATTGAAATACAATAAGCATTATGAGCGTTACACACAAAGGCAGCGGTTGGGAGCTTAGCCACTCCCTATGGATTATCTGGAGTTTTTTCGCCTTGTGCTGGGTGTCATTCCTCATCATCGGCCACGGAGCCAAGAAACGCCTGTGGACCCTCATCGGAGCCGGCTATGCCGTGCTGTTTGCCCTTTGGCTAGCCTTGACGGAAGCCGACAAGGAGTCAACCACAGCGGATATCGGTACTACTATCGGCATATTTGTCTTATTAGGAGGTATCGTCCACTGCTTCCTTGTACGCAAGGACTACCTGCGACGCCGTGCCATCATTGAGACTGAAGGCTACTGGGTAGACGAGATGGAGCTAGAGCGCCAGCGCATGCACAGGGAGCAGGGCATCACCAACTCTGTGGATGAAGCCCGCGAGAAACTGCGTCGGCGGATTGAGGAGCGCCAGAATGCCTCTCGTCAGGAGACCACACAGCCCACTACTCCCAGCCAGCAGACAGCACCCAGACAGGCTGCGCCCCGTCCAGCAGCAGCCACAGCCCCAGCTGAGACTATCGACATCAACACCTGTGACGTCACACAGCTGGCCTCCCTGCCTGGCGTGTCGATGATCTTGGCGAGGAAAGCCATTGGCATCCGCAATGAGAGAGGCGGCTTCAAGTCGGTCGACGAGTTCTGCGAAGCCATCCAGCTCAAGCCCCACTTTGTGGTTCAGGTGCAGGACATGGCTACCTGCTCTGCCACATCTACGTCCGACGAGCCCTCTGCCCCTGAGACCCCATCAGGGCGCAAACTCGACTTCTAGACTGCCCATGATCAACGTCCATCGCATAGAGCCACATACCAAGGCCGAGGGGCCCGGCATCAGGTGCTGCATCTGGATGCAGGGCTGCCATCGTCACTGCCCAGGGTGCTTTGCCACAGACACCTGGGACACGTCACCACGGCTGCTCATGAGCGTCGACGACATCATCAGCCAGGCACTGAGCCACTCCGACGTCGAGGGCATCACCATCCTGGGCGGAGAGCCCTTCCTGCAGCCTGAGGCGCTGGCAGCACTCACAAGGAAAGCCTGGGAACGAGGACTCTCAACCATCGTCTTTACAGGCTATACCCACGACGAGCTGCTGGCTGCCCACAACCCGCTCTGGGATGAGGCTCTCAGCCACACCGACGTCCTCGTAGACGGCCCCTACATCGAGCAGCAGCGCAGCTTCCGACGGCCTATGGTGGGCAGCGACAACCAGCGATTCATCTTCCTTACCCAGCGCTACCAGATGAGTGATTTCCAGCGAAACACCATCGAGGTGCGCATCACTCCCGACGGCATCGCCCGGTTCAACGGCATGGGCGACTTCAACGCCCTCAAACAGCATTTCACCCTACAACATCATACAACAACGTAACACCCCCATCACTATGTCAATGTCCGCAATACTGATACCGCTCGCCATCGCTGTCATAGCCACTGCCAATGCATCGAAAGATGCTATCAAGAGCAACTGCATGCAGCCAGAGAAGAGCCGCCAACCCATTCTCTCTCGCTATGCCGACAACCGCATGCTCAAGAAAACCCTTACTGAGCATGGTGCTTCAGTCGAGGAGATATCCGAAAACCGCATCAAGGCATCCTTCGCAGAGGGCAGCCTGACATACGTGCGCAACACCCCTGAAGAGGCTTTCAGCATCCTCATCGACAGCATCAACTGCGTCGACAAGTTTCTGGAGGAGCTCGACCAGATCTACGATGAATACTGCAACAACGTGCAGAGCTATACCTATGAGCGAGTGATGCAGAACCTGCCTGAGAACATGGAGGTGGAAAAAGAGGAGGTGATGGACGACAACTCCATCCTCATCACCCTCAATGTAAATTAATTGCAACTTTTTTTCGCCTTTTTGCGTGTTTCTCGATAAAAATTAGTACTTTTGCACCGAACTACGCTAAAAACGATTCAAAAATAATACATTCAACATGGAACAAGTCTTTAGTTACATCATCAGTCTGGGAGCATCGGTCATGATGCCCATCCTGTTCACCATCATTGGTGTGTGCATCGGTTTGAAGTTTGGACGCTCACTCAAGAGCGGACTCTATGTCGGCGTGGGATTCGTCGGACTGGGCATCGTCACAGCCCTGCTCACTAACAACTTCGGCGACCCGCTGTCGGAGATTTCCAACCTCTATCACCTCCAGCTGAAGGTGTTCGACATGGGATGGCCTGCCGCTGCCGCCGTAGCCTACAACACTGCCGTCGGAGCACTCATCATTCCCATCTGCCTGGGTGTGAACTTCCTCCTGCTTATCACGAAATGCACGCGAACAGTGAATATCGACCTTTGGAACTACTGGCACTTCGCCTTCATCGGCGCCGTGGCCTACTTCGTCATGGATCAGTCGCTGGCATGGGGCTATTTCGCCGCCATCGTGTGCTACATCATCACCCTGTGCATGGCCGACATGACTGCCAATAAGTTCCAGACATACTATCCCGAATGGGAGGGAATCTCCATACCACAGCCCTTCTGCCAGAGCTTCGTGCCCTTCGCACTCGTCGTGGGCAAGGCACTCGACAAGATTCCCGGCTTCGACCGTCTGAACATCGACGCTGAGGGACTGAAGAAGAAGTTCGGCGTGCTGGGCGAGCCCCTCGTGCTGGGTGTCATCGTGGGCATGCTCATCGGCGTGCTGGCACAGCTCGACGTGAAGAAGGTCCTGTTCCTGGGCGTCACCATGGGTGCTGTGATGGAGCTCATACCACGCATCACCTCGCTCTTCATTGAGGGACTGAAGCCCATCGCTGAGAAGACGCAGGAAGTGGTGAAGCGTAAGTTCAACGGCAAGAAGGTCTACATCGGCATGTCGCCGGCAGTGGTCATCGGCCATCCTACGACGCTGGTCGTATCGCTGCTGCTCATCCCCGTGGCCCTGGGCCTCGCCGTCATCCTGCCAGGCAATCAGTTCCTGCCCCTGGCATCGCTCGCCGGCATGTTCTACCTCTTCCCGCTGGTGCTCCCCTTCACCAAGGGTAATGTGGTGAAGACCTTCATCATCGGACTCGTGGCACTGGCCATCGGACTCTACTTCGTCACTGACATGGCTCCCGCCTTCACGCAGGCAGCGCATGCCGTGTTCGAGCAGACCGCAGACAAGGCTGCCGACATACCCTCTGGATTTGAGGGCGGCGCACTCGACTTCGCCTCTTCGCTCCTTGGATGGTGCATCTACAAGTGTGTCAACAACCTTCAGTACGTCGGTGCTGGCGTCATGACCATCATCACCATCGCCATGGTCGTCATCAATCGCCGCCGCATCGTCAGGGAAGACAAAGCAAACAAAGAACAAAACAATCAATAACTCAACCCCATGAAGAGAATCATTCTTTCAGCTGCCCTGATCATGGGCGCCTGCCTGGGACTCAGCGCCCAGCAGAAAGTCAACTTCCAGACGGCCTGCCATCCGGAAGACGTGAAGCACTACGACACAAAGACGCTGCGCGAGCGCTTCGTCATGGAGAAAGTGATGGTGGCCGACGAGATCAACCTCACCTACTCACACTACGACCGCTTCATCTTCGGAGGAGCAATGCCAGTGAACAAAACCCTCAAGCTCGAGAACTTCCTGGAGCTGGGACTCGATGTCGATCCAGGCATCAAGGACAAGTATTTCCTCTACAACCGTGAACTAGGCGTGGTGAACTGCGGCGAGGGCGACGGCACCGTCATCGTCGACGGCAAGGAGTATGCCCTCTCACCCAAGGAGGCACTCTACATCGGACGCGGACACATCGCCAAGGACAAGGACGTCAACAAGGAGGTGCTCTTCCGCTCGAAGGACCCGCAGAAGCCTGCCAAGTTCTACCTCAACAGCGCCACTGCCCACCAGCACTACAAGACCCAGTGGATCACCCTCGACGGACGTAAGGGATCGCTGAAGGCTGCCGTCTGGGGACCCGTAGGCTCGCTCGAGGAGTGCAACAACCGCACCGTCTACAAGCTCATCGTCAACGATGTGCTCGAGGAGGGTCCCTGCCAGCTGCAGCTCGGCCTGACACAGCTCAACCCGGGTGCTGCCTGGAACACCATGCCTCCCCACACCCACGGTCGCCGTATCGAGGCCTACTACTACTTCAACCTGCCTGAGGGCCAGACCATCGCTCACATCATGGGTGAGCCTCAGGAGAGCCGTGTAGTCTGGCTGCACAACGAGCAGGCCATCATGTCGCCCGAGTGGAGCATGCATGCCGCCGCAGGCACCTACTACTACACCTTCATCTGGGGCATGGCCGGCGAGAACCTCTACTATAACGACAAGGACAATATTCCCGTTATAGACATCCGTTGACGGAATTAAGAGTTAAGAATTTAGAATTTAGATGTATCGGCTTTGCCGAGTAGAAAGTAACATTTAAGAAGTATATGAGCGACTTCAGCAAGATGTTCGACGAGAAATGTATCCTGTTTGCTACAAGGATTGTGAATCTGTGTCGCTACTTGGACAAAGAGAAGAGAGGTAAGCGTATAATTGACCAGATATTGCGTAGTGGAATGAGTATAGGTGCTAATTACTCTGAAGCAGAGTGCGCTATCAGCGACAACGATTTCCTGGCCAAGTTATACATTTCCCTGAAAGAGTGCAACGAAACACTCTATTGGCTGCGCTTACTCAAGAATGTCAACGATATTGATGAAAACCAATTTCGTTCTCTTTTTGACGATGGCGAGGAAATAAAGCGCATGCTAGTCACCATCATCAAGACGAAGCGTAAAAACATGGCCTCCAAACAACTCTGAATTCTTAATTCTAAATTCACACATCCTACTCGCCCAAAGGCGATACATCTAAATTCTAAATTCTAAAATCTAAATTCATATCATGACACCAGTACAAACCACGAAAATGAGTAACTTCCGCTGGGTAATCTGCGGACTGCTCTTCCTGGCCACCACCATCAACTATATGGACCGCCAGGTGCTTTCACTCACATGGAAAGACTTCATCGCGCCAGACTTCCACTGGACCGACTCAGACTATGGCACCATCACCGGCATGTTCTCGCTGTTCTATGCCATTGCCAATCTCTTCGCAGGTAAGTTCATCGACTGGATGGGCACGAAGAAGGGCTACCTCATCGCCATCTTCGTATGGTCCATCGGAGCATGCCTCCATGCCGCTTGCGGATGGGCAGCCCTGGGACTCGCCGGCGGCAGCATCACAGCCCTGACCACCATCAGCGTATGGCTCTTCCTCTCCTGCCGTCTTATCCTCGCCGTCGGTGAGGCCGGCAACTTCCCAGCAGCCATCAAGGCCACGGCAGAGTACTTCCCCAAGAAGGACCGTGCCTTCTCCACCTCCATCTTCAACAGCGGCGCCTCTGTAGGTGCCCTCGCCGCTCCTGCCAGCATTCCTCTGCTCGCACGTGCATGGGGCTGGGAGATGGCGTTCATCATCATCGGTGCCCTCGGCTTCATCTGGATGGGCCTGTGGATGTGGCTCTATGAGAAGCCCGCCCAGAACAAGCGCGTCAACCAGGCTGAGCTCAACTATATCGAGCAGGACAACGACATTGCCGAGGCACAGAACCGTGACCAGGTGAAGGAAGAGAAGACCATCCCCTTCTTCAAGTGCTTCACCTTCAAGCAGACATGGGCCTTCCTCGTGGGCAAGTTCATGACCGACGGTGTATGGTGGTTCTTCCTCTTCTGGGCTCCCGCCTACTTCAGCGACCAGTACGGCTACACCAGCGACTCGACCATGGGCATCCTGCTCATCTTCACCCTCTATGCCATCGTCACCGTCGTCAGCATCGGCGGAGGCTACCTGCCTACCTATTTTGTCGAGAAGAAAGGCATGAACCCCTACCTGGGCCGCATGCGTGCCATGCTCATCTTCGCCTGCTTCCCCGTCCTCGGCCTCTTCGCCCAGCCTCTGGGAGCCATCAGCCCCTGGTGGCCCGCCATCCTCATTGGTCTGCTAGGCGCTGGTCATCAGGCATGGTCAGCCAACCTCTTCAGCACCATCGGCGACATGTTCCCGAAGTCTACCATCGGCACCATCGTCGGTCTGGGCACAATGGCTGGAGGTATCGGCTCGATGTCGATCAACCTCGGCAGCGGTAAGTTCTTCGACTGGGCAGCTGCTCAGGGAGGCTCCTTCCAGTTCTTCGGCTTCGAGGGCAAGCCTGCTGCCTATATGGTAGTCTTCTGCATCTGCGCCGTAGCCTACCTCATCGGCTGGTTTATCATGAAGACTCTCGTACCCAAGTACAAGCCCATCACCGTAGAGGATTGATCTGCTCCGCCAGCGCTCTCTGGTGAGCTATAAGTGAGGTATCGAGGACATACCTCACTTATTTTTTTATCCTTCATAGAATGACGTTTCACATAGACTTGTCATCATGCAGTCTTGTCTGTTCGCGACGGGCGCCGCGCCGGCTGCGGCTCCTTGTCACCGCCATCAGGGATGGCCACTATGTGCTCCGCCGACCGTCGTCGTGCGCATGCGGTACCGTCTTCATGCGCATTCAGAGCCGTCGGGTGCTCATGGGACTAAAGATTGTTGATTGTCTGTTCTCGCAACAGCTTTTTAAACTAGTGTGCAATTATGGTGCAAGGCGAAGGCAGAGCCGCAGCCCACAATCGCCGCTGCTTCACTTAAGCAAGGGCAAAGGTACAAAAAATAATAATGCCAACCAAATTTTTGGCCAAAAATCCTCTGAAAATCCCCCCCCAAAAACAGCCTAACGAGCTATATCACAGCGACTTGCAACTTTCTTATTTCCGTCTTATTTCCCTGTCAGCATGGCACACATAGCGACATCGACATCAGAGTCGAAAGAGTACCAGAGTATCAGAGTACCAGAGTAACATTTCGTTATTTTCATTTTCATTTGCAGGTGTTTCTTATATTATATATTATTATATATAATAATATATAATATAATAATATATACTTATAAATTGTTACTATCATACTGCCATTTTGAAAATCGCAAATGTTACTTTGGTACTCTGATACTCTGATACTCTATGTGACACTCTGGTACACTATGCGTATGCCTGAGCGAGTCGAGGACGTTGAATCCGTAGTCCAGGAGGGAGGCAGACTCTGTGAAGCGTGAGGCCATGCTCTGGCTGCTGAGGAGTACGAGGACGAGGGTGGATCCCTGACGAGTGGCAGCAGAGGCCAGGCAATGGCCAGCCTGCCGCGTGAAGCCCGTTTTCACGCCTATACAGCCTTCGTAGGAGGTGAGCAGCATGTTGGTGTTCTGGCAGGGCATGTGGCGCCCGTCGGCAAGCGGCACGTCCTTCTCCGCCGTGCTGACGATGGCCGTGAAGGTGCTGTCGCGCAGGCAGTAGCGCACCAGCCTCACCATGTCGCTTGCCGTGCTGTAGTTGCTGTCGTTGGGCATCCCGTTGGGATTGGCGAAGTGCGTGCTGTCCATGCCGAGGTAGGCAGCTTTCTCGTTCATCATCCGGCAGAAGCCGAGCGTGTCGCCTGCTATGTGCTTGGCAAGGGCATAGGCAGCGTCGTTGTCGCTGGTGAGCATCATCTCGTCGAGCATGTGGCGCATCACATAGCTGTCGCCTGGTCGCGTGCGTGAGTTGCGTGCCACGTAGACGTCGGGCGTGACGACAACCGTGTCGGACATGTTGCCTTGGTCGAGCGCCAGCAGGCAGGTCATCATCTTGGTGAGTGAGGCTATGGGGCGCTGCTCCTGAGCGTGGTGCTGGCTGATGACTCTACCTGTAGCATCGTCGACGAGCATCCAGGCAGCTGCAGTGATCGAGTCGAGGCACTCTGCTCCGGCTATCGCAGTGAGGTCGGTCAGGGCAGGCAGCGTGATGCTGTCGATGGTGCTGACGGCTGCCAGACGCAGCTCCTCAGGCGAGAGCACGACTGGCGGTTCGGCAGTGGCCTGACGGCGGCAGGAGACGGCCGAGATGAGAGCCAGCATCAGCAGTCCCCACATCTGCCGTTTAGACGAGAAAATGCGCAATACATACTTTGTTATTTGTAACATGCACTTTGTTATTTGTAACATGAGTAATTATTATTTACAAAACCATCCCGAAATTGTCTGTTTTGTACAAAAAAAGTTTTTCGAGGCCTTCATTTTGATCAAAATCGACAACGATGGTATGCAGATAAATTCGTAACTTTGCAACCAGAAACGCGACACTACACTTTAGACGTCATATGGAAGACTTTGGAGATGAAGGAGAGGGACCATTCTCGGCAAGAAAGAAGAGGTCCCTCTCGCTTATTTTACCCCAGTTACTTGGTGACAGCACTGACGGTGTAGCCGGCCTTGCGCAGGAGGCTGAGCACGCCATCGTCGCCCGCGAGATGGGCAGCACCCACAGCGAAGAAAGTAGGTTTGTCGGCCATGATCGACGGCATCTTGGTCAGCCAGTCGGCATTGCGGTCGGTGATGAGTTGTGCGTTCTCCTCAGGCGTGCTGTCGCACGAGGAGTCTAGCTTCCTGTCCATCGCCTGCTCTATGGCGTCGAGATCCTGGCTGTAGAAGGCTTTGATGATATCCTCGGCCATCTCGTCCATGAACTGCGCATTGTCGACCTGACACATCAGCAGTTCCTTCTGTCTTTCGAGCGTCTGCCCCTGATAGAGCACCTTGATCTGGAAGTCGAGCGTCTCCAGCCCTCCCACTTCCTTCGCGTGCTCGCGCGCGTACCTTTGGAAATATTGGTCGAACTGATTACTCAGATCCGTTATGATCGTTCCGTGCTTCTTCATGAAGGTGAGCAGCGCGAACTGCGTGCTGAGGGTGGAGGGCCGCATATTGCCCAGCTGCTGGGCTATCAGCGGATTGGTCATGTCCATGCCCATGAGTCCTCGCATATAAGCGTTGAGGCGGTCCATCTCGTCGCTGCTGAGCAGCTGCTGGATGGTGGTTCCCTCAGGCAGCATCATGGCCTGCTGCAGGCGTGCGATGTTGTCGGGCGAGGTCATGTCGTCCATCACCAGTTCGCCGTAGACCTGCTGGCACTGTTCGAGTGCCTGTGGGAGGCCAGGTATGGAGTCGGCAAACGAGGCTTCTGCCAGGTGATAGGTGCCAATGATATAGGAGGGCTGCTGCAGTCCCTTGCCTGTGATCTGATAGAGCAGCTGTGCCTGTGCGCCCAGTACAGCGATGACGAGTACGAGTGTGGTGAAGATCCTTTTCATGTCTGTTTGTGGTTTGATGTTATCTTTTCAGGGGCAAAGGTACGAATAAAAATGCGAACGGCGGCATGGAGGGCGACATTTTCTGCAGTTATGTGACACAATCGAAAGATTTTTGTCGATAAAACAAACTTGGTTTGCAGAAAAAGTAGTACCTTTGCCAGCAAATTATGAACTAAAACCTATACCGTTATGAAACAGACAAAAAGATTCCTTTCAGCAGCCGTGGCCCTGGTGGCTCTGGCAATGGTGAACATGAGTATGACAACTGACGACGAGCCCGCCTCGCGCATCGTGGAGAACGGCGGCAGCGGACCCTTCAAAGCCGTGATGAAGACGGAGCCCACGCTGGCTGCCCACACCATCTTCGTGCCTCAGGACCTGGCACCGTTCAGCGACAAGAACCCCCTGCCCGTGCTGGTGTGGGGCAACGGCGCCTGTGCCAACTCTCCCTTCGAGCATGTGAACTTCCTCAACGAGATTGCCTCCCACGGCTATATCGTGGTGGCTACGGGCTATATGCCCAAGGAAGGTGAGCGCTATCGCGGAGCCATGTCGACCACTGAGCAGCAGCTGGAGTCGATGGACTGGGTGATCGCCCAGAATGCCGACAAGAACTCGCCCTACTATAAGAAGATCGACGTGAAGAACATCGCCGTAGCAGGCATGTCGTGTGGCGGTCTGCAGACCCTCTATAACTGTGCCGACCCTCGCATCAAGACGCTGATGGTGTGCAACAGCGGCCTGTTCAACCAGGAGAATGCCGGCAGTGCCGTGGGTGGCATGCCTATGCCCCCGAAGTCGAAGCTGAAGGAGATCCACTCGTCGATCATCTATATCCTGGGCGGCGAGACCGACATCGCCTATGGCAATGGCATGGACGACTTCCATCGCATCGACCATGTGCCTGCCTGCGCCACCAACCTGCCCGTGGGTCACGGCGGCACCTATGGCCGTCCCTTCGGCGGCGAGTTCTCAGTGGTGGCCCTGGCCTGGCTCGACTGGCAGCTGAAAGGCAGTCAGGAGGGAGCCAAGATGTTCAAGGGCGACAAGCCGGCCATCCTGCAGCGTGAGGGCTGGACCATCGAGAAGAACGCTCAGTTCGAGACTATGAAATGAGACTTCCGGCTATGAAGAAAATCCTCCTTTTAGCAACATTACTCTGCAGCATGAGCCTGCAGGCCAAGACAGTGCCCTTCGGCAAAGGACAGCTCACGGTGACCCCCGTGGCCAAGAATGCCGTGCGCATACAGTATGCTGAGCAGCAGTCGGACAGCGACCTGCCCGACTGGCTCTATGTGAAGCACGACGAGGTGAAAGATGCCTCTGTGAAGGTCGACGTGGATGCCCAGCGCCAGGTGCTGACGGTGAGCGACAAGACTGGCAAGGCCGTCTTCAGGGCCACAGGTCACCAGATGGAAGGCAGCCAGGCCACGCTCATCATTCCCTCGCCCAAGGACGAGTGCCTCTTCGGCCTGGGACAATTCCAGGACGGCTATGCCAATGTCCGAGGCCTGCAGCGCCGGCTGACGCAGGTCAACACCCAGATCTCCATCCCCATGCTGCTCTCGAGCAAGGGCTATGGCGTGCTGTGGAACAACTACGGTCTGGTGGATTTCAATCCTAGCGACCAGCAGGTCAGACTGCTGCCTGACACTACCCACATGCGTCGCCAGACTTCAGAGGTGGTGAATGTCACCTCTACGGAGGGAGGACGGCGCGAAGTGCGCCAGCGCAACATGTTCCAGGCCACCATCGACCTGACCGAGGACGGCGACTACTCGCTGCTGCTCGACGTGGGTCAGAAGATGGCACGCCGCCATAACCTCACCATCGACGGACAGACAGTCATCGAGATGCAGAACACGTGGCTGCCTCCCACGGCCTCGACCATCGTTCCGCTGAAGGCAGGCCGCCATACGCTGACAGCCGAGCTCTCGCGTGGCGACAACCCTGTGGTCTACTATCAGAAGGTGAAGGACCTGACGGTGCTGCGCTCGCCAGTGGCTACGGCAGTCGACTATACCGTCTTCATAGGCTCTGCCGACGAGATCATCGCCTCCTATCGCGAGCTGACGGGCGAGGCTCCGCTGATGCCACGCTGGGCGCTGGGCTATATTCATTGCCGTGAGCGCTACCACAGTTCAGAGGAGATCCTGCAGACGGCCAACAGGTTTGATCAGGAGCACTTGCCCGTCGACGTGCTCGTGCAGGACTGGCAGTACTGGGGCAAGTATGGCTGGAACGCCATGCGCTTCGACGAAGACCATTATCCTGATCCCAAGGCGCTGACCGACAGCCTGCACCGTATGGGCAAAAGGCTGATGCTCAGCGTGTGGTCGAAAATCGACAAGAACTCGGAAGTAGGCCGCCAGATGGGTGCCGACAACTATTATATCCCTGGTACGGACTGGATTGACTTTTTCAATCCTCAGGCAGCCGCTTCCTACTGGCAGAACTTCAGCCAGCGTCTAGTGCCCCTGGGCATCGACGCCTGGTGGCAGGATGCTACTGAGCCCGAGAACGATGACCTGGCTGGCCGCCGAGTGAACAACGGCCAATGGGCTGGCGAGCTGGTGCGCAATGTCTATCCGCTGCTGGTGAACAAGACCGTGTACGAAGGCCTGCGGCGTGATGCTCCTGGCCGTCGGCCTATGATCCTCACCCGCTGCGGCTTCCCTGGCATCCAGCGCTATGGATCGGCCATGTGGAGCGGCGATGTAGGCAACGACTGGGAGACCCTGCGTCGGCAGATCGTGGCCGGCCTGGGCATGCAGGCAGCAGGCATCCCCTGGTGGACCTACGATGCAGGCGGATTCTTCCGTCCTGGCAATCAGTACAACGACCAGGCCTACATCGAGCGCATGCTGCGCTGGATCGAGATCAGCGTCTATCTGCCCCTGATGCGCGTCCACGGCTACATGAGCAATACTGAGCCCTGGAACTATGGGGCCGAGGCTCAACGGATCATCGCTACGAACCTGAAGAGACGGTATGAACTGCTTCCTTATATCTATAGTAACACGGCTGAAGTCTCGTTCAAGGGCTCGACGCTGATGCGCCCGCTGGTGTTCGACTTTGCCGACGATTCTGAGGCACTTAGTCAGAAGCATGAGTATATGTTCGGACGTTCACTCCTCGTCAGTCCGGTCACTGAGCCTGGTGTCACGAAGTGGAAGACCTATCTGCCCAAGAGCAAGGGCGGATGGTATGACTATCACACGCTGCAGCACTATGACGGAGGGCAGACGGTAACTACAGACGTAGACCTCAGCTACATTCCTGTCTTTGTGAGAGCTGGCAGCATTCTGCCTTTGGACGGCGACCGCGTGATGGTGTTTCCTGGCGCTGACGGATCCTTCACGCTCTATGAGGACGATGGCACGACCACGGACTATGAGCAGGGAGCAAGTTCGACCATTTACTTCGATTGGGAACAACAGCGCCAGCGCCTGACTATTGGTAAGCGCGTGGGCAACTTTGACGGCATGTCAAAACGGCGCACGTTCAAGGTGCTCATGGTGGAAGAGAACAGTAACATCAAGTACGTTAAAGATTTGCAGTACACCGGAAAACCTATAATGACACGATTCAAATGAGACGACTACTGATCATTGGGGTGCTGTTGGCCACCCTGCTCCCTGGAGCAAAGGCCGACGTCGATCCTAACTTCTACATCTATCTGTGCTTCGGACAGTCGAACATGGAGGGCAATGCCCAGCCTGAGAGTATGGACAGAAGCAATGTCGACGAGCGTTTCCGCCTGTTGGCAACCTGCAACTTCAGCAGTCCTGCACGTGTCATGGGACATTGGTATAAGGCCATTCCCCCACTGGTGAACCCTGTTGGGGGCCTTGGTCCTACCGACTACTTCGGACGTACCATGGTGGCAGCCCTGCCTGCCAACGTTCGCATCGGCGTGATACCTGTGGCTATGGGTGGCAGTCCCATTGAGATGTTCGACAAGGACAAGTACCAGAAGAAAATGAATGACAACCCCAACGAGTACTGGGCGATGCTTGCCAAGCAGCACTATGGCGGCAATCCCTACGGACGCCTCATCGAGATGGCCAAGAAGGCGCAAGAGGAGGGAGTCATCAAGGGCATCCTGCTGCATCAGGGCTGCTCGAACAATGGCGACCCCAACTGGCCCAACATGGTGAAGAAGATCTATAACGACATGCTCAGCGACCTGGGACTCAGTGCCGACACAGTGCCATTGTTCGTGGGCGAGACGCTGCGCCAGGAGAACGGCGGCTCGTGCTATGCCCACAATACGCAGGTGGCTCGCATGCCGTCGGTAGTTCCCACGTCGCATGTCGTCAGTTCGGAAGACTGTCCAGGCAACGGAAAGGATCCCTGGCACTTCAATCCTCTGGGCTATCGCATCATTGGCAAGCGCTATGCCTTCGAAGCCTTGAAGCTGATGGGACGTGAGCTGATGGCAGAAGCCGACTACCAAATCCCATCACAGCAGAAGAAATTCTACTCGGCCAAGAGCCTCGATGTGCCCAGCGAGGTGAGTGCAGTGCCTGGCGACCGCATCCCAGGAGGCATCACTGCCACCTTCGAGGACGGGCATAAGGAGAACGTGTCGGCCTATACCGACTTCACCAGTGAGGATGTCGTCTTCGAAAACGGTGCCCTCTCACCCCGCCATGAGGGCAAGGGAATGGCAGAGGCAGTCTATACCGACTTCTGCAGGAACCAGTCACGTGGAACGTTCCATGTCGACGTGAGCTTCTTCCCCTTCAAGTCTAGCTTCATCCAGAAGCTGGCAGGCACCATGAAATATGACGAGGAGACCCGTGCGCTGACGCTCAGCGCTGGCGGACAGGCAGGATGGGTCTACAGCAATGGAGCCGACATGTCGGCCTATAAGTACCTCGTGGTGAAACTCAAGGAGCCGCAGGAGTGCGATGCCGAGGTGAGGGTGCTGCCCAGCACCAAGGTCAGCAGTGCAGGCTATCGCGACACCATCGACAATCGTACGACGGTGAGCATCGACCTCAACCGTCTGAAGTACTATAACAACAACAGCTACATCGATCCGGCCAAGATCTTCATGGTGGAGTTCCGCTTCAAGAAGGCTGGTATCATCTATTTCGAAGATGTGTTCCTGAGCAACGACGACGAGTTGTACTCTTCTGTCAAAGCCGTCGACAGGGCTGCATCGCCTGCTGATACCCCTGTCTACACGCTGCAGGGCATCATGGCCGGACGCGTAGAGGACTGGGGCAGCCTGCCTCGTGGCGTGTATATCGTAGGAGGAAAACTAATCAGAAAATAAACTATCAATTATGCGAAGACAACAATTATACATTTGTGCCTGTCTCCTGCTGGGCGTCGCTGTCGCAGCGTGTTCAGGCAAGAAGAACGGCGGTCAGGGGCTGCCTGAGGGCATCGCCTCTGTGATACAGGCCGACGGTCAGTCGTCTGACGGGGATTGGAGCTTGGACGGAAACACGCTGACCTACGGCAGTCATGTCTATACGATGACGGGCAACATGGAAAAAAACTATGTGCCAGGGGCAAAGGGCAAGGTGACGTTCACCAATGTGCCCAGCGACCTGGATGAGTTCTCCACCGTCTACGAGCAGCTGCTGGGCAAGACGCCCTATGGCATTGCCGCCATGCTGCCTATGGCATTCGAGATGTGGGGCCGCAACCATGACGAAGGTGAGCAGTGTATCGAGATGATCACAGGATTTACCTGCTTCAGGGAGATCATGCGCCAGCTGCCAGCCCACATGGAGATGTCGAAGCACTCGCCTGTCGACGACCCCTATGTGCAGCGATGCCTGCCTGCCGCCGTGCTTGAGGGTGCCACGAAGGAGAACGGCTACAACCCCACTGAGCCCTATACCGTCAACATGACCATCGGCAGGGAGGAGACCTGGGGCGAGGAGAGCGAGATGCTGCAGGGTGAAGTCTATCAGCTGAACATCCTCAGCGGCAATGCCTGGAGCACCCAGCAGCGCTCAGTGTCAGTGATGCTTCCCTGGAAGGGACCTCAGCTGTACAAGGTGAACAGCTGCCCCTCACTCTACGTCAATATCTTTGTGCCACGTAAGGACTGGGAAGGACTGAAATAGGCTGAACGCCACAATCAGGCGGGGAGCGGCTGCGCACGAATAGGTCAACTGCGATATCATTGCGAAAAATAAATTTCGCAAAATGTTTGGCAGTTACATATTTTATCAGTAAATTTGCAAACTGAATCGAGACCTTACGTCTATGAAGTGCGTTGTCCTGCCTGCCCAGCTTACTGAAGAACGGCTTTTGTCGTTCTATTTGGCCATGGAGGAATGGGTGGCACGCCATATCGATGACGAGGACGACCTCTTCTTCATGTGGCAGGTGGAGCCCAGCGTAATCTATGGCCGCAATCAGGTTCAGGAGAACGAGGTGAACGTGTCCTACTGTCAGGAGCATGGCATCCGGATGTTCCAGCGGAAGAGCGGAGGCGGATGCGTCTATGCCGACAAAGGCAATGTGATGCTGTCGTATGTCACCCGTGAAGAGAACGTGGGCCTGGCCTTCAACAGGTTTATGGGTATGATGATGCTGGTGCTCCGCAGCCTGGGTATCGAGGCCGTGGGCACCAGTCATAACGATGTGCTGATAGACGGGAGGAAGGTGAGTGGCACTGCCTGCTATAAGCTGGGCGGCCATTGTATCGTGCATGGCACGCTGCTCTACGACACGAATATGGACCACATGCTACAGGCCATCACTCCCAGCAGCGAGAAACTGCAGAAGAAAGGCATTCAGAGCGTGCGTCAGCGCATCACGCTGCTGAAGGACCATACGTCGCTGAGTCTGGACGAGCTCAAGGCACGCATCATCCAGATGCTGTGCGTGGGCGAGCGGATGCTGACACCTGACGAAGTGTCGGAGATAGAGAAATTGTGTGAATTAAATACATTGTAAATCTGTAAATCGTAATCGTAAATGAAAAAGACTTGTCTCTACGACAAACATGTAGCCTTGGGAGCACTGATGTCGCCCTTTGCAGGCTTTGAGATGCCTATCCAGTACACGAACATCACTGACGAGCATCAGGCTGTACGCACGGCCTGTGGTGTCTTCGACGTGAGCCATATGGGCGAGGTCAGCGTGAAGGGCAACGATGCTGAGCGCTATGTGCAGCACATCTTCACCAACGACGTGAAGGATGCTCCCATCGGCAAGGTGTATTATGGCATGATGTGCTATGAGCATGGTGGCACCGTCGACGACCTTCTGGTCTACAAGATGGGCGATCAGGACTTCTTCCTCGTCATCAATGCTGCTAATATCGACAAGGACTGGGCATGGATGCAGCAGCAGGCTGAAGGCTTCGACATCGACCTGCGCAACCTCTCCGACGACTATGGCCAGCTGGCCGTGCAGGGTCCTGATGCAGAGGCTGTAGTAGAAGAGGTGCTGGGGCTGGAGTGCAAGGAGCTGACATTCTATACCGTGAAGACCATTGGCGACGTGATTGTCAGCCGTACGGGTTATACGGGTGAGGACGGCTTCGAGATCTATGCTGGGCCGGCTTTCATCAACGACTGTTGGGACAAGCTCCTGGCCTCAGGCCGCTGCAAGCCCTGTGGACTGGGATGCCGCGACACGCTGCGCTTCGAGGTTGGTCTGCCGCTCTATGGCGATGAACTCTCAGAGGAGATCTCTCCCATCATGGCTGGACTTGGCATCTTCGTCAAGCTCGACAAGGAGGAGTTCGTAGGCCGTGAGGCGCTGGCTCGTCAGAAGGCAGAGGGCGTGGCCAGGAAACTCGTTGGCATCGAGCTCAAGGACAAGGCAATCCCCCGTCATGGCTATACAGTGCTCAATGCCGACGGTGAGGCTATTGGTGAGGTGACCACAGGCTATCACACCATCAGCAGCGACAAGAGCGTCTGCATGGCACTCGTCGACACACCGTATGCCAAGCTTGGCACTGAGCTGCAGGTGCAGATCCGCAAGAAGGTGTTCCCTGGCGTGGTGGTGAAGAAGCGTTTCTACGATAAGCACTATAAGAAAGATTAATCTGTTAATACTATAAAAATTGTACAATATTATGGCAAAAGTGATTGAAGGACTCTATTACAGCGAGTCGCATGAGTATGTGAGAGTAGAAGGTGATTTCGGATTCATCGGCATCACCGATTTTGCCCAGCACGCACTGGGCAACGTGGTTTATGTTGACCTGCCCGAGGTGGATGACGAGGTGGAGGCCGGCGAGGAGTTTGGTGCTGTGGAGAGCGTGAAGGCTGCCAGCGACATCATCTCGCCTGTCAGTGGCACCATCGTCGAGGTGAACGATGCCCTGGACGACCAGCCTGAGCTGCTGAATCAGGATGCCTATGAGAACTGGATCATCAAGGTGGAGCTGAGCGACAAGGCTGAGCTGGATAGCCTGATGGATGCTGCTGCTTACGAGGCTTTCTGCGAGAAGGCTTGATGTTTTTTTCGATATTTCGATATTCCTGTATTTCGACATTTCGCAAAAGATGTATAAATACTTCCCCCATACCGAGGCCGACCTGCAAGCCATGATGGATGTTGTGGGCGTCAAGAGCCTCGATGAGCTCTATGCGGAGGTGCCTGAACAAGTGCGCTTTCGTGGCGACTATCAGTTGCCCTCGGAAATGAGCGAACTGGAGGTGAGACAGCTGTTTGAGCGTCTTGGTGCGCAGAATCGTCAGCTGGTGTGCTTTGCTGGTGCCGGCGTCTACGATCATTACACCCCTTCCGTCATCCCCCAGCTGCTGTCACGCTCAGAGCTTCTCACCAGCTACACGCCGTATCAGGCCGAGATCTCGCAGGGCACGCTGCACTATATCTTCGAGTATCAGTCGATGATGGCCGAGCTGACAGGCATGGATATCTCGAATGCCTCGATGTATGACGGCACTACAGCCACTGCTGAGGCAATGATGATGGCTGTGGCTGCAGGCAAGAAACAGAACAAGGTACTGGTGTCGGAGACCGTCGATCCCAAGACGCTGGCTGTCGTGAAGACCTATGCTCATTTCCACGGCATTGACATCGTGATGATTCCTGCCGAGAATGGTCTCACCTCGAAGGCAGACATGGAAGAGAAACTGGCTCAGGGTGGTGTGGCCGGTGTTATCGTTCAGCAGCCCAACTTCTATGGCATCGTAGAGGACTATTCCGACTTTGCCGCTGCCGCCCATGCTCAGAAGGCGCTGTTTATCATGAACAGCGTAGCAGCCGACCTGGCTGTGCTGAAGACTCCTGGCGAACTGGGAGCCGATATCGCAGTGGGCGACGGGCAGAGCCTGGGCATCCCCATGCAGTTTGGCGGACCTTATGTGGGCTATATGTGCTGCACGGAGAAGCTTATCCGCAAGATGCCAGGACGCATCGTAGGAAAGACGATGGACAACCGCGGACAGCGCGCCTTCGTGCTGACCTTGCAGGCTCGTGAGCAGCATATCCGTCGCCAGAAGGCTACGTCTAACATCTGCTCGAATCAGAGTCTGATGGCTCTCTTTGTCACTGTCTATATGTCGCTCATGGGCAAGCAGGGCTTGAAAGAGGCCGCAGAGCTGAGCTATGCAGGTGCCCACTATCTGTGCGACAAGCTTGTGGCCACAGGCCATTTCTCTTTGGTTTACGACCAGCCTTTCTTCAACGAGTTCGTCGTGCGTTATGACGGCGATGTCGATGCCTTGCAGCGTCGTTTCGTCGAGCATGGCATCTTCGGAGGAGTCAAGGTGGCTGATGACCAGATCATGTTTGCAGTAACTGAGAAACGAACGAAGGAAGAGATTGACCAATTAATTGAACTGATATGAACAATCGACTATACGGAAACTTGATTTTCGAACTCTCGCAAGAGGGTCGCAAGGGCTATTCTCTTCCCAAGAACAACTTTGGTGAGTACAAGGTGCCTGAAACCATGCGTCGTAAGGAAGACGCACAGCTGCCTGAGTGCGACGAGATGACCGTTGTCAGGCATTACACCAATCTCTCTGCCAATAACTTCGGCGTGGACAACGGTTTCTATCCGCTGGGTTCCTGCACGATGAAGTACAACCCTAAGATCAACGAGGAAATGGCTGCGCTGCCGCAGTTTGCCTCGCTCCATCCTCTGCAGCCTGCAGAGACGGTGCAGGGAGCCGAGGCTGTCTGCACACTGCTCTGCCGCTCCCTCTGCGAGCTGACGGGCCTCTATGCCTTCACCCTGAAGCCCTTTGCTGGTGCTCATGGTGAGCTGACAGGACTGATGGTCATCAAGGGCTATCACGAGAGTCGTCATGACGATGCGCGCAAGTTGGTCATTGTGCCCGACTCTGCTCATGGCACTAACCCTGCCTCTGCTGCTGTCTGTGGCCTTGAAATCGTCGAGGTGAAGTCGCTCAGCGACGGAACGGTCGACGTCGATGCTCTTCGCGAGCTGATAGCCGCTCATGGACAGGAGATTGCTGCGATGATGATGACCAATCCTAATACCCTCGGACTCTTCGAGCGGCAGATTCCTGTCATCGAGAAGATGGTGCATGAGGCTGGTGGCCTGATGTACTATGATGGTGCCAACCTCAACCCGATGCTGGGTGCAGCTCGCCCTGGTGATATGGGCTTCGACGTGATGCACATCAACTTGCACAAGACATTCTCTACGCCTCATGGCGGTGGCGGTCCTGGTGCAGGTCCTGTGGGTGTGCGCAAGGGATTGGAGTCGTTCTTCCCAGAGGTGTCGCCCTATCATGGCAATTTCGCTGTGGCCATGCGTGCCTATGCCTATATTCTCTCGCTCGGACGTGAGCATATCAAGGAGGTAGGACCTCTGGCAACACTCAATGCCAACTATATCAAGGAGAGCCTGAAGGATGTCTACGAGTTGCCTATCGACGGCCTCTGCAAGCATGAGTTCGTCTTCGATGGCTTGAAGGATAAGTCGACTGGTGTCACCACGATGGACGTAGCCAAGCGCCTGCTGGACTACGGCTATCATGCTCCCACCATCTACTTCCCGCTGCTGTTCCACGAGAGTCTGATGATAGAGCCCACTGAGAATGAGTCGAAGGAGACCATCGACGGCTTTATCCAGGTGATGCGCCAGATAGCCCTGGAGGCTAAGGAGAATCCTGACGAGGTGAAGTCGGCTCCCCATCTGACGCCTATCGGTCGTGTTGACGACGTGCTGGCTGCCAAGCATCCCATTGTTACTTATAAGCAGTTGGTAAATGACAAAGACTGATCTGATCATTATCGGCGCGGGGCCAGGAGGCTACCGCGCCGCTTCCTACGCAGCCCAGAAGGGACTGAAGGTCATTATCTTCGAAAAGGCTCATGTAGGTGGTACCTGCCTTAACGAGGGGTGCATCCCCACAAAGGCCTATGCCCGCAATGCCGAGGCCGTCAGCATGATGAAGGAGGCAGAGCAGTTTGGCATCCACTATGATGGGCCTTTCTATTTCTCCCTGGAGAAAGCCAGAAGCCGCAAGGACGAGGTCATTGCCTCGCTCCGCAGTGGCATCGAGACGCTGTTGTCACATCCCAATATCACCCTTGTGCCTGCAGAGGCTCATTTCGTCGATGCACATACTGTAGAGGTGGCTTCCTCTTCGTCTTATGAAGGGGAAAAAGTATTCACAGCCCCCAACATTATCGTAGCTACGGGTTCGGTTCCTAAGGCCCTCCGGCTGAAGGAGCCCGCCTCACGTCCTGTGCTCGACAGCAGCGACCTCTTGCAGCTCGACCGCTTGCCTGAGAGTCTCTGCATCGTGGGTGCCGGCGTCATTGGTATGGAGTTTGCCAGCATCTTCTCCACATTCGGCACGAAGGTGACGGTGGTGGAGTTTCTCAAGGAGTGTCTGCCTGCCCTCGACAGCGATATTGCCAAGCGTCTGCGCAAGGTGCTTGAGAAGCGGGGCGTAGATTTCTGCCTGCAGAGGGCCGTCACTGCCATCACGGCCGATGGTGTTGTCTTTACTGACAAGAAAGGACATGAGCAGACCGTTGAGGCTGAGCAGGTGCTGATGGCTGTAGGACGTGCTCCACGCGTCTTCGATCATTTCCGTCAAGCCGGCTTTGAGTACGACGAGCGCATGGGCATCCATGTTGATGAGCATTGCCAGACCACAGTGAAAGGCATCTATGCCATTGGCGATGTCAACGGACGCCAGATGCTGGCCCATGCTGCCGAGATGCAGGGCATCCACGTGGTGAATCAGGTGATGGGCGTCGACGATGATATCGACCTCAGCATCATGCCTGCTGCCATCTTCACTGCCCCTGAGGCTGCCTGCGTAGGCAAGACGGAAGACCAGTTGAAAGCCGAAGGCATCGTCTACGAGTGTCGCAAGGCTTTCCATCGTGCCAATGGCAAGGCTCTGGCCATGAACGAGACTGAGGGCATGCTCAAAGTGCTCAGCGAGCCCGATGCAGGGCGCATCCTCGGATGTCATGCCTATGGTGCCCACAGCGCCGACCTTATCCAGGAGGCAAGTGTACTGATGTGTCGCGACACCACTGTGGCGCAGCTTCGCCACATGGTGCACATCCATCCTACGCTTTCTGAAATACTACTTGCAGCAGCCGAATCCTAGCATTCGGCTGCTATCTTTTTGTGCTCAAAAGTTATTGATGATTTGATGTGCGCCTGACAGGACTCGAACCTGCACATCGTGAGATACTAGATCCTAAGTCTAGCGCGTCTACCAATTCCGCCACAGGCGCATAATGTGTGAAAAAAGCCCTTCCTTCCGAAAAGAGCGGTGCAAAGGTACGATATTTCCCTGAAACCACCAAATTTTTTCCAAGAAATGTTATTCTCTCAGCAACTGCCGCGCAAACTCGATGATGGTGTCGCGGCCTTTCAGCACGTCTTCATCGCTGAGGCTGACATAGTAGTCGGGATCAATGCCGAACTCAGTCGACTGCCGCTGTGCATCGTAGGTGGGTATGGCCGAGAAGCGCACCACCCATCCGTTGGGCAACGATGAGCTGAAGGGCATGCCTGCTCCTCCTCCTGTGTGGTCGCCCACCACCTTCACCATCGGCATTGCCTTCATGTACATCGTGAATTCGTTGGCAGCCGAGAACACCTGGCGGTTGGTGAGCACGACGACGGGCTTCGTCCATCTGATGTTGCCCGATGGCTCGATATACTGCGGCTCGAGGCTTGAGAAGTCCGAGTGCCCCTTGCCTGTCTTGTGCTGAGTGTATCCTACGAGGGTCTTCTCCTTGCAGAAGCGAGCAGCGAGAAGCTCTGCGTAGGTCAGGTCGCCACCACCATTGCCACGAATGTCGATGATGAGTCCCTGACAGAGCATCATGTACATCAGTGCTTCGTCGATGTTTCCCTCTCCGATGGGCGAGGAGAAACTCTCATAGCGTATGTATCCGATGTTATCGTCGAGGATGCGGTAGCGCAGTCCTGACGCAATCTTGTAGTCAGTGCCCATATATCGGCGCAGCAATGTGTCGCTCACGTTGGCAGGATAGTTCTCGAACCACGACCAGTAGCGTCCGTAGTCATAGGAGGTGGAGAGATTCACATGTCCGTCGCGCAGCTCGCCCAGCATCTGAGTGAGTACTTCGAAGAGTTGCAGGTCAGTGAGCTGTCCTTGTACGCGCACGCGATACTTATTATAAACCTGCTGCCAGTCCAGCCCGTACTCATGCTGCTTATAGTCGAGGAAGCAGTAGTGCTCGTCAATAATTTTCCACAGTGCCTCGAAATTGCCCTGTGGTGTGTCGTCGTATTCATCCTCGTCTACGCAGGCCGCCATCAGCGGCAGCAGGAGAATCAGGAAGAGATAAGTGAGTCTGTTCATGGTGTGAGGTATTTGATGCCAAAGCGCTTCACCACTCCCAGCATCAGCCGGTGGGTGTAGACATGCTGCTTCAGGTTGTTCACTTGCAACTGCTGGTAGTCGCCCAGATATCCCAGCGAGAGGGTTGTGGTGCGGCTCACATTGTAAGCCAGTGTCAGCTGCTGTCGGAAGTTGGGTGCCGAGATGAAGGTAGTGGGCACGATGTTATGGTCGTAGTTGCCCTTTGCGAAGATCTCGTAGTACGACTGTCCGTAATTAGGACTGAAGGCCAATCCCAGCAGTGGCAAGTCGAGCTCGTACCGGAATGTAGTCTTTCTGTGGAAAAGCTGGAAGTGCTTGGTGGCTATGGCCGACGGCATGATCTGCAGCCCCACCCTTGCCTGGGCAGGGTTGTTCGAGTTGCGGGTGTCGTAGATGAATCCTATGCCGGCATGGGCCAGTCCTCCCAGTTGCAGGGTGATGCCCGTATTGGCGAGAAGGCTCCTGTAGTAGCGTCCCAGATAGAGGTCGTAGCTGCCCTCCAACACAGATTCGTTGCCGGCACGGTCGTCGCCCATAGAGAGGTTCACCTGATTCTGCAGCATGCTGTTCCATCGTTCCGAGTACCACCGCTCACTGGTGGTGAGCAGGGTGAGCCCTGCGCCGCTGAACTTCTCCTGCGAGAGGTAGGTGTCGAGAATGTCTGTCGAGCCTAAGCCCAGCTGGTAGGTCGTGGTCGTGGTCTGCGCCCCTGCCGGGAGACAGACAAGCAGCGACCAGAGTAGTGCGAGCAGTCCTGTTCTAGTCTTCATCAGGGAATAGTCTTAGTTGTCCGGTCATTTCGTCGATAATCTGCTGGCGGCTCTTGCCTGCATCAGGGTCGAGGTTCTCAAAGGCGTCGCCTACAGCCTGTGGAGCCTCATTCTGCTCTTCATCGCCAGGTTCTGGCTCCTCCGGCCATCTCACGGGCTCCAGCTCTTCGATGGTCTCTATCTCGTAGGTGGCGATGCGCTTGCCCTTGGCCTTGAATCCCTTGACGGCGATGAACTGCTCAGCGTCGATGTCCTCGCTGCCGCGGAAGGCGTCCTTGCCGCCGTATGTCACACGTATCAGCGGATACACCTGGTCGCTCAGCAGCACGAGTTTCGAGGCGCTGTTCTCGCCTATGAAGTTCATCTTTCGTTTCGAGGCATCCATCGTGAAGCGCTTCAGATAGGGATATCCCTGGTTGTCGGCATCGAAGAGCACGGCCGTCCACACCTTGTCGGCCCTGAATTTCTCGATGCGTAGGATGTTATCCTCGTAGTGGTTGTTGGCATCGAAGTTGGTGAGGTAGAAGTCGCCGTTGTCCAGCACCACGAGAATCTGGTCGTCGTCGTAGAACTCGCCCAGCAGATATCCGTGTTCGTCGTAGTTCAGACGGTTGATGTCGGGGTCGAACCATACCTTCCGTCCTCCCAGCGTGGAGTGTCCCAAGCTCTTGAGCGTGATACGATGCACAGGATACTTCGTCAGGATATTGCCCTTCGACGTGCGCCCCTTGATGTCGATGCTGGCAAACGAACGCTCTATGAAGAGGTTCATACGTGGGTGTGCTACTTGTACTGAAGCGTCGAGGGTGGCCTTGATCACCTCTGCCTCGCCATTGGGGTTGGCAGTGAAGTAGAGGATGCGTGAGCCGGGCTTGCCCTGGGTGACGTCGTTCTCGCGGTCGCGGGTGATGCCCGTGATGTTGAAGCGTTTCATGTAGCAGGGGCCACTCTTGCCGTCACGATAGATGACGTTGTAGATAGTGCGCTTGTCGCTCTTCTTGAACACGCCGAGCCACAGCACATTCTTGCCCACGAACAGTTTCTCGGCTACGCGCACCACTTTATACTTGCCGTCACGATAGAAGATGATGATGTCGTCGAGGTCGGAGCAGTTGCACACGAACTCGTCTTTCTTCAGTCCCGTGCCGATGAAGCCCTCCTGCCGGTTGACGTAGAGTTTCTGATTGGCCTCAGCCACTTTCGAGGCTTCAATCGTGTCGAAGTTCCTGATTTCCGTCAGTCGCGGATAGCTCTTGCCATACTTGTCCTTAAGGAACTGGAACCAGGCAGCGGTGACCTCAGTGAGGTTGGCCAGGTCGCGGTCGATGTCGTCAATCTCGGCCTTGATGCGGGCCATCAGCTCGTCGGCTTTCTCCTTGTTGAACTTCAGGATGCGCTGCATCTTGATCTCCAGCAGCTTCAGTATGTCGTCCTTCGTCACCTCACGCACCAGAGTGGGATAGTAAGGTGTCAGGCGGTCGTCGATGTGCTCGCATACCTTGTCCACATTGGGTGCTTCCTCGAACTTGCGGTCTTTGTAGATGCGCTCCTCGATGAAGATCTTCTCCAGTGACTGGAAGTGCAGCTGCTCCAGCAGTTCGTTCTTGCGTATCAGCAGCTCCTGACGGATGAGGTCCTTCGTGCGATCCGTGCTGTGTCTGAGGACGTCGCTGATGGTGAGGAACTGCGGCTTGTCGTCCTTGATGACGCAGCAGTTGGGCGAGATATTGATCTCGCAGTCAGTGAAGGCATAGAGGGCATCGATGGTCTTGTCCGACGATACGCCAGGTGACAGGTGCACCAGTATCTCCACCTGTGCCGAGGTGAGGTCGTCTACACGGCGGGCCTTGATCTTCTGTTTCTCGATGGCCTTCGTGATGCTCTCGCAGAGGGTGCTGACAGTCTTGGTGAACGGTAGCTCACGGATAACGAGCGTCTTCTGGTCGAGCTTCTCAATCTTGGCGCGCACCTTGATCAGGCCACCGCGCTGGCCGTCGTTATATTTCGACACGTCGATGCTGCCGCCCGTCTGGAAGTCGGGAAAGAGCTGGAACGGCTCACCATGCAGGTAGCTGATGGCGGCATCGCAGATCTCACAGAAGTTGTGGGGCATGATCTTCGTCGACAGTCCCACGGCGATGCCTTCGGCGCCCTGTGCCAACAGCAGCGGGTACTTCACAGGCAGGGTGATGGGCTCCTTGTTGCGACCGTCGTAGCTCAGCTGCCACTCGGTGGTCTTGGGGTTAAACACCGTGTCGAGCGCAAACTTCGACAGGCGTGCCTCGATGTAACGTGGTGCGGCAGCCTTGTCACCCGTCAGTATGTTGCCCCAGTTGCCCTGTGTGTCCACGAGCAGGTTCTTCTGACCCAGCTGCACCAGTGCATCGCCGATGGATGCATCGCCATGAGGGTGAAACTGCATGGTGTGTCCCACGATATTGGCCACCTTGTTGTAGCGGCCGTCGTCCATGCGCTTCATCGAGTGCATGATGCGTCGCTGCACAGGCTTGAAGCCGTCCTCGATATGGGGGATGGCGCGGTCGAGTATTGAGTAGCTGGCATAGTCCAGGAACCAGTTCTGGTACATGCCGCTCAGATGATGCACGGCGGCAGCATCGAAACGGTTCACAGGCTTATAGTCCGAATGCCCCTGCGCCGAGTCTTCGCTCTCCTCGTTGTTGATCCCGTTTTCCTCAGGGATATCGTCTCTTATTTCGTCGTCCATTCACTAGAAGGTTTTTCAGTTTGACTGCAAAGGTAATAAATTTTGGGAAAAAGACCAAATATTTCGATTTTTTTGTGTAAGTTTGCAGTCGAAAAGCGAAAGACTGAGATAATTCTTCATTCCAAGATGATGACAACCGACAAGATAATCGTTCGCGGAGCACGCGAGAACAACCTGAAGAGTGTGTCGCTGGAGATTCCCAAGCACCGCATCACCATCTTCACGGGCGTCTCCGGATCGGGCAAGAGCTCGCTCGTGCTCGACACGATTGCCGCAAAGTCACGCCGCGAGCTCAACGACACGTTTCCCACCTTCGTCCAGCAGTATCTGCCCAAGTATGGCCGTCCCCACGTCGATGCCATCGAGGGCCTGCCCATCGCCATCGTCATCGACCAGAAGAAGCCTGCTTCCAACTCACGCTCCACGGTAGGCACCTATACCGACATCTACGCCCTCATCCGCCTGCTCTTCTCACGAGTGGGCAAGCCCTTCGTAGGCTATGCCGAGTCGTTCAGCTTCAATCATCCTGAAGGCAGCTGTCCACGCTGCTCAGGCCTGGGCGAGATACGTGAGCTCGACATTCACAAGCTGGTTGACTTCGACAAGAGCCTCAACGACGAAGACACCATCCACTACATCGCCTTCGGCAAGGGAGGATGGCGCTGGATACGCTATGCACACAGCGGGTTGTTCGACCTCGACAAGAAGATTCGCGACTACTCGCCCGAGGAGCTCGACCTTTTCCTCAACAGCCCGCAGATCAAGCTCAAGAACCCTCCTGCCAACTGGCCTAAGACGGCCAAGTACGAGGGACTGATACCCCGCATGTACCGCAGCATCATTAATTCCGAGGAAGGGCTGCTCCACAGCAACGTGCTCAATCCCATGCTCACCATGGGCACCTGTCCCGACTGCCACGGCACCCGCCTCAACCCGCGTGTGCTCTCCTGCCGCATCGAGGGCATGAACATCGCCGAGGTTTGCGCCCTCTCCATCACGAAGCTCAACGAGTGGATACGCTCACTCACCGACCCGCTGGCCGTCGATCTCAAGCGTGCCATCGGCGACCGCCTCACGGCCCTCGAGGAGATAGGTCTGGGATACCTCAGCCTCGACCGGGGCGTGGGCACCCTCTCAGGCGGCGAGGCGCAGCGCTGCAAGATTGCCAAGTACATCAATTCCTCGCTGTCCGACGTGCTCTACATCCTCGATGAGCCTAGCACCGGCCTCCATCATCACGACATCGAGCTGATGAAGCACTCCGTCCGCCGGCTGCGTGACCACGGCAACACCGTCCTCCTGGTCGAGCATCACAAGGAAATGATACGCATGGCTGACTATATCGTCGACATGGGACCCGGACCAGGCATCGACGGCGGGAACATCGTCTTTCAGGGCACCTACGACGAACTGCTCCGCAGCGGCACCAGCACGGGCGATGCCCTCAATGAGACGGGCGCCTTCAAGGCGGCTCCTCGACAGCCCCAGAGCACCTTCGAGCTCACGCATGCCTCGCTCCACAACCTCCGCGATGTCAGCGTAGCCTTCCCCCTGGGCATCTTCGGCGTGGTGGCAGGTGTGGCTGGCTCAGGCAAGAGCTCGCTCATGGAGTGCTTCCGTCGCAGCTTTCCTCATCCCGATCAGATCGTGCATATATCCCAGAAGAATATCGGTGTGAGCCTGCGCTCCACGCCTGCCACCTATATGGATGTGGCTGCTGATATCAGGAAGGTCTTCGCACGCAAGCATCACATGAAGGAGGCCTACTTCGCCTTCAACGGCAAAGGTGCCTGCCCTGTCTGTGGAGGCAAGGGCGTCATCGTCTCAGAGATGGCGTTCATGGACAGCATCGAGACCACCTGCGAGGCCTGTGGCGGCCTGCGCTACTCCGACGAGGCCCTCGCCTATACCGTCAGCGGCGAGAAACTCGATGAGGGCAAGGACGTTGATCTTAACATCGCCCAGGTCTTCGACCTCTCAGTTCGCCTGGCCAGCACGTTCTTCCAGGGCACCGTCATCCAGCAGAAGCTGCGCCCCATGATGGACGTCGGACTAGGCTATCTGCATCTCAACCAGGCACTCTCCACCCTCTCCGGCGGTGAGCTGCAGCGGCTGAAGATGGCCTCCTCGCTGGGTGAGAAGGGCAAGGTGTTCATCATCGACGAGCCCACCGACGGTCTGCACCTCAAGGATGTGCGCCACCTCATCCTTCTCTTTGAGAAGATGGTCGACGAGGGCAACACCGTCTATGTCGTCGAGCACAACACCGATGTCATCAAGGCTGCCGACTATGTCATCGAACTAGGACCCAGAGCCGGCGACGAGGGCGGCACCATCCTCTATGCCGGCAACCCTCACGGCATGCTCAGCTGCCCCTCGTCAGTCACAGCACATTATTTAACTTAATACCAACTTACCACTATGCTACAACATCACAAAACTAACCGAACGACACGAGGCCTCATCGTCATGGTCCTCAGCCTGGCAGCCCTCACGGCACAGGCACAACCCACGTCGCCCGTCAACGGACAACTGTGGCCCGACACCGACGGACAGCACATCAACGCCCACGGCGGCAACATCATCCGCCACGAAGGCACCTGGTACTGGTACGGCGAGCACCGTCCCGTGCGAGGATTCTCGATGGATGCGGGCGTGGCAGCCTATTCATCCTCAGACCTCATCCACTGGAAGAACGAGGGCGTGGTGCTCAGTGTCAGTCACGAGCCAGGCAGCGACATCGAAAGCGGGTGCATCATGGAGCGGCCAAAGGTGATCTACAACAAGAAGACCAAGAAATTCGTCATGCTCTTCCACCTCGAACTGAAGGGGCAGGGCTATGCCGCGGCACGCGTCGCCTTCGCCGTGAGCGACAGTCCCACAGGTCCCTTCCGCTTCATCCGCAGCACCCGTCTGCATGCTGGCAAGTGGCCCTTCGACATGAACCGCAAAGCCATCGAGGCTGCCCGTCAGACCAACCCCTCGGCCTGGAAAGAGTGGTGGACGCCTGAGTGGCGGCGAGAGGTGGAGAAAGGCATGTATCTCTGGCAGGACTTTGAGAAAGGGCAGATGAGCCGCGATATGACCGTCTATGTCGACGACGACGGGCACGCCTATCACATCACCTCCTCGCAGGAGAACCTCACCCTGCTCGTCAGCGAGCTCACCGACGACTACCTCGACTTCACTGGACGCTACAACATAATTGCTCCCGGCGGACAGAATGAGGCACCCTGCATCTTCAAGCGAGGCAAGGACTACTGGCTCATCTGCTCCGGATGCACGGGCTGGGCACCCAACGAAGCCCGCATGTTCCACTCGCGCAGCATCTGGGGACCCTGGCAGCAGCTGCCCTCGCCCTTCGTAGGCACTGCCACGGGCTATCAGGACATGCCTGCCAACAAGACCTTCGGCGCACAGGGCACTTATATCCTCCCTCTGGGCGACCAGTGGATGTTCATGGCCGACATCTGGAATCCCCGCCGACTGGCCCAGAGTCTCCATCTCTGGCTCCCCATCCAGTTCGACGATAAGGGCACGCCCGTCATCAAGTGGGTCGACGTTCCTCCCATTCCCTCCTCGTTGCCCTGATGAGCGTTGGTGGAACTCTCTTCTGCCCCCTACCCCTCTCCTCCGCACGTGACTTGATAAAGTAAAACAACTTGTTTTACCTTCACAAGTGGCATACTTAGGTATAGGAAACATGCCACTTTGAAAGGTAAAACAAGTTGTTTTACTTTTGCGGAAAGCCGACTTACAAGTACCGAGACGCTTCTTTTCATATATAAGGAGGCTGTCAGAGTAGGTCAATAGTGGCATGTTTGGTTGGCAATACACATCTATTGATTTTTCAAAAGCTAATATCACAAATATCACCAACACCCTATTATACTACTATACAAATAGTTAGAGTGTGATATTATGGGTGATATTGTGATATTAGAAATAACATTTTAACATAAATTACATGTAATTCTGAGCATTTTTGCCACTTTGCGACTGCATTTCGACACGGTTTAGGCATACAAAAGGTGAGTGGTGGATGGATAGCTCCCTTCACCACTCACCTTCACCATTCGCCAATCTACTTATTCAGTATCTCATCCACGATGATGACAGCGTCGGAGATGCTCACCTGGCCGTCACCATTCACATCAGTATTCAGAGGAGCCTCCTCGATGCCGCCTTTGAAGATGCTCTCCGACCAGCCGGCATCAAGATAAGCCTGACGAGTGCCGTGAGGAACGGTGAGGACACATTCGCTAGAGATGTTCTTAAAAGCATCTGTACCTACGCCAATCAAGAGCGAAGGGGGATAATCGAAGGGCTCTGTTCGCTCCATCACTATAGATGTCAATTTGCCACATCCGTAGAATGCATATTGTCCAATATTATAGACCTTGCTGGGAATGACAATCTTTGTCAGTTCGCCTTGGCCACTGAAAGCGCTTTTCAAAATCCAACAAACATCCTCTGGAATAGTTGTGTTCTTGCAACCAGCCAGCAATGATGGAATGGGAACACCTAGAAAATCATAATTGCATACGATTGCATTACAACCGTTTGGAGAACTGTATTTTTCATTACCTTCCTCAACAACTATCGACTGCAGCTGTTTACAGTCTTCGAATACTCCATAACCGATAGACTTAACGCTCTTTGGAATGAAGATAGAAGTAAGTCCTGATTTTGCAAGCGCCTTATCACTCAACGTCTCCAAGCCATTGGGCAACTGTATATGTTTCAACGAATTACAAGACCAAAAACTACGAGGGTTCAGTTGTGTAATGTTTTCGGGCAACTTAATGGATGCCAAAGTCACACATCCTTCAAATGCTTTTTCTTCAATACTCGTCAGCCCGGTAAAGTATTGCAACTCATCAAATGAAGTAATACCAGTCTTACTATTGAACACAGATTTGTTGGTTCCGCTATCTATCAGCGTCGTCACAACTGCAGCCTCAGTCTTCGACAGCTTGCCGTCGTGGTCGGTATCCCAGTTCTCCACACAGATGGCTTCGACGTTGGGATCGGCAAACGCGATGATTTCTACGGGTTTCTCGAAGAACTCGATCACCCAGGTACCATCGGTGAGGTATGGGGTGAGGGCGGCCATGTCCGCGATGGTGAACGAGCTGCCGTCGCGGAGGCTCGAAGGCAGGGTCTGCCCGTTGAAGGTAATCTTGTATTCGTAGCCGGGAGCAACCTGAATGGAGCCGCTCACGCTTCCGGACAGCTGATCGGACGTAAAGGCCTGGCTGGAGGCGGTCGTCTGGTCGTTGATAACCCATGCGGTGGTAACGCCCACGGCTTGAATGGTTGCGCTACAGCCTTCCGGCACCTCGCCTTTGGCCTGGAGTGACCATACGACATTCTGGCTATTGGGGTTCTTCACGCCGATAATCCAGTTGGTGGTGCTCAACGGGTCAACAGGGATATCCTCGTTTTTGAGGCAGAAACCTTGGTCGTCGCCATCCCTCATGAACATATTGCTGAAGTCCTTTCCGTCGGCCTTCACCACCGGTTGCACATTATTGAGGTCCTCTCCTTCGTAGAAGATGAACAGACGCATCTGTTTGGCTTTGGCATTGGCTTTCACGATGCCGCTCTCGGTGGCGGTGATGCCACCTTCGAGATCACTACCATTCTCGAGCGAGAACGACATCTCGGCGGTGGCGCCGTTGAGCAGCGTCACATTCCAATCGACGGTGGGGTCGGGCTCGCTAACCTCGATGTGGAAGGTCTGGTTGACCATTCGGTTATCGTAGTTAGTCGTTGACCAGCGGTAGTTGGTGTACACCACGCCGTCGATGGTCTCCTTCTCTTCGTCGGGTTGCGGCAAATATTCATACCTCGAGCCGTAGATGTTCGGCTTGTAGCCTTCGGGCACCTTGACTGTAATCTCGACGAAGCCATTGCGGTCGAACAGCTTCGGCATCTCGAAGGTTTCGCTATAGCCAAAGGAGTTAATATCAGCCCGTATGGTTTCGCCCTCTTCGTTGTCGTAGGCGAAGGTGGCAGAGGCCTTACCGCTATGATCGGTGAGGGTGACGTAGTGGGTCACCTTGTCGGGGTCAGGCTCTCCCGAGCGCTTCACGGTGCAGTCGATATCCCAGAGCTGATACAGCTTCAGGTTGGGGATATCATACCTATAGTAAGTGTTTCCCTGATAGGTGTAATCGAACATCTGATGGAGCGATTGGGTTTTATCCTCGCCGTTGACATAGAGTTTCCTGTTGCCTTCAAAAGTGGGAGTGCCATTTAAGAAGTAGAAATCTATCTCAACGTACTTGTCCTCGGGAATCATGCTGAACATGCCCACCTCTTCCTTTGTGTTGTTGATAGGAGAGCCGTCGGAATCTTTGTCGAAGATGTAGACATGTGTGCCTCGTGGGTCAATGGAGTTGCACTTAAGGTTGAGGATGCGTGAGTCGGTGACGACGGCATCGCCGAACTGAAGACTGATGTTCAGTTCATAGATGCCGTTGTGCCCGCCACTCACTTGTTCATTGGGGAAACAGCCAAATTCGTAGAGTAGGCTGTCGGTGCCTTCGACGGTTGAAGGGTAAGAATCGCCGATGTAACACGTGTTGGAGTAGGCACTGAAGCTGCGATTGGAGCTGTTGATAACGACCATCTTCAAGCTGGGCGTGGTGTAGGACACCGTTCCGCTCGAGGTCCTGTAGACGTCGGTTCGCAAGATTTTCCTCATTGAAGCCCCTGACCGGATGGTGTCTACGCGCTGCACCACTTGGTCGCCGACCATGGTGTAATATTCAAGGTACACGCGCGCGCCTGCATCGCCTCGGTAGATGTTGTAGGTGATGCTGTCGGGCTTGGGCGCGGGGATGGTGCCGATGCCTTCGTAGCCGCCATCTATCACGGTGCCGAAGCCGTAGTTGGAATAGTACTCTGTACGGCCTTTAGGCACATAGAGCGTGCAATTGGCCCATTCGGGATTGGCCGTTCCGAATTGGCTGACGTTCTTGAGTGTATATACAACCATATTCGGGTTGGACTGATTGAAGTCCCAATAGGAAATGAGGCCGGAGGTGGGCAGCCAGATGGTGTCGACCTGAGTGAGATAGGCATAGCCATACATGGGACTACTGCTGTTAATCGTATAGTTGGTGGTGTTGCCGCCGAAGGTGCGCTGCATGAATGGGTTGTTGTCGCTGACGAATTCGGCCCTCGAGAGGTCGAGGTAGTGGACGTTGTAGCCGGTCGGTTCGGGGGCCGTGCCTTGCCAGCTGAAGGGGGCGCCGCAGAGTCGCCGAATCTCCCTGAGGTCGGCCGAATTGAGTTTACCGGTGATGGTGAGGTTCTTCAAGGTCCGCTGCTCGCCATCGCCCATGCTCTGCAAGGCGGCAGCAAAGGAGCCGGGGCCCGTGCTTCGGAAGATGAAGGAGGCCCATGCTGAGGCGGTGCCTTCGCCGCCGATGGCATCCTTCGTGCCGAAATAACTCCAGGGCTTGGTGTTGGAGTAGGTGCTGTAGGAGCCTCCCGGCACGATGAGCGTCATCGCCGCTACATCGCTGCCGGCGGAGCCGAAGCTGTTCTCGCTGGCCGTGGCATAAGGGGTGGTGCGATTGGCTACGACCACCAACGTGGATTTGCATCCTTGGAAGCAGTTGTTGGCCAACGTTATCGCCGCGCTCGGCAGGTAGAGGGTATCGAGGGTGGAGAAGCCGGCAAAGCTCAACTGAAGCGTGGAGGGGAAAGTCGCCTCGCTCAGGTCGAGGGCTTTGATGGAAGCCCGCGTGCCGTTGCACAGCTCCTTCATGGCGGACAAGTCGTAGGAGCCCTGATAACCTACCACGCGTATGCGGTTGCAGTCGAGTATTTGCGAGGGCAGCAGATGGTCTAACCAGTCGGAGACGCTGCCTGCTATGATGTCGCCGACGGGCGAGGCATTGATCGGCCGCATGTCGATATCTCCCCAATAATAAGCGCCGCTGCCGTGCTTGAATTCTTGAATCTCAGCCGCCGTCATGTTGACGTAGGCGGTGATGAGGGATTTGTCGTAGAACGAGTTGTTGTCTATATCGGGCAGTTGGTCGAAGAAATAGACTTTTCTCAGCGTCGGGCCGTAGAGCGTGCTGCTCAGATACGACACTTCGCCATGGAACTCCACTTCTTTCAGTTGCGGGCCTCTGATACTGCTGGTGCTGCCATAGAAACTGGCATCGCCGTTGAATACGACTTTTTCCAAATTGTTCAGCTCTTGGAGGTCGGCACGCTGGAATTGGATGTCGTCTTCGAAGGTGAGCGTCTTAATCCATGATGTGGCGGCATTTGAGAACCAGAAGTCTGCGCCACCGCCAAAGTATTCCACAGGATAGGTGTTGCCGCTCAGCGTGATGGAAGCTGGAATCGTTATATTTGCACGTGAACCGGTGTCGAACTTCACTACCGTGGCATGACCGTTGGAGAGTTGATATCCTATGCCGCCATCGGTGTAATCAGGAATCTGATAGACGTGCTCGACACAGTCGGCACCCAGCCAACCTGACGCTCCGCTGGAAAGATACACAGTGAACGTGCTGGCAAACTGATAAACGCCACCGATTGACCTATCCAATGCCCATGCGTCGGCGTTGAACCAGATTTCTTTCAACAAGGGCATACCATCGAAATAGCCTTCCACTAAGCCAATGTATCTCTCCCAGGATGAAGAGGCCGAAGGCAGATGGCTGTCGGGGATACGCAAGTATTTCAAGTTGGGACATTCGCAGTGGAAGCGCTCAAGATTGTCGGCGATGAAGCCCACCACGTTGTAGGTGACGCCATTGTAGGTAACCGTGCCGGGGATGGTGAAATCGGTGGCTGTCGTTTCGATGTACTTCACCCACGCATACTTTTCCTGATTGCTACCGGCATTGCCGAGATAGAGTTTGTAGGTAATACCTGACGAAGTGTCCTCGTAGGTGCCACTCCAGTCAGCCCATGCCCTAGGCATGAAAGCGACGGCCATCAGCATGGCCAGAAATAATCTCCACTTTTTCATTATCTATGTTTTTTGTTCTTTGTTGAAGCTAATCAAGTCCCCTCCCAAACTCCCCTCCCGCTCGGGAGGGGTTGGGGGTGGGTTATTGGTTCAGTATCTCGTTCACGATGAGCACGGCATCGGTGATGGTCACAAAGCCGTCGCCGTTGACGTCGTAGCTCGGGTTAGTGCCTGTCTTCTTGTATAGGGCTACTACGGTGGTCTTTCTGCTCACGACCTGGTCGGCAGGCAGCACAAACTGATATGTGCCGTCAGTTTGGAGTTGCACTTCTTCGGTATCCATGCGATTATAGTTGCAGAACACCAGTCCCAGTTCATAGCCTTGCTCAGGCTGGAAGGTGAAGGTAATGTCAGTACCGGGCTTGATATCGTCAAAGGTGGCGACTGTTCCTTCAAGTAATGTGCGGACCTGCTCTACGCCGTTCGTACCAGTGAAAAGGGCTTTAATAGTTCCGCCAGCAGAAGCAACCACAGGCACACTCCACTGCTTGTCGACATATTTCGCTTCTACTAGGATATCCTCAGCGACATTCTGCAGATGGAGCTCCTTGTCTCCATACTCACCGTCAACGAGGTCGTTGATACGGTCTTCACCGTTGATATATAGATGGACTACAACGCTACCGGGAAACGTATTAGAAGGTGAGATCACAAGATCGCTGCCCTTCGGAAACCGGACGAGCCGCGAATTCGAACTGAGGTTATTGTCACTGTCCCCACCCTCAAACATCAGGTACTCACCGTTGGAAGGAACGAGCGCAGCCACCAGCATCTGAGGCTCAGGTTCCTGTCTCGTGAAGTAGCCTGTAGAGGGGTTGGCAAAGGTGACGTCGTTGGCATTGCTGTCACTATAGCTGACGGCTCCCACTAGGCTTCTACAATTATAGAACATTCTGACCGAATTATTCGGTCCCATTTTCCCCATTTTCCAGTCATCATCGCAGACGATACTCTTCAGATTCGAGCAATCTGCGAACATTTGATACATACTGGTCACCTCAGACGTATCAAAGTTGGACAAGTTGAGGCTCGTCAAAGATTTGCAACCACTAAAAAGGAAGTCCATTACTTTCACCTGCGATGTATTGAACTTGGATAGGTCAAGGCTTGTTAAAGACTGGCAATTGTGGAACAATTGACTCATACCAGTCACTTTTGACGTGTTGAAGCTGGACAGGTTGAGACTTGTCAAAGATTCGCAACCTGCGAACAGGCCAGTCATATCTGTCACTTTCGACGTGTTAAAGCTCGACAGGTTGATGCTTGTTAGATACTTGCAATAATTGAACATGTTAGACATGGCAGTCACCTGCGATGTGTCGAAGTTGGACAGGTGAAGGCTTTCTAAATATTCGCAACCGTAGAACATGTAAGACATGTCAGTTACCTGCGATGTGTTGAAGCTGGATAGGTTGAGGCTTCTCAAACTTTTGCAACCGTAGAACATGTAAGACATGTCAGTTACCTGCGATGTGTTGAAGCTTGATAGGTTGAGGCTTGTCAAACTTTCGCACTCTGCGAATAGGCCTGCCATATTAGTAACTTTGTCTGTGTGTAGGTATTCTAGATGATTGATAGTATAAAGCTTTGAAAGCCCAGCAAACATATCATGAATGTTGGTAAGTTCGTAATAATAATCGAACGATATATCGAAAGTGGCCGTAGCGATGGTTGAACCATATTCTTCGTACCAGCCCGGGACATTATTATCCCAGGTAAGATCGTAAGTCTCTCCCTTGCACTCCAACCTGTTCGCATTGTAGTAGAACGTCAGGGTTGTACCATCAGTGGAGACCTCGGCATACGCCTCTTTCGTTTGTGCCCACACTCCTGTTGTGAACACGAAGGCCAGCATAGCGGCCAGTAGTAATCTGATCTTTTTCATCTGCTTTTGTTATTTGTTGAAGCCAATCAAGTCCCCTCCCAAACTCCCCTCCCGCTCGGGAGGGGGTAGGGGGTGGGGTTGTCTTTACTGTCCCAAGATCTCATTCACGATGAGCACGGCATCGGTGATGGTCACAAAGCCGTCGCCGTTGACGTCGTAGTTGGGGTTAGTGCCGGTCTTCTTGAAGAGGGCTACCACGGTGGTCTTTTCGTTCACGACCTGGTCGGCAGGCAGCACAAACTGATATGTGCCGTCAGTTTGGAGTTGCACTTCTTCGGTATTCATGCGATTATAGTCGCAGAACACCAGCCCCAGTTCATAGCCTTGCTCAGACTGGAAGGTGAAGGTGATGGGAGTACTGGGCTTGATACCGCCGACGCTGGCGACTGTTCCTTCAAATAATGTGTTACTCGACTCTTCGCCGTTCGTATCAGTGAAATGGGCAATAATCTTACCGCCAGTAGAAACAACCACAGGCACACTCCACTGCTTGTCGATATAGTTCGCTTTAACAAAAATGTTCTCCGTGACATTTTCCAGGTTCAAAACTAACCTGTTATATACTGGGTCGAGTGCTAGTTCATCAGTTCGGTCATTGCCATTCACGTAGAGATGCAGGTCATTGTAATAGGAATTGGAGTTTGTTACAAGCACTTTGTAGCTGCCACCTTTGGTCAATTCAAGCATTTCCGTTTCATGGCCCCAATAAAGGATGTCACCTTCGCTATTAATGATTAGCATGTCTTCACCGTTACCAGGTGCGAGCAGAGCTATGAGCTTGTCACCTTCAGCCTCCACAATGCCGCCCTTGAAGATGTCCGTTGTCCAACCGGCATTGATGTAGGCTTCTTTCGTACCTGCAGGAACGGTGAGAACGCAGTTGCTATTGATGCCTGAGAAGACACCGCTCTTTGTCATGATGTCGAGAGGAGTAGTCATCTTGCATATTACATATTCCAGCGATGAGCAACTATTGAAAGCATTGTCTCCAATATCCGTTATGCTGGAAGGCAATACGATGCTGGTCAAGCCTGAATTACCGAAGAAGGCATTGACACCTATAGATACCACGTCTTCAGGGATGATCGTGTTTTTGCAACCAGCTATTAATTCGTTGGTAGAGGTGGAGATAATGGCATTGCAGCCATTGCGAGAGTCATAGTTTCCATTACTATCGTCAACAACGATAGAACTGACATTCGGACTGTAGATAATTGGACTTCCTGTGATAGAAGTCACACTGCCAGGAATGAGGAGCCTGGTCATTTCGCTACACCAGACGAAGGTGCTGCCGGACAAGAATTCCAGTCCTTCGGGTAGGGTGATATTCTTCAGTGAAGTACACATCTGGAAGGCAGAAGCTTTTATCGTCTTCAAACTGCTGGGGAACTTTATCGAGGTCAATTTATTGCAGCCTGAGAAAGCATTCTGCTCCAAGGTGGTCAGCGACGTGAAGTACTGCAGCTCATCAAATGAGGTTATCGTGGTATTGGACGTAAACTTCGTTCCGATACTCGTCACGGCGGCGGCCTCTGCCTTCGAGAATTTTCCGTCACCATCAGTATCCCAGTTAGCTAAGCAGATGGCTTTCACGTTGGGATCTGCAAACTCAATGAGCTCATTATTCAGACTAGGATCTTCCACTATCTTCAGGAACAATCCGCTCGCATCAGTCTCCTTGGTAGTCCATCCTGCATCAACATAAGTCTGCTTCTTGCCAGCGGGCACGGTGAGGACGCAGTTGGGGGAAATATTTGCAAAGGGGTTACCAAAATCCACTGACAGAAATGATGGTCTGACAGTCATTGAGACGACAGATGTCAAATCCTGGCAGGAATTGAAAGCGTTTTCAGCGATATAATTTACTGATGCTGGCAGGATGATTTTCGACAGACCCTTTGTTCCTTCAAAAGCACCATAACTGATGTTCACCACATCTTCAGGGATCATGGTGTAGCGGCAGCCTATCACTAACGAGGGTGTGCTTCCAACATTCTTCCTGATGATGGCGTTGCAGCCATTGCGCGAGTCAAACTTCTGGTTCTCCGGCGACACGACGATGCTAATCAGATTATCATTCATTGAGAGTATGCATCTTCCAATGCTAGTCACATTCTTGGGCAGATAGAAGGTTTCCATTTGGGTTTTGCAGAATACCCATTCACCGATCTCCGTCAGCCCCTCAGGGAGAGTTATCCCCTTCAGAGAGTTGCAATCATAAAACGCTAAGTTCTCAATCTTTCGGATGGTTGCTGGAAGGGTGATTGACTGCAATTGCTTACACTCCGAGAATGCGCTGCTAGGGATAGTCGTCAGTCCTGTAAAGTATTTGAATTCATCGAACGAAGTGATGTTCTGATTTCCTTGGAACACAGAATTGTTGTCCGAATCCAGCAACGACGTCACTTGGGCAGCCTCAGCCTCGCTCAACTTTCCGTCGCCATTCGTATCCCAGTGGGCGATGCAGAGTTGCTTCACAGTATTGTCGGCGAAAGTGATGTAGGTACCGGCATCTGCTGGTATCGGGAATACAACCGTGAAGACATCCGTGGCGAGCTCGCTGGTGTTGATGGCGAGCTTGTACTTTCCTTCTGATGAAAGATATTCGAGCCTGTCGCTCCAATTGGTGCTGCCATGATAGACCGTTGGTTTGTTGACGGTCTTGAAGTATGCCCTCACTTCACTGATACCTGTCAAGCCTGTAATCGTTTTTTGCGATGTTCCAGGTGCAACACTGGTTGAGGTTGAGCCGTATTCGAAAGTAGTAGCGACGCTGTTGTCGCCTGAGAAGAAGAAGGTCAGCTGGTCGTAAGGAATCGTATTGAACAGGACTTGGATATTGATCGTCTCCGTAAACTCGGTCAACGTAAAGGTCTTGTTGTTTCCAGAAACAGTCGACGTGAGGCTGCTCGTCATGTCAGCACCATTGACCAGAATCTTGTTGAAGTACTGCTTGGGAACGGTCACCTTCACATTTTGAGGAACCTCCACCGTCTGTGTCAGCTCGCCTCCAGCAGCAGGAATCGTCCAAGTTTGGCTGCCAGCCTGCACACTGACCTGCCCGTTGCTCTCCCCTGCCGACACATTCAGCGTCAGGTTGCCCGACTCCTTGAAGGTGAATGCAGCATTATTCCAAACAGACATTTTTTTATACAACGATGCATATCCACAAGGCACGTGCACCGTCACGTCCGATGCATCAGGATAAAACCTTGGATGAGCGTTAACCACACCGCTGCCCGTACAATAAATGTGCTTTAATTCAGTACCGTTGAAAGCGTTTTCATCCATATAACACAATGAGGCTGGCAAAGAAATGCTTTGCAGGTTTACGCAATCCTGGAAACAGCCTTTCGATATGAATACAATGCCTGACATCGTCAGGTTCTGAAGCATAGTACAGCCAGAGAAAGCATACTGCCCCAAAGTACAACCTGTGAGAGATAAAGATTTCAACCCTTTACAATCACAAAAAGCATTCTCCCCGATTGTCGCTGAAGAGAGACTTATGTTATCCAGCTTTTCACATCCGTCAAATGCAAATTCATCGATTTGCTTTAATTTGCTCAAATTGATGTTCTTAAGATTTGTACAACCAGAAAACGCTCCGTCTACTATATGCGTTATTGTTGTTGGCAGTTGGACTGTGGTAAGACTGGTCAAATCCAGAAAAGCATTCCTCTCCAACCAGGTCAACGCCGTACAATTGGACATATTCACAGTCGTGAGTCCCGTGCAACCAGTAAATGGACTAATGAACCTATTATTAGAGTCTAAACCATAAAAGGATTTAAGTGTGTTCGGCAATTTAACTGTCTTAAGGTCACCTTTACATCTCTCAACGACGTTACCAGTAATTGCAGTCACCGTATAAGGCACACTATTGTAAGTCACTGTTTCGGGAATATCCGCATTAGCCGTTCCTTGGCCAATCTCAACAAGCGTCACCTCACGGGTTCCAGAGGAAATCTCATAGGTATTAGCACCATAAGTGAATGTTGTCTGTGCCCACACTCCTGAGTTGAACACGAAGGCCAGCATAGCGGCCAGTAGTAATCTGAACTTTTTCACAATCTATGATTTTTTGGTTTATTATCGTCTTTTGGCATCAACGAGACGGGGTTGCGCGTACCTATATTATAGGCAATATCGTTTCCGTTTGCAAATTTACGAAAAAAAACGCAAACCACCGTGGTCTATTTTGATCAAAGCAAAGGGGAATGAAAGCTATTTTTGTACAAAACAGACAACCAAAAGCCAAATATGTCAAGAACAATTACTAATGTTACATAAGACAAAGTCAATGTTACAAAATCGGGAGTCGGCTGCAAGTCAACTTCCCTTCCCAACTACACCTCTTAACCTCACAAGAGGCAGAGGGCTATGGCAGCACAGGCCTCGGCATCGGCAAGGGCATGATGATGATGCCTCAGGTCGTAGCCACAGGCAGCAGCAACGGTCTGCAGCTGGTGGTTGGGCAGCGAGCAGCCCAGCTGTCGGCGCGAGGCAGCCAGCGTATCGTAGAAAAGATAGTCTGGATAGTCCATCTGGTAGACCCTGAACACGGCTTTCAGGCATCCCTCGTCGAAGCGGGCATTATGTGCCACGAGAGGGGGCCACAACAATTCTTCTGTCACCCACCGAGAGGAACACGCTGAAGAATCTTGGGGCACTGACGGCAGGTCAGGAAAGAACACATCAGCTACGCGCTCTCCCAGCAGCTGCCACACACGGGGGAAGATAGGCGCATCGTCAGTATCCTGCTGGCTCAACCCATGCACGCGCTGACAGAAATAGCTGTAGTAGTTGGGCTCAGGCTGGATAAGGCTGTAGAACGAGTCGGCCACCTGGGCGTCGTGCACTAAGACTGCCCCCACTGAGCATACGCTCGACGGCTCCTGGTTGGCTGTCTCGAAGTCGATGGCAATAAAATCCCTGAGCATAGTTCCCTGAGACTAGCTTGCTTGGCAACGCTGAGCCTGCGTCATTTGGAATTGACATTGATGACGGCAGTGGGCAGACTGCTCTTGATGCGGACCTGCGCCCTACCCTTCTTCTGTGTGCTGCGCACGGCGATGAGGGCACGCCCCTTCCAGGTGGTGACGTGCGACGATGTGGAAGGCTCACGATCCTTGAGGTCGGCAGAGGCAGCAGCCATCAGAACGGCCTGTCCGCTGACGCTGACATCGCAGGGAATAGCGGCATCAGGACATACTCGCCCTGCTTTGTCGACTACCTCAACGGTGATGAATGCCAGCGACTGCCCTCCAGCCTTCAGCGTCTGCGTGTCGGCAGTGAGTCGCAGTCGTGCCGGCTCACCAGCAGTCTCCAACTGGCAGCTAGCCACGCTGGCAGCACCTGTACTAACCTTAGCCTCCAGCTTGCCAGGCTCATAGGGCAGCCTGAACACTGCCTTGAACTCAGTCGAGCGGTCGACAATCTTCGTGCCCACGAGCTTGTCGTTGAGATAAAGCGTCACCTCTGGCGCCTTGGTATAGACCTCCACCTCGATGGGCTTGCCCTCCCATCCTGGCCACGTCCACGACTCCCACGTGGGCCATACGCTCCACTGGGTATGACGCAGCTTGCCACGATAGCCGTCAGGCTCTCTGACAGCCATATAGGCCAGCTCTGTGCTTTCAGAGGAGGCCAAAGGAGCATCACGCCACAGCATCGCACGATAGTGGCTGATAGGCTTGCGCCATCCTGTCACATCGACATCGCCGCAGTAGGCTCCGTGCCAGTCGGGCTGTCCGCCTGACACGTAGTGTTCGCCTGGCCGCTCACCCTCGTAATAATATCGTCCTATGCCCGACTCACCCAGATAGTCAAGGCCTGTCCACACGATATCGCCTATGACATAGGGATAGTCGTTGACGATGGCCCAGTTGCTGAAGGCATCACGAGGATAGCTCTCCGTCTGCCACATCACTCGGCTGGGGACACGCTGGTGGTCTTCCTTGTGTTTATGGATCATATAGTTGTAGCCACCAATATCGAGCACCTCGAAGTGTGGGTCGTAGATCTCCCAGTCGCTGTCCCAGGCGCAGAGAGCCTCTGTGACAGGACGCGTGGTGTCGCACTCGAGGATAGCCCGCTTCAGCTGTCGGGCAGTAGTGACAACACGCAGCTCCTTGCGCTCTATGACCTCGTTGCCTATGCTCCAGCAGATGACGCTGGGATGATTGCGGTCGCGCAGCACCATCGCATGGATATCCTCACGATAGCACGAGTCGATCATCGTGGAGTAGTCGTGGGGATTCTTCTGCGAGCGCCAACCGTCGAAAGCCTCGTCGATGACCAGCATACCCAGCGAGTCGCAGGCATCGAGGAAGGCCCTCGTGGTGGGGTTGTGAGAGGTACGGATGAGGTTGAAGCCAGCCTCCTTCATCAGCCTCACCTTGCGGATCTCAGCATCGTCGAAGGCCATCGCCCCAAGGATGCCGTCGTCGTGATGCACGCAGGCTCCGTTGATAAGCAGCGGCTTGCCATTGAGCACGAAACCCTTCTCAGCATCGAACGAAAAGGAGCGAATGCCGAATTTAGTTGAGAGTTGAGAGTTGAGAGTTGAGAGACGTTTGTTCGAAGCCTGAGAGTCTTGAGTTGAGAGTTGGACTTCAGCAGTGTACAGATAGGGATCGGAGGGGGACCAGAGACGAGGGTTCTCGATGGTGTAGGTGAAAGCCAGCTTCTTGCGCTCGCCAGCTTTCAAGGTGACATTCTGAGCCTCTGAGCCTTTCACTGAGACAGTCGCCTGCCGCTGGGCGTCAGACTCGTTCTGCACTTCCACCTCGACATTCACTTTGGCTGAGCGAGAGGCAACCTCAGTGGTGATGAAGACTCCGTTCTCAGCGATATGCAGGGCAGGCATCGTCAGGAGCCACACATGACGATAGATGCCTGAGCCGGAGTACCAGCGGCAGTTGGGCTGCTCGGCATTGTTCACCTTCACCAGCACCTCGTTGTCGCGATTGTCCTTATATAAATAAGGTGTCACATCGACAGTGAACGGCGTGTAGCCATAGCCGTGCTGCCCTGCCTTCTGTCCGTTGACGAAGACTTCGGCCTTCTGATAGACGCCCTCGAAGTGCAGCTTCACAAGGTCACTGCCTGGCGTCTTAAACATCTTCCTGTACTCCCCCTTGCCGCCTGCAAACCAGCCGCCGCCCGTCCCTGTAGCACCTGTAGCAGGGTCGGGAGCGTCGTAGATGTCCCAGTCGTGGGGGAGATCTACCATGATGGTCTGCCCATTGCGGGTAAACTGCCAGCCGCTGTCGAAGAGCTGCTGTGCATTGGCTCTTGAACAAGGCACCAGGGCCAGTGTCATCATTGCCAGGAAAGAGATTGCCTTTGTCTTCATTTTGCTTTGTCAGTTATTTGAAATAAACATCTGTGCGCTAGCCACTACCCTCGCTATTTGATAAACTTCACTTTCGAGGCATCGCGCGGCTTGGCATCGGGCTGCTCGTCAGGATAGCCTACGCCGATGATATACAGCAGCTTGTAGTCGGAAGGGATGTCGAGACTGTCGAGGAAGAAACGAGCCTTCTCGTTCGACAGAAGGAAACGCACAGGGCCGCCCAGACAGCAGGTGCCCAGACCCATCGCCTGCGCTGCCAGCATCATGTTTTCACCCAGCAGGCCGGCATCCAGCTCGCCTCCACCATTAGCAGGCGTGCAGACACAAATCAGGTTGGGCGCATTGCGGAACATATTCTTGAAGTTCTTGTCGCGCTGAACCTGCTCGGCATTCTCCTGCTTGAAGACCTGCGTCACCCGGTCTATCAGCTGCTGATCCTCCACCACGCGCACAATCCAGGGCTGACGGTTAGAGCCGCTGGGCGCATTGATGCCAGCACGCACGATGACGTCCAGCTTCTCGTGCTCCACAGGCTTGTCGAGGTATTTGCGCACAGAGCGACGCGCCATGATAGTGCTCAGGACGGGATTCACCTCCATCTGCACATCAGCCTCGAGGCCACCCATGTTGTCAGTCGGCTCATAGCGCTTCAGTACCCGTCCGTCACGACTGACCAGGAACTTGGTGAAGTTCCACTTGATGTCGCTCTTCTTGTCGTAGTCAGCATCCTGCCTGCGCAGCATGCCATCCATCATCTTCCCACGCTGGTCGTTGACATCGAAGCCGCTGAAGCCCTTCTGCGCCTTCAGCCAGGCATAGAGCGGATGCTGGTCGGCTCCGTTCACATCGATCTTGTCGAACTGCGGAAAATGGATGTCGTAGTTGGCCGTACAGAACTCATGAATCTCCTGGATGGTGCCAGGGGCCTGGGAGCCAAACTGATTGCAGGGGAAGTCGAGTATCTCCAGGCCCTGCTCATGATACTTCTCGTAAAGTGCCTCCAACTCTGTGTACTGGGGAGTGAATCCGCATCGCGTAGCAGTATTCACAATCAGCAGCACTTTTCCTTTGTACTCAGCAAGGGAGACGTCCTTTCCTGCGTCGTCCTTCACCTTGAAGTCGTAGATGCTCTTAGTTCCCCCAGCACCCTGTGCCGAGCCTGCCAGAGCAAAAACCAATGCCATAAGGCAAATCATCATTCTTTTCATTGTTATTATAATATTTTGTGAAAGTCTATATTTACAATTCCATGCTAGGTTTCATCACGTCATGACACTTCACGGAGTACTGCTTGGAGAGAGAGTATGTAGCCGTGAGGCGGATATCCTCAACGCTGGCACCAAAGCCAATCGTGTATTTGCCAGGAGCCGTCTCCCAGGACTGAGTGGCCTCGTTGTAGGAAGCCAGGTCATAGAGCGAGAGTGCCATCGTGAGCGTCTGACTCTGGCCAGGCTGCAACTCGCGTGTCTTGGCAAAGGCCTTCAGCTCGCAGGCAGGCTTCTCCAATCCGCCTGCAGGAGCGCTGACATAAAGTTCTACGACCTCCTTGCCTGCCCGCTCGCCTGTGTTGGTGACGGTGACAGAAGCCGTAAGGCCGTCCTTAGTAGCTTTGACCACAGGCTTGCTGTACGTGAAGGTCGTGTAGCCCAGTCCGAAGCCAAAGGGATAGGAAACTTCTTTCTTTGACGTAGCGAAGTAACGATAGCCCACGTTGATGCCTTCCAGGTGCTTGGTGTAGTCCTGGAACTCCACCTTGTTGTTTCCACGGCCACGAGGAGCAGCCTGACGTATGTTGGGATAGCTCGCACTCGAGGGGAGATCGATGAGGTTGTTGGGCCAGGTCATCGTGAGCTTGCCTGAAGGATAGGCCTTGCCCGTCAGCACGTCGGCCACTGAATAGCCGCCCTCTTGTCCTGGCTGCCAGGCTAGCAGGATGGCATCGGGCATCGACTTCCAGGAAGCCGTCTCCATCACATTACCCATATTGAGCACCACCACGACGGGCTTGCCTGCCAGATGGAAGGTATTGCAAACGTCCGTGATCAGCTGCCGCTCGACGTCAGTCAGCGTGAAGTCGCCATCCTCATGACGGTCGGAGCCTTCGCCAGCCTGACGACCCAGGGTGATGATGGCGAGGTCTGACTCCTGTGCCTGCACGTTGATGATGGGAAGGCCGACGGCCATCTCAGGCAGGAGTGGTCTGCCCCAGCCCCTGCCGCCTCGTGACGACGCTGCAGTAAGGCTCGACTGGTAGGTCTTGTAATCCCTATAGAGGTTGGCGAGCTTGGTGTTCACCTGCAAACCAGCCTCGCTGAGGCCCTGCATCAAGTCGATGGTATGGGCTTTGTTCACATCGCCAGAGCCTGTGCCGCCAGCAATGAAATCGTAGGACGTGACGCCAAACACAGAGACGGTAAGGCCTTCTCCTGCTCCCTTCCACTGAAGAGGGAGCACCTTGGGGGATTCTGTATTCCCCTTCCAGTTGGAGGGGGTTAGGGGGAGGCTATTATTCTTCAACAGCACCATACCCTCAGTAGCGCTGCTGCGAGTGACCTTAGCATGGGCATCAAGGTCGGGCTTGTTGGAGTATTTATAAGCACGGAAGGCAGGCGTCTTGACCAGATACTGCAGGATGCGCTTCACGCAGATGTCGAGGTCAGACTCTTTCAGCGCACCACTCTTTACCTTGTCGATGAGGTCATTGATCTGCGACTCGTTGCCAGGCTCCATCAGGTCGTTGCCGGCCTGAATCTGTGCAGCAGTATTGCGCAGGCCCGTCCAGTCGGTCATCACTATGCCGTCGTAGCCCCACTCATCACGCAGGATGGTGGTGAGCAGTTCACGGTTCTCCTGGGTATAAGGTCCGTTGATGCGGTTGTACGACGACATCACGGTCCAGGGAACAGCCTCGCGCACGGCAATCTCGAAGCCCTTCAGGTAGATCTCGCGAAGGGCTCGCTGCGACATCACCTCGTCGACGTTCATGCGGTTGGTCTCCTGCGAGTTACCTGCGAAGTGCTTCACAGATGTGCCCACGCCCTGACTCTGCACGCCTCGCACATAGGCAGCAGCGATCTTACCCGTCACAATCGGGTCTTCAGAGTAGTATTCGAAGTTACGTCCACAGAGCGGCGAGCGATGGATATTCATACCAGGAGCGAGCAGCACGTCGCAACCATATTCCAGCACCTCGTTGCCTATGCACTTGCCCACCTCCTCCACGAGCTCCGTGTTCCAGGTGCAGGCGAGTGCCGTGCCCACAGGAAATCCTGTGCAGAAGTAGGTATTCTGGTCGTTCTCACGACGAGGGCTGATTCTCACGCCGGCAGGGCCGTCAGTGAGCACAGTAGAGGGGATGCCGAGACGAGGAATGGCCTGCGTCATACCAGCAGCACCAGGCACGCGACGGGCATGGGCGCCTATCATGCCATTGTCGGCCGACGAAGCTATCTGGCGGTTGCCGCCTACTACGAGCATTGCTTTCTCCTCGAGCGTCATCGCTTTGAGGACTTCATCAACGTTGTCGGCTTGCAGTTTCACTTGTGCCGTAAGGGTACTGAAGCTACCCAACAGAATGGCACAGAACACTAAGATTGTCTTTTTCTTCATTATGTCAATTAGTTTTAGATGGTTGAGCTATTTTGTCAGATTGTTCCCGTTAAAAACACTGCAAAGATACACATTTTTTACGAATTACCATCATTTTGCTTGAAATAATGATTCTTTTTTGTACCTTTGCAGCAACATTTTAAACGAAACAGACATGAAAGTTCTATTAATCAACGGGAGCCCACGTGAGAACGGCAACACGTTCACGGCTCTGAGCGAGGTAGCAAAAGCCCTGAACCAAGAGGGCATCGAGACAGAGATCATCAGCATCGGCAAGAAGGCCGTACAGGGTTGCATCGCCTGTGGCATGTGTGGAAGGAACGGCGCCAGGTGCACCTTCCGCGATGACCTTTACAACAAGGTCTGGAGAGCAGTGAAGGATGGCATCGACGGACTCGTCATCGGCTCACCAGTATATTATGGTGGCCCCAACGGCTCACTCTGTGCCCTGCTCGACCGTGTGTTCTATTCACTGGGCAACGAACTGCAATTCAAGCCTGGCGCCAGCGTGGTGGTCTGCCGCAGAGGTGGAGCCTCGGCTGCCTTCGACCGTCTGAACAAGTACTTCACCATCCTCAACATGCCCGTTGTCAGCTCTCAATACTGGAATATGGTCTATGGCCAGACACCAGGACAGGCCGCCCAGGACGAGGAGGGCATGCAGACCATGCGGACGCTGGGTCGCAACATGGCCTGGATGATCCGCAAGCTGAACATCAGCGAGGACGGCCATCCTGAGTTGGAGAGCCGACTAAGGACTAGCTTCATCCGCTGATTATTCTTTACAACTGCCCTTTCGTACTTCGAAAATTCCCAAAGAAGCAGCCAGAAGGCCAGAAAATCGCGAAATTTGAGCACTTTCACAAGTCGCTGACAATGAGAAAGTTGCTGATTTCGAAAACTACGCCCATATTTCAGGTTTAACCGAAGTGCCACTTTTGGTCACGCCCGACGGTGCTTTTGGTCTCGTCCGTCAGCACTCTTGGTCACGCTCCGCGGCCACTTTGCATAGCAAGAAAGCCGTCCGGCGTATGCAAAATCGCCGTCGGGCGTGACCAAATTCGCCCTCCGAGCACTCCAAACCAGCATTTTTGCCCCTTCAAATACCCAAAAAGGCTCCAAAAATGGCCCTTTTTCACCTAGAATTCAGCCTCTTAAGAGGCCTTTTTTCTGTCAGTTTACTTTACATCTCCTCTCCCCTTAAGCATTTTTCCGCCATGTAATTAAGGTATTCAATTTGATGCACCCAATGAGCACATAAAATGCAAATGGCGCGTAACTCACCAGAGCTACACGCCATTTGATAGTGTTTTGTTATGACTTTGACTTATGATCTAGTGGACCTCCTCAAATCTAACATGTATTGATAATCAGCGATTTACGAAAGTCTTGGTACAAATATGGAACACCATAAGCATCTTGGATGTTGTCCCTCAATAACTATCGATAAGCATTCGTGCGATGCTCTTCCTATTCTTCTTTGTCCTTTTCTTTGTATTTCTTTCTTTTGTTGGTGCAAAGGTACAAATAAATCTTCGTCCCACCAAATCTCTCGTTTAATATCAGTACATAATTGACGTTTTCGCCTATTGTTTGTATTATTTGAACTTCTTTTCGCCCCTCATGGCATCTTCATACATTCCAATTGCAAATCGTCTTGGCTCTTCTAATCTTTCATACATAGCCTTTACCTCTGAATTGAGTTTCATATAATCAACAATGAAGATGCTCATGAACGAGAGAACACATTGAGTTGCATGTTTTGCCATATCCATGTCCGCACGATATTTGTCTTTGAAAGCATCTCGAAATTGTATTAGTGACAAATATGAAGGATGGCCATGAAGACTAAAGAAGGAATAAATGCCGTCAAAGAGATTTTCTTTTACTTTAAGTAGGGTATGAGCATTTTCAAATTTAACAACTTCCAAAGTATTGTCATCTTTAAAGGCGAAGCGGTATCTTAGGCCAAAAGCATTTTTAATCTTTGCTTTTGTTTGCGGATCCAATTCTGAATAAAGTTCTGTGTCTTCTATAGTTTTCCAACAGTTATCGATGTCATTCTGTTCTTCTTGAACTCTTGTCGGATTATTTCTTTTTGCATTTTCATCCAAATCTTTTAATCTTTCCGACAATCCATGTGCCATAAAAAGATTATAAACAATTGTTTGTTGTTCTTCTGTTTTTGGCAGGACAAACAATAGTTCAAATACAATAAGTGATTCATAAGCACTCCTTGCGATGGTAAAAAGGATAGAAAAATCTATTATTGGATTAAGATGACTGATTCCTTTCGAATATCCAACCCCATCAAGTAAAGACACAAATTGGCATCCCTTACTAAACATAGTTTGCAGCCACAGGTTTCTATCATCTTCAATATATGATGATGCTTTGCGGCCGGAAGGTGACATGATAACGTCAAAATAAAAATCAAGCATGACTTTCATGTATTGCTTACAATCATCGATTGTTTCCATCTTGATGAGTTTTTGAACATCTTCGAGTGTAAGTTGTTTGCCAAATCTGGATTCTATCATATCCAACAATAATTTCAAATGTTTATTATCTAAGCCCATCTTCGCAATCCTCCTTTTTATTAATAAGTTTTCGTAGATTAATCAAATCTGCTTCCACCCCATCCTTTGAAACCAATGAGTCTTTGGGCAGCACAGAGTAGTTCTTGGCAATATTCTCCTTCTTTCCACTGAACCACTCGCCGAAAGCTGTTTGGAGGAAAGAGTCACCATCAAGGTTATCTTTCTTGTTATACCTTATTATATTAGTGACGAACTGTTTCAACTCAGCATTGCGTAGTTTCTTATTCAATGGAATGCCCAAATCCTTGTTGGCAGATACCTGGCCAGTTTCAATAAACAGTTTGACAACGTCGCATACTTTTTCTACATCTTCTACAGGAGTACCAGCAAG
>ONLL01000022.1 GCA_900318685.1 uncultured Prevotellaceae bacterium | reverse complement strand
GACGATGATGAATGACGACAAGGTGCGTGCCCGCCAGCGCTTCCGCGTCTGCGTGACGGCTCAGCGGATGACCTGTTGCCTGATGCTCTGCAAGGTGTGCGAGACGCTGATCCAGAAGCACGGCCTGAGCGGTGCCGAGACGCAGCTGAAGCAGCAGCCCAGCCTGTGGAGGGAGATGCTGGTGAAGGCTCAGACGCCGAAGATGCTCGAGGTGTACGACGTGATAGCCGACTCGCTGCTTGAGAACGCCCTCTTCTTCTTCCGCGACCGCATCGAGGCTGCTTTCATGAGCCGTGACTATGCGGGCTACGTGAATGGCGAACGGCAGAAGCACGGCAAGAACGACTCTATCTATGCACGACTGGACCCGCAGTTCACCTACGAGCAGGCCATGCAGCACAGCGTTGCCGTGAAGGGTGCCGGTGTGACTCGCAACAGCGTGCAGCAGATGCTAAAGAACTGGAGCAGACAGGGACTGGTGGTAAAATCTGAAGACGGCCGCTATCGCAAACTGGCCATCAACGATGCATAGACATAGTCATGATAGTCATTAGTCATTTAGTCATTTTGATTTGAGAGTTGAGATTTGAGAGTTGAGATTTGAGATTTGAGATTTAAAAAAGTATGACAGTACCAAGAGGAATCCGCAACAACAATCCCCTGAACATCATCCGCACCAAGACCGTGTGGATGGGGATGGCGAAGGAGCAAAGGGATAAGAAGTTTGTCACCTTCGAGAAGATGGAGTATGGATGGCGCGCTGCCTTCGTGCTGCTCACCAGGACCTACTACCGTAAGTATCACCTGGACACCATCCGCAAGATCATCACCCGCTGGGCGCCAGCGGCGGACGGCAACCACACGGAGCGCTACATCGCCTACGTGGCCCGCTACACCCGTCGCGATGCCGATGCCCGTCTGCCTGCCCCCTGGGAGGAGCCCGAGCGCTGGCAGGACCTCGCCTGGGTGATGGCGATGATGGAGAACGGGAATTTTCCGATGGAGGTGGAGCCGATGCTCAAAGGGTGGAGCATGAGTCAGAATGAGAAATGAGAGAGAGAGCCTTCCCCCTAGCCAAAGGTGTTCCGAGAGATTAATTATCTCGGAACACCTTTGTTCTTATAGTGCTATCCAAGATGACATTCACAATTCGTCAAGGTCGAGTGTGCAATTGCCTTTGGCGTCGATGAAGCCGTACTCACCGTCACGCGATATGAGGGCGAGGCCTTCGCTTACGTCCTCTGCCGTTTCAAACTGACAGGGGAACACTTCCTTACCCTTGCGGTCGATGAAGCCAAAGAGGCGCGTCTTATTGTCCCAGATGCGGGCTAGGCCTCCGTGGAAGTCAAAGCAGGGTTGCTCATCGTACAACTCGGCTTCTTCATCGTAGCCGGGTTTATAGCGGAAGGGAATGACGACCTTGCCCTTCTTGTCGATATAGCCAAACTTACCATCCTTGTTGCACACCCAGGCCAGCCCTTCGCTGAAGGAAGGACAGAGTTCAAATTCCTCGCATTCATAGTCTTCATAGAGGACAATGGTCTGATAGTCGTCGGTCAAGACAAACTCCCCGTTATGGTCGATGAATCCGCACTTATCGTCGGTCTCTGCCCAACAGAGCCCATCGCTGAAATTACCTACGCGATTGAAGATAAAGGGGACGGCTTCGTCACCATTCTTATCGACAAATCCGTAGCGGAACTCGTACTCTTCCTCACGATCAGAGGTATTCCTCCAGGCAGCAGCCAGACCTTCGTGGAAATCCTGGATACGGCCGTCGCATTCGAACACCGTCTTGCCCTTTTTGTCGATGACGATGGATTTGCCGGATTCATAGTCATACAGATGGGCAAGCCCTTCGTTGAAGAAAGCCGGGGTGCTGCATTCAGTCATCACAGCGTCGAAAGTAGCGGGGATGACCATACGGCCAGTCTTGTCCAGGAAGCCTTGCTTCTCCCCGTCCTCGTCACTCGTCGAAATAAGGCCCAGCAGTCCCTCGTGGAATCCATTGTGATAACCTAAGCCTATCGGAGCTATCTTCTTTCCTTTACGATCGATGATGAATTGTCCGTCTTCGACTTCAACGATAGCGACACCATCGCTGAAACCGAAACGGACGTAATCAAACTTGCAAGGTATGACCTCGTTGCCGCTCTTGTCGATGAAGCCCCAGAGGTCGGTCTTCTTGTCGCAGACAGCAGCCAACCCTTCCTGGAAACTGAAGAAAAGGCTGTACCTGGGCAGCACCTCGGCCAACGCCTCCATCTCTTCTTGTGTCACCTCGGCCATCGCCTCCAGTTCTTCTTGCGTCACCTCGTCCTGACTGGCATTTTTGTTCTGTTTGCAGGCTGTGGCAACAGTCATCATCAGCAGCGCCGCTACCAGCAGCATTGCCCAGTTATTGATGCTCTTTCTGTTCATAGTTTTATGGTCTTTAGTAGTTTAGGAATATCGGAATAACAGGATTTCGGAATTAGCGAAAAGTCTCCCCCTCATCGGGAGGGGGCTGGGGGGAGGCTCTTTTTATTCCCACTCTATAGTTGAAGGTGGTTTGGAGGAAATGTCGTAGCAGACGCGGTTGACACCACGCACCTTGTTGATAATCTCATTGGAGACGCGGGCCATGAAGTCGTAAGGCAGATGAGCCCAGTCGGCAGTCATCGCATCGGTGCTGGTGACGGCACGCAAGGCTACGGGATGCTCGTAGGTGCGCTCATCGCCCATCACACCCACACTACGTACGGAGGAGAGGAGAACGACGCCTGCCTGCCAGATCTGGTCGTAGAGCGACACCTCTATCTCGCCATCCTGCATAGCAGCAGGCACACCTGCAGCCAGCACGCGACGAGCCTCCTCACCGGAGAGTTTCACCTTGTACTCACGCAAACCTCTTATATATATATCGTCAGCATCCTGGAGGATGCGCACTTTCTCGGGAGTGATGTCACCCAGGATGCGGACGGCCAGTCCGGGACCGGGGAAGGGATGACGGGTGATGAGATGCTCGGGCATACCCAACTGACGGCCCACGCGGCGCACCTCGTCCTTGAAGAGCCACTTCAGCGGCTCACACAGCTGCAGGTTCATCTCCTTGGGCAGTCCGCCCACGTTGTGATGGCTCTTGATGACCTTACCTGTGATGTTCAGGCTCTCGATGCGGTCAGGATAAATGGTGCCCTGAGCAAGCCATTTAAATGGAGAATGAAGAGTGGAGAGCGAAGCGCTCGAGGTCTGCTCGCTTACTACCGAAGGGGCGCAAGCATTTGCTTTACGGGCTTCTTCGTTGAAGACCTCGATGAAGTCGCGGCCAATGATCTTGCGTTTCTCCTCAGGATCCGTGATGCCTGCCAGGTCGCTAAAGAATTTCTTGGACGCATCGACTCCAATAACATTCAATCCCAGCACCTTATAGTCGTTCATCACCTGACTGAACTCGTTCTTTCGGAGCATGCCGTGATCAACGAAGATGCACGTGAGCCTATGGCCGATGGCCTTATTGAGGAGGACGGCCGCTACGGAGGAATCGACACCACCTGAGAGTCCCAGGATGACCCGGTCCTCTCCGAGTGTCTCCTTCAGCTCGGCGACTGTGGAATCGACAAATGAGGCGGCACTCCACTCCTGACGTGACCCGCAGATATCAACCACGAAGTTTCTGAGCAACTGACTGCCCTGCAGGGTGTGGAACACCTCGGGGTGAAACTGCACTGCGAAGATGGGAGCCCCACCCCCGACCCCTCCCGCGGGGGGGAGGGGAGTAATTTGTTCTGCACTTGTTTCTCCGCCGTGAGAGTATTCGCTCCCCTCTCCTCCGCGAGAGGGGCTGGGGGTGAGGCTAAAGGCGGCATATTTCACGTCCTTGGTCGAGGCGATGCACTCATAGCCTTCGGGGATGGCGGTGATGGTGTCGCCATGACTCATCCACACCTGTGAATGCTGCTCGAAGCCCTTGAAGAGCGGATTGGAGATATCAGTGGTCTGAAGGTTGGCCCGTCCGTATTCACGCGAGTCGGCCTTCTCCACCTTCCCCCCCAGCGCGTGACTGATGAACTGAGCACCATAGCAGATGCCCAGCACAGGCAAGCGTCCTACAAACTGCGCGAGGTCGACCTTGAAAGCCTCAGGATCGTGCACAGAAAAGGGCGATCCGGAGAGGATGACGCCGATGACCGTCGGGTCGTCGACGGGAAACTTGTTGTAGGGAAGAATCTCGCAGAAGGTGTCGAGTTCACGCACACGACGGCCGATGAGCTGTGTGGTCTGTGAGCCAAAGTCTAGTATGATGATTTTCTGCATATCTATTTGGATATTTGATGATTATCGGATTGTTCGCTGGAAGTCCTCTGCCTGCGACAGCGTGTCGAGCTTGCCCACGTCGAGCAGTCTGAGGTCGTCCTTCGGAAGGCCTACGATGCGCGATCGATGGCAGATACTAAGGTAGAAGTCAATGATGGGAAAACGGTCGGGAAAACGATCCATCAAAGGGAACAGCCGCGGTGAGAAGGAATGAATGCCTGAGAAGGCAAACATATTGAGCGGCTCACCGTGCTGCGAGAGCCCCGTACGACGGATATACTCATAGGGACTGCGCACCTCGCCCGTAGCAATGTTCTTCCAACCCATAAGCCGCATGCCGTTGTCGAAGAGCAGATAGCGCTGTGTCTGCCTGCGGCTGACCAGAAGCACGGCATCCTCGTCGGGGAGATGCTGGCGCGACATCCATTGATAGTCGACATTGTCGAGAATGTCGACATTGTGTATGAGAATGGGCTCGTCGGGCAGGAAGAGCGGAGCGGCCTTCTTCAGCGCTCCACCGGTCTCGAGCAGTCCGTCGCGCTCGTCGCTGAAGAGCACCAGAGGGGCATAATCCTGAGTGGCGACGTAATCGATGATCTGCTGGGCAAAATGATGGACGTTCACTACAAAGCGCTGACAGCCCTGGGCCATCAGCCTGCGGATGACAATATCGAGCAAGGGAATGCCGCCTACCGGTACCAGTGCCTTAGGCATGCGGTCGGTAAGGGGTTTGAGGCGTGTTCCCAGCCCCGCTGCTAGGATCATTGCTTGCTTCATGCTGCAAAGGTACGAAGAAAAGTGCTAAAAGAAAAAGAAAATCTCAAAATTCTTTCCGTTTTCACACATTTATTTGTACCTTTGTGCCCTCAATGGAATAAATATCCACAATATGAAGAATCTTTTCGTCACAACGGCATTCCTGTTCTGCGCCCTCATCACCCAGGCACAGCAGGCTGACAGCACCGCTTTCAGGGGCTATCTCTACAATACCGACGAGAATGTGTATATGAAAATCAACTTCCACGATCAGGACATCGTCATCAGCGGACAGGAGGTATATGGCAAGGTGCCCGGCTTCCTGGCCAGGAAGGGCAACAGCTTCTGCTGGATAGTGACCGACGCGACGGTTCAGGGCAGTAAGGCCTCGCTCGAGCTGGTCAACGACTACGGCAGCGACGACCTGACGGCCACGCTGACGCAGGTCAACGATTCTACCTACACGTTGCAGCAGCAGGCAGGAGCGACGCTGAAAGTGCCTGTGGACGGGAAATGGCACAAACTGCCCCGCACACTGACCCTGAAACGAAGAAAATAGCGGAAAAGGCTTGCAGATGTCAGCGAAAAGTAGTACCTTTGCACTCAATTAGCTTAATTTCAGATAATATTGTATATTGAAAATTCGTAAATTGTAAATAAACAAGATGTTAACATTAAGACTCATCACAGAGGATACTGAGCGCGTTGTTCGCGGCTTGGAGAAGAAGCACTTCAACGGTGCACGTGAAGCTATCAACGAGGTGCTGGCCGTCGACCGCCAGCGTCGTGAAGCCCAGCAGCAGCTGGACAAAAACCTGAACGAGCAGAAACAGCAGTCGGGCCAAATTGGACGACTGATGAAGGAAGGCCGCCGCGACGAGGCCGAGCAGGCCAAGCAGGCCGTGAGCGCCCTCAAGGAAAGCTCTAAGCAGTTGGAAGAGAAAATGAACCAGGCGCAGGAGGAGATGACCCGCCTGCTCTGCCAGATACCCAACATTCCCTACGACGAAGTGCCCGAAGGAAAGGCCGCCGAGGACAATCATGTGGTCAAATCGAACCTGAAGGAATGCACGGCCGACGATACCGTTGGCAACTGGACCTGCAATCCCACCCTGGGCATCGAGAACGCCCTGCCCCACTGGGAACTTGCCAAGAAATACAACCTCATCGACTTCGACCTCGGTGTGAAGATCACCGGTGCCGGTTTCCCCGTCTACATCGGCAAGGGTGCTCAGCTTCAGCGTGCGCTCATCAACTTCTTCCTCGACGAGGCTCGTGCCAGCGGCTATACCGAAATCATGCCGCCCACGGTGGTCAACGCAGCATCTGGCTATGGCACCGGCCAGCTACCCGACAAGGAGGGACAGATGTATCACTGTGAGGTCGACGACTTCTACCTCATCCCCACCGCTGAGGTGCCCGTGACCAACATCTACCGCGATGTCATCCTCGACGAAGACAAGCTGCCCATCAAGAACTGCGCTTACACCGAGTGCTTCCGCCGTGAGGCAGGCTCCTACGGAAAGGACGTGCGCGGACTGAACCGCCTGCATGAATTCTCAAAGATCGAGATCGTGCGCATCGACAAGCCTGAGCACTCGAAGGAGAGCCACAAGGAGATGCTGGAACACGTGGAAGGTCTGCTGAAGAAGCTCGAGCTGCCCTATCGCATCCTCTTGCTCTGCGGCGGCGACCAGTCGTTCACCAGCGCCATCTGCTACGACTTCGAGGTCTACAGCGAGGCTCAGGGACGCTGGCTCGAGGTATCGAGCGTGAGCAATTTCGACACCTATCAGGCCAACCGTCTGAAGTGCCGCTATCGCCGTGCCGACAACAAGAAGACAGAGCTCTGCCACACCCTTAACGGCTCGGCACTGGCCCTGCCCCGCATCGTGGCAGCCCTGCTGGAGAACAATCAGACGGCTGAGGGCATCCGCATCCCGAAGGCACTGCAGAAGTATACCGGTTTCGATATCATCGACTAAACACTCATCGATAAATCGAAATCCCGAATAATCGCAAATTCGATAATTGCAAATCCCACCAAATGAACATATTAGAACTTTCAGAACAAGAAATACTGCGCCGCCAGTCACTCGACGAGCTGCGCCGCATGGGCATCAACCCCTACCCTGCCGCCGAGTACCCCGTGACAGCATGGAGCGCCGACATCATCAACGAGTTTGAAGACCTGCCTGTCATTGGCAAAGACGATGAAGGCAACGACGTGCGCGAGACGGCCACACCTGAGAACAGCCGCATGGTGAGCATCGCCGGACGAATCATGAGCAAGAGCATCATGGGAAAGGCTGCCTTTGCCAAACTGCAGGACTCCAAGGGCCGCATCCAGGTGTACGTACAGCGCGACGCTATCTGCCCCGATGAGAACAAAGACCTCTATAATATTGTATTTAAGAAGCTCCTTGACCTGGGCGACTTCATAGGAGTGAAGGGATATGTGTTCCGTACGAAGACCGGCGAGATCAGCGTCCACGTGCTGGAGCTGACTGTGCTGAGCAAGAGTCTGAAGCCGCTGCCTGTGGTGAAGACGGATGCCGACGGCAAGGTTTACGATGCCTTCGATGATCCTGAGCTGCGCTACCGTCAGCGCTACGTCGACCTGGTGGTGAATACCGGCGTCAAAGAGACGTTCCTCAAGCGTGCCACCATCATCCGCACCATGCGCCGCATCCTCGACGATGCAGGTTATACTGAGGTGGACACCCCTATCCTGCAGAACATTGCCGGCGGAGCATCGGCCCGTCCGTTCATCACCCATTTCAATGCCCTCAACCAGGACATGTACATGCGCATCGCTACCGAGCTCTATCTGAAGCGTCTCATCGTAGGCGGCTTCGAGGGTGTCTACGAGATGGGCAAGAACTTCCGCAACGAGGGTATGGACAAGACCCACAACCCGGAGTTCACCTGCATGGAGCTCTACGTGAGCTATAAGGACCTGCTGTGGGGTATGACCTTCACTGAGAATATGTTGGAGCAGATTTGTACGGCTGTCAACGGCAAGCCCGAAGTTGAGATCGACGGCAAGGTGATTTCCTTCCGCGCTCCCTTCCGCCGTCTGCCTATCCTGGATGCCATCAAGGAGAAGACCGGCTTCGACTGCGACGGCAAGAGTGAGGACGAGATCCGCCAGTTCTGCCTGTCGAAGGGTATGGAGGTCGACGAGACGATGGGCAAGGGCAAGCTCATCGACGAGCTCTTCGGCGAGTTCTGCGAGGGCACCTTCATCCAGCCTACTTTCATCACCGACTATCCTGTCGAGATGTCGCCTCTGACCAAGATGCACCGCTCAAAGCCCGGTCTCACCGAGCGTTTCGAGCTGATGGTGAACGGCAAGGAGCTGGCTAATGCCTACTCTGAGCTCAACGACCCCATCGATCAGGAGGAGCGTTTCATAGAACAGATGAAGCTTGCCGACAAGGGCGACGACGAGGCCATGATCATCGACCACGACTTCCTGCGTGCCCTGCAATATGGTATGCCTCCAACCTTCGGCATCGGTATCGGCATCGACCGTCTGGTGATGCTGCTCACCGGAAAGTTTGCCATCGGCGAGGTGATGCTGTTCCCACAGATGAAACCCGAGAAGAAGGCTCCCCAGAGCAGCATTCAGGAGTGGGCCCAGATTGGCGTTGCCGAGGACTGGGTCTACGTGCTGCGCAAGGCTGGATTCTACCTCATCCAGGACATCAAGGACGAGAAGCCTCAGGGCCTGCAGCAGAAGATTGGCGACATCGTGAAGAAATTCAAGCTCACCCTCGTGAAGCCTGGCGTCGACGAGATTGCCAAGTGGATAGAGTGCAGCCAGAACGCTCTAAGCTAGAGAGATAAGTATGCCATACGACTGCGGAAAGATAGCAATCATAGGCGGCGGCTCGTGGGCAACGGCCATAGCCAAGATCGTGGTGGGGCACACTCATCACATAGGATGGTATATGCGCCGTGAGGACCAGATTGATGACTTCCGCCGCATGGGCCACAATCCCAGCTATCTCACCAGCGTACACTTCGACATTCAGGAGATCAGCTTCAGCAACGACCTCAACCGCATCGTCGCCGACTACGACACGCTGGTGTTCGTCGTACCTTCGCCCTACCTCAAGAATCATCTGCGCAAGCTGAAGACACGCCTCAAGGACAAGTTCATCGTCACGGCTATCAAGGGCATCGTCCCCGACGAGAACCTCATTTGCTCGGAGTATTTCCATCAGGTGTTCGACGTGCCCCACGACAGTCTGGCTTGTCTCGGCGGACCGTCGCATGCTGAGGAGGTGGCACTCGAGCGACTGAGCTACCTCACCGTGGGCTGCGCTGAGCTTGAGAAGGCTCAGGCCTTCGCCGATGTGCTGGCCAGTCCCTTCATCAAGACGAAGACCTCGACCGACGTCATCGGCATCGAGTTCTCGTCTGTCCTGAAGAATGTCTATGCCATCGCTGCCGGCATCTGTGGAGGACTGAAGTTCGGCGACAACTTCCAGGCGGTGCTCATGTCGAATGCCGTGCAGGAGATGTCGCGCTTCCTCCAGACGGTTCATCCCGACCCCACGCGCAATGTCTACGACTCCGTATACCTGGGCGACCTGCTGGTGACGGGCTATTCCAACTTCTCTCGCAACCGAGTCTTCGGCACGATGATCGGCAAGGGCTACAGCGTGAAGTCGGCGCAGATGGAGATGGAGATGATAGCCGAGGGCTATTTCGGCACGAAGTGCATGAAGGAGATCAACCGCCACTGGCACGTCAACATGCCCATCCTCGATGCCGTATACAACATTCTCTACGAACGCATCACCCCGCAGATAGAAATCAAACTCCTCACCGACTCATTCCGGTGAACATTAGCCCCCTAAGTTCTTGGCGAGCAAAGCTCGAGCGAGGGGTTGGGGGCTGAACAAGGTATCTGCCTACATGCTATTATGATAGTGGCCGACTTTCGTTATTAAAGTAACGGGCTTTCGTTGCAGAAGCAACGGAGTTTAGTGACGGAAGTCAGCCTCTTTCGAACCGCCCGTCAGCCACCGGCGATACTAGGTGTCAGCTATCCTATCCTAACCTTATTTCACGAATACCTTGGTCGCATTGCCAACGGTAGAGACTATGCTCACGCCATTTGATATCTGGGAGCACTGCGTACCGCCGAGGACATAGATGGTGGTGGGCACCAAAGGCGTGGAGAGCAACAGGAAAAGGGGCGCCCTGAGAAAAACGTCAGGAAGAATCAGTAATTTGGGTAGATTTTTCCGTGATTTATTCACTTGCATTCTGAAATATTTTTAGTACCTTTGCAACGAAATTCACATACTACCTAACGAATAAAAAGCTTATGAAACTCAGAAGATGTTTATCTGCATGGACTTTCGCCCTGTGTGCCCTGTCGGCACAGGCTCAGGTGATAATTTCCTTTGATTTCAAGAACCGGGGACAGCTGGTAACTGAGGATCACTATGGTATCTTTTATGAAGAAATCAACCACGCAGGCGACGGCGGCCTGTACGCCGAGCTGGTGCGCAACCGTTCTTTCGAGGAGGACATGAACAGTCCTCTCGCCTGGAGCTCCATCGGCAATGCCTCCATCACCCTGAGCAGTGACAACATGCTGAATGAGGTGCAGAAACGCGCACTACGCCTGAACATCAGGTCGGCTGGCGGCGGTGTGCGCAACGAGGGCTACTGGGGCATCAACATCGTCAGCGGCCGCACCTACACGCTCTCTTTCTGGCTCCGTGCCGAAGACACATACGAGGGAACTATCACGGCCGTACTGCAGAACACCAGCGGACGACAGATGGGACAGACGACCATCGACGTCAGCGCCACACAAGAATGGCAGAAGCTGACCACCACGATCCAGGCAACGGGCAATGAACCGCAGGGGCGACTAGTGCTGAAAGGATCGGCTAAAGGTGTCATCTACCTGGATGTGGTCAGCCTCTTCCCGCCAACGTTCAAGAATCGCCCCAACGGCTGCCGCGAGGATCTGGCGCAGATGCTGGCCGATCTTCACCCGCGCTTCATGCGCTTCCCCGGCGGCTGCTACATCGAGGGCGCCTACGCCGATGGCGCCACGAATCGCTTCGAGTGGAAAAAGTCCGTGGGTCCCATCGAGGAGCGCCCCGGCCACCTGAACCGCAACTGGGGCTACAAGGTGACCGACGGACTGGGCTACCACGAGTGCCTGCAGTTGGCTGAGGACCTGGGGACACATGCCCTCTTCGTGGTCAACATGGGTCTGGGACATGACTGGAAGGTGGACGAGAACGATATCGATCCCTTTATTCAGGAAGCACTCGACGCCATCGAGTATGCCAACGGCTCGGCCACCGAGACCTTCTACGGCCGCATGCGTGCACAGAACGGCCATCCCGAGCCCTTCGACCTGAAATACATGGAGATAGGCAACGAGCAGGAGTTCATGCTCAACCGCGACGACTATATGAAGCGCTACATGCAGTTTTACACCGCCATAAAGACACGTTGGCCAGAGCTGCACCTGGTGGCCGACAGCTACTATTTCGACAACGTCACCGAACCCGTGGAGCTGAAGGATGAACACTACTATGACACCCCCGACTTCTTCATCAGCCAATACGATCGCTACGACAACCAATCGAAGTCCTCCACGCACATCTATGTGGGCGAGTATGCTGTGACGAAGGATTGCGGCTGGTGGGGCAACATGAACGCCGCCATCGGCGAAGCCGTGTTCATGCAGGGATGCGAAAACAACAGCGAGTCGGTCACCATGATGAGCTATGCGCCCATTTTCACCCACGAAGAGAATTGCGCCTGGCGTCCGGACATGATACGCTTCAACTCGTCGATGAGCTACGGCACGCCCTCCTACTACGTGCAACGCATGTTCAGCAATAACATAGGCCACCAGAATATCCGCTGGAACGAGCAGGACAATACCCCGGACTTCAACGCCGCAGAGGGCAGCATTGGCCTCGGTACCTGGGCCACCAGCGCCACCTTCACGGATCTCAGCGTTACTGCCAGCGACACGACCTTCGAGGTCAAGAACCTGATACCTAGCGAGTGGACCACACGGGGCGGCAGCTGGACTCTCAGCGGAGACACGTTCCGTCAGACAAACACTTCGGCCACCGACGTCACCTGCGTGCTCAACAAACGGTTTACTACTACCAACGTGGACATGACCGTACATGCCACAAAGGACGGCGGTTCCGAAGGCTTTCTGATCATCTTCGACTACAAGGATGCGCAGAATTACAGCTGGCTGAACGTGGGCGGATGGGGTAACTCCAAGCATGCCGTAGAGCAATGCAAGAATGGCGTAAAGTCCACCCTCGCTGACAAGACTGGCCAGCTGAAGACGGGGCAGGAGTACACCATCCGCGTGCAAAAGGAAGGAAAGCACGTGCGTTGCTATCTGGACGGTGTGCAAATCATCGACACGAACCTGCGCGAATACGCCGACCGCAGCATCTACACCAGTGCCAATATCGACAAGCAGGGGGATACTTTCTACGTCAAGCTAGTCAATCCACACCCCAAAGCCACTACCGTGCGCCTCACTTTCGAGAACGGACACGTGGTCTCTGGCGAGGCTGAGGTGCTCTCGGCCCCCAATGGTACTGACGAGAACACCCTGACCAGCCCCTTCGCCATCACTCCACACTCGAAGGCCGTAAGTGTCGAGGCCGACGGCACCATCAACTACGATGCCGCAGCTTACTCGGTCAACGTCCTGCGTCTGAAGGTGGCTGACGTTGGCGTGCCCGTGGCCGATCCCCTACCCCAACCCCGACTGCGCTTCTCATTCGACGATGGCACTCCCACCGACGACTCCGGCCTCTATCGTGGCACACTCATCAGCAAGGCTGCCATTGAGCAGCAGTCTGACGGCAACTACGTCCTATCCACCGGGCAACAGGGCGAGAACAGCTACATGAACCTACCCATCAAGGCTGTGCAGGATGCCCTTGCTGGTGCCACGGACTATACCGTCAGCCTGAATGTGCTCCAGCGTATTGGCAACAACACCAACAGCTTTTCCTGGGCATTGGAGCTGAGCAACGGCACGACCCAGTACTTCGGCATCATTAACTCAGGCAGCAACAACAACTGGTACTGCGAGTTGAAGGATGGAACGGCCCTGAGCAACATTTCCTCATGGTCCTGCCTCCAGATCGGGGAATGGCACAACATCACCTGCACCCAGAAGGATGGCACCGTCCGCCTCTACGTAGACGGGCAACTGCGACGCACGCAGGCCACTAACGTCAATCTGCCCGAGCTCGTAGGTAAGCTGAAAGTCGCCCGAATAGCCCACTCGCCGTTCTCCGGAGATGCCATCATGGAGCACGCCCTGTTCGACGACTTCCAAATCTTCGACTGCGCCCTCTCCGACCTCCAGGTGAAAGAGATCGCTGCCCGTGCCACTGCCATGCACGACGACGCCCAGTTTCAGGGAATAGCCGACCTGCAGGAACTCAAGAACCTGGTCAAGGAGGTGAAAAATTACTACAAGGATGCCAACAACAGCGCACTGACCCAAGCCTACAACAACGCCTCGCGGGCCGTCAACAACGGCACCACTGCCATTCGCCGCCAGCGCTACCAGCAACTGCTCAACGCCGTGGCAGACTATCAGGAGGAGCAACTGCAATTGGCACGCTCCGGCCAGCCCGCCGACCTCACTTTCCTCATCCAGAACAGCTCCTTCACCCGCTACAACGTGGGTTGGCAGGGGGCCGACATCCCTGCCGTACGGACGGGCGCAGACATCAGTGCCACATACGCGGGCTACAACAGCGAGACGGCCGAGCAGTTCTCCCATTCTTTCGACATCTGGCAGGAGCTGACCGACATGCCCGCTGGCTACTATCAGCTCTCCGCCAACGCCTTCTACCGTGCCGGAGCCATCGAGCCCGCCCATGATGCCTGGCAGCAGCAAGATGCCTCCATCGACAACGCACAGCTATATCTCGGCGATGCCTCCACCCCACTACAGAACCTCTACAGCTGCGAGGATTACAGCTACAGTCCCTACCGCTATCCCGACAACCTTGCTGCCGCTTCCAGGGCCTTCAACAACAATGACCGCTACCGCAATTCGGTCATCTATGCCCTCCCCTCCGAAAAGCAATCCATGCGACTCGGAATCCGCAAACAGCAGACGGTGGATGCCGACTGGGTTGCCTACGATCACTTCCAGCTCCGCTACTTGGGCAATAGCACCGGAATCAAGGAACTTCGACCTGCCACATCCAGCAGCCGCATGGTCTATGACCTCTCGGGGCGCCGCCTGCCTGGCGTCAGCATCCAGAAACTTCCCGCAGGAATCTATATCATAGATGGAAAGAAATACATCTCACATCAATAAGAAACAATGCGCATAAATCAATTATTCAGGAGAATGAGTGTCATAGCCCTGACACTACTATGTGGCTTGAGCGGAGCCTCAGCTCAAGACGACATCGCCACGTTCCGCACGTGGGCCATGACTCCTCCCATGGGATGGAACTCATGGGACTGTTATTTCTCATCCGTCACCGAGAAGGAGGTGATGCAGAACGCCCAGTATCTGGTGGACAACGACCTCGTGCGCCACGGATGGGAGTACGTAGTCATCGATATTCGCTGGTACTGCAACCACCCCTCGCTGGGCGGCGGATGGTACAACCAACAGGGCACGCAAGAATATGTCCTCGATGAGTATGGCCGCTACCTGCCCTCGCCCACCCGCTTTCCCTCCTGCATGGTCGACGGCAAGAATCAAGGTTTTAAGGCGCTGGCCGACAAACTGCACGCGATGGGCCTGAAGTTCGGGATCCACCTCATGCGAGGTGTGCCCAAGGTGGTCGTTGGCAGCAATTATAAACTCAAGGGCAGCGAACAGACGCCCTGGTCACAAGTCTACAACGGCACCACCTCGCCCTGCGGTTGGCTGGGCGACAACTTGCGCGTGCGCGATAATAAATATGGTCAACTGTACTACAACAGCATCATGGACCTCTACGCAGAATGGGGAGTGGACTTCCTGAAGATTGACGACCTCTCACGCCCCTTCTACACCGACGAGGTGCAGATGATCCGCCGTGCCATCGATCAGACTGGACGTCCCATCGTGCTCTCACTAAGCCCAGGCAAGACGCAGTACGACTGCGCCGAAGCCTGTCTGCAAAACGCCAATATGTGGCGCATGATGGATGACCTCTGGGACAACTGGAGCGCCGTGGACGCGGTATTTCCCGAAGCACACTTCTGGAGCCAGTACACACGTCCGGGCAATTATGCCGACTGCGACATGCTGCCCCTGGGGCACATCGCTGCCACTGTGGCCGACCCTGGCTACGCGAATGCCGACGCCGGCCACTGGACACAGCTCACGCAGAACGAACAGCTCACGATGATGACCCTCTGGGGCATCTGCCACTCGCCTCTATTCTTCGGCGGTGAGATGACCAAGAACGATGACTTCACCCTCTCGCTGATGACCAATGAGGAATACCACCAGATGCACAAGTACGGGCAGGATGCCCATCAGGTGCTGGCAGAAGAGGAGAACGGACATACCGTCTGGACCTCGGTGGATCCTGCCACTGGCAACCGCTACCTGGCACTCTTCCAGCGCGACAACACCCGATGGATCGTAGGACAGAAAGCACTCTATCGCTCTGAAATCATCGCCTACACCACCGACGGCCACGCCGTGGAGGTGGACATCCCCTGGCCCGAGGGCAGCAAGACGCTGGTGCTGGTAGTGGACGACGGCGGCGACAACTTCAACTACGACCACGGCGACTGGATCAACCCCACCCTCATCCTGCGCGACGGCACGGAGGTTGCCCTGACAGGCACCTACAAGACACGCGACTACACCAAGTCCTACTTCAACCGCATACGCGAGAATGCCAACGTGGACCACGGCGGCAAGATGAAGGTGATGGGCCGCACTTACGACCGCGGCTTCAGTACTGACGCCAATGCTGCCATCTTCTTCCAGATTCCCGACGAGCTGGATGTCGTACGCTTCCGCGCCTTAGCAGCAGCCGATGACTCGGGAATCAACCAGGCCGGTGCTACCACCAGCCTCCGTTTCTTCGTCTTCGACCAGAACCCGCTGGCTGCCGAGCAGGACAACTCAGTGGCACGGTCGGGACTCATCTCACGCACCGGCACAAAGTCAAAGACCCTGGAGGCCGACATAGAGGGCGCAACACAACTGCAGATTGTAGTCAGCAACTGGGGCGATGGCTTCGCCTACGATCGCGCCGACCTTATCGACCCTGTGCTCATCGACGCCGAGGGCAACGAAATCTCGCTGACCACCCTGACACCGTCGTCCTACTCATCAGAATGGGGTTCGCTACACGTGAACCGCAACGTAGAGAACGGGCCTTTGCGTGTGGAGGGCAAGACCTACCAGACGGGACTCGGAATGAACGCCCAGTGCACACTCGTCTATGACCTGCCGTCCGACCACAGCTTCAAGACCTTCCGAGCCCTCTGCGGCTACGACTCCAGCTGTGACACGGATAATCGTTCCGCCAGTGGCACGACGATGGAATTCATCATCAGCGTGGTCAAGGAGGAGCCCTACGTCTTCGACCTCACCACCCTAGGCTATGCCGCCGACGAGGCTGTGCCAGTACACGACATCTGGCATCAGGCCGACTTAGGCATCGCCACGGGCACCATCAGCCTCAGCGTGCCCAGCCACGGTGTGCGCCTGCTGCGCCTGGGCGACAAAAAGGCTGAGGATGGGATCGGGGCCATTAGAGAGCGTGACAAGAATGCCACAAACTCGTCTCTAAGCGCAAGAAACAGCACCGACGTGTTCGACCTCACAGGTCGACACGTCGGGTCCTCCAGTTCCTTCTTGTCCAATTCCATTCACAAAGGTTTCTATATCATGAACGGCAGCAAGGTCATCGTGCGTTAAAACTTCAGCTACTTCATATAGACCTTACGTGCGCAGCCCTCAGAGTTGCGCACTATATTTCTGCCCGAAGCCATCTCATAGCGCATGGAGCAAGCCTCGAGCTCCATAGACACGCACCATCATCTGGCTGCTCAACGGGTTGCACCGCTGTCAGCAGGGCAAAAGCGCAAAAAAAGACCTATTCTACTGATTCAGCAACAAAGAAGGGAGCAAAACCAATTGATGTCGCTCCCTCACGTTTCTATAGTTACCTGTTTTCTTAAAGGCTCATGCCAACTACTCCTGCGAAGCATACCTGCTGCCAGTCCGCTTGATGAGCTCCTTGGCATAGCGCTGTGAGTAGCCGGGACGCTTGACCGTGGCTCCCAGGCCGTTGGGAGTACGCAGGAACTGGCCGTTCTCGTCCTCGGGCTTGGAGGTCATATCGTTGAACTTCACGATGAGATACGTAGCCAGCTGGCGCCAGCGGGCCAGCATCTGGTCGGCCTTCTCGGCGGTGTAGGAAGTGAGGAACTTCACGCGCTCTGCCTCGGAGAGAGCCACAGCCTTGTCCTCCACCTCTTTCTGCAGACGGAAGTAGGAATTGTCGAGCGAGTCACGAACAGCTTCGAGACTGGGGAACAGCATCGAGTAGCGCGGATAGACCATGTTCGACACCCAATTCTGCACCCAGAAAGCATTGTCCATCGAGAAATGCAGATCGTCGGCACCTGGTGTGTTATAAGGACGTGGCGACTCGTTGGTGCAGCAATAGACAGGTGTGAAGGGAGCCATGTTGCCGTCGTCATTGGCAAACCAGAAGCAGCCTCCCACCTCACGGGGCAGCCACGAGCGCATCTGCGACACATAGACGAAGCCGGCCTGCTGCGTAGACACAGGACGCTCGTTGAAGTATTTCTTGCCGTCGACCTCGAAGTAGAGCGGTGTGGGACGATAGGGCATCTCCCAGATACCGCCACCGATGTCACCATCCTGCTGGTTGTCGCCATTGATGGCAAAGGGTGTGTTCTCAAAATGATCGCGCATGGCAGCACGAACATCCGACACAGAAACCAGGCGATTGGGCTTCACCCACAGCGGCAGCGGCTCGGCATTGGCATCACGTCCCTCGGCCCAGGGGATATAGCGATCCATCCCGTCGGCATAGCGGTTGAAGAAGCTCCACACGCGGGCATCACAGATGCGACGGCCCGAGAAGTCGGGAGCAGCGTATGCAGCATTATAGCTGAAGTCCTCGTCCTTGCCAGTGAACCATCCCATCTTGCGGGCATAGCTCACCACATTCTTCGAGAAACGCACGTCACCCGTCTTATTAACCATTGACCATTGACCGTTGGCCTTAGCTCCCTTCATTTCGAAACGAGTGATGCGGCTCTGATTGGCATGTCCGCAGATCATATCGTCAGGAATGCGCAGGGCCACCCAGACCGTGCGTCCCTTCTCCACATTGCGGTCGCTGGCCGTTCCCATCATCTCCATGATCCAGGCTTCGTTGGGGTCGCAGATAGTGAAGGTCTCACCCTCCGAGCAGTATCCGTATTGCTCCACCAGCGTGGTCATCACGTCGATGGCCTCACGGGCAGTCTTCGAACGTTGAAGGGCGATATAGATGAGCGAGCCATAGTCAATGCCACCCGTCGTGTCGACCATCTCCTCGCGACCTCCAAAGGTAGTCTCGCCGATGGTCACCTGCCACTCGTTGATGTTGCCGATGACGTTGTAGGTCTCCTCGGCCTCCAGAATCTCGCCCAGGTACTTATTAGTGTCCCAGTCATACACCTTGCGCATCTCGCCCTTCGCATGCTTGGCTGCAGGATAATGCACGAGTCCCTGGAACATGCCGTAGCTGTCGGCCGAATAGGAACAGATGACAGAGCCGTCCTTCGACGCCTTCTTGCCTACGATGAAATTTGTACACGCCATTGCGCCCGCAGCCATCAGGGCCATAGCCAAAAGAATGAGTTGTCGTTTCATATGTGAATAACATTTATTTGTTAGGCTTAGGGGTTAGTACTTGTAGTTGAAGCCCGCACAGGACGAATGCTCCTACCTTCGAAGCGGCTTCCGCTATCCGTACGACTGCCACTTGAGTCGAAGTTAAGACAATACGAATCATAAGGGTAGTCAGAGCCTAATGTGTTCGACCAAAAATAGCCCTTTGACCCCGCATAGCCAAGCATGCTATAGCTGCGGTCACCAGCAGCAGGCAAGAATATGCTTTTGCCGTTCCTATTACTCGTTATCTTGCAGCCATAGACATTATTCTCTTGCGTCCATTCGACAGTGGAGTTGCTGCTGTTGATGAGTTCATCAAACTGCTCCTTGGTCGGCATACTCCAGGCAGCCCCCCAGTTAGCAGAGGCGGCATCATCGGCTATTTCCAACTCAGTCAGATTATCGACAACGCCAAAGCTATCACTTGGATTGTATTTCGACAGCGTAGTGGGCGAACCGCTGCACCATTGATAGGTGCTCCAGTCGAAACTGGTCTTTCCGTTTTCATCATAGGGAACAGTCTCTCCCCATGCGAAGTAATCGCCGTATTCCTCAGGGCTGTCGGCTCCGATGTTGCAGGTAGCCCACAGTGTACCAGAGGGCAGTTGGAGGTCAACGTATTCATGTGTTTCCGGCTCAGGTCCATTTCCTCCCAAGATAATGTCGACAATGCCGACGGCATCAGAAATGGTGATCAGGCCATCGCCGTTGACATCACCCCTCCTACCGCTGTAGGTGATATCGAGCGAAGCCACTTCGGAGTTCGTGTAGCCTTCCTTTGTAGCGTATACGCTGACACGGAATCTGTTGGCAAGAGCATTGTCGTTTTCATCGTTTGTCCTAATATCATCGCTCGACATAGAATACACAAACTGCACACCCTCAGTCTCGCAAGTGAAGGAAAGCTTGTCGTTGACAAAGGCAATGGTGGGCGTGGCGCATTTCTTCGTCTCAACGCCACCCTCGATATTCGCGAAGTAAGTCCAAGGCTCCGTCCTGCTATATGCCTGTTCAGATGCTGTGGGCACATGCAGTGTAGCACCATAATTTGAGTTATCAAATGCATGGCTGTCAGCCGCTGGCACAATTTCGGCATAGCAGTAGACATCAGCCAAATCAGGAAGCCTTGAAAAGGCTCCATTGCCGATGGAGCTGACACCACTGCCGATGAAGAGGGTACGAACATGGCTGCAATCATAGAATGTATATTCACCAATACTCGTTACGAAACTGGGGATAGTGATGCTCGACAGACTACTACAGCTTTGGAATGCACCATCGCCGATACTAGTCACTGAGCTAGGAATCTCGATGCTCGTTAGACTGGTGCAGTTCTCGAAGGCCCAATCACCAATAGACTTCACCGAGTTGGGGAAGGTGATGCTCGTCAGGCAGAAGCAGCCACTGAAAGCGCCGTCAGCAATTCCCGTCGTTCCCTCCGGAAGAGTAATACAGGTGTCATCGGGCATCATTCCTTTGTACATGAGTGCCACTTTACCAGCATATACCATGCCATCGGGATGATTGTCAAGCCATGCTGTTGACATGAACGCACCGGAGCCAATGCTCGACACGGAGCTAGGGACGTTGATAGTCTTCAAAGCAGTGCAACCATAGAACGCCCAGTTGTCGATGCTCGTTACAGTATTGCCAATAGTCACGCTCTCCAAGTCAATGCAGTTCGCAAATGCGTTTTCACCAATGCTTGTCACCGAGCTGGGGATATTGAGGCTAGTAATTTCCCAGCCATTACCATCAACCAAGAGAACAGGAAACTCAACTCTAGACATTAAGCCTACGATGACGTTGTGGCAAAAAGCAGCGAGATCATTCACTACAACCTTCACACCTCGCAGATTGGTACAGCCACCGAACGGCAAGATGCCGATTTCCGTCACTGTGGTGGCAAGGGTTAAGCTCGTGAGGCCAGTGCAGTTATAGAAAGCATTGTGGCCAATGGTTGTCACACCTTCAGGAACTACAAACTGTTTGATTTCATTGCCATTCAAATCAACCAAGACAACAGGGAGTTTGACTTTATTTTTAATCTGAGTCAGAAGTACGTTGGAGCAAAAGGCAGCGTAGTCAGTCACGAGAACATTCACACTCGTCAGATCGAGGCCAGAGAATGCCCTGTCTTCGAGAGTCGTCATAGTGCAAGGGAGGGTAATGGAGGTTATGCCAGTACCAGAGAAAGCATAGGCACCGATGCTCTTCAAGGAGTTGGGGAGGGTAATGGTCGTCAGACCAGAGCAACGATTGAACGCATAACGGCCAATACTCGTCACGGAATTCCCAATGATGAGACTTGTCAGGCTGGAGTAGTTGTTAAATGCGTAACTGCCAATGGAAGTAACTTCATCACCAAAAATCACTTCACTAAACGTGGAGCCTCGAAAAGGAGAGTTATCTGCCGAACTGGCATCTGGGATATTACTATTTATTGTCAACGTTCCTGAGCAACTATTGAACACATCGTTACCGATGCTAGCCAAGGAGTTGCCTATAGTCACGCTTGTCGCTCCAGTGCCATAGAGCGCACACTCACCAATACTCGTCACAGAGTTAGGAATGTCGATGCTCGTCAAGCCAGAGCAAACATAGAACGCATATGCGCCAATACTCGTCACGCTGTTAGGAATAGTCACACTTGTCAGATTGGGACAGTTGAACATCGCATGGTCAGCGATGCTCGTCACGGGGTAGGTGGTCCCATTGTAGTTGACCCGCTCAGGGATGACCACATCGCCCGAATACCTGTCTGAATAGGTTTCGTAAAATCTACCCTCAAAACTGACGGCCAACTCCGTTTGGTTGTCGTTTGCCCAGTCGTAATAGATGGTCTTGCCATCTCCGTTTGGCGCCTCAATTACATGGGCAGAGACAGAAATGTCAACCATGCTAAAGAGCATAGTGAGGACGATGATAATGATGTTTTGTCGTTTCATGTTGTTATATTGTTAAATAGGTATATCTTGATGGATGACAATCACTTGAAGAGAACGAACGTACCTCAAGGCTTTGTCGGTGCAAAGTTAGTGAAAAAATTCGAGATAGCGAAGAGAATATGAACATATTTTCATCCTTAAGCGCGAGATATTTATCAGAATCGAGCGAAATGCCATAGAAACGATGCTATTTCATGCCATGATATTGTCTTTCAAAATAACCATCAGATGTAAAGGGAAATGGCAGAAAAACAGTTTTTCCTGAAGTTGCAATCTAGAGATAGTGACGAGGGAGATAAGCTTTCGAGAGGCGCGTTTGAGGCGAAAACGGGCAAGGAAAGCTGCGAAAGTAAGTTTGCAGTCGCTCGATGCGAGGTTTGGGGTAGCTAGAAGCCGACTTTGTGATCGTTCCCACGCTGGGAATGATACGCTCCCAGCGTGGGAGCAACACCAAAGTGCCGAACTAAGCACCTCAAAGTAGGCTACTAGCGAGCCCAAAGTCGGTAGCTAGCAGCCACTTTTTCTCGTCTGGATTGCATTTTTTCTTCAAAAAAAGCTCTTCAAAAACAGCATTTTTGGCAAAAAAAGCCCTCTTTTTCAGCCTTTTTCGAGATCTTCAAAGAGCAAATCAACTCATTATCAGATACTTACAAACACACTCGTCACTCGCTCATTTGCGGCCAAATGGTCAGCAGCGCGCAAAAAGCCCCTTCTCACGAGCCTATTTGTAAAGTATATTTCCCATAAGTTGTTGAATAATATGCTCTCAAAGAGCCTACCGCCGAAGCACCCAAAGACCCACGAAGGTGAGCAGTCCGTTGAACAGCAGCAGCTCGTAGCCGAAATGATAGGCAAAGAGATGCTGACAGAGAAGATCGAGGGCATAGCACGACAGAGGTGCTGCCAGGCACACATAGGGCACCAGGCGGTCGCGCACCTGCCAACGGGTGAAGAGTCCGAAGGCAAAGAGTCCCAGCAGCGGGCCATAGGTGTAGCTCACAATGGTGTAGATGGCATCGATGAGCGACGAGGAGTTGACCACCCTGATCAGCAGGATGCAGGCCACGAAGAGTACGCTCATGGCTATATGTACCCGACGCCGCAGACCTTCGTCGGCAGGTCGGCGGCGGATATCGACGCAGTAGCTGGTAGTGAGTGCCGTCAGAGCAGAGTCGGCCGACGAGAAGGATGCCGCTACGATGCCCAGCGTGAAGAGGACAAGGACGAGCGACGACCCTGACGTCTGAACGAACATAGGCAGCAGTTCGTCGCCTTTGCCCGGTAGTGCCACGCCCATCGCTTCGAAATGCCGGGCCAGGAGAATGCCCAATGCCAGGAAGAGCATGTTGACAGGCAGGAAGCAGACGCCATAGCTGCACATGTTCTTCTGAGCCTCGCGCAGGGTGCGGCAGGTGAGGTTTTTCTGCATCATGTCCTGATCGAGACCCGTCATCACCACCACGATGAAAGCACCGCTGAGGAGCTGTTTCCAGAAGTTCTGACGGCTCACCCAGTCGTCGAGGACGAAGATGCGGCTGCGCTCATCGCCGGCGATGGCACCTACAGCCTCAGACAGGGATAGCCCCGACTGCCGCATCACCATATATATAATAATGAGCAAGCTGGTGAAGAGGCACAGCGTCTGCAGCGAGTCGGTGAAGACCAGCGTGCGCACACCTCCCCGATGGGTGTAGAGCCAGATGAGCAGCACCATGCCCACCACCGTCAGGGCGAAGGGCACGCTAAGGGCATCCATCACAAACTGCTGTACGATGATGCAGGCCACATAGAACTTTACCGCCGTGCCCACCATCTTCGACAAGAGAAAGAAGCCGGCACCCGTGCGATAGGAGCGCTCCCCCAGCCTACTGCCCAGATAGGCATAGATGGAGGTGAGGCTGAGCCGGTAGTAGACCGGCAGCAGCACGAACGCCACAGCCAGATAGCCGAGGATGAAGCCCAGGCACAGCTGCAGGTAGGACATACCGCTCGTGAGCACCATTCCCGGCACGGATACGAACGTGACACCCGAGATGCTGGCACCTATCATGCCGAAAGCCACCATCCGCCAGGGTGAGCGACGCTCGCCGCGGAAGAACACCTCGTTGGTAGCCCTGCGAGACGACCAACGGCTGATGAGGAGCAGGCTGACAAAGTAGAGAAGAATGGTCAGGATAACAATCATAAGTGCAAAGGTACAAAAAAGTCAGGAGTTAGGAGTTAGGAGTGAAGAGTATTTTATGCGCCCGAATGATAAATAATGTTAAACAGGACGTATTAACTCCTCACTCCTAACTCCTAACTCCTAACTTTTCACTACCTTTGCACTTGGTAATCATTCACCAGCAAAAAAACAACATGAGTAAACAAAAGAAATTCCTCCTTCAGGAGAACGAGATTCCGACACAGTGGTACAACATCCAGGCCGACATGCCCAACAAGCCACTGCCCCCTATCCACCCGGCGACGAAGCAGCCTCTGGGCGTCGACGACCTGGCACACATCTTCCCACGCGAATGCTGCGTGCAGGAGCTCGACACCGAGCATGCATGGATCGACATTCCCGAGGAAGTGCTCGATAAGTACAAGTTCTATCGTTCCACACCGCTGGTACGTGCCTATGCCCTTGAGGAAGCCCTGGGCACTCCTGCCCACATCTATTTCAAGAACGAGTCGACCAATCCGCTGGGCTCGCACAAGATCAACTCTGCCCTGCCCCAGTGCTACTATGCCAAGCAGGAAGGCACAACCAACGTGACCACGGAGACGGGTGCCGGTCAGTGGGGTATGGCCCTCTCGTACGCTGCCAAGCTCTACGGACTGGAGTGCGCCGTCTACCAAGTGAAGATTACCATGCAGCAGAAGCCCTACCGCTCGATTGCTATGCGCACCTTCGGAGCCGCCGTGACTGGCTCGCCCTCGATGTCGACCCGTGCCGGTAAGGACATCATCACCAAGGACCCGATGCACTCGGGTTCGCTGGGAACTGCCATCTCAGAGGCTGTCGAGCTGGCCACCACCACTCCCAACTGTAAGTACACGCTGGGCTCAGTGCTCAACCACGTCGCCCTGCATCAGAGCATCATCGGTCTGGAGGCTGAGAAGCAGATGCAGCTGGCCGGCGAATATCCCGACATGGTCATTGCCTGCTTCGGCGGCGGTTCGAACTTCGGAGGCATCGCCTTCCCGTTCATGCGCCACAACCTGAAGGACGGCAAGACGACGGAGTTTATCGCTGCCGAGCCCGAGAGCTGCCCCAAGCTCACACGCGGAAAGTTCCAGTATGACTTCGGCGACGAGGCTGGCTACACGCCGCTGCTGCCCATGTTCACCCTGGGCCATCAGTTCAAGCCGTCGAACATCCATGCCGGCGGTCTGCGCTATCATGGTGCCGGCATGATCGTGTCGCAGCTCATCAAGGACGGCCTGATGCATGGTGTTGACATCCCACAGCTGGAGTCGTTCGATGCCGGTATGCTCTTTGCCCGCACCGAGGGTATTATCCCTGCTCCGGAGAGCTGCCACGCCATTGCTGCCACCATCCGCGAGGCCAAGAAATGCAAGGAGACGGGCGAGGAGAAGGTGATCCTGTTCAACCTCTCTGGTCACGGACTCATCGACATGCCGTCGTACGACCAGTACATCAACGGCGACCTGGTGAACTACTCGGTCAGCGACGAGATGATCGAGCACAACGTCAGCCAACTGGAGCAAATCCTGTAATTCGTAGTTAACAAATAGACAGAGGCCGCGACAAACATACAAACAGTCGTGGCCTCTCATCTGCTTAACCAACCCATGAACGAACTGATCACCCATATCAACGATGCCCTCTGGACCTACCTGCTCATAGGGACATTGATCGTGTGCGGACTATGGTTCACCTGGAAGACCAAGGGTGTGCAGTTCCGCATGGTGGGTGAGATGTTCAGACTGCTGACCGACTCAGCGACGTCAGGCACACAAGGCCTGGAAGACAAGAACAACAACCACAGGCACATCTCGTCGTTCCAGGCCTTTGCCGTCTCCGTGGCCACACGCGTCGGCACAGGCAACCTGGCCGGCGTAGCCACAGCCATCGCCATCGGCGGCCCGGGAGCCGTGTTCTGGATGTGGATCATAGCCCTGCTCGGATCGGCCACCGCTTTCATCGAGTCGACGCTGGGCCAGCTCTTCAAGCAGCGCCATAAGGACTCGTTCATCGGAGGGCCTGCCTACTACATTCTCAAGGGAATGCACTGCCGATGGATGGCATATCTCTTTGCTATTCTGATCACTATCACCTTCGGGCTATCGTACAACTCCATCCAGAGCAACACCATCTGCGGAGCCATGCACGAAGCCTTCGGATGGGATCCGCTCGTGGTGGGCATAGCAATCGCGGCTGTGGCACTCGTCATCGTCTTCGGAGGCATCCACCGCATAGCCAAGGTCAGCTCGGTGCTCGTGCCCCTGATGACCATCGGTTATTTCATCTTGGCACTGGTCATAGTCGTGATGAACATCCAGCACATTCCCCATGTGCTGAAGGTCATCGTCGACAGCGCCTTCGGACTGGAGCAGTCGGCTGGTGGCATGCTGGGAGCGACCATCATGAACGGCGTGAAGCGAGGGCTGTTCAGCAACGAAGCCGGCGAGGGCAGCGCTCCCAACGTGGCAGCAACGGCCACAGTGACTCACCCTGTGAAACAGGGGCTGATACAGGCCCTTGGAGTATTTACCGACACCCTGCTCGTCTGCTCCTGCACGGCCTTCGTCATCCTCATCAGCGGACTCTACAACGTGCCTGAGCTCAACGGCATAGCCCTGACGCAGGCAGCACTATCATCGGAGGTGGGAACCTTCGGACCTGCCTTCATCGCCATCGCCATCTTCCTCTTCGCCTTCTCATCCATCATCGGCAACTACTACTACGGCGAGGCCAACATCCGCTTCATGACATCCAGCCAGCGGGTGCTCACCGTCTTCCGGCTGCTGTCGGGAGGAGCGATGGTCATGTTCGGAGCATTGGCTAGTCTCGAGGTGGTGTGGAACCTGGGCGACCTCTGCATGGCGCTGATCACGGCCTGCAACCTCATCGCCATCGTCGTGCTGTCGAAGCATGCTTTCTGGCTGCTCGACGACTACCGGCGGCAGAAGCGCAGTGGCATCAAAGAGCCGAAATTCCATAAGGACATGATGCCAGAGATAGCGCATGACCTGGACTGCTGGGACTAGACTTCTGAAACTTCACTGCCGCCGCTCTGCCCTCTTTTCTGCATAGACGGGAAAAAAGTCCGGGGAAAGCTTTGCAGTATCATTTTTTTTTCCTAACTTTGCACCTAGAATTCATTAACAGTAACACTAACCATCAACCTATGAACAAAAAGCTGATACTTGCGGTGACGGCACTACTATGCCTGACTCCAAGCGCGCTCAGAGCACAGGAGGAGGTCGACTCACTGGCCATCGATGTGCAGAACGAGCAGGCTTTCACCTTCACCGAAGCGCAGTTGGGAGAGGACGACGACGTCACACAGAACGTCACAGTCATCTCATCCAACCGCAACGTTTACGCCAATGAAGTGGGCTACCGCTTCTCACCGGCCAGGTTCAAGTACCGCGCCTATGGCTCGAAGTACAACGACATCCACATCAACGGCAACCCCGTCAATGATGTAGAGCGAGGAGAGTTCCGCTACTCATTCGTGGGAGGACTCAACAACCAGACACGCTCGCAGGAAGCAGCACTGCCCTTCGAAGACAACACATTCTCGATGGCTGGCATGGGCGGTGCCAACAACTACAACTTCCGACCCTCAAGCTTCGCCACAGGACAGCGCGCATCGATCGCAGGAGCCAACCGCAACTACAACACACGCCTGATGTATACCTACAACACCGGTGTGCGTGAGGACGGCTGGGCCTTTACTGCCAGCCTCACCTACCGCTGGGGACAGGGCATAGGGTTCGTCGAAGGCACCTCCTACAATTCTCTATCCTACTTCTTCGGAGCAGAGAAGCTCATCAACGACCAGCACTCGTTGTCGCTCGTCACCTGGGGTAACCCCACCGAGCGAGGCACGCAGGCTGCTGCCACCGATGAGATGTATTGGATTGCCAACGACCGTCTGTACAACAGCGCATGGGGCTATCAAGATGGCAAGAAGCGCAACTCACGCGTCGTGAAGGACTTCGCTCCTGCCGCTCTGCTCACATGGGACTGGAAAATCGACACGGAGACCAAGCTCGTCACCTCGCTGCTGGGCAAGTATGCCAAGTACAGCAGCAGCCGACTGAACTACAATAACTCCACCAATCCCGCTCCCGACTACTACTCTGGCATGCCGAGTGCCTTTTTCAATGTGCGAGAACCTTATTACTACACAGATGAAGAATCCTTTATGGCAGATAAGGAAACTTGGCAAGCTGCCTACGACTATCTGTCGGCATCGAAGGAGAACCGCCAGGTGCAGTGGGACCGCATGTACTACTCCAACAAGATGGCTACTCTGCAAGGGTCAGACGCCATGTACTACCTGCAGCGCTACCACGACGACCAGCTCTCGCTGTCGCTCAGCAGCTACATCGACAAGCAACTCACCAACACCTCACAGCTACACGCCGGACTGCAGCTCTCAACCAACAAGGGACTGCACTATCAGACGATGGACGACCTGCTCGGCGCCAACTCCTTCCATAATGTCAACACCTACGTCATCAAGAACTATGGTGAGGACGGCAAGGAGGCACAGTACGACATGAACCATCCCAACCAAGTGGTGAAGGAAGGCGACCGCTTCGGCTATGACTACAACATCTTCGTCAACAAGGCTCAGCTCTGGGCTGGATACACCGCCGACCTCAACCGCGCTCACCTCTTTGTCAACGGACGCGTGGCAGGGACCACCATGCAGCGCGAAGGTAAGATGCGCAACGGACTGGCCCCCGAGAACTCCTACGGCAAGAGCGGCACGGCTAAGTTCCTCGACGGAGGAACCAAGGCCGGCATACACTTCAACCTGGGCAAGGGACACGCCATCCTGCTGGGAGCCGGCTATGAGCTGAAGACTCCTGCTCCGCGTACCGCCTTCCAGGCCGCACAGGTGAACAATGACTTCGTGCGCGACCTGAAGAACGAGAAGGTGCTCTCCACAGAGGTTGGCTACCAGCTGAAGACCTCGCTCATCAAGCTCAACATCAACGGATTCTACAGCCACCTCAATGATGTCACCGAGCAGAGCATGTACTACATGGACGACCGCCGTTCGTTCACCTACGTATCACTCTCAGGCATCGAGAAAGAGTACTACGGCGTAGAGCTGGGTGTGAACGTCAGAGTCAGCGAAGTGCTCAACGTCAAGGGACTGGCCACTATCAGCGATGCCAAGTACGTCAACAATGCCGACGTGGCCTACATGCTCTCGGAGGACGGACGCACCTACAACGACCGCGTCCACAGCGAAGGCATGCGCGAGGGATGCACACCACTCTCAGCCTTCAGCCTCGACCTGAGCTATCATGCCAACGGATGGTACATCGACCTCATCGGCAACTACTACGACCGCATCTATCTCTACTACACGCCCGTCACCCGCTACGAGGGACGACTGAAGTGGAACAATGAAGGCACAGCCAAGGACTACAGCGTGCTGCCCGACCAGGCCAAGGGTCACGGAGGCTTCATGCTCGACGCCTCTATCGGCCGTCAGTTCAGACTGAAGCAAGGCAAGCGCATCGGCTTCAACCTGATGCTTACCAACATCCTCAACAACCTGGACATCGTCACTGGCGGACGCGAGCAGAGTCGTACCGACGTAGATGAAGAAGAGAAAGCGTTACGCACATATAAGTTCCAAAGCAGCCCCTACAAATTCTATGCTAATGGAGCTAACGGTATGCTCATGATCAATTACTATTTTTAAAAAAACGACGATTATGAAAACAATAAAAATCCTTGCGCTATTAGTAGTCGGATTCACAATGGTAGCATGTCAGGGTGACTGGGATGAGCCCAACCTCGGCCAATCTCCTTTCGGCAACAATGCGATCACCAGCGACGGCATCATCACAATTGCTGAACTGAAGAACAAGTATCATGATGTCATCAATGCAGACGTTGACAAATACGTAAAGATTGACCAGGACATCAAGATCAAGGGACGCGTCACTGGTAACGACATAGGTGGTAATCTTTATAAGCAGTTCACACTGCAAGACGAGACTGCAGCCATCGTCGTATCTGTCAACCAGAGTGGCATGTACGGATTTCTTCCTTTAGGTCAGGAAATCATCATAGCTCTTAAAGATCTTTATATTGGTGGGTATCGCAAGCAGCCTCAGATCGGCTTTTACTACAACAATTCCAAGCACAATGCTGTAGAACTGGGACGCATGTACAAAGAATTGTTCCAAAAGCATTTCACCTACGTCGGTTCACCCGATACCACTAAGATTGAAATCATTAAGGGTTTCGTTCCTACTAAGGATCTTGAAACAGATAATGCAAAATTAGTGAGACTGGAAAACGTGCATTTTGTTCATCCGAATCCTCTAGGTTTAGGCACCTTCGCTCCAGATTCGGCTGTTGACGCAACGGTCAAGGGCGAGCTAAGTAGCGGTTCACCTATATTCTCTGGCGGCTGCGTTAACAGGGAACTACTTGAATATGATTCCAAAACTCTTGTCATACGTACTAGTACATACGCCCGCTTTGCGGCTATGAAACTACCTTACGATGATGTAAATAAGCGCCCAAAGACTTGTAACATCACCGGCATTGCCACACGTTATAATAATGTATGGCAGATTTTGATTCGTAAAGAATCAGATATTGAAATAATAAAGGATAATAATAATAACTAATAGCAATATGAAGAAACATTTCTACAGATTTATGCTCGTGGCTTTAACGGCCCTTGCATACACAGCCTGCGAAGACGTACCCGAGCCATACGACCTGCCAGGCAAGGGTACTAGCGTTATAGGTGAAGAGACTGAACTCGAGGGGGGAACTGGTGACGGAACGTTAGAGAATCCCTTCAATGCCATTGCAGCCACCAATGCCGCCAACAAACTGGAGAATAACGAGGTGAGCCAGCAAGGCTATTATATTAAGGGAAAGGTGGTCAGCATCGCTACTGACAAGAATGGTGTTGAACTGAATTTTGACCAAGGTACATTCGGCAATGCCACATTCTACATCTCCGACGATGGAACAAGAACTAATCAGTTCTACTGTTATCGTGTGCTTTACCTTGGCAACAAGAAGTGGGAGAAAGGCGCAGGCGATGTGCTAAAACCTGGTGATGATGTCATCGTTTATGCCAAGATTACCATGTATAATTCCACGCCTGAGACGGCCGCTAACGAAGGGTTTGTATATTCGCTCAACGGTGTGAATAAAGGTGGCGAGCCCACCCCCCCAACACCAGCAGCTGATCCTACCGGCAAGGGAACTCAGGACGACCCGTACAACGTTTCGGCTGTGCTTAAATACATCGCCACTCTTGGCAGCGACGTAGAGTCTGACAAAGACATCTACATCAAAGGCAAAGTATCGAAGATTACCAATCCGTACGCTGCCGACAACTTTGGCAACGCCACCTTCTACATCTCCGACGACGGCAACACCAGCAACGAGTTCTACTGCTACCGTACACTCTACCTCGGCAACACCAAGTACACGAGCGGAAAGACTCAAATTAAAGTTGGCGACGAAGTCATCATCTGTGGCAAGGTCACCAATTACAAAGGCAACACCCCGGAGACTGTTCAGAACAAGTCATACCTCTACTCTCTTAACGGTGTGACTGACGGCGGAGGCGACACTCCTCAGCCCAGTGGCCAGCCTAAGGGCACAGGCACACTCGAAGATCCTTACAATGCTACTGCAGCAAACGCCTTTGCCAGCGCATTGGCAGCTGATGCCAAGTCCGACAAGGACATTTACATCAAGGGTAAGATTATCGACATCGAGGACAAGAACCAGTTCAACACTCAGTACGGAAACTGCACGTTCTACATCTCCGACGACGGTACTGACAGCGGCGACAAGTTCTACGTCTTCCGCACGCTCTATCTGGGCAATGTGAAGTACACCAGCGGAGACCTGCCCAAGAAGGGTGATGAGGTGATTATCTGCGGAAAGGTGACCAACTACAAGGGCAACACACCTGAGACCGTTGCCAACGAGAGTTACATCTACTCCCTCAACGGCAAGACCGAAGGCGGCGGTGGCGACACTCCCGGCCCGCAGCCTGGTGGCGACGCCAAGGTTGTCACTGTGGCCGAGTTCAACGCAGCAGAGGTTAGCAACGATATATGGTACCAGCTTACGGGCACCGTGAAGAACCTGAAGGATGGCGACCAGTACGGCAACTTCGACCTCGAGGACGAGACAGGCTCTGTCTATGTCTACGGTCTCTTGGACAAGAAGGGCGGCGATAAGAAGAAGTTCCAGGATCTGGTAGCTGCCAAGGGCATCAAGGAAGGTTGCAAACTGACCATCATTGGCAATCGCGGTGACTATCAAGGCAAGATTGAAGTAACGAACGCCTACTTCGTCAGCATTGAAGGCGGTGACGATCCTAACCCCGGTGGCGACACACCCGGCGGTGGCGGCCAGACAACTAAGGAAGGCACCAACGGCGACTTCGAATCATGGACCGGTGACGTGCCCGACAACTGGAAGACAGCCTCGACGGCAGGCAATGCAACACTGAGCAAGAGCACTGATGCTCACGGCGGCAGCTATTCCGTAAAAGTGGGAGGAGCATCTCAGAACAAACGTCTAGCATATAAAGAGATGCAGCTGAAGGCCGGCAACTACACAATGAAGTTCTATGTCAAGGCAGCAACTGCAGAAGGTGGCTCAGTTCGTCCCGGCTTTGTTGCAGTAAACAACGGCACAGCCGACAGTTCAGGCTACAAATACGGTGACTATGTCAACGACCTTACCAATACATCGTGGGTAGAAGTGACGCATAGTTTTGACATTCCTTCCGACGGCACTTACTGCGTTCTCATCATGAACTCGAAGAATCCTGGCAAAGATGTTCTTATCGATGATTTCACATTAGTAAGTGGCTCGAACACCATCATCAAATAGGTCGATGAATCAACAAAAATGATGATTGAGAACTAAAAAAAGGCGAAAAACTTGCGCATTCCGAAAAAAAGTCGTACCTTTGCAGCCCAAAATAGTATTTAACCCATTTTAAAAGCAACAATGAAAAAAGGAATTCATCCAGAAAACTATCGCCCCGTCGTGTTCCGTGACATGTCCAACGGCGATATGTTCCTTACGAAGTCTACCGCAAAGACAAACGACACCGTAGAATTCGAAGGCGAAACTTACCCAGTGGTAAAAGTCGAAATCTCCAGTACCTCTCACCCGTTCTACACCGGTAAGAGCAAGCTCGTCGACACGGCAGGACGTGTTGATAAGTTCATGAGCCGCTACGGTAAGGCTGCGAAGAAGTAAGATATTTACACACACCACATGACTTATTAAGGTGCGTCCAAGGTAGTTGCATATACCTTGTGCGCACCTTTTTCCGCTAACCAAAACATGAAACTGCTAGAAGCTTTCTGCCGAGGCTGTGCCGTGATGCTCCTGCTGCTCACCGTCGCCTGTCACGACACCGACGATGACGACGACTGGAACGCCAGGAAGGAAACACAGCTCAACGTCAACCGCAACGACACCATCAAGGAACCCGCACTCTCGCGGCTCGAGTTCCCAAGGGTAAAGGGCGGCACATCCGTCGTGCTCATACACACCACCAACGACCGCTACGGTATCAACTACAGCGTCGAGTGGGACACGGAGAAGAAAGCTCAGCGCTGGTCGGCCTACCAGATGAACCAGGCCACATGCCGCCAGAACACCACACGCTACCGCTCCGACGACAACCAGTACCCCCGCGACCCGATGCTGCCCAACTACCTCTATCTCAGTCAGGACTGCTTCTGGAACAGCGGCTTCGACCACGGGCACATCTGCCCCTCAGCCGACCGTCTCTATTCGGCAGAAGCCAACTACCAGACTTTCTTCCTCACCAACATGCAGCCGCAGTACCGCAACTTCAACGGCAGCGACAACAGCCCCTGGTACCGGCTCGAAGGTCAGGTGCGCTCATGGGCTAATGCCACCACCACCGAGACGCTCTACGTGGTCAAGGGAGGCACCATCGAGGACGACCAGATACTGCCCACCCTCGTCAAAGGAGAGATGCGCGTGCCCAAATACTACTTCGTCGCGCTCCTCATGAAGAACGCCCAAGGCTATAAGGCCGTAGGCTTCTGGATGGAGCACCTCACCAACTATCCCGTCGCCCAGCCCCTCGCCAGCTATGCCGTCAGCATCCGCAAGCTGGAGGAGCTCACCGGCATCGACTTCTTCTGCAACCTGCCCGACGACACCGAGAACCGCGTAGAAACGCTGCCCATCGAGAACGTGTGTAGGGCGTGGGGACTGTAGAGAAATGAGGAATGAGAAATGAGAAATAAGAAATGAGAAATGAGAAATAAGAAATGAGAAATGAGAAATGAGAGACATTAATAATAATCATAATATCACTAATCACCCCTAAAAAGAAACAATGAAAACAGTTTATGATTTCACTGTCAAGGACAGAAAAGGAAAGGACGTTTCGCTGAAAGAGTACGCCAACGAAGTGCTGCTCATCGTGAACACAGCAACCAAGTGCGGCTTCACACCGCAGTATGAAGAGCTGGAGAAACTCTACGAGAAGTACCGCTCGCAGGAGTTCGTCATCCTTGACTTCCCCTGCAACCAGTTCGGTCAGCAGGCTCCCGGCACCGACGAGAGCATCCATGAGTTCTGCAAGCTCAACTTCGGCACTGAGTTCCCACGCTTCAAGAAAGTGAAGGTCAACGGACCCGATGCCGACCCCCTGTTTAAGTTCCTCCAGGAGCAGAAGGGATTCGCAGGATGGGACATGGAGCACCCCATCGCCCATATCCTCGACGACATGCTCTCGAAGGAAGATCCTGAGTACAAGGAGAAGCCCGACATCAAGTGGAACTTCACCAAGTTCCTCGTCAACAAGAAAGGCATGGTCGTGGCACGCTTCGAGCCCACCGCCAAGATGGAGGACGTGGCAGCAAAGATTGAAGAACTATTAAAATAAAAGACAACAACAAAACAACTTAGGACAACTTTTCGCTCCAATCTGTCAACCCAAAAGGAGATGTTGTCCTAAGTTGTCCTTGTTGTCTTCATTCAAAAAACATGAAGACAAAATGCCTGATCATCGGCAGCGGACCTGCAGGCTATACCGCTGCCATCTATGCCGGCCGTGCCAACCTCCAACCCATCGAGTACTGCGGCCTGCAGCCCGGCGGACAGCTCACCCAGACCACTGAGGTGGAGAACTTCCCCGGCTATCCTGAGGGCGTCGACGGCAATCAGATGATGCTCGACCTCCGTCAGCAGGCCGAGCGCTTCGGTGCCGATATCCGCGACGGAGAGATTGTCGAGGTCGACTTCTCTGCCCCGCCCTACCGCGTAAAAGATGATGCCGGCCAGGTGATTGAAGCCGACACCGTCATCATCGCCACAGGAGCATCGGCCAAGTACCTCGGACTGCCCGACGAGCAGAAGTACAACGGCATGGGCGTCTCAGCCTGTGCCACCTGCGACGGGTTCTTCTATCGCAAGAAGACCGTGGCCGTCGTGGGCGGCGGCGACACCGCCTGCGAGGATGCCCTCTACCTCAGCGGACTTGCCAAGAAGGTCTATCTCATCGTGCGCAAGCCCTTCCTCCGTGCCTCCAAGGTGATGCAGCAACGTGTCATGGAGCGCGAGAACATCGAGATCCTCTTCGAGCACAACACCATCGGTCTCTTCGGTGAAGAAGGCGTCGAGGGAGCCCATCTCGTGCGCCGCCGTGGTGAGCCCGACGAGCAGCTCGTCGACATCCAGATCGACGGTTTCTTCCTCGCCATCGGCCACAAGCCCAACACCGACATCTTCCGTCCCTGGCTCGATGTCGATGAGGTGGGCTACCTGAAGAAGATCGACGGCACCCCGCGCACCAAGCTCCCCGGCATCTTCGTTGCCGGCGACTGTGCCGATCCCGTCTATCGTCAGGCCATCACCGCTGCCGGCACCGGCTGCCAGGCCGCCATCGAGGCCGAACGCTACCTCCTTGCGCAATCATAGCAATAAAGGTAAACATCACCAATATCATCGCAAAAAAAGAGTGAAGAGCAGCATGTCTCTTCACCCTTTTTTTAAAGTACCCATATCCGCCCCAGAATTCCTCTCCCACACGGGAGGGGCTGGGGGTGGGTTTTACGGACGTGGCTCATCGTCGCCGCCGTCACCACCATCATCACCATGCTGGTCCTGATAGAGCCAGTCGGCGATGGGAGTCAGCTTCTGCAGACGACGCGTCACCTTCTCCTGACCGTCCACCTGCTCGGTGACGTTAGTCAGCTCGATGACGTTGTCCAGCTGCAGCGAACACTCACGCTTGTAGGCACGCGAGGTCAGAGCACGAAGGTCAACATCGGTGGGCTTGAAGCGCAGGTGGATGCCCTTCACCAGGTTGGCAGCGCCCATCTCCGAGGCCTGCTGCACCGACTCAGCACCACCGGGCACCGACTCGGCAGTGGCATAGAACGTGCCCAGCCCGTCGAGCACCACAGGGATGCCCTGCCCCACCAGCTCAGGAATGCAGCGCGAGAGCTGCCCCAGCACCAGGCGCAGCACCTCCTCGGTGACAATACTGCCGTGGTCAGCCATGTGCTTGGCCAGACCGACGGTCGACAAGGCTCCGGAGTTGTGCACCACAGGAAAGTAGTGTCCGAAGACCTTTGACAATGCCTGTCGATTCTTACGAATATCGATAGGCAGAACAATTGAGTTTGTAGCCATACTTTGTTGTGTTTTTTATGGTATTAGACTCACACTGCGGCCAGCCTGTTCGGAGTGGCCGCTTCCCCTAGTAAATCACGCTTGATTTACGATACAAAGGTACAAAAATTTCCTGAAACTACCAAATATTTTGGCAATTTTTTTCAAAGAAAATCACATAAAACATCATGCCTTCAACGCGATGGGCACAGCGCACAGCAGAACCTGCCCTGCTGTGTTCCGGATCTCTAGACCTTATACTGATACTCTTCTACTGAGATGACAGTACTATAACCACCAACCAACTTCTCTCCTTCATGGCGATCGATGCCCGTATAGGAAAGGCTGGAGTCCTCATATCGCTTAAATTTATAAACAGCATCGTTCATCAGAGCCTCGTTGAATACATTCAGACTGACCAAAAGAGCAAAGTCTTGTTTGGTTAATCCTGTTACACGCTCGAACAATTTTGGTTCCAGTTGCAGGATAACGTCTTTCAGAGAATACTCACGATAGTCCGTCAGATACATAAATATAGGTATGCGCGTAGCGAACTTCATCAGCTTTTCTTGTATTTGGCGTCGCTTGCTCTTGATTTCCTTTTCCTCTTCTGTTAGCTCTCTCTTCTCACGTGCCGATAATCCTTCTTCGTGTTCCTTGCGGATTTTCTTGATGGCATCACTCTTATTGATAATAGTCTCGATATCCTGATTCAACGAGCGGAATCCCTCTATCTTCATGAGGGCAGCCATCGCCTCGGGGTTGTTCATAAGGCGCTGGAGGGTAAAGTTATCTACATTCACCAGCAAGGCACTCTCCCAACGGCGAGCCAATAGCGTGGCCGATGTATTGTTCATGGCCATGTCGAGTACATCGCTTGCTGAAAGTGCTTTCATGACTCCATTTTCATAACAAAGCACAGGCAGGAACTTGATGAAGTCATCCACGCACTTCTCCGGATTACCCTCTTCAACATTCAACTGACAAGAATAGTCGGCCACCTTTCTTAACGCCCTGTTAGGAGAGAAGTCAAACACATAGCACAACTGCTTCAATATCTCCACCCGATTCGGATGCAACCCGTCGCTATTGGTGATGGTCCAAGGCGACTGCACGCGGAAGGCCGACTGGAAGTAAGTCTCTGGCGACGTAGTGTCGCGCAGCATGAAGATACCCGTCCAAGGACGCACGGTAACGCCAGTTGTCAGTTTACCGCAGGTCAGCGTGATGGTCTTACAATGTAGCGGGTCGGGGTGCGACATAGCCTTCTCAACAGGAGGCAATGCCTGCTGTCCGATGCCAGCCCGAGTGCCCGCACATACGATGACCCGATAGTCGTGATAGAAGGTATTCTGAAGTTCAGTAAGCAAATTCCTCATGGCAAAACACGATGCCACATTAGGCAAAAACCACAAAGTATGGTTCATGTTAGTATAGAGGTCGCCATTGAGGAAGGGCAAAGGCGGTTTCCGATTGCCAGCCTTCAAGTCGTTAATAGAGGTTGGCAAATATTGTCCTCGCAGCATATCGAGCCACTTCTGTACCTCGTCATGATGTTTGAATACAGCATTCTCTCCCTTGCCCTCTGCCTCAAAGAACGAGTTCAAATCGAATTCATCAAACTCTCCTTCCTCAGCCACTCTCGATATTTCAGCAGGCAGTTGATAGGTCAGCAACACCATCTTGGGCAGCGATGCATAAGGATTATCAGGTTTGTCGCCCCAATCCTCTTTGGAACGCTGTTCATCAGAATACGTCCAGTTGTAGATCTGTTCCTCGATAAACTCTCCCGAGGCAATAGCACGGAAAGGAGTGCCCGATAGATAGAGATAATGATTCGACGTGATAGGAATTAGATCCTCGTCGAAGTAATCGGGATTCTCAATCTCGCTGCCTAAGTCCTCGCTGACACCAATCAGTTCTTTTGCATTCTCACGCCATGCGCCATAGTGATATTCATCGAGCACAATACAGTCCCAATTGAATTCCCGAGCCCACTCGTGTTTCAGTTTCATACCGCCGTTGGCCGTATTCTTCCCAAGGAAGTCCTGAAATGAGCCGAATACCACCATTGGCTTCGACTGGTCGGCATGCGCGAACTGATAGTCAATCGTAGCCTCTGGATTACGAGCAATAAATTGCCAGTCCTTGAAATCCACGTGCGTCATCAGATCCTCTTCCCATGCTTGAGCCACGGCAGGCTTGAAGGTGAGAACCAGCACTCGCGTCCATCCCATACGCTTGGCCAGCTGATAGGTAGTAAAGGTTTTGCCAAAGCGCATCTTACAGTTCCAAAGGAAGTGAGGAACACGTCCATTTTCCAACTTGTAACTATCAAAGTATGCTGCCGTCTTGTCAACCGCTTTCTTCTGTTCTGGGCGCATGCCAAAGGTTTTGTCGCGATTCCATGCCACATCTACCCTTTCTCTGACGGCCACGATGGCAGACCTAACCTGTTGAGGCGTACAGCGATACCATTCACCTTCTATGTTTTGGCATCCCATCTTTACCAAGGTGCGATGCACATCATGATCCATAAATGTCGTACCATCCTGTCGCATGGCTGATTCTTCTACCAAGATACGGTATGGTGGTTCGCCTGGCCGCACAATATTATACTGCTGGCGCACACGCTCTTGCACACCAATCGTGGTATAGCCCACTTTCAGGATACCTTTCAAGTTAGGATCATACTTGTCTTCGTAAGCATAGATCATCGGAGCTGAGTCCGATTTCTTAGGAAAATAGTTATTATTGGTAGCCATAGACTTTCAGTGTTTTATTATTCCATTGGTCGTATCATCGACTCAATAAATGCGATTTCTTCTTCAGTCAGATTATATTTCTTATAGAGCTCTTCATCCGTCCAAGGCTTGCTGAAGTCTTGGAGTGGGACAAGGGTAAATGTTCTTTGCGACACATCAGGTGATACTATTGTTATCTGGCAAAGGAGTCTAAAGAATTTTGTTTTTAGATATGAATAACAATTCTCAACTATCACCTTATTTTCCGAAACACAAATAACAATATATGATTCAGTAACTACAGCTTGCGGCTCAACAATAAAAGTCTGAGACATTCTTAATACTTGTCCGTTATCTTCCTCTGGCACAGATGTACTTCTAGATGTAACAAGTTTCCATTTATCGAGGTCTTCTATATTTTTGGTAATTTGATCTTCTGATATATATTCATAACCTCTTTTTGATTTCTTTGTGTAAAGCTTAACTTTTCCTTTCTCATCAAAATCTGTAAAATTGGTTCTAAAGCCATAAGGTTTTTGAGAATAAACGATGTTAGCCAATGATGATTCCTGTTTTTTCTTCACCTTCTTTACAATTTCATAAACCTTATTGTCTCTTATAAAGAAATTGAGGTTAAAATCTATCTTTTTCCTTTGTATCCATTTTGCCTCCTCACCTTCCACATGATTAGCGATATTAACATAATCAGAATGGTAATGACTATTTCTTAAGAAGTAACATATTCCACCTCCATTTCTTATTCCAGGAAAACAATCAGCACTTCTCTTGTAATCATAAATGTATTGGAGGTTTTTATCTTCGAGCATCATGTTACGAAATTCATCAAGACCTCTACCCCCACAATACCATCTTGAAGGAATAATCATTATAAGAAATAATGGATTAAGTTTGCGTGCCTGCGTTACAAATAAGTTGTATATTGGAGTAGCACTTGCATTATTTCCTCCATCTCCTAACTGATACGGCGGGTTGCCAATAATTACATCGAAAGTCATATTGTTATAAAAATCTTTTGGGTTATCTGTATGAATAAATTCATAAGCATGTGATTCGAGTTCTTCGCCTCTGTCGTAGACTTCTTGCGAGGCTCCGCAATAGATACACTTGCCTCCTTGCCACGCATGCAGAATCTCGTCAAAGTGAATATTGCCATCTGCATCATCGAAATGCGAGAGGCTGTATTTGCAACTGGCATCCTTTGAGCAATAGAGGCTACGGCGACTCATCAACGAAGTCAACCGAGTAATGGCGATGCCATAGATCTGGTCATGCATGATGTGGTCGATACGCTCCTGAAGATCAGGAATCTTATCAGCCAAACCGACTATCAACCTTCTCGCAATCTCTCTGAGAAAGACTCCGCTCTTCGTGCAAGGGTCGAGGAATTTCGTGTCGGGACTCCGAAACAGCTCTTGCGGCAACATATCCAGCATCTGGTTCGCCAATTGTGGCGGGGTAAACACTTCGTCGTTACTCAGGTTAGCCAAGCACGACAACACATCAGGATTATAGTTCAACTTACTCATAGTCGGGCAGTTTTAGGTAGTCAGTCAAGGGATATTCCCGTTTAGGCAGATGCACAAATGTTGGCTCACCTGTATCTGCAAATAGGAGGCCCTCCTCGCCAGCCTTTGGCTTGTCGTACTCCACATTTCTCAGCAGTTCTGCCAGTTCGAAGTCACGCCGCTTCACTTTGCCATTCAATCCTATGAATGTCCATTCGCAAAAGGTGATGGAACTCCCGTCCTGTTGCAACATAGTCAGGGCATCGCCACAAAGAATGTTCTTCTTCAAAAGGAAACGGATGCATCGTTCTAACTCAGGAGATGCATCAGCAGATTGATGCTGACGGTAGGTTTCGAGATATTGATCCATCAAGCGGTTCCGGCATATTTCAACATTATCGGGCAACAATTCTACGCCATACATCGAACTGACGGCCTGTGCTGATGCTCGGTCGTATTCATAGCGGTTTTTGGAAAACTGTTTCCATACCGCCTCCATTTTCCTATTAAGGATTTCCACGAGGAAATTCCCATTACCACAGGCTGGCTCCAGGAATCGGGAGTCAATACGCTCCGTCTCTTCCTTCACCAGATCAAGCATCGCATTCACCTCCCGCTTGGCGGTATACACCTCGCCATGGTCAGCTACACGCTGCTTCGATACTACCTGCTTTTCTTGTTCATCGTTCGTTACTGTCATTTGGTCGGATTTTAGCGTGAAACGATAAAATGCAGATATAAAGAGTGTACCACGTCCCTAATATATGCTCCACGCAAGGCATCCGACCAAAGAGGCCCGTAACAAGGACATATATGGAACGGGCACACCTTTATGCAAGGTGTATCCCGATTCCACGAGGCCTTGTTACTATTCTGGTCGGAATTTTTGCGTAGACCTCTATAGAATATAGATACAACTATCTATCTACCCACAAAAGAAACACCGGCGGGCTTCCGCTGAAGCCATGAATACAAAGAGAGCTTTGACAGCATTCTGTCCCATTAGGACGATCAGCCAGTGTTCAAGGGGCAAAGGTACAAAATAATCTTCATAATAAAGCGAGATTTGTATAAAAAATAAAAAAACTTGTGCAATTTTGTCAGCATCCAAGTGAAAATGCTGACATTCTATATATTGGCATGGTGTTTGATGTACTGAAAATAAATTAATTCACTTTTTATTATGGACAACACCCAGCTATTTCTTAATAGCCTTTCCTTCCGTTACCCTACGGAGCCTGTCACTTGCTACTTCTCGACAAAAGATGACGAGGAGAAGAAAACTGATATGCTCAAGTCAATAACACTCGTTCCAGAAGAGGTTAAAGCCTTATCATTATTTGTGGGTATTGGCGGGGAACTAAAGCTATATACAACCTACGAAAAGCAATGTAAGGATTTCACACCTGTTGCAGTGGATTTCAACAACCCAGACAACGAAGACTACGTGAAGCGGTATTACAATCAAAGGCTGAAGAGACTGCTCTCCAAGCACGAGAACCTGATGTTCACACAGTCGGGCATTACCCGTGACCTGCAGGTGTGGGAGTTCAATCAGTCAGCACCTGTGCAAATGCTAAAATACCTGGGAAGGGACGTTAAGTTGTGGACGTTGGATCGCTTCACGCTAAAAGTACGTTTTAATGCGGCCAACGGAAGTCCCTATCTGCTCATTGCCAGTGATCGCCCAGCCAGCATTTTGGGCCTGCCACTCAATAAACTTGATGGTGACGTCACAGACCCCTTCACAGATCAATCCAAGAATCTCACGGCGTCAATGGTTAACAAAGTGATGATTCGCAAACGACACTCTGATGGGAAACCCTATGATCGCCATATAGTAAGCCTGCAAACACTTCACGAGAAGAACATTCCCTATGTTGCTTCCGACACCTTGCCCGTCTTGAATCGCGAGATGAAACACGTGCTAGGCATCGACAGTCCAACGGGAGGGCGCGACTGGAGCAGCAAATACGTAAAGTATCTTGAGAAGATAACATATTTCAAAGAAAAATACTTGACTAATGATCCTGACATCAAAAAGATCTTTGTTGACTTGTCTCAAAATTTTACCCCTGTGGCAGACAGCCAATTAGGTCAAATGGATGCTACTAAGCGGATGCTACGCTTTGGAAACCAGTTCAAGAATGATCGTCCACAGGATGGAATCAATGCAGGGCCTGCGCGTAAATGCCCGTATATAGAGGTTCGTCTAATTGCTATTTATCACGAAGATGACAAAGACTATGCTGCAAAACTACTAGGCTACTTCCGAAACGGTAATTATCAAGATCAGGACGAAGCGAAGCGTAAGCGACTAGAGAGATATATCGGTACGACGGTTGGCTATGCACATCAATCCCTTCATATATGCTTCAAGGACTCGCAAAACCCTTTGCCGGAAATACAGAACGCCATGATGCAACAAGCGTATAACAGTCTTGATAGTAACATTAGATATGTGGGCATTTATTTATCTCCCATCCATAAGTATGCAAGCGGTATAATTGCCAGTGAATGCTACTATAAGATAAAGGAGTTGTTCCTCAAACGTGGCATCATGACACAATGTATTGATGCACGCAACATGATAGCAGCCATCAATCGCGAAAAGGACTGCCGTTACAAGAACTTCATCTATACCCTGCAAAATATGGGCATAGCTATATGTGCCAAGACAGGCGGATCACCATGGCTACTCGATGAGACTACACGCAAGGAACTGGTCATCGGTATCGGTGCCTTTAAGACTGCTGGAGAGCAATTTATTGGCGCTGCCTTCTCGTTTGACAATACAGGTGTACTCTGCGACTATGACTACTTCCGCACTTCGCAGTTCCGCGAACTCGTAGGTAAAATCAGATTAAACATCATACATTTCACCTCTATCAACAATAAACCAGAACGGCTCATCATACACTATTACAAAAAGTTGAGCATGAGGAAGGAGGCTACTCAAATTCTGGAGATGCTTGCCTCGCTAAACCTTGACATTCCCGTCTATGTGGTGAGCATTAACAAGACCGAATCAGAAGACTTGGTGCTCTTTGATAGCCAGAGTACTTATAGCGACCGAAATGGTACTCATCAAAGCCTTATGCCGATGAGTGGTACATGGGCAAATCTGGGAAGAGTGCGCGAAGGCTATCGCTATCTGCTATGTAACAACACCCGCTATGGCGACGACCGTTTCCGTGTTACAGACGGGTTCCCATTCCCCGTAAAGTTGACTATCTGTTGTTTCGGAGGCAACGGTACTGATATCGACACTGCCACCGTAGAACTACTTATAGGGCAAGTATATCAATTCAGTCGCATCTATTGGCGTTCTGTACGTCAGCAGGGGTTGCCTGTCACAATAAAATACCCCGAAATGATTGCAGAGATAATGCCTCACTTTGATAATCCTACGGTCTATCCCGAGAAGGGATGTTTATGGTTCCTCTAACATATTCTGCCCCATGAGCATCATTACTTTTAAATTAGATGTTATAGACGCCATTCTGAACAAGCATTTGCAGCCTTGGACAGATTCCAACAAATGTCCTGACTGCAGCTATCGCGAGAAGCTTTCGACAATGCCGGAGATTCCCATGCCAACTGACTTGAAATATCAGCTCAAATATGAGCGCCATATTCTGTTCACCTATCGAGTGCGCTACTATTGCCGATTGACTGACTATGCTGTGGCAGATCATTTGAGACAGGCTTTCAGCACTATCGATTCAGACCAGAGCGAATATACGACCGCCTATCTACTGAAACTGACGAGAGAAGCAGTAACCACGCTCATAGCAGATGCCGTAAACCACTGTAAAAGCTTGAACGTAACAACTGAAAGTCTCACAGATTTCAATAACAAACGCCAAGAGAAGGAATGTTTCGTTATTCTCCACTATGTTATAGCTTCGCTTGTTCATTGTTGGATGGAGATGCAACAGAGATACCAGTATGTATGCGACCTATCCGACTTGCAGGACGTTGCCTCATTTTATGCTTCAATAGTGGGATGGATTAACGACCCGACAGTCTATGTAGAGTCAATCAGTCAAGAATCTAAAGGAGAGAAGAAACCTTGCAAGATAACAACATGTTCATTCAATTATATCAATAGCGACGAGCAAGAACGCAACAGATGCTTGACAGAGTTCCATGCGAAACTCATAAAGTATGGGCAGATACCAGAAAATACAGACCTTAGACATGTGCTTGCTGTATTTAGTGGTCGCCCTACTGCAGCAACGGTAGAATGGATAGGCAAAAAACACATACTAAAATTTATCATAGTTAAATTAAAGGAAAAGAATGTACTTGCAGTCTATCCTGCTGAACCAAACTACACCCATTGGTATGTCGTTTCTTGTCGTTTCAAATATAGAGGTGACGCTATGCCTAATATCAGCAGCGAATCATGGCGAAAAGGTGATGAATCTGTCATCAATGATATAGTTAATACGCTCTGCTAACATCACCTATTCTCCATCTAAAGTTACTGAGTAATCTACAACTCAGTAACTTTTTTTCTTTTTTTATTTGAGCGAAAAGACTTTGTGAAACAGGCTTTGTTTGGCTAATGGCCGTTTTTAAAGTGGGTAGTACAAACTGGTTTCGTAAATTTTGACATAGTTTTTTGAAACCAGACGGAACGGGATAATATCCCCCGGGATGTCTGGTAACATGTACAGAGACGATCTCTTACAACGCGTCTACGACGCAACCCATTCGGGACTCGACATCATCACCGATTTGCTGCCAGCAGTCGATGATGCAGTGATTAACCACAAGAAGGCTTTTCGCCTTCGACCTGACGAGCGCACGCCGTCAGCTCACCTCTATCCGCCCGACCAGAAACGGCCTTATTGGCACGTGAAGGACTTCGGCATGGGTGAAGGCGGTGGACTTTTTTCGCCCATCGACCTCTACCTATGGGATCGAGGCTATGGTCAGGACAGGTTCCGTCTAGGACTGGAGGAACTGGCCGAGCGCTATGGGGTACAGGAGTTGCTTACCGGCAGCATCAACAAACCCGACATTGAGCAACGCGCTGCACGTCCCGACGAGATCGGGGCGATGCCACGCATCACGCTCTTCGAGGGTCTGGGAGGTATAGACCTTAGCTGTTGGGGAGCTAACATCAAGGCAGAGCATCTGGAAACCTACGGGTGGAAAGGTGTCAGCGAGGTGGCCATCACCTACGGTGATAAGGTCATCGTACGCAAGCCCACGCCTACGTACCCTATCTTTGCTCAGCAGTGCGACTATGTCGATGAACAGGGTCAGCCGCAGGTCTTCTACAAGGTCTACGAACCGCGTAACCCTGACAAGGCTCACCGTTTCCTCATTAGCGGGAAAAAACCGCAGAACTACATCTACGGCCTGCAAGCCGTGCGCCAACGCTTTCAGGAGCAAGGTGAAGAGAAGTTGTCCGTCTTGCTACTCGTCAGCGGCGGCAGCGATGCTGTCACGGCCTTGAGTTACGGCTATCTGGCTGTGTGGCTTGACAGTGAGACGAAGGGACTGTCTGACTACGACTACAACCTCCTGATGAAGTACACCAAATGGCTGGTGAACATTCCCGACATCGACGCAACGGGCATCAAGGCCGGTCAGCGACTTGCCCTCACACACCTCGGCATCCACACGGCATGGCTTTCGCAGAACGACATGGGCGGCCTGCACGACAACCGTGGCCGACAGTGCAAGGACTTGCGTGACTACAGTTGTCTGAACCCGTCGAAAAAGGCGATGGACACGCTCGTGAACCGTGCCATCAAGGCGAAGTTCTGGTCTGTGCAAGAGAACAAGCAGGGTCAGAAGGAGTACACGCTGAGCCTCACCTCGCTCAATTACTTCTTGGAATTGAACGGCTTCTACACACTGAAGGACGAGACACGCCACGAGCCTGTCTACATCCGTATCGACGGCATCATCGTGCAGCACATCACGGCAAAGACAATTGTCAACTTTCTGAAAAGTTGGATGGAACAGCAGGGGCTACCAAAGGCACTGCAGGACAAGGTACTGCGCAGTCGCGACCTGCCTACCAACAACGCCAGCACACTGCGCGAACGCGACGATCTGGACTTCAGCCGTGCTACCGCAACAACGCAGCGTTTCTACTTCCGCAATTGTTGGGTAGAGGTGACGGCCGAAAAAGTGGCCGTCCATCGTTATTCGGAATCCGAGGGTCACTATGTCTGGCACGACAGCATCATACAGCATGACTACCGCCCGATGCCCGACATGTTCACCGTCACTACCGACGAGGATGGTCACTACGTTGTCAACCTGACTGAGAACATGACTCTGAGCAACTTTCTCCTGTTCAATGTCAACACTTGCAGGACCTACTGGCGTAAGACTGACGAAGGCGGACTGGACTTAACCCCGGAAGAGTTTTTCGACCAACATCTGTGCCTTGCAAGCCGTCTGGCAAACCTGGGCTATCTGCTCACCAGCCACAAGTCAGAATCCGAAGCCTGGGCCACCATCTGCCTTGACAGCACAATGGCTGAGAGCGTAGATGAGTGCAACGGACGCAGCGGTAAGTCATTCTATGTCAATGCTATAGCCAAGATGGCAAAAACCTTTACTATCGATGCAGGCTCGACACCTACGAAGGACAACCGCTTTATCTTCGACGGCGTGACACCCGACACCGACCTGGTGTTCGTCGATGAGTGCCCTCGCAAGTTCGACTACAACTACTTCTACGGCAAGATCACCAACGACCTCCGCGTGGAGGAGAAGAACCGCCACTCGTATGTCATTCCCTTCTCGCTGAGTCCGAAGTTCGTGCTGGCAAGTAATTTCACCTTGCCCCGTCATGACCCTTCAACCGAGGGACGCATCTGGCCGCAGCCCTTCTCTGACTACTACCACGTGAAGACCCCTCAGAACGACTACCGAGAGTCACGCTCCATCCGCGACGACTTCGGGCAGAACCTGATGGGCACAGAGTACAGCGAGCACGACTGGCAGCTCGACCTGGCTTTCATGTTGCAGTGTGTACGCTTCTACCTGTCGCTCACTCCTGGCTGCCGCCGCATTCTTCCACCGATGGGTCGCATAGAGCGTCGCGAACAGATGGCTGCCGTGGGTAAGGACTTCAAGCAGTGGGCTGACGACTACTTTGCCGAGGACAGCGGCCATCTCGATTGCGACCTGAAAGCTGAGCTGGTACTGGCCGACTTCAACCAGGAGACGAAGTTCGGTTGGTCACCTAAGAAGATGACGCAGCACCTCACCGACTACTGCCAGTTCTCAGAACACATCTATTGTCTGAACCCTGCCGCCATCACCAACAAGCAGGCCGACGGCGAACGATGGATCAAGCGCGACGAGAACAATCAGCAGAAGGCCTACTACTATGTACAGTCAACTAAAGCTGCTGCCGAAGTTGCCAAGACGGAACCTGCTGAGCCCAGTCTGCCATTCGAGGAAAACGCTGCCGAGTCATGGACTGACGACAAGCCATTCTGATCGTCATTTCACCTCTCTAAGCCCGTTTCGATCCTGCCAAAAGACCGGAACGGGCTTTTTCTGCGCTGTTACAGATACACATGTTACACATCTTTTCTACTCCCGCTACTCATTACTTTTATTTTTTTATAGACCTTCAATTTCTACATTTTAAAGTGTACAAGTGTAACAGAAGATACAAAAAGCACGTAACTCACTGAACAGCAATATCTTTCACTTGTTACACATATTGTTACAGATGTGCTACACATTTTTTCCCTGCCCAATCTGTAACAAGGGCATTTGAACGGTTCAAGAGCCCCTCTTGAACGGCTCAGAAGGGGCTCTTGAACGGCTTAAGAGGGGCTCTTGAACGGCTTAAGAGGGGCTCTTGAACGGCTTGAGATATCTATGGGTGCAAATACAGGACGTGAGAATGACCGTTTTCTCCTTTCTATAGCTGGTACTTATCCTTCAGGTAGTCCTCGACGAGTTCCTCCTCAGAAGCGTCTGAATTGAAAATGCCGCAGAGGGCCTCGTGACGGTGACGACGCTTTCTATTCTTCGAAGCCGTGGCCTGAGCAATAAGCTGTTCGGCATAAGTCGTAAGCTGTTGCTCTAGCAGGTCGATGCGGTACGAATGTGGTACGCTGACTTGTACGTGGATGGTTCTCGTTTCCATAATCCTAACGTTTATTTGCTTTTACGGTGCAAAGATACAAAAGTTATTTGAACTCCGCACTGAATCGACGGAAAAAGTGATGCCATTAATCACTTTTTTGCGCCGTTATCCCCCATAATCTTGCTTAATCCTTCCTACGTCAGTTCGTTATCTGTTTCTATTCCGTTATGACTTCAATGTCGCCGTAGCCCATGCGATTGCCGGAGGCGAGGCGGTCGGCGTCTAGCTTGAGCATGCGTACCTTGGTGGGGGTGAGCTTGATGGTCTGCCAGATGGGATTGTTCACGATGTTCGAGAACTCGCCGGAGGCCAGCTTGGTCCAATGGTTCCAGTCGGTGGAGCCCCAGAGGGTGTAGTGAGTGATGGTGCCGTCGTGCGACTCTTGCGGCGGCAGGTAGCGGAACGAGGTGATGGTCTGATCCTGGTCCCAGTCGATCATCATCTGGCGGGGACTGCTGAAGAAGATGTGCAGGCCTGAGGATTTCTTCTCACCGCTGTTGGGAATGTCGGCAGTGAGTTCGGGAGCCAGGTAGACGCCGAGCTTCTTGATGATGGGCTCGCACTTGGCATCGGTGACGATGAAACGCAGCTTGGTGGCCTCGACCGTGGGGAAGCAGATGATGCGGCGATGACCGATGGTGGTCAGCCCGTCCCCGTCATCGGCGAGCTCGTCCTGCAGGGGGTGCCACTGTCCGTTGACCAGCGCTTCGAGCGTGAACTTCCTGACGCGCTGGCCGTAGCGGATGTCCTCCTCGGCAAGGAAGCGGTTGATGGATGTCGGGCGCTTGAAGTCGATGGTGGTGGTGACGACGGCGGAACCGTCGTAGACACTATCGGTGGTGATGGCTGCTGTTTCGGCCAGATTATGGCGGAAGACCTCGTCGATCATCTTCTTGAAGGCGATGCCCCGGAGGCTGTCGTTGGGATGGATGCGGCCGTTGGGGGCAACGGGGAAGTTGAGCAGCAGCGTGGAGTTGCGGCCCACCGATTTATAATAGGTCTCCATCAGCTTCGACAGGCTCTTGACATGCTCGTTCTCCGCGTCGTGATAGAACCATCCCGGACGTATGCTCGTGTTGGTCTCGCCAGGCACCCATGAGTCGCCGTTCTCCAGCCCGTAGTGCAGCATGGGCCATGTCACCTCGCCCTCCTTGTTGAGCAGGCTCCAGTTGGTCTCGCCCACATTGCCGGCCTCAGTGCCCACCCAGCGCAGGTCGCCCCGGTCACTGCCGTCGTTCCAGATGAGGCACTTTGGTTGCAGCTGGCGGATCATCTTGTAGGTCTCAGGCCATTCATAATAGGTGGTGCGGTCGATCTTGCGCGTCTCGTTGGCGCCGCCATACCATCCGTCGCCACCATTGGCTCCGTCGAACCACACCTCGAATATCTCGCCATACTGTGTCAGCAGCTCGCGCAACTGATTGCGGAAATAGGTGACGTAAGCCGGCCTGCCATACTCGGGATGGTTTCTGTCCCAGGGCGAGAGATAGACGGCAAACTCGAGGCCCTCTTCGCGGCAGGCGTCGGCCAGCTCGCGCACCACATCGCCCTTGCCGTCCTTCCACGGCGTGTTCTTCACGGAGTACTCCGTATAGGCACTCGGCCACATACAGAAACCGCAGTGGTGCTTGGCCGTGAAGATGATGCCCTTCATACCCGCCTGTTTGCAGACACGTGCCCACTGCCTGCAGTCGAGATCGGAGGGATTGAAGAGTTTCAGGTCCTCGTTGCCAAAGCCCCATTCCTCGTCGGTATAAGTGTTCATGGAGTAGTGGATGAAGGCATACATCTCCATTTCCTGCCAGCGCAGCTGGTTCTCGTTGGGCACGGGGCCGCAAGGAGCCACTCGGGTGCTGGTCTGTGCCTGCGTATGGGCAGTAATCATCAGAGCGATGCTGACGACTGCCAGAAGTAATTTCCTTTTCGCGTTCATTTATTTCTTGATTTTTCTACCGTTCACAATGTAAATCCCTTTGTCGGGAATGTTGTTAAGCAGCCGTCCTTGAAGGTCGTAGACCAAAGAGTTGGAGAACTGAGGACAAGATGAGTACAGAGGCTCCACAGCGGTGACATAGGGCCATTTGACTGAAGCGCAGCCATTGATAATGCCGTCGAGGGCCAGCTGGTTGAAGACGGTCAGCGTCTTGCGGTTCAGCACGTCCATTGAGGGTCGCTGACAGGCATTAGTGTCCCAGACGAAAGGCACGACGCCGTTATAGATGGCATAGCGGCATAGCGTGTAGTACCAGGAATATATGCTGTCGTCGTGTTTCTCCTGACTCTCGCCCTGGGGCATAGTACGCCACAACGCTCCGAACTCGCCCATGATGACGGGGATGCCCTTCGACGTGTACTTGGTGCGCATCTGTCGCATCTGGCTCTGCATGTACGACTCCTCACCCCAGGTAATGTTGTGCTTCGAGCCGCTGACGTGGTTGCCGCTGCCCCAGTAATAGGCCTGATAACCCCACGACTCGTCCTTGGTCATCATGGTGAAGTTGTAGGGGGCGTAGAAATGCACCTCGAGCATCATGGCATCGGGGACCTCGTCCTCTGGCATCACATCGTAGGTCGTGGCCAGGTCGATGCTCGTTGAGGGTGCCTGGACCACGAGTACGCGTCTGGCATTGTTGCCGCCCGTCTGTCGCACGGCATTGACGAAGGCCTGCTCATAGCGTTTCAGCGTGGCAATGTCGCCCTCTTTATCCTTACTATTGTCGCCAGCAGCATCTGGTTCGTTCATTCCGGCGAAAAGAAGGTGGTGGTCGTAGTCACGGAAGCGGGTGGCAATCTGTTTCCAGAGCATGCCGAGGATGAAGCAGTTCTTCTTTACCGACGATTCCGTACGGTCGGCGAACGAACGCTCTATCCATCCATTATCGTAATGGTCGTTGAGCACTACATAAAGGCTGTCACTGATACAGTAGTCGACCACCTGTTGCACGCGGTCCATCCATTTTGTGTCGATGTTGTAGTTGGCATCGCAATGCACAAACCATGAACAAGGTATGCGCACGGAGCGGAAACCCTGTGCCTTGACGAAATCGATGATCTGCTGTGTGGTCCTAGAGCCTTGCCAAGCCGTCTCGTAGTCAAGTGGATCACTGAGCCAGCTGCAGGGACCTGGCTCCAGCGTGTTGCCAAGGTTCCATCCTGGATACATGTCGGCAGCTATGTCCATCGCCGCAGGCTGGGCGGGGGTTGTCAGCGGCAGCAGTGCAGCCAGGAGCATGAGTAGTAATACCGGTCTTTTCATCTTGCAGTTACTATTTGGCTGCAAAGTTAACACAATTATTCCGAAAAGAGGCGAAACGATGGCTCAGAAATGGGAAGAAATGTTTCCTAATGGGCATTTTTCCTGACGGCGAAACATTTTTTCGCCTATCTGAAACATCATGCCGCCTGCAAATAAGAGAAAAACCGTAACTTTGCCGACAAATATTCACTATTAATCAATAATGTCATGAAACAAACAAGATTTCTCTGTATGGTTGCTGCGCTTTTGGCAACTGTGATGAACGTCTGCGCCGCAGAGTGGGAGAAGCCAACGCCTCCCGACTGCACACCCTCCAGTGGACAGAGTTACTACCTCTACAATGCCTACGCCGAGAAGTTCGTCAGTGGCACAGGTGCACAGGCCGTGCTCGAAGAAAACGGAACGCCATTCGTCTTTTCTACGCTGGGCGAAGAATGGATGATGGAAGGGCCTAAGGGCTACCTCTATGCAGACCTCGATTATGTGGGATGCTACGGAGGTGCCAGCGACCTGAACACTTCCTGGTACATGGAACGGCAGCCAGACAGCTCCTATCGTATCAGGCCGTCGAAAACCGATGCCGACTTCACCTGGACGCAGTATCCCGACATGTGGATGGGTCTCGCATTCGACAACTGGACACTGAAGCCTGTATTGAAGGCCGGCGATGGAGCCATCGACTGGAACATCATTGCCGAGGCTGCCTATGGCGCCTTCCACAGCAAACTGGCTCTGCACCATGTGATGACAGAGTTGCAGGAAGCCGGCTACGACGTCAGCGCGCTGCTGGCCATCTACAACTCCCCCACTGCCGGGCAGGCTGATTACGATACTGCCATAGCCAGCGTGGAGGACGTGCTCTTCGACATCCGCATGCAGAATGCGTCGGAGGAGAACCCCGTCGACGTCACCTGGAAATACCTTCGTAACCCCGACCTCACCGAGAACTGGGTGAACGACGGCCACGACGTGCCGGGCTGGACGATGGTGCCAGCCAACTTCTGCGGCATGGGAGAGTCAGATCCGCAAGGTTTCTACGACGACAACAAAGTGCTCGGATCATGGGCCGGCGGTGCTTTTGGTGACAACAGAATCTACCAGTCGGTGGCCAAGCTGCCTGACGGCAAATACAAATTCAGCAACTATGGTATCTGGATTCGACATACCGGCGAAGATGGTGACCCCATCAAGGGTGCCTATATCTATGCCAAGGTGGGCGACAAGCTCTTCCGCGAGCCATTGCCCGACACCGGCTGGTGGCGCGGACTGGCTGAGGTGACCTTCGAGACCCGCTGCGGAGAGGCTGAGGTGGGCATCATGTTCGAAGGTACCAACGTCGGTCAGTGCGTCATCTTCGACTTCAAGCTGGACTATCTGGGTGACAAACCTGTCGCAGAACGTCTGACCATGCTTGTTGCCAACAGCCAGAGTCTTATTGACGAGGCTGCCATCTACACCGGATACATCGAACAACTCAAAACCGACATAATCCGGGCCAACGAACTGCTGGCCGGCAGCGACTCCGAAGCACAGGAAGCCCATTTCACTGTCTTCTTATCCGACTACGAGGCAGCCATGAAAAGCAGGGAGCTGTACGTGGCGGCTACCGCCTTGCTGCACGAATGCTGGGTCACAATGACCAAAGGCGATTCAGATGCCATTTTCGAACTTGCCGACTATATCGACGAGAACAACCTGGAGGAAAAACTCGAGAGCCATTCCTTCGACAATGCACAGCTTGAGGAAATATTGAAAGTGCTGGCCGACCTGAACGACAAAGCCAAAAACTCGGTCATTGCCGCTGGTGCAGACGTCACCGACCTACTGGTAAACGGACACTTCAATGGTGTAGGCGGATGGACTGCCACGCTCAACGACTTCAGCATCGATACCGACAAGCAGATCATGGAACGCTGGTGGTGCGACTGGAAGGCCGAGCAGGTGGTGGAGAACGTGCCCAACGGCAACTATAGGCTTGAAGTACAGGGATTCCAGTGGTGTTCGTGGGACTGGGCACAATCTGAGAGCGACTGGAACGACGGCGACGGCAGCCCAACCTATAAAGTGAACTCGAAGGTCCGGCTCAACGACAGCGAGGTTACCATCCACAATGTATTTGCCTGCGGAAAAACCGACATTCAGGAAGGCTATCAGGCCAATGGCTATTACGTTCCCAACGATGCCAGTGTGGCCTTGAAGTTCTTTGAACTAGGGCTATATAATAATGTGGTTGAAGCCACGGTGACCAATCACACGCTCAAAGTAGAATTCGACTGCTCCTCGAATGGTTTCTGGAACTGCTTTCGCAACCTGCGCCTCTACTACGTTGGAGCCAACTTGGAGGAGGCCTACAACAACCTGAGAAATGCCATCTCACAGGCCGATGAGCAGTTGCGGCAGAAGATGGAAGGCAGCATCCGCAAAGCCCTGGAGGAGGCGAAGGCCACCGGCAATGCCCTGCTGGCTGACAGCAATGCCAAGTTCGACGACGTGAACGATGCCGCCACCACCATTCTGGCACTGCTCGAACAGGCTGCCGTGAGCATCAAGGAGTATTCACGTCTGGCTGCAGTACTCATCCGTGCCCAAGAGACGCTCACTGACCCACAGGCTGCCGCTACCGAGGCCGGACAGCAGCTGAGGACACTCTACAACACAACCTGGGCCGACTATCAGTCGGACTATCCTACCCTCGCAACAGCTGCCGTAGGCTCTGTCATTGAGCAGCTGGAAGCACTGATGAGCGAGGCGAAGATCAGCAGCGGCATCAAGGCTGGCGACGACATCACAAGCCTGCTGGCCAACCCCAGCTTCGAGAACACCTACGGCAATGACGAGTCGGTAGGCAATGCGGCACACACCGTGCCCTATGGATGGACGATGCGCGTAGAAGGTAAGGAATGCCACAGTGCCCAGGAACTGACCGATGCCGGCATCAACAGCTGGACTGCCATCGAGGACAATGCCTTCACAACCGACGGTGCCCACTCCTACTGTCTGCTCTCGGCACCCGTTCCCGATGCCTATCTCTATCAGCGCGTCAGCGGACTGCCTGCGGGTACATATAAGGTGACTGTCGACATGAACGTAACTTACGACGGAGGCTGCTCACGCCTCACCGGACAACGCCTGTTGGTGAACGACAACGCCCAATACTACGGCAAAGAAGAATACTACATTGCCGCTGAACTCGACCGTCTGCATCCAGAGGAGAAATCGAGAACCTTCGCAGGATACGAGGAGGTAAACACCAACGAGACGGGAGCCTCAGGCGATATGGGCAACATGTCGACACTGGCCGTTGAAGTGACCATCGGCAAAGGCGAGGTGCTGGAACTAGGCGTGCGCACCGACAATAACAAGTCTGCCATGAACCGCAGCTACGAGGACAACTGGTGGGACTGCACAGGCCGCTACAAGCTCGACAACTTCCGCCTACGCTGCGTCAGCATCGATCTCAGCGGTATCAGCGATGCCACGGCCAGCGCACCTGATGACGGAGCCGTCCACAACATGATGGGCATCAGGCTGAAGAACCTTCCTACGCACGGCATCTATATCAGAAACGGGAAAAAGTATGCGAAATAGGCGGTTGTTTCAAAAAAAATAAGTATATTTGCACCGCCAAGACATGGAGACTCCAGCCTGGCTGGTCTCCATGTCTTTCTGTTACCTAAAATCCGCAGATAATTTTCAAAGGTCTAATTTTGCCGCCATTTGAGACATGTCTGTCTGTTTTTAGTCATACAAGCGTGTAATCCGACCGACCA
>ONLL01000048.1 GCA_900318685.1 uncultured Prevotellaceae bacterium | reverse complement strand
ATAAAACCCTGTTTTCCAAATTCATCTAAAAAATTGAAGCAATTACTGAAGATGAGGAAATATCTAGAAGATTCTACTTGGGTTAAGAATCTTTGTTCTAATGGAAAACTCGAAGTAGCAATCAAACGGGCTGAAGACAACATAAAGGCAGCAGTAGCGGCTGATGACTTGAAGAATCAGTCTTATTCGTACGTTTATAAAGTATTTAAAGAGAGATAACGCCTATGTCACACTTTAACGAACATACGCTGGAGATGGCCATCATGGAGCTGTTTGAGCAACAGGGCTACAGCTACGTGAATGGCGAGACGATACACAAGGAACAGACGGAGGTGCAGTTGCGTGATGACTTGCGGATGTATCTGATGGACAGATATGCCCAAGAGGGAATCACTCCCTTGGAGGTGGAGCGAGTCATGGCGAAGTTGACGGCAGACAATGGTGCTCCGCTCTACGAGCAGAATGCACAGACGTATCGGCTGATGACGGAGGGCTTCGCCATCATGCGTGAGGATGCCTCGCAGCCAGACTTGTTCGTGGAAGTGATAGACTTTAAGGATGTTGACCGCAATATTTTCAAAATTGTCAACCAACTGGAGATAAAGGGGCTGGAACGACGCATTCCTGATGGCATCGTCTATGTGAACGGTCTGCCCGTAGTGGTGCTGGAGTTTAAGAGTGCCGTGAAGGAAGATACCACTATCATGAATGCCTACACGCAGTTGACGGTGCGTTATCGCAGGGATATTCCTGAGTTGTTCCGCTATAATGCTTTTGTGGTTATCAGCGATGGCGTGAATAATAAATATGGCACGCTGTTCACTCCTTACGAGTTCTTCTATGCCTGGCGCAAAGTGGAGCGTACTGACAAGGCAAACGACGGCATCGACTCCCTGCATACCATGATGGCAGGATTGTTCCGTAAGGAGAGACTGCTGAGCGTGATGAAAGACTTTGTATTCTTCCCTGACACATCTAAGAGTGAAAGGAAGATAGTATGTCGCTATCCACAGTTCTTCGCCACCCATCGTTTATACGAAAACATCTTGGAACACTCGCACATCAACCTGCATGGCGACGGAAAGGGTGGCACATACTTCGGTGCTACGGGCTGTGGCAAGAGCCTCACGATGCTGTTCCTAACTCGTATGCTGATGCGCAGTCGCCATCTGGCAAGCCCTACCATCGTACTGATAACAGATCGCACAGACTTGGACGACCAGCTGTCTGCACAGTTCGTGAATGCTAAGCAGTTTATTGGCGATGAGACGGTGGTTAATGTTGAGACACGTGAAGAGTTAGGCAAGAAATTGAGAGGACGAAAGAGCGGTGGCGTGTTCCTGACGACTATACAGAAGTTCAGCGAGGACATCAACCTGTTGTCTGACCGTGCCAATATCATCTGTATCTCCGACGAAGCCCACCGTTCGCAGACGAATGTGGAGCAGAATGTCACCATCACCGATAAAGGCGTGAAGCGCAGTTACGGATTTGCCAAATATCTGCACGACTCGCTTCCCAATGCTACATACGTAGGCTTCACGGGAACACCTATTGATGCCACGATAGATGTGTTTGGAGATGTAGTGGATAGCTACACCATGACAGAATCGGTGGCTGACGGCATCACTCGTCGTATCGTTTATGAAGGAAGAGCAGCCAAGGTTTTTGCCGACCACAAACAACTGGAAGCGATAGAGGCTTACTATAAGCAATGTGAAGAACAAGGTGCCAATGAATACCAGATTGAGGAAAGCAAGAAGGCGGTGACACAGATGAATAAGATTCTGGGTGATCCTAACCGTTTGGCTGTGGTGGCAAAGGATTTTATTGAGCACTACGAAAAGCGAATAGAAGAAGGAAGCACCGTTTGCGGTAAGGCAATGTTTGTTTGTTCCAATCGCGAAATAGCTTACGACCTGTATAAGCAGATTATTGCCCTGCGTCCCGAATGGGAAGAGAAAATAGGCTCTGAAGAGCAGACTCCGGTAGAGCGCATCCGATTGGTGATGACTCGGGAGAAGGATGATGATCCGAAACTGCGCGAGCTGATTGGCTCTGACGAAGACCGCAAAGCACTTGATGTGCTCTTCAAGAATCCTGACTCGAACTTCAAGATTGCTATCGTTGTGTCCATGTGGATAACAGGCTTCGACGTGCCTTGTCTTGACACGATGTATATAGACAAACCATTGCAGAAACATACATTGGTACAGACCATTTCGAGGGTGAACCGTGTGTATGAAGGTAAGGATAAAGGACTGGTGGTTGACTACATCGGCATCAAGAGTAACATGAATAATGCGCTGAAACAGTATGCCGGTGGTGGTGACATGGGCGACAACGTGGAAACCATCGAACAGAGTGTGACGATGGTAAAAGACGAGTTGGATATCCTGCGCCGAATGTTCCATACCTTCGATTACAGCAAGTTCTCAACGGGGACACCATTGGAACAGTTGGAATGTCTGAAACATGCGGCTGAGTTCGTGCAGGCTACGGAGAAGACGCAGAATCAGTTCATGGGACATGCCAAGAAACTGAAATCTGCTTTCAACCTCTGTTCCAACCATGAGGCAATCAGCGATAAGGACCGTGAGGACATCCATTTCTTTACTGGTGTAAGGTCTATCATCTACAAACTGACAAAAGGTGATGCTCCCGATGCCTCGCAGATGAATCGTAAAGTGAGCCAAATGATAGCAGAAGCTTTGAAGTCGGACGGAGTGGAGGAAGTGGCTCAGGTGAATGCGAATACAAAGGACCTGGACTTGCTGAGTGAAGACTATATGACGAGGCTGGAAAAACTGAAGTTGCCTAATACGAAGGTGAAACTGATGGAGAAGCTACTTCGGACGGTCATCACTGACTTCAAGAAGGTCAATAAGATGAAAGGCGTTGATTTCACCAAGCGTCTGAATGCGTTGGTACAACGTTATAATGACCGAAGCGATAATGCCATCTTTGCCGAAGAGGTGCTCAATGAAGTTGCCAAACAGATGGCAGAACTGCTGAAAGAGGTAAACAAAGAGAAGAAATCATTTAAGGACTTAGGCATCACTTATGAAGAAAAGGCTTTCTATGATATTCTGAAAGAGATAGCTCATAAGTTTGGATTCGAGTATCCTGAAGAAAAGCTGATTCCACTATCTGCTGCCGTGAAGAAGATGGTGGATGATAAGTCGCGCTATACCGACTGGGCTAATCGTTCAGACATTAAGGCAGAGCTTCAGATGGACTTGATACTGATATTGGCAGAGCACGGATATCCTCCAGTGCCCCAGGACGATGTGTTTAAGGAAATCTTCGAGCAGGCGGAGAACTTTAAGAAATACGAGCAAGCAGATGACGAAGAAACGGGAAAAGCAGCTTCTGTCATCTCTATGTATCCTCCATTAGAGGAAGAAGAAGGAATGATGGTGGCAGCAGAAGGAGAAATGGAATCAGGGATTAATTTAGATAACAAGTAATATGTGCGTCAAAAGAGATAGTGATATGAACGAGAAATTTCCTTACGGCTATGAGCTGGATGCCTATATCGACAAGGCATTTGAAATGATGAAAGAGGATTTTCCCTGGGCAACGAGGGATATGATTGCGAAGCAGACTTACTACGGCATCGAGAAAGTAGGTGACGACTATCAGTATGTGTCGTATTACTGGCCGGGGGACGGTACGCTGAAGGCTCATACGAAGGATGTGGACTGCGAAGGGTTTCTCCGTCTGCTTGCCAGCGATCACGACTGGGAGCTGGAGCGTGCTAACCCCGTGAAGGAGAGCTTTAGCGTGCCAGCGACAACCAAATGCTGGGGCGACTGGCATCTGGAGATCTATCAGATCCGGAAGCATGAGCTGGGCGGCTATTCGGCCTATGTGCAGGCTGGCAACCGTTCGGCAGGCGGGTCGAGGACGTTCTTCATCCCCCGTTCTTACCTCAAGCTGCCGTGGGAGGAGTTTCTGGACAAGTACCTCGATTTGGTCTCCCCAGGCCCGTTCTACGTCTCAAGAGCTGACCTTGAGAATGCTGAGGGCCTGAAGGAATTTCTTGGTTTCAAAGTGTGATTACGGATTATGAACTACCTCATCATCCTCGCAGCGGGATTGCTGCCGGCAGCGGTGCTGTTTATATATATCCTGAGGAAGGACCCACAGCCGGAGCCGACGTCTTGGCTGAGGAAGGCTTTCTTCTATGGGGTGGCGATATGCTTCCCTGTGGCTCTCGTGGAGGGTGCCATCTCGGCTGTTCTCTTCGGAAACGTGACGGAGGCAACGAACCTGGTGGAGACGACGCTTGATGCGTTCTTCGTGGCGGCACTGCCTGAGGAGAGCTTCAAACTGCTGGCACTATGGCTGGTCCTGAGGCGTAACCCGTACTTCGATGAACACTTCGACGGCATCGTGTATGCGGTATGCGTGGGACTGGGATTCGCGTCGCTGGAGAACATTGGCTATCTGTTCAGCGTGGGCGATGAATGGCAGACGGTGGCCATAGGAAGGGCGCTGCTGGCCGTGCCCGGCCATTATGCCTTTGCCGTGCTGATGGGGTACTACTATTCGATGTATCACTTCGTAGACCGCTCCTCGCGCACTGCTGCCTGCGTGCTGCTTGTGCCTGTGCTGGCGCATGGCGTCTACGACACGCTGGCGATGTCGGGCATCGTCAGCGAGGTGGTAGGGGGCGTGTCGATGCTCGTCCTGATATTCTTCTGCATCAGGATGCATAAGTTTGCCAGGAAGAAGATCATGGCTCAGCTGGAGCGTGACAGAGACGGCCGACCGCTGAGAAATGCTTAATCGTAGTGCTCGCTCTTCTGGCTGCTGTAGACGTGCTTCTTGCCGTCGAACTTGTAGATGCTGCTGAGGTTGACCTGGTCGTTGTGTATCATCTCAGTGATGATGAAGTCCTTGCCGTGGCGAGGAAGGGTGAACCTGTAGTCGCGGCCTTCCTTGGGCTGATAGGTGTCGACGGGGCTTGACTCAGGGGTGAGCGTCTGCGTGGCAGGGTCGTAGTCGTAGAAGCAGATGACGGAGAAGTCAGGGTCGCAGTTGCTGCTCACCTGGATAGCGAACAGCCGATGGCCGTTGTCGCGCTTCCACACACAGGCTTCCATGTTTTCGCCGTCGCTGCCTCCAGCATCCTCGCAGAGGTAGCCATTGGGGCGGTCGACGATGGTGCCTCCGCCATATTCCTCGTCTTTCGCCTCTTTGAAGTTGGGGTTTGCGGCTGCTTTGAGTATGCCATCCACGACATAGGTTGGCCACACGCTGTTGAAGGCTTTAGTCAGGGTGACGACGCCAGGCGCCTGTCCTCCGTTGGGCACCTTGATGGTCTTATTGGCCCACCCGAGTCCGATTTTTATCATTCCGTCGTTCTCGTAGGATGCTGTCTCATAGACAGTCTTGTATCTCTTGGCGGGCTTCAGCTGAGCCCATGTCTGCTGGCTGCCTGCGAAGAGCAGCGTGAAAAGGAGGATGATTGTTGTTCTCATGTTGTCTTAGGTATTTGGTGGATGTCTAAATCATAGTTGCTCGATGGTGATGCCAACGTCGGAGACGCCGGGAAGGGGGTCGTGGGTCATGTTGTGGGCTACGGAGAAGATGAGGGTGGCAGCGCTGTCGAGGGTGATGGATGGGAGGCTGGCAGTATACTCGTGGACGGAGGTGCCGCGACGGGTGCTGGAAGCCTGAGGATCGCTGATGTCGAAGGTGACGGTGTCGGAATGACGGAAGGTATGTGCTTTGTCGCGTGAGCGGAGGAGAAGGGAGAGCTGAGTGTAGGGATAGACGTTGGTGGTGCGCAGGTGCAGGCTCAGGGCATAGCGCCCTGGCTGCTTCAGCGGCACGACGAAGCGCACGGAGTCGGCCCACCGCCAGCCGCTGCCATTGTCGACGGTGATGAAATGGCTGTAGGCGGGAATGCTGCTGCAGGCGGCTATGACCAGTGCCGCCGCAGCGAGGAGCATGGGTAGGAGTCTACTCCTGAGGTTCTTCATTCTTAGTACTGGCGTCCTGCTGTGCCTTGGCCTTGCTCTTCTTCTTTTTCTTCTTCTTAGCCTTGTCGAAGCGGGTGATGCTGTCGCCAGCGAGGAGGTCGACGGGCGCATCGGCCTTCTTCGGCTTGTCGTCGGGCTGCAGATCGGCAGGCTTCTCGCCGCGCCGGTTCATGTCGATGACCTCCTTGGCACGCTCGGCGGTGATGGTCTCGAGATTGGCGGCGATGCGCTTGTCGGTGGAGTAGGTGATGAGTCCTGCGAGGATGTCGCTCTTGAAATAGAAATAGTCGGCATCCTGCGTCTGGAGCACAACCTCACGGCTAGGCAGGCGACGGCCGTGCTCGATATAGTCGTCGACCTCGTAGTTGAGGCAGCACTTGAGCTTGGCGCACATGCCTGCAAGCTTCTGTGGATTGAGCGAGATGTCCTGGAAACGGGCGGCGGCAGTGCTGACGCTGACGAAATTCTTCATCCAGGTGGCGCAGCAGAGCTCGCGTCCGCAGGGGCCTGTGCCTCCGATGCGTCCAGCCTCCTGGCGCGCGCCTATCTGCTTCATCTCGATGCGCACATGGAAGGCGGCAGCGAGGTCCTTGATGAGCTGGCGGAAGTCGACGCGCTCGTCGGCTATATAGTAGAAGATGGCCTTCTGACCATCGCCCTGGTACTCGACGTCGCCAATCTTCATCTTCAGTCCGAGGCCCTTGGCTATCTCGCGGCTCTCGATCATGGTCTCGTGCTCACGTGCCTTGGCTTCACGGAACTTGTCCATGTCGGTCTGGCGGGCGAGGCGGTAGATGCGCTTGATATCGTCAGCCGACTTGAGGTTGGCCTTCTTTATCTGGAGGTTGACGAGGCGACCAGTGAGCGTGACAACGCCGATGTCGTGGCCAGGGCTGGCCTCGACGGCCACGATGTCGCCTTTCTTCAGGGGGAGGTTGTTGATGTTGTGGTAGTAGCCTTTGCGCGTGTGCTTGAACTGCACCTCGACGAGGTCGGTGGACTCGGCATTGCCAGGCACGTCGGCCAGCCAGTCGTAGGTGTTGAGCTGTCGGTCCTGTCGTCCGATGGCAGCGGCGCATAGTCCTCGGTCACAGCCGGTGCGTATGGGGTATTGTCTTGTCTTTTCCATTTCTTTGGTGGTATGATTGGGGTTTATTTTGTCTTTAGGGTATGAGGAGAACGATCATCTGGAGGGCGATGTCGAAGAACACGATCTTGGCGTTGGCATTCTGTCCGATGTCGCGTATGGCGAGGTTGATGAGGTCGTTGATGGCGATGATGTTGTCCTCATTGATGAAACGGGCGAAGTTGCGTGCGAAGTTCTCTTCCTGCTGTGACATGTAGCAGAGCTCAGGAGTCTTGAAGTTGTACATAAAGCTCTCGCGTATCATGTGCAGGAAATAGTGGAGGAAACGCTTCTGCTTCTCGCGTCCGAAGGTGGCCATGGTGTCGCTCCATCTGCGCAGTTCCTTGACATTGCGCATATAAGCCTGGCGCATGAGGAGGATGAAGAGGTCGAGGAACTGCTCGTTCTCAGTGCCAGCCTGCAGCTCCTGCAAGGCTCTGAGCCACGAGCCGTTGGCAATTCGGGCCACACGGCGTGCCTGCTGGTCGTCGATGCCCCGTCGGCTGACGAGTGCCTGGCAGAGGGTGTCCTCAGGAATACACTTCACGTCGATGCGCTGCACACGGCTGCGTATGGTCTCCAGCAGTTTGTCGGGCTCTTCGCATGCCATGAGGAAGACGGTGTGGAGTGGGGGCTCCTCGATGAGCTTCAGCAGTTTGTTGGCGCACTCGCCGTTCATGCGTTCAGGAAGCCAGACGATGCTGACCTTATAGCCTCCCTGGCTGGACTTCAGCGAAAGCTTGCGCACCAGCTCGTCGCTCTCGCCGGCAGTGATGATGGCCTGCTGGTTCTCAGCCCCGATGGCTGCCAGCCACTGGTCCATGGAGAAATATGGCCCCTGCATGATGAGCTCGTGCCACTCGCGTGCGAAGTCATCGCTGACGGGCTTATGATCAGCGCTCATGGAGGGGAGCTTGATGGTGGGGTAGGTGAAGTGGAGGTCGGGATGCTCGAGGCGTCGGACCATGGCATTGTTCTCTCCCAGGAGCTGGCTGGCGAAGGCAACGGCTATGGCTAGCTTGCCCACTCCCTGCGGTCCGCAGAGCATGATGGCATGTGGCAGGCGATCTTCGTCGACCATCTGCTGCAAGCGCTGTCGCACTTCTTCTTGTCCTATTACGTCAGACCAGGTCACTGTTTGATTTGAGATTTGAGGGTTGAGGGTTGAGATTTGAAGTTTGAAGTTTGAGGGTTGAGATTTGAAGTTTGAAGTTTGAGGGTTGAGGTTTGAGATTTGAAGTTTGAGACTTTTTTTACTAGAGGAGGCGATGGGCGATTTCTGCTACTGAGTCGACGGCGCCGACGGTGTAGAAATGGATGTCGTTGACACCATGCCGGTAGAGATCGCGACACTGGTCGGTGGTCCATTCGATGCCTAGCTGACGAGCATCATCATCGGTCTTGCACTTGACAATCTCACGGGCCAGCGGCTCAGGAATGTCGCAGTGGAAGGTGCGTGGCACGACGCTGAGCTGGTTGAGCTTGGCCAGGGGCTTGATGCCAGGGATGATGGGCATGGTGATGCCCATCTGCCGTGCCCGCTCGACGAAGGAGAAGTATTTCTCATTGTCGAAGAACAGCTGTGTGACGGCATACTGCGCTCCCAGTCGCTGTTTCTCGAGCAGCCAGCGCATGTCGCTTTCGATGTTGGGGGCCTCCTCGTGCTTCTCAGGATAGCAAGCCACGCCGATGTCGAACTTGGGCCCAGGGTGCTTGATGGGCGAGCCGTCGGCAAAGAAACCCTCGTTGAAGCGCTGCACCTGCCGGATGAGGTCGGTGGTGTGCTCATGGCCTCCGGGTGTGGGCTGGAAGGTGCGGTCGTCCTTCGCCTTGTCGCCACGCAGCAGGAGCAGGTCGGTGATGCCCAGGAACTGGAGGTCGAGCAGCTCGTACTCGATGTCCTCGATGGTGCATCCGCTGCAGATGACATGAGGCTGCACGGTGACCTGGAAGCGCTGCTGTATGGCAGCCGCCACAGCGATGGTGCCAGGACGGCGGCGCAGGCGCAAGCGCTCGAAGTGTCCTCCCGGCAGCTCACGGTAGACGTACTCAGAGTGGTGGGTAGTGATGTTGATGAAGGCAGGGTTCAGCTCGCACAGCTTCTCGATGTCGCGAAACAGACCGTCAGTGCCCGTCCCCTTCAGCGGGGGCAGCACCTCGAAGGAGAACTGTCGCTCCTGTTCGGGTTCGTTGATGAGTTTTGCTACGGCCATACGTCTATGATGTTATCACATCCCCATATACACTTTCCTGGAAGCACCGCTGGCACTACGCTCGATGCAGAGGCCCTGGGGATTGTCGATGGGCCGTCCCAGCAGGTCGTAGTATGTGACAGGGCCATCGTCCTGCTGCTTCAGGTGGTCGTTGATGGCTGCGCTGCCTGGGTCGATCATGAAGATATAGGTGTTGAGACTGCGGGCAGGCAGACTGACGATGAGCTGGTCGGCAGGCTCGTCGATGGTGATGGCCTGTTCCTGGCAGAGGTTCTCCGTCTCGTTGCCAGTGGAGAGCAGATGGACGCCGCTTTTCACCTTGAAGGGCAGGTTGATCCTCAGGTCGTAGGCATTCTTGGTGGTGTCGATGGCCATGACGATGATTGAGTCGCCCTTGATATAGGCTGAAGCCTCGAGGGGCTTGTTGGTGCCAGGGGTGAAATTGGCTGAGGTGACGCCCAGGCGTGTAGAGCCTGTGACATGCTTGGAGAAGTGTGACATGACGAAGGCACGAGGCAGCAGCTTGTTCTTGGTGTTGCCAGGATTATATTTAGCCTCGCCAGTACCCACGAAAGCCCAGTGGGCACGCATGTACCAGTAGATATAGCCTGTGCATCCGGCCTGCATGCACTCGTTGAGCTCCTCGGCAAAGATGAGCTGCTCGTGCCAGTTGGGCAGACGGTCGATATTGTCGGTCACTGAGTGCTCAGTCATCCAAACCTCCTTGCTGTACTTCGCAGCCAGCGTGGCGGCTGTTTTCATGTTGACAAGGGGCGGGTGTCCATAGAGGTGACCCGCAATGATGTCAATCTGCTCACGAGCCACGGGGTCGTTGAGCAGTGCATTCGAGTACTTGGGGTCGAAGCCCAGGGGCTCAGCACTGATGAGACGCACGCCGTTGTAGGTTTCGCGATCAAGCATGTTGGCATAGTTCTTCACGAGCTTCAGCTGCTGCTCAGGGGTGTAGAGGCATCCCGAGTAGTTGACCCACCAGTCGGGCTCGTTCTGGATGGAGACAGCATCGACGTTGACACCGTTGCTCTTCATATACTCCAGGAAGGTGTTCAGCCAGGGGAAGAACTTCGAATAGCAGTCGGCACGCAGCTCGCCGCGCTGATTGCCCTGGTCGTCGGCATTGCCGCCCTGTGCGCTGCCGTTGGTCTTGTATTCGCCTGGTGGCGACCAGGGCGTGCCAAAGACAATGCCTCCACGCTGTTTGACGATCTTGGCTGAGGGCAGCGATCCTTTCCAGTCGTAGGGAGTGTCGTAGTTGTTCCACTCCGGCACGATGACATCGCCCACGAAGTTAGGCGAGATCTCCATGCGCATGATGTTCAGTCCGATCTTTGACGTTGGTCCGTAGAGCAGTCTGACGGGCTGGGTATCTGTGCCCAGGGGGCACATTGCTCCGTCGCAGCAGGCAGCTCCAAAGCCCGTCACCTTCTGGTAGCGGGTGTCTTTCACCGTGATCGTGACGGTGAGGGCATGTATTGCAGTGGTGGCTGCCAGTGCAAGGACGAGGGTGATAAACCTGTTCATGTGTGTAAGAATTACGAATTCGACTGCAAAGTTACACATTTTCACCCGTCCCTGCAAGTTTTTTGGGGTATTCTTTGCAGACGAAGGCGGCAAGGCGGCCTTGGAGGGCCTACATCCGCTGTGTCAGATAGGCTTGGAAGGCAGGCAGATAAGCCTCAGTGACATGTATGATCTCATCGCCGATATAGATGCAGTCGTTGCGGTCGACCTTGCGTATATGCTGCAATGCGACGACATAGCTCCTGTTGACGCGCATAAAATGTTCGTCAGGCAGCATCTCCTCGACGGCCTTCATCGTCATGTGAGTGATGAGGGGCCGCTTCTCGTCGGTTATATAGAACATCACGTAGTCCTTCATGCCGCTGACGTAGAGGATGCTGTCGAGTGGCAGCTGCCGCAGCTCACCATCGACCTTGATGAAGATGGTGGAGGGCTGGAGGTGGAGGCTGAACCACTCACGGGCCTTGTCGATGGCAGCGAGGAACTTGGAATAGCGGATGGGCTTGAGCAGGAAGTCGAGTGCTTTCACCTCGTAGCTCTCGAAGGCATACTCCTTGAAGGCGGTGGTGAAGATGATGCGGGTCTGTGGCGGCACGATGCGGGCTAGCTCCATGCCGTCGAGGTCGGGCATCTGGATGTCGAGAAACACCAGGTCGGCCTTACCCTCCTTGATGGCTGCGGCTCCCTCTATGGAGTCGGTAAACGAGGCCAGCAGCTGGAGGTCAGGTGTCTTTTCTATGAACGACTCTAGCAGTCGCACAGCCAGTGGCTCGTCATCAATGATAATACACCTCATGTTGATTTGAGATTTGAGAATTGAGATTTGAGATTTCTTGCGTCCCTTGGGTAATAAGCGACCTTTGGTCGAGCGGAGAATTGAGATTTGAGATTTCTTGTGTCCCTCTGGTAGCAAGCGACCTTTGGTCGAGCGGAGAATTGAGATTTGAGATTTCTTGCGTCCCTTTGGTAGCAAGCGGCCTTTGGTCGAGCGGAGAATTGAGAATTAGAATCTTGGAGAAGTAGGATTCGCCATTGTCGCAGATTCCCTGGTCCCAAGTATAGCGGTCGGGGTAGAGCAGGTTCAGGCGGCGGCGTGTGTTCTCAATGCCTATGCCTTTGCCACTGCGGTCGGTGGCTGCTTTGGGGTAGTTGGAATTGCGGCACTCGAAACTCAGCTTGTCGTCATGCTGCTCCATGCGGATGATGATGTGTGAAGGCTTGTTGCTGCTCACTCCATGCTTGAAGGCATTCTCGATGATTGAGATGAACAGCAGCGGAGCAATCTCCATCTGGGGGTTCTGAATAGAAAAATGGGTGTTGACCACCGTGTTTCTGCCCACGCGAAGCTTCATCAGTGCGATATAGTTGCTCATGAAGTCCACCTCACCCTGCAGTGGCACGGCCACCTTGTTGGTCTCGTACATCGCATAGCGCAGGAGGTCGCTGAGCTGGGCGATGGCTTCCTGTGTGGCCTCGCCGTCGATGGCTGCCAGCGAGGAGATGTTGTTCAGGGTGTTGAAGAGGAAGTGGGGGTTGATCTGATTCTTCAGCCATGCCAGCTCAGCCTCCGTATGTCGTGCCTTCTCCTCCTGCAGCTGCTGGCGTATGCGCTGGACCCTGATGAAATGGCGTAGCCCCAGTGCTGCAGCGATCATGGCGAGATTGAGAAGGAAATAGACGAAGAGACCGATAAAGAAGCCCACCCAGGCTACAGCAGGCATCTCGGGTGCATATTCTCCGATATAGAACATCTTCCAGTTCAGTGCGAGCATCAGCAATAAGTTGACACCCACAAATGTCCCATAACGACGCTTCGTGAACAGCCAGCGGTCGAAGATATAGAAGTTGGCGAAATAGACTAACATGGGTGAGCGAAACATGCCCCATGCTATATTCCCCGTGTTTGAGGTATTCTCCCAGTTATGAGTGGTGAGCCACGACACGAGCATGGGCAGCAGTATAAGCATGGCCCATATTGCTGCCTGAAGGAAGAATAATCCCAGATCTTTCTTGGTAGGTCTGTCCATATCAGTTGGTCAGGTTTCCGGCGCCCTGTATCATCTCGCCCTGTGACTTCTGCTCGATAAAGTCATTCTCGATGCGGGTCTGGCGCTGTTGCATTTGCTGTAACTGGCTCTTCGTATTGCCGAAGGAGTAGCTCACGGTGAAGGTGACGCTGTAGATGGGCACACGGATGTTGGTGTGGTTGACGAAGCCGTTGCCTCGGCTCATGGTCTCCATCTTCAGGCAGCCGCCGTCGCTGAGGCCGGTGAGGCCCTGCAGTCCGAGGGTGAGCTTGTCGTCGAAGAAGGTCTTCGACAGCATGCCGATCAGCATGTTCATACCGCTACTCCATCCCTGTAGGGTGTAGGTCTTCGACTGGCTGATGAGGTAGGTGCCGAGCGTCATCTTCCAAGGCAGGGTCTGCTGCAGGCCTCCCATGAGATTGTACTGCCAGCCGTTGTTCTTATAGCTCAGTTGGTCGGAGCGCAGGTCCACATAGCTCAGTCCACCGTTCACGAACAGACGGGTGTTCTTGTGCAGGAGCCAGTTGACGTAGCCGTTGAGGGCCGTCTGGTGGCGCTTGACGATATTACCATAGGTCGTGTTCAGGTACTGCCCGTCGTCGAAGGTGTACTGTTCGATGGCGTTGTCGGTGAAGTTGTGGCTGAGGTTCATGTTGAGCATCAACTTCGTGCTGAACTGGTTGAACACCAATGCCACGTTGTGAGTCTTCTCCACGTCGAGATTGCTGTTTCCGTAGGTCAGCGCAGTAGGATTGCTGCGGTCGACATAGGGGTTGAGATAAGTGATGCCGGGACGCGAGATGCGCATGTTGTAGGTCAGGCCGACGTTGCTGGTAGGAGCCAGCGAATAGCTCATGCTGGCAGAGGGGACGAGGTTGCCGTAGTTGGTCGAGAAGTCGGGAGTCTGGCCCAGGTGATACTCCACGTCCTGCCAGGTGTGCTCATAGCGCAGTCCTGCCTTTGCACCGAAGCTGCCCCATTTGCCTTCATACTCGGCATAGGCGGCGCCGATGCGGTTGCGGTGCTCGTAGTCAGTGCTCATGGCCTGATTGTAGACATCGGCCAGATAGTAGCTGGCATCGGAGGAAGCCTGACGCAGCACTAGCTTAGCACCAAGGTTCAGGGTGTGTATGGCAGACCCGCCCGCCACACTGCTGAGGGGCGTGGTATAGTCGGTCTGGAAGGTGTGCTCAACGGTCTTTTCGTGGTTGTCGCTGAAGCGGTCGGTGATATCGATAGGCAGGCCGGCTACAGCATCGAAGTCGGTGAGTGTCTCATTGTGATTGGGGCTGTAGCTCAGCTGGTAGGCCAGGGCCAGCCAGCTGGTACGGGCGCTGTTGAAGAAACGCTGGTAGTCGAGGGTGCCGCTGAATGACGTCTGGCGGTTCTTCATGTCGACATCGTTGCGGTAGCTCCATGGGGTGGCATCTGCACCACTACCGGTGTATAGTGAGGTGAGGGTACTGCCGGTATTCTTCATGTTCATGCTGGTGAGCTGTGCCGACAGGCTGAGGGTGCGCACAGAGTCGATGTCGTAGCCCAAGGAGAGCGATCCCATGGTGAAGGGCAGTTTCGTGGTGGTGCGGCTCTCGGAGGTTTGCTTCATGCCAGTCTGCTCCATCTCCATGCTCACCTTCGGCGTGCCGGGCTTCATGTAGCTCTGCATGGCATTGGCACTATAGGAGAGCTTGCCCTGCTGACCACTGAGGAAGGCGCCGCCTCCCCATCCATTGGTGCCCGCCTGGGCACGCAGGGTGCCGCTGTAGCTATTCATGGAGGCCGAATCTCCACCTGTCAACTGCTTGTTGAGCACGATGTTGAGCACGCCACTGGCACCTTCAGCATCGTACTTGGCACCAGGATTAGTCACCACTTCGATGCTCTTCACTGCCACGGCGGGCATGCTCTTGAAGATCATGGAGGCGTTGGATGAGAACATCACGTTGGGCTTGCCGTCGACATAGACCTTGAACGACGACGATCCGTTCACTGAGATGTTATCCTGGCCGTCGACGGTGACCATGGGCACCTTGCGCAGCATGTCGAGCACTGTCGATGCCTTTGCATCCTCATCTTCGGCCACGTTGTAGCTCATCTTGTCAACCTCCATCTTCACCAGGGGCTTCTGGGCCACTACCTCCACGCCTTTCAGGGCAGTGGCGTCCTCTATTATATATAATGTGTCGAGGTCCAGCGTGCCTTTCCCCGTCAGTTCAATGGCTTTGCGGAGGTCGGCCTTTCCAATGCTGCTGAACACGATATCGAACTTCCCCTGTCCAGTCACCTCATGGCTAAAGCGTCCTTCGGCATCGGTGAGGAACGATACCACTGGCTTTTCGCTGCTGCCTTGTTTCATCACTCGAACGGTGGCATAAGGCTCGCCTTCGTTCAGGGTCTTGTCCATCAGTACTCCTTTCACAGTGGTCTGGGCTGTCACGGTTGTGGTCAGCAGCCCAAACATCATCATCAGCATGATCTTTTTCATCTTCTTTTGCGTTTTATTATTGTTTGCTGCGACAAAAGTACTGCTTCTTTCTGATATGGCAAAATGGTTTTCGACGAAATACTGATAACTATTCGACGAAAAGCTTCATGGCTGGCATCGTTTGTCGTGTATCTCGGCAGTAGCCGTAAAAAAGGCATCGCCACTGGAGTTGAGGGCCGTCTCCACACTGTCCTGCACCACGCCGATGATGAAACCCACACCCACAGCCTGCATGGCCACGTCGGCTCCGATGCCGAATAGCGAGCAGGCCATAGGCACCAGTAGCAGCGATCCTCCTGCCACGCCCGAGGCTCCACAGGCTCCCAGGGTGGCAATGATGCTCAGAATGATGGCCGTGGGCAAGCTTACCGACACCCCCACCGTATGTGCCACAGCCAGCGAGAGCACTGTGATGGTGACAGCGGCACCGTTCATGTTGATGGTGCAGCCCAGGGGGATGCTGACCGAGTAGAAGTCCTCGTCGATGCCCAGACGCTTGCACAGCGCCATGTTGATGGGGATATTGGCAGCCGATGATCGTGTGAAGAAGGCGTTAAGCCCGCTTTCCTTCAGACATTGCCACAGCAGAGGGTAGGGGTTCCGGCGAATGAACAGGAAGGAGATGAGCGGATTGACCACCAGTGCTACGGTGAGCATCGATCCCACCAGCAACAGCAGCAGCCGGCCATAGTCGGTGAAGATCTCCAGTCCGCTCTCTGCCACCGACGTGAATACCAAGCCCATGATGCCGAAGGGTGCAAACTGAATGACCCACCTCACCGTCAGCGAGATGACCTCGGCAAGGTCGCTGAATACCTGTATTGTCGTTGCATTGGCACATCGTTTCAAGGCCAGGCCCACGATGACGGCCCAGAACAGGATGCCGATGTAATTGGCCGACGACACCGACATCATCGGGTTCGACACCAGGTTGGTGAGCAGATTGCTGAACACGTCCTCCAGCGCATCAGGAGCCTCACCGGCGACAGCATCTGTCAGCGTGATCGTCATGGGGAAGAGGAAGCTGCCCACCACCGCCACGATGGCGGCACAGAACGTGGTCAGCAGATAGAGCACGACCACGGTGCGGAAACGGCTGCCCAGCCCTCCGCCGGCCTTCGCTATCGAGGCACACACCAGCACTGCCACCAGCACGGGTGCGATGGCTTTCAGGGCACTGACAAACACCTGTCCCAAAATGCCAATGACGGGGGCATCGGGTGCCACCAGTCCCAAAATGGCTCCGATGACAAGTCCTACCAGGATACGCAGCACCAGGCTTATGCTGCTCCATCGGCGTAATATCTGCATCACTATTTTCATTGCTAGAAAAGGAATAGACTGCAAAATTACAAAAAAAGTTGGAGAAACTGACACGTATTTCGGAAAAAATGTGTAAGTTTGCACTCGCAATCATCATTACTAACAACAAAGCGACTATGAAACGAACCTTAGCAGTCATGGCAATGGCCCTCGCGACGACACTGGCAGGGCATGCTCAGAAACAGCCGTCGGCAGGCGGCTATCCCATCACCCCCGTACCCTTTACTAGTGTGAAAGTAGCTCCCGGCACATTCTGGGGACAGCGTCTGGAGGCCAGCCGCAACGTCACTGTGCCCTTGGCATTTTCGAAGTGCGAGAGCGAAGGACGCTACAAGAATTTTGAGAATGCCGCCGAGCACCTGAAGGATCCCTCAAAGGTGTTTAAGGTCAATGGCGTGGGCTACTCCTTCGACGACACCGACCCCTACAAGACCATCGAGGGTGCTGCCTACATCCTGCAGACCTACCCCGACAAGAAACTGGAGCACTATGTCGACAGCGTGATCGACATCATCGCTACGGCACAGGAGCCTGACGGCTACCTCTATACCGCCCGCACGCAGAATCCCGACAATCCCCATCACTGGGCCGGTCCGAAGCGTTGGGTGAAGGAGGAGGACCTGAGTCATGAGCTCTACAACCTGGGACACATGGTGGAGGGCGCTGTGGCCTACTGGCAGGCTACTGGCAAGCGCAAGTTCCTCGACATTGCCCGCCGCTATGCCGACGTGGCCTGCAAGGAAGTAGGCCCCAACCCTGGACAGGCCTGTGTGGTGCCCGGCCACCAGATTGCCGAGATGGCCATGGCACGCCTCTATCTGGCCACCGGCGAGAAGAAATACCTCGACTTCGCCAAGTTCCTGCTCGACTATCGCGGCAAGACCGAGATCAAGAGCGAGTACAGCCAGAGCCATAAGCCAGTCATCCTCCAGGACGAAGCCGTAGGACACGCCGTCCGCGCCTCCTACATGTATGCCGGCATGGCCGACGTTGCCGCACTGACGGGTGACGAGGGCTATATCAAGGCCATCGACAACATCTGGGACAACATCGTCACGAAGAAGCTCTATATCACAGGCGGCATCGGTGCCACCTCCTCAGGCGAGGCCTTCGGCCCCAACTACTACCTGCCTAACATGTCAGCCTACTGCGAGACCTGCGCCGCCATCGGCAACGTGTATGTCAACTACCGCCTGTTCCTGCTCCACGGTGAGTCGAAGTACTATGACGTGCTCGAGCGCACACTCTACAACGGACTCATCTCAGGTGTGTCACTCGATGGTGGCGGATTCTTCTATCCCAACGTGCTCGAGTCCATGGGCGAGCGCCAGCGTCAGGCTTGGTTCGGTTGCGCCTGCTGCCCCAGCAACATCTGCCGCTTCATTCCCTCGCTGCCTGGCTATGTCTATGCCGTGAAGGACAGGAACATCTACGTCAACCTCTTCCTCTCGAACAGCTCCAACCTCAAGGTTGCAGGCAAGCAAGTCAGCTTGAGCCTGCAGACCAACTATCCCTGGGACGGTGATATCACCGTGACCGTCGACAAGAACGCTGCCGGCCAGTTTGCCATGAAGATCCGCATCCCGGGATGGCTGAAGGGACAAGTGGTGCCCTCCGACCTCTACACCTATACCGACAACAAGCGCCTCAATGCCACCTGCACCGTCAATGGTGAGGCTGTCGATGTCACCCCCGCTGCCGACGGCTACCTGACCATCGACCGCAAGTGGAAGAAAGGCGACAAGATTCAGCTGCACTTCGATATGGAGCCCCGCACCGTGCGTGCCAATGAGAAGGTCGAGCAGGATCGCGGCATGATCAGCGTGGAGCGCGGCCCTGTGGTCTATTGTGCCGAGGGCGTCGACAACGACTTCGACATCATGACCACCCTGATGAACCAACAGCCGCAGTTCAGCGTGCTCCCCGCCCAGGACTTCAAGATCAAGGCTGCCGATGGCGAGCATACCTACCAGCTCACCAAGTTGGCCACCGATGCCCAGTCACTCTCCTTCGACAAGCAGGGAAGGCTGGTCGCCAAGAACGTCCGCCTGACCATGATACCCTACTACGCTTGGTGCCATCGCGAGCGTGGCAACATGAAGGTATGGCTCTCGCAAGACCTGCGTGCCACACGACCCTCAGAACCCCCTACCCTGGCATCGCAGAGCAAGATAGGCTCCAGCATGCGCCTGCCGTCGCTCTCCAGCATCTGCGACCGCCTTGTGCCGAAGGACGGCGACGACCGCTCCATCCCCTACACCCACTGGTGGCCCAAGCAGGGATCGACCGAGTGGATCAGCTACACCTTCCCCGAGGCAGCCACCGTGCAGTCGTCCACCGTCTATTGGTTCGACGACCAGCCCTGGCAGGGATGCAAGGTGCCCGACAGCTGGAAGCTCTACTACATGGATGCTCAGGGACAATGGCAGCCCGTGCAGAATCCCGATGGCTACCCCGTGGCCAAGGGAGCACCCTGCACCGTGAATTTCGACCCAGTGAAGACCACCGCCATGAAGCTCGAGGTAGTCATCAACCGCGATAAGTCGGCAGGCGTCTTCGAGTGGTCGGTGAAGTAACAGTCTTGTCTGCTCGCTGATGAACCATCTGCATCAAGCATGGGTATGGCTGAGGCGCATAGGCCACTGTCGGGGTTTCGGCATACAGTCGCCCACCGACTATCGCTTTGTGCGATATGTGGTCAATGAGCATTGGCCATACTATGCTTATCGGCAGACAGGACTCAATGACAGCCCCTTGCGTCGTAAGCTGGGACGGTTGTATTTCCGCTTGGCCAACTACCTGCAGCCCGGGACGGTAGTTGATCTGCTGGGCTACGATGAATACCTCAGGGCAGGATGCCGCAAGGCCGTCGTTCGCCATCAGCTCTCTGCCGGAGACCCTTCGCCCCTCATCCTCGCCCCCGCTTCTGCCGGCATTGGCAAGCTGCTCGACAGCTGCGGCCCTGATTCCGTACTTGTGGTCGAGGACATCGGCCATAGCCCTGATGCCTGGCGCACTGTATGCAGTAGTCAGCGCGTCACCGTCGCCTTCGACCTCTACTATTGTGGCATCGCCTTCTTCGATCCCCAGCGATCCAGACAACAATACATCGTTAACTTCTAAAATCTGAAAAATACTATGGTAAAAATAACGAAAGTCTACACCCGCCGCGGCGACAAGGGAATGACCGACCTAGTGGGCGGCATACGCATCAGCAAGACCGACATACGGCTAGAGGCCTATGGCACCATCGACGAGCTCAGCTCACACCTCGGACTCCTCGTAACCATGATGAGCCCCGAAGAGGAAGAGCGGACAGTGGTGCTGCGCGTGCAGAACAACCTCTTCAACATTGGCACCCACCTCGCCACCGACCAGAGCCAGACACCCCTCTATGCCTCTGCCCGGCTGCCTGAGGGCGAGACCGCGCTGCTTGAGCAGCGCATCGATGCCATCAATGCCGCCCTTCCCCAGTCGCAGGGGTTCGTACTGCCGGGAGGTACTATGGCCGCAGCCCAGTGTCATGTCTGCCGCACCGTCTGCCGCCGTGCCGAGAGACGCATCGATGCCCTCGCCGAGCAGGCCCAAGTAGGCCCGGATATTATCGAATATGTCAATCGCCTGAGCGATTACCTGTTCGTTTTGGCCAAAATAATAAATTTTAACGCTGCCCATGATGAAATATTATGGCAAAATGCTTGCAAATAGAAAAAATATTGTTACTTTTGCGGCCTGATTCAGAAACTTAATATTTTAGACTATGTATTGGACACTAGAATTGGCTTCAAAACTTGAAGATGCTCCCTGGCCCGCCACCAAGGAGGAGCTCATTGACTATGCTATACGTTCGGGGTCGCCCCTAGAGGTGCTCGAGAACCTGCAGGAGATAGAGGACGAGGGCGATATATACGAAAGCATAGAGGATATTTGGCCCGACTATCCCACAAAAGAGGATTTCCTCTTCAACGAGGATGAGTATTAAACGTTAGATTTTAATCTAAGTAATTTAAAATCAGCGAGATAAGCAAATATTATTTGTTTGTCTCGCTTGTTTTTTACCACCTAAAACTACACTATTTGTTTGCCTAAATTACATCTTTTAACTCTAAAAACTGAGTTTGTTTGTCTAAAAGTTAGTACTTTTGCACATCCTCAGGAATAATAAGACAAACAAA
>ONLL01000049.1 GCA_900318685.1 uncultured Prevotellaceae bacterium | reverse complement strand
CAACCATCCTGCCGTGATGCTCAAGGACATCCGCTTCGAGCTGACCAAGGATCTGCAGGGCAGCGGCATCACCGAAAGCGGCGACGACAGCGGTGGCGGAGGCGGAGGAGACGATGAACCGCGTCCGTAGGAAGTGAAGAGTGAAGAGTGAAGAGTGTAGAGTGAAGAGTGAAGAGTGAAGAGTGTAGAGTTTGCTACCGCACTGATTGCCTCACTTCATCCCATCTGGGGAGTTTAGAAAAGCCTCTTCCGTGCTTTGGTGCGGGAGGGGTTTTTCGTTGTGTGGGCTTCATGCGCAGCAGTTCCCCTCCCCTTCGGTGATTGGTGAGTCACCTACTATGGGCTCAGCTGACTCCCACCCATGAGCTTTTTATCGCACGTGTCAACACGCTGGATGGGCCTCTCGGGGTAAGGCACTAACCTTCTGACTCCACAACCTCTTGGTTTTGAACCAGCTAGGTTTGTGTCATGCCCGACACACAAACAGAAGTCGGCATCTCGTTGGATGCCGACTAAAAGGATTTCGCGAACGAACACAAATTTTGTTTATACGAACACAGAAGTGTTCTACTTCAGCCAGCGGTCAAGCCAGTTGAAATAGGTGCGCTGCCAGAGGATGCCGTTCTGGGGCTTCAGCACCCAGTGGTTCTCGTTGGGGAAGATGAGCAGCTGCGCCTCGATGCCCCTCATGCGTGCGGCATTGAAGGCCGACATGCCCTGGGTGGCGTTGATGCGGTAGTCGAGCTCACCATGAATGCAGAGGATGGGCGTGTCCCACTTGTCGACAAAGAGATGGGGCGAGTTCTTGTAGGTCTTCTGCGCATTGGCGGTCTGGTCCTTGTTCCAGTAGGCATCGTCGTACTCCCAGTTGGAGAACCAGTTCTCCTCGGTCTCGGTGTACATCGCCTGGAGGTTGAAGGCGCCGTCGTGGGCTATGAAGCACTTGAAGCGCTTGTCGTGATGTCCTGCGAGATAATAGACGGAGAATCCTCCGAACGATGCGCCTACGGCTCCCAGACGGTTGCGGTCGACATAGGGCAGGTTCTGGGCAGCATCGTCGATGGCAGTGAGATAGTCGCTCATGCACTGACCTGTCCAGTCGCCGCTGATCTCCTCGAGCCATTCCTGTCCGAAGCCCGGCAGACCGTGACGATTGGGGGCGATGATGACATATCCCTGCGATGCCATGATCATGAAGTTCCAGCGGTAGCTCCAGAACTGAGAGACGGGGCTCTGTGGTCCTCCCTCACAGAAGAGCAGCGTGGGGTACTTCTTGGACGGGTCGAAGTGAGGCGGCTGAACGATCCAGTAGAGCATCTGATTGCCGTCGGTGGTCTTCACCCATCGGCTCTCCACCTTGGGCTTGGCCAGGCGGTCGAGGATGTGCTTGTTCTCGAAGGTGAGCTGCTGGATGGTGGTCTTCTCGGTCTTCTTGGCATTAGGGGTGACGAGGTAGAGATCGGCCGGCTCGATGAAGCTGTGTCGCTCCATGAGCAGCTGGCGCCCGTTGTTCATGAGCTGCAGCGATCCCCAGTCGGCACACTCGTTGGTGAGCTGCACGGTGCGCACTCCTCCCTTGGCCTTGCCCTTTGCCGGCACGGGAGCGACGGCATAGAGATTCTCGATGGCATGCCACACGCCGATGAAATAGATCTGTGCATCCTTCACGTTGTCGCTCCAGCAGAAATCATCGACGTTCGAGTCGAAGTCCTCGGTGAGGTAGGTCTTCTCGCCCGTGGCCAGCTCATAGCAGCACAGGCGCTGACGGTCGGCCTCATATCCGTTGCGCTCCATCGAGAGCCAGGCCACGAAGCGTCCGTCGGGCGAGAACTTGGGATTCTGGTCGTAGCCCACATTGTTCTTCAGGTTCTCCGGAGCGTTCACGGACTGATACTTCATCGTCTTCGTAGGATCGATCTTGGGCTCGACATAGCCCTCCGGCTTGCAGAGGTTGCGAGTCGCGCGCGTACTTATATTATATAAGTAGATATCGGCATCGGTGGAGATGGAGTATTCCAGCCCGGTCTTCTTGCGACAGGTGTAGGCGATGCTTTTGGAGTCGGGGCTCCAGTCGAGCTGCTCGATGCCTCCGAACGGCTCCATCGGGCACTCATAGGGCTCACCCTCGAGTATGTCGACTGCATCGGCAGCTATGCCGCTCTCGCCGACTGAACAGACGAAGGGGTGCTGGATGGACTCCACGTAGTGATCCCAGTGGCGATACATCAAGTCGGTGACCAGCCGGCCAGTGGCCTTGGGCAGGTCGTCGGGATTCTTCTTGATGATTTCATTGAAGGGGAGGCTCTTGAGCAGGATGACCTTCGTGCCGTCGGGCGAGAACTTGAATCCTTCGACTTCGCCTCCTGTGCGCGACAGCTGACGGCGGTTCGTGCCGTCGGCATTCATCTTCCATACCTCGCCGCCGGTGAGGAAGGCGATGGTGCCGTTGTCGAGCCAGGCAGCGTCGGTCTCGTTCTTCGAGCCTGTGGTCAGCTTCTGCTGTCCTGTCCCGTCGGCATTCATGACATAGAGCACGTGATGGCTCTTGTCGTGCTTCACACTGTAATAACCTACCTGATAGACGATTTTCTGCCCGTCAGGCGATGCCGAATAGCCTCCGATGCGCCCCATGGCCCATAGTGCCTCAGGGGTCATCAGGTCGCTGTCGAGCTGGATGTTTTGCTTACCAATGTTCACGTCTTCTTGTGCTTTCATGCTGCCACTTGCTCCCACGATGAGCAGTGCAGCGATCATTGTTAGTGTCCTTTTCATTTCACATTCTCGGTTTATTTGAGTGCAAAGATAGCAAAAAAAAAGAGAGCGACAAAGAAATAATGAGGAAAAACGTTGTCTTTCTCAAAGAAAATGTGTATATTTGCACCCAAATTGCAATTTATTTAAAACCTTAATTAAGATGAATGACAACAAAGTGATGAACAAAGCAGCCGATAACATCAGAATCCTGGCTGCTGCTATGGTTGAGAAAGCTAAGAGTGGTCATCCCGGCGGTGCTATGGGTGGTGCTGATTTCATTAACACGCTTTATAGCGAGTTCCTGGTCTATGACCCCGAGAATCCCGAGTGGGAAGGTCGCGACCGTTTCTTCCTGGATCCCGGCCACATGGCTCCGATGCTCTACTCGCAGCTCTGCCTGATTGGCAAGTACGACCTGGAAGACCTGAAACAGCTGCGCCAGTGGGGCAGCGTCACTCCCGGCCATCCTGAGCGTGAGCTGGCACGTGGCATCGAGAACACGTCGGGCCCGCTGGGACAGGGTCACACCTTCGCCGTGGGTGCTGCCATCGCAGCTAAGTTCCTGAAGGCACGTCTGGGCAATGTGATGAATCAGACGATATATGCCTACATCTCGGATGGTGGCGTGCAGGAGGAGATCTCGCAGGGTGCTGGCCGCATCGCCGGTAATCTGGGACTCGACAACCTCATCATGTTCTATGATGCCAACGACATCCAGCTCTCGACCCGTACGGAGGTGGTGACCTCAGAGGACACTGCCAAGAAGTATGAGGCTTGGGGATGGTATGTGCAGAAGATCGACGGCAACGACGTGGACCAGATCCGCGAGGCCATCAAGAAGGCTCAGGCCGAGAAGGATCGCCCCAGCCTGATCATCGGTCACTGCGTGATGGGCAAGGGTGCCCGCAAGGCCGACGGCAGCAGCTACGAGAGCAACTGCGCTACTCATGGTGCTCCCCTTGGCGGCGACAATTTCGTGCAGACGATGAAGAACCTGGGTGCCGATCCCGAGAATCCCTTCGTCATCTTCCCCGAAGTAAAGGAGATGTACGCAAAGCGTCGTGAGGAGCTGAAGCAGATCTGCGCCCAGCGCTATGCCGAGAAGGCTGAATGGGCCAAGGGTCATCCCGTGCAGGCTCAGCAGCTGGAGGAATGGTTCAGCGGCAAGGCTCCGAAGATTGACTGGACAAAGGTTCAGCAGAAGGCCGGTGCTGCCACACGTGGCGCTTCGGCAACGGTGCTGAGCGTACTGGCAGAGGAAGTGCCCAACATGATCTGTGCTTCGGCCGACCTGAGCAACAGCGACAAGACCGACGGCTTCCTGAAGAAGACCCACGACCTGGTGAAGGGCGACTTCACCGGCGCTTTCTTCCAGGCTGGCGTGGCTGAGCTGACGATGGCCTGCTGCTGCATCGGTATGGCTCTGCATGGCGGTGTCATTCCCGCTTGTGGCACGTTCTTCGTGTTCAGCGACTATATGAAGCCCGCCGTACGTATGGCTGCCCTGATGGAGCTGCCCGTGAAGTTCATCTGGACGCACGATGCATTCCGCGTCGGTGAGGATGGTCCTACCCACGAGCCCGTGGAGCAGGAGGCCCAGATCCGACTGATGGAGAAACTGAAGAACCATCACGGCCGCAACTCGATGCTCGTCGTTCGTCCTGCCGATGCCGAGGAGACCACCGTCTGCTGGCGTATGGCAATGGAGAACACGCTCACTCCTACGGCTCTTATCTTCAGCCGTCAGAATATCGAGAACCTGCCCGAAGGCAACGACTACTCGCAGGCTGAGAAGGGTGCTTATGTGGTAGCTGGATCTGACGAGGACTACGACGTCATCTTACTTGCCTCTGGATCAGAGGTTTCGACACTCGAAGCTGGAGCAAAGCTTCTGCGCGAGGACGGCGTGAAGGTGCGCATCGTGAGCGTGCCCTCAGAGGGACTGTTCCGCTCGCAGCCCGCAGAATATCAGCAGAGCGTGCTGCCTGCTGGCAAGAAGAAGTTCGGCATGACAGCCGGACTGCCTGTCACACTCGAGGGTCTCGTCGGCAGCGACGGCTGCGTATGGGGTCTGCAGAGCTTCGGCTTCAGCGCTCCCTACAAGGTGCTCGACGAGAAGCTGGGTTACAACGGCCAGAATGTGTACGAACAAGTGAAGAAACTTCTTGCATAACATGGAAGTCAAGACGATAGGCATAGCCAGCGATCACGCCGGCTATGCCCTTAAACAATTTGTAAAGCAGTATCTCGAGGAAAAGGGATATGCCTACAAGGACTACGGCACCTATAGCGAGGAGTCGTGCGACTATAGTGACTTTGGCCATGCACTGGCAGCAGGCATCGAGCAGGGTGAGGTCTATCCCGGCATCGCCATCTGCGGATCGGGCGAAGGTATCAATATGACGCTGAACAAGCATCAGTCGATACGTGCAGGCCTGTGCTGGATACCGGAGATAGCTCATCTCATTCGTCAGCACAACAATGCTAACGTGCTGGTGATGCCAGGTCGCTTCATCGACGAAGAGATGGCCCGCAAGATTATGGACGAGTATTTCTCGACTGAGTTCGAGGGTGGTCGCCATCAGCGTCGCATCGACAAGATCCCGGTGAAGGTTTGAGAATTGAGAATTGAGAATTGAGATTTTAAATATTGCAAATGACACAAACTATACAAAAGACATTGCGTGATTCTGCCGCTATGCGGTGGACGGCATTGCTGCTGCTGGCTTTGGCCATGTTCTGCAGCTATATCTTCATGGACATCCTCTCGCCCATCTTCAAGGAGGTGCAGGACACCCGTGGATGGGACGGCACTGCGTTCGGTACGATGCAGGGCTCGGAGGTGTTCCTCAATGTGTTCGTGTTCTTCCTCATCTTCGCAGGTATCATCCTCGACAAGATGGGTGTGCGCTTCACTGCCGTGCTGTCAGGAGCTGTGATGCTAGCAGGAGCCATCATCAAGTGGTATGCTATGACCGACTCCTTCATCGGCAGCGGTCTGGAGACGTGGTTCACCAACAATCTGAATTACATTCCCGGCTTCGATGAGCTCGGGGTCAGTCCCTTCTATGAGGGCATGCCTGCCTCAGCCAAGCTGGCGGCTTGCGGATTCATGATCTTCGGCTGTGGCTGTGAGATGGCAGGAATCACCGTGAGCCGCGGTATCGTGAAGTGGTTCAAAGGGCGCGAGATGGCATTGGCCATGGGTTCGGAAATGGCTCTTGCACGTCTGGGCGTGGCCACCTGCATGATTTTCTCACCGTTCTTCTGCAAGCTGGGAGGCAACATCAGCGTCTCACGCTCGGTAGCCTTCGGCGTAGTGCTGCTCTGCATCGCCCTGATCATGTTCATCGTCTATTTCTTCATGGACAAGAAGCTCGACAGCCAGACTGGTGAAGCTGAAGAGAAGGACGATCCGTTCAAGATCAGCGATCTGGGCAAGATCCTCACCGACAGCGGTTTCTGGATTGTAGCTCTGCTCTGCGTGCTCTACTATAGCGCCATCTTCCCCTTCCAGAAATATGCCGTGAACATGCTGCAGTGCAATCTTACTCTCACTGAGCCGTCGGCCCACTCATTCTGGGCAAGCGACACTGTACCCATCGTTCAGTATATCATCATGCTGGTAGTGGCAGCTGCTGGATTCGCCAGCAACTTCCAGAAGAAAGCCAACGTGAAATACGGACTGCTGGCACTGTCGTTCGTCGCACTGGTCACCTACTGCTACATGGGCTATATGCGCCAGTCGGCCGAGACCATCTTCGCTGTGTTCCCACTGCTGGCTGTGCTCATCACTCCCATCCTGGGCAGCTATGTCGACCATAAGGGAAAAGCTGCATCGATGCTGGTTCTGGGATCGCTGCTGCTCATTGGCTGCCACCTGACGTTCGCCTTCATCCTGCCTCTGTTCAAGGGTAGTGCCGTAGGCGGTGTCGTAGTGGCCTACCTCACCATTCTGGTGCTGGGAGCATCGTTCTCGCTGGTGCCTGCTTCGCTGTGGCCCTCAGTGCCCAAGCTGGTGGAGCCCAAGATCATCGGCTCGGCCTATGCGCTGATCTTCTGGATACAGAACATTGGCCTGTGGCTGTTCCCGCTGCTCATCGGTAAGATGCTCGACGCCACGAACCCGGGTATCACCGATCCTACGCAAAAGAACTACACCGCTCCTCTGGTGATGCTGGCATGTCTGGGCGTAGCCGCCCTGCTGCTGGGCATGCTGCTGAAGGTCGTCGACCGCAAGAAGGGCATCGGACTGGAAGAGCCAAACATCAAGTCGTAAACATTATTCACCTTTTAAACCAATACAATCATGAAGAAACTATTCATCATTGCAGCACTGGCTGCCGCTACTCTTAGTGCACAGGCACAGGAGAAGCTCTATCTGAGTACGTACAGTGGCACGAACCTTGCCAGGTACGACGGTAAAGTGTGTGACGTTAACGTTAGCCGTTACGTCTTCACTGGTTGGAACACCATTGCAATGCCATTCGACATGAGCGAGCAGGAGCTGAACGACGTCTTCGGCTCAGACTGCCGTCTGGAGTGCCTCACCGGCGCCGAGGACAACGGTAATGGTGTGACCCTTAACTTCATCGACTGCAAGGCAGGCGGCATGAAGGCTAACACGCCCTATATGCTCTACTACACCGGCGAATCGGGAACGAAGAAGATTGTCAAGCAGGCTGAGGTCACCGATGCCCAGGCAGCCATCACCTATGCTACACAGAGCGGTGAGGTAGTCACGATGGAGGCTGTACGCACCCATACTGACGGCAAGGGCTTCTATGGTGTGCTGGCACGTGACAATGCTGAGGTGAAGTTCGTGTCTGTCGACAGCGAGAACACCAATGGCTTCTATGCTACACGCTGCTATGTCCGCCTCTCATCCGGCAACAGCAAGATGATCAGCGCACGCCATCTGGGCGAAGCTACCAGCATCAACGCTATCGCCAGCCAGGATGAGCTCGTCGACGTCTACAGCGTATCTGGTGCTAAGGTGGCATCACAGTTGCGTGCCTCTGAGGTCAACAGCCTGCGTCCTGCCATCTATGTCATCAAGGGCCAGAAGATCCTGGTGAAGTAACGGACTTAGTCCTCAATGAATCAATGACAAATGATAAACTTAAGAGCTGCACTATGAAAGCTGCGAAGAAATGGTTTTCACAACGAATGGGTAGGCTGTTAGGTTTATCATTTGTCTTTTTCTATCTGTTTTCAATCCCCGTAGAGGCACAGAAGATTGGCCTCGTGCTGGGCGGCGGCGGTGCCAAGGGCGGTGCCGAGGTGGGCGTGCTGAAAGTGCTAGAGCAGGCCGGCATACGGCCTGACCTGATCGTAGGCACCAGCATCGGCTCCATCGTAGGAGGCCTTTATGCCGCAGGCTATACAGCCAGTGATCTGGAAGTGATGTTCAGCCAGCAGGAATGGCTGTCGCTGCTCACTGACCGTCGCGAAGACCTCAGCGGCGAACCCTACAAGCAGATTGACGGTGTGACCTACATCTTCGGTTTCCCCGTCATCGACCAGAACAACAAGCTCTTCGGATTGCTGAAGGGAGGACGAGTAGAACAGGTCATCGACTCGATGCTGTCAGCAAAGGGCTGCGTGGAGTTCGAGTGTCTGCAGATTCCCTTCCATTGTGTTGCTGCCTCACTGATCAATGCCGACGAGGTCGTGCTCAGCGAGGGAGTGCTGCCCAGAGCCATCAGGGCATCTATGGCCATCCCTGGCATCTTCAAGCCAGTAGAGATCGACGGCGAGCAGCTCGTGGATGGTGGAATGATGAACAACCTGCCCGTCGACGTAGCTCGGGAGATGGGCGCCGACATCGTGATAGCCGTCGACCTGCAGCAGAACAAACCCAAGAACCGCGAGCAGAAGAAGGACAACTTCATCACTGGCCTGGCTAGTGCCGTGGGGCTGGGAGCTATCGCCGACTGGGTGTTCACACGTCCCGACATCACCAAGTACAACGAAAACCGCCAAAAGGCCGACATTTACATCAATCCTCCCCTACCCGACGACGATGCGTCCAGCTTCGGAAATGAAAGCATGGTGCGCATGATCAGCGTAGGAGAACAGGCTGCACGGCAGCAGATGGCCAAGCTGCAGTCGCTGACCTCTCACTAGCCGTTTTGCCCATGAAACGCACGCTACTCTTTTTCACAGTGTTGTTTCTGGCGCTGACTGTCAGCGCACGCAGGCCCAAGGTAGGTCTCGTGCTGAGCGGTGGAGGAGCCAGAGGAGCAGCAGAGATTGGTGCGCTGAAGTTCATCGACAAATACGAGATTCCCATCGACTACATTGCCGGATCCAGCATAGGCTCTATCGTCGGATGCCTCTATGCTGCAGGCTATAAAGCCGAGGAAATCGAAAAGCAACTATGCGACCAGCAGCTGCTCAACCTTCTCACCGACCGTCGTGAGGACTTGCGCTATAAACCCTTCGTGCGCACTTCCAACCCTTTCAGAACAGACACATTGAACTACATCTTCGGCTTTCCTGCCCTGAACTTCAGAAATAACTGTCCAGGCTTGCTCAGCTGTGAAAATGTAGAACATCTCATCGACTCACTTCTCTCAGCGAAAGGCATCTCCGACTTCAGTCAACTTCCCATCAAGTTCCGATGCACTGCCACCGACTTCAGGTGGTTTAAGCATGTCCAGGAAGTAGTGAAGAAGGAGGGAAAAGTATCTGAAGCCGTCAGGGCATCGATGGCCTTTCCTGTCGTCATCAAGCACCAGCAGATCGACAACCAGCATCTCATCGACGGAGGCATGATGAACAATCTTCCTATCGATGTCGTCCGCGATATGGGAGCCGACGTCGCTATAGTCATCGACCTGCAGCAAGCCAAGATAACCAATGACGACGTAGAACAGCGGCTCAACGGTGTGTTCGATCTCCTCGAATTTGCTAAAGACCTGGGGATGGACTTCGTAAACACGCTCATTCGCTCAGGTCTGACAATGGGACGCAAAGCAGCTGCGGCACTTATCAGCGAGGACCAGTGGGGTATTATCGGTTGGGCGCTTCATCGCCCTGACTACCGCAAGTATCTGGAGAACCTCAATCTATATAGCGACAACAAGCTCATCTTCATCAATCCCAGACTGCCAGGATCCACCATCGCCAGTTTCAGTCATGAAGAGCTGAAGGAAATGGTGAAGAAAGGCGAGGAAGCCGCCAAGCAGCATAAACGAGAGCTCATCCGACTGGCAAGGCTCACCAATAATTTCATTCGCTTATAACCGACAAACAACATAAACATGAAAAAGAAGATAGTGACATTCGGAGAACTACTGTTACGATTCTCCAAAGACGACCACCGTCGCCTGACGCAAGGTGACATCTTCACTAGCAAGTATGGTGGCAGCGAAGCCAACGTTGCCGTCTCGCTGGCAACGCTGGGCGACCAGGTAGAGTATGTCACACGCCTGCCAGCAACGCCCGTAGGACGAGCAGGAGTGATGCGCCTTCAGGAGCTGGGCGTGAATTGCCACCACGTCCTCTTCGGCGGCGATCGTATCGGCACCTATTACTTCGAGCCAGCTGCCGGCATGCGTTCGGCCAAGGTCATCTACGACCGTTCCCATTCAGCCTATTCCGAGCTTGAGCCAGGAATGATTCCCTGGCGCGAGATTCTCAAGGATGCCAGTGTGCTCCACGTGTCGGGCATCACCGCTGCCATCTCGCAGAATGCTGCCGATGCCACCTTCGAGGCCCTCGATATTGCCGATGAAATGGGCGTTCTTGTGTCCTACGACATCAACTACCGCAAGAATCTGTGGAAATATGGCGCAGAGCCTCGCACCGTGCTCAAGCAGATGCTCAGTCGCTGCGATATGATGTTTGGCGATGCCATCGAGTTCGAATGGATCTGCCAGCGCAGTCAGCCGCCCTTCACGGCTACCGACACAAAGTTTGAGATGCAGATGAAGGAATACGGCGAATGGTTCGACGACCTGCATGCAGAGTTCCCACGCTGCCGCAAATGGCTGATGGGCATGCGCAACATGGTGGCATCAAGCCGTCATCTGCTCACAGCACTGCTGTGGACCGACGGAGAGTTGCTCAAAGCTCCCATCATGGACATCAACGGAGTGGTCGACCCTTCAGGCGTAGGCGATGCCTTTATGGCAGGACTGCTTCATTCCATTCAGGCCTATCCTGACGATCCACAGCTGCAGCTCAACTACTCGCTGGCGGCCTCCACGCTGAAGAACACCATTCCCGGCGACTTCAACCTGGCCACCGACGATGAAATCACCAGTTTATTATGATTCAATCACTAACCTATAAAAGATAAAACTATGAACCTATCAGAAAAAGACCTCCAGCAGATAGCCCAGCGTGGCATCAGCCAGGAGCAGATTGAGACCCAACTACACGAGTTTGAAACCGGTTTCCCCTTCCTGCGCCTCGAGGCAGCCGCAGCCATCGGACGTGGCATCGTCGCTCCAGATGCTGACGAGCGCAAAGACTTCATCGCAGCATGGGAAAACTACAAAGCCGAAGGACATCGCATCGTGAAGTTCGTACCCGCCTCGGGAGCCGCCAGTCGCATGTTCAAGAACATCTTTGCGTTTGTTGACGGCGAGAACGATGTTCCCACCACCGACTTCGAGAAGAAGTATTTCGACGAGATCGAACGGTTTGCCTTCTATGATGCCCTCGATGCTGTATGTGTCAAGAACGAGGGAAAAGGCATTCGTGCTTTGATTGCAGAAGGCAACTATAAAGCTGTAGCTGCCAACATGTTAAGCAAGGATGGCCTGAATTATGGACAGTTACCGAAAGGCATGCTGCTGTTCCACAAGTACGACGAGGGAGCCCGCACCCCGATGGAAGAGCATCTGGTCGAGGGTGCCCTCTATGCAGCATCCAAGGGCGAGTCGCACGTTCACTTCACTGTCTCTCACGAGCACATGGACTTCTTCCGTCAGAAAGTGGCAGAAAAAGCCGATGGATTCGCCCAGAAATATGGCGTCAGCTACGACATCACCTTCTCCGAGCAGAAGCCGTCGACCGACACCATTGCTGCCAATCCCGACAACACTCCCTTCCGCGAGTCCGACGGCAGTCTGCTGTTCCGCCCCGGTGGTCACGGTGCCCTCATCGAGAATCTCAACGAGATTGATGCCGATGTCATCTTCATCAAGAACATCGACAATGTAGTGCCCGACCGCCTGAAGCCAGAGACAGTGGAATGGAAGCAGATCATCGCAGGCGTGCTGGTCACGCTCCAGCAGAAAGCGTTCGCCTATCTGCGTCTGCTGGATGCAGGAGCCACCGACGAGCAGTTGGCAGAGATTGCCCAGTTTGTAGAGAAATGCCTCTGTGTTGATCCTAAGAACAACAAGGTGGATGCCGACTATCTACGCTCCAAGCTCGATCGCCCGATGCGTGTCTGCGGTGTTGTGAAGAACGTGGGCGAGCCTGGCGGTGGTCCGTTCCTGACCTATAACCAGGACGGTACAGTGAGCCTGCAGATACTGGAGAGCTCGCAGATCGACACCAAGAACGAGGAGTACATGAAGATGTTCACCCAGGGCACACACTTTAACCCCGTTGACCTGGTTTGCGCCGTCCGCGACTATAAGGGTAAGCCCTACGACCTGCCTAAGTTCGTCGACAAGTCCACAGGATTCATCTCTTCGAAGTCGAAGAGCGGCAAGGAGCTGAAAGCACTCGAGCTGCCCGGCTTGTGGAACGGTGCGATGAGCAACTGGAGCACTGTCTTCGTCGAAGTTCCTCTTGGCACGTTCAATCCTGTCAAGACGGTCAACGACCTGCTGCGCGAACAGCATCAGTAGAAAATCCCTTGAACGGCTTAGAAGGCGCTCCCGAACGGCTCAAAAGCTGCCTTTGAACGGCTTACGAGGCTCTCTTGAACGGCTCAAGAGGGCCTCATTCTTTGTTGTGATTTGCGTCAAACATGTCGCGGCAATTCATTATAAATTGGTAAAAAGAGGTACATTCTGTTAATTTTCTTTCTTTTTTTGTTGCTGTTTCGTTTTTTATTGCTACCTTTGTAAGCTAATTTGCCGTAATAGGCTCTTTCGCAAGCGGAAATAAATACAAACAATATAATGAACTCTAAATGGAATTATCAACCACCATCAACCGAGCGACAGCAACAGGCTAAGGAGCTAGCAGAGAAACTCAACACGAGTCCTGTGATGGCCCAACTGCTCATCCAGCGTGGCATACGCACGGAGTCGGCAGCAAAGCGATTCCTGCGTCCACTGCTCAGCGAGCTGATCGACCCTTTCCTGATGAACGACATGGATATTGCCGTCGACCGTCTGAACGACGCGATGGGCCGCAAGGAGCGCATCATGGTTTATGGTGACTACGATGTCGACGGATGTACTGCCGTAGCACTGGTCTTTCGCTTCCTGCAACAGTTCTACTCCAACATCGAGTATTACATCCCCGACCGCTACGAAGAGGGCTACGGCATCAGCCAGAAGGGCCTCGACCATGCTGCCGAGGCAGGAGTGAAGCTGGTCATCATCCTCGACTGTGGCATCAAGGCCATCAACGAGATTGCTAAGGCGAAGGAGATGGGCATCGACTTTATCATCTGCGACCATCACGTGCCCGACGACGAGCTGCCTTGTGCCGTCGCCATTCTCAATCCCAAGCGCCAGGACAGCACTTATCCCTTCAAGGATCTCTGTGGTTGTGGCGTAGGTTTCAAATTCATGCAGGCTTTTGCCAAGAACAACGGCATTCCCTTCTCGCAGCTCATTCCCCTACTCGACTTCTGTGCCGTCAGCATCGCTGCCGACATGGTGTCGGTGATGGGCGAGAACCGCATCCTGGCTTTTCACGGTCTGAAGCTGCTCAATCAGAGCCCGTCAGTGGGTCTGAAAGCCATCATCGAGATCAGCGGACTCACTGGCCGCGAGATCACCATGAGTGACATTGTGTTCAAGATCGGCCCTCGAATCAATGCCAGCGGACGTGTGCAGAGCGGCCGTGAGACCGTCGACCTGCTTGTGGAGAAGGACTTCAAGCGCGCCTTACAGGCAGCGATGCACATCAACGAATACAACGAGCAGCGCAAGGACATCGACAAGCAGATGAGCGAGGAGGCCAACCAGATCGTCGAGCGTCTCGAGAGCCAGGAGCACCAGCCAGCCATCGTGCTCTACAACGAGGGCTGGAAGAAGGGCGTAGTGGGCATCGTCGCCTCACGCCTCACCGAGATGTACTTCCGTCCCACGGTAGTACTCTCCTGCCAGGACGGAATGGCCACCGGCTCTGCCCGCAGCATTGCCGGCTACGACATCTACGATGCCATCAAGAGCTGCCGTGACCTGCTCGAGAACTTCGGCGGACACACCTATGCCGTGGGCCTGTCGCTGCGTGCCGAGAACATCCCTGAGTTCCGTCGCCGCTTCCAGGAATATGTCAGTTCCCACATCATGCCCGAGCAGACCGAGGAGAAGATCGACATCGAGGCCATCGTCGACTTCAAGGACATCACCAAGAAGCTGCACAACGACCTGAAGAAGCTGGCTCCCCACGGACCCGACAACCCCAAGCCCCTGTTCTGCACCCGTAATGTCTACGACTACGGCACATCGAAGGTGGTGGGCCGGCAGCAGGAGCACATCAAGCTGGAACTGGTGGACTCGCGCTCGAGCAATGTCATGAACGGCATCGCCTTCGGACAGAGTGCCGCCGCCCGCTATATCAAGTCGAAGCGCTCGTTCGATATCATCTATACCATCGAAGAAAACATCTACAAGCGCAGCGAGGTACAGCTGCAGATAGAGGACATCAGCCCTTCTGAAAATGTCTGACGTCTATCTCGACATTCTGCATCGCTACTGGGGCTACGACGATTTCCGCGGTGTTCAGCGTGAGATCATCGAGAGCATCGGCAGCGGTCACGACACACTGGGACTGATGCCCACAGGAGGCGGAAAGTCCATCACTTTTCAGGTGCCGGCATTGGCTCAGGACGGCGTGTGCATCGTCATCACGCCGCTCATCGCCCTGATGAAGGACCAGGTGCAGAGCCTGCGCCGCCGGGGAATACGTGCCGCTGCCATACACTCGGGCCTGGAGCGCGACGACATCATCCAGACGCTCGAGAATGCCATCTTCGGAGGCGTGAAGCTGCTCTACGTCTCGCCCGAGCGCCTCTCCACCGACATCTTCATCCAGAAGCTGCGCCACATGCAGGTCAGCTTCTTCTGCGTCGACGAGGCCCATTGCATCAGCCAGTGGGGCTACGACTTCCGCCCGTCCTACCTCGCCATCGCCTCCATCCGCAAGGAAAAGCCCGGCACGCCCGTCCTGGCACTGACGGCCACGGCCACCCCGCTCGTCGTCGACGACATCCAGCAGCGCCTGGAGTTCCGCCAGAAGCGGGTGTTCAGCATGAGCTTCGAGCGCAGCAACCTGGCTTACGTCGTCCGGCATGTCCAGGACAAGGAGCAGCAGATGCGCCATATCCTCACACATGTCCAGGGCTCGGCCATCATCTACACCCGCAGCCGCAAGCGCACCCGTGAGATTGCCGCCATGCTCACCGAAGCAGGCCTCAGCGCCACCTTCTTCCATGCCGGACTGGAGAATGCCGACAAGGACCAGCGGCAGAAGGCCTGGCAGGCCGACAAGATACGCATCATGGTGGCTACCAACGCCTTCGGCATGGGCATCGATAAGCCCGACGTGCGCCTGGTCATCCATGCCGACTGCCCCGACAGCATCGAGGCATACTTCCAGGAAGCCGGACGCGCCGGACGCGACGGGCAGAAATCCTATGCCGTGCTCCTCTTCAACGAGGGCGACCACACCAAGCTGCTCAAGCGCATCGGCGACACCTTCCCCGAAAAAGACGAGATACGGCAGGTCTACGACCACCTGGCCTATTTCTATCAGGTCGGCGTCGGCTCGGGCTATAATGCCATCTTCGAGTTCCCCATCGACAAGTTCTGCCGTGCCTTCCATCATTTCCCCACCCGCGTGCTCTCGGCGCTGAAGATCCTCCAAAGGGCCGGATACATCGAGTACAAGGACGAGGAGGACAACCAGGCACGCCTCCGCTTCTGCGTCGAGCGCGACGACCTCTACCGGCTGCGTGGCAACACGCCCCTCGAGGACACCGTCATCGTGGCCCTGCTGCGCAACTACAGCGGACTGTTCAATGACTACTGCTTCATCAGCGAGGACTATCTGGCCGAGCAGACGGGCATCAAGCGACATCAGGTGTATGCCGTGCTCAAGGAGCTCGACCGCAAGCACATCATCGACTTCATCCCCCAGAAGGACATCCCGCTCATACGCTACATGCAGCGCCGCGAGGACTCCGAGCACCTCGTCTTCCCGCCCGCCGTCTACGACGAGCTGAAGCAGCGCTACACCGAGCGCATCCATGCGATGGCCGACTATGCCCTCGGCGACCAGTGCCGCAGCCGCATGCTGCTCAGCTATTTCGGCGAGCAGACCAGCCACGACTGCGGCCAGTGCGACATCTGTGCCGAGCGCCGCAACGAGGAAGCCGCCAAGAACGATGCCCTCCGAGTGCGGACCCTCATACTCACCCTGCTCGCCGACGGAGAGCCCCATCACGTCGACGAGCTGCATGCCCTGGGCGAGCCCTACCCGTCGCTCGACGCAGCACTCGACGAGCTGATCTGCGACGGTCAGGTCATCGACTCCGACGGCATGCTGCAGCTACAACGGCGGCAATGACGGAATAAAGGGTTAAAATATGCTTAAATGACTGTTTTTTGAAGATTTTGTAGTACCTTTGCATTCAGAAATCCGCACCCCCAAAATGCAACAGCGGGCCCGGAAAGTGCCTCTACGGCAAAAAGACAGTTAAAACCACTTTATAACAACGACAAAAAATAATGGATCAGACGTTTGACAACGACAGAATTCAAAAGATCAACATCGAAGAGGAAATGAAGTCCTCGTACATCGACTACTCCATGTCGGTGATCGTGGCCCGTGCCCTACCTGATGTCCGCGATGGTTTCAAACCCGTCCATCGCCGTATTCTCTATGGCATGATGGGCATCAACAACGTGAGCACACAGCCATATAAGAAATGTGCGCGCGTCGTGGGCGAAGTGCTCGGTAAGTACCACCCCCACGGCGACTCCTCAGTATATGGAGCGCTCGTACGCATGGGACAGGCATGGAACATGCGCTACATGCTCGTCGACGGACAGGGCAACTTCGGTAGCGTCGACGGCGACTCACCTGCCGCCATGCGATACACCGAGTGCCGACTCTCGAAGATGGGCGAGCACATCATGGACGACCTCGACAAGGACACCGTCGACATGGACCCCAACTTCGACGACTCCCTCAAGGAGCCCAGCGTCATGCCCACCAAGGTGCCCAACCTGCTCGTCAACGGCGGCAACGGCATCGCAGTAGGTATGGCCACCAACATGCCCACCCACAACCTGGGCGAGGTCATCGACGGATGCTGTGCCTACATCGACAATCCCGACATCGACTGCGAGGGACTCATGCAGTACATCCCCGGCCCCGACTTCCCCACCGGAGCCTACATCTACGGACTGCAGGGCGTGCGCGATGCCTATGAGACCGGACGCGGACGCATCGTCATGCGCGCCAAGGCCGAGATCGAGGCAGGCGAGACCCACGACAAGATCGTGGTCACCGAGATCCCCTACGGCGTCAACAAGGCCGACCTCGTGGCCTACATCGCCGAACTGGCCAACCAGCACAAGCTCGAGGGCATCCACAACGTCAACGACGAGTCCGGCCGTCAGGGCATGCGCATCGTGGTCGACGTCAAGCGCGATGCCAATGCCAAGGTGCTGCTCAACAAGCTCTTTAAGATGACAGCCCTACAGAGCTCATTCTCAGTCAACAACATCGCACTCGTGCCCATACCCGGGTCCCACGGCAAGCTGCGCCCGAAGCTCCTCACCCTGAAGGAATGCATCAAGTACTTCATCGAGCATCGCCATGAGGTCACCATCCGTCGCACACGCTACGACCTGAAGAAAGCACAGGAGCGGGCACACATCCTCGAAGGACTCATCATCGCCGTCGACAACATCGACGAGGTGGTGCACATCATCCGCAACTCGAAGACACCGTCCGACGCACAGCGCAACCTCGAGTCGCGCTTCAACCTCGACGAGCCACAGTCGAAGGCCATCGTCGACATGCGCCTCTCGCAGCTCACAGGCCTGCGCGTCGACCAGCTCCACCAGGAGTTCGACGAACTCATGAAGCTCATCGCCGACCTCGAGGAAATCCTCAACAATCCCGAGCGCTGCAAGGAAGTCATGAAGCAGGACCTGCTCGAGGTGAAGGAGAAATACGGCGACGAGCGCAGGACACAGATCATACCCTTCGACCACGAGTTCAATGCCGAGGACTTCTATCCCGACGATCCCGTCGTCATCACCATCTCGCACATGGGCTACATCAAGCGCACACCACTCTCCGACTTCCACGCACAGGGACGAGGAGGCATGGGCGCCAAGGGAGCACGCCATCGCGACAACGACTTCACCGAGTACATCTATCCCGCCACCATGCACAACACGCTGCTCTTCTTCACACAGAAGGGACGCTGCTACTGGCAGAAGTGCTACGAGGTGCCCGAGGGCGACAAGAACTCGAAGGGACGAGCCATACAGAACATGCTCAACATCGAGCCCGACGACGCCATCAACGCCGTGCTGCGCATCAAGAAGTTCGACGACGAGGAGTTCCTCAACTCACACTACGTCGTCTTCGCCACCAAGCAGGGCATCGTCAAGAAGACCTGCCTCAACCAGTATAAGAATGTACGCGCCGCAGGCGTCATCGCCATCAACATCAACGAGGGCGACCGCGTGGTAGGCGTCCGACTGACCAACGGCCGCAACGAGATCGTCCTTGCCAACCGCAACGGACGCGCCGTACGCTTCAACGAAGACCAGGTGCGCACCATGGGACGCGTGGCAACAGGTGTCATAGGCATGCGACTCGACGACGGCGACGATGAAGTCGTAGGAATGGTCACCGTCAACGATCCCCAGACCGAGACCATCATGGTCGTCTCAGAGAACGGCTACGGCAAGCGCTCCGACATCGAGGACTACCGCAAGACAGCTCGCGGCACCAAGGGCGTCAAGACTCTCGCCATCACCGAGAAGACCGGACGCCTCGTCAGCATCAAGGTGGTCACCGACGAGAACGACCTCATGATCATCAACAAGAGCGGCATACTCATCCGCCTCAACGTCAGCGAGGTACGCGTCATGGGACGTGCCACGCAGGGCGTGCGGCTCATCAACCTCACCAAGAAGAACGACGTCATCGCCAGCGTCTGCAAAGTGCAGAAAGCCACTCCCGAGGAACTAGCCGAGGAGGCCGAGGAAGCACAGGCACCCGACGACGACACCGTCAATGCCGAGGAGCAGATGCCGACAGCACCGGAAGACACTCAATCCGTCACGACGGAAGAATAATAAAAACAACTATAACCATTTAATACTCAATGAACATGAAAAAGTTTTTTATCATGGCCATGATGGCAGCAGCTGCCACCACAGCCTTTGCCCAGGATGCCCTGGTGAAAGAAGCCAAAAAACTCTTCGCTGCTAACGATCTAGATCAGGCAGCAGCTAAGCTCGCCCCTGCCCTCACGTCTGCAGAGACCAAGGACAAGGCCGAAGCATGGAACCTGATGAACGAAATCAAATACAAGATCTACCAGGAACAGTTCAACAAGGTCATGCTTCGCCAGCCATTCGACACCACCCGCATGGTCAACGCCCTCATCGACGCCTTCAAGGCAGCAGAGCAGTGCGAGAAGTACGACTCACAGCCCAATGAGAAGGGAAAGCTCAAGATCCGTTTCCGCAAGGCCAACTCACAGCGCTACATCGCCGACCGCCAGTGGATCTACAACGGAGGTATCTTCATGTACCAGAACCACAACACCAAGGAAGCCATCAAGGCATGGTCCACCTACATCGACTCCTACAAGTCGCCCCTCTTCCAGGAGTTCGTACCCATGCCCGCCGACACGCTCCTTCCCGATGCAGCCTACAACAGCGCCCTCCTAGCCTATCAGGACAAGGACTATGACACGGCAAAGAAATATGCCGACGTCGCTGCCTCCTATCCCGACAAGAAGGACGACGCCATCAACATGAAGCTCTTCATCCAGAAGGAGACACTCCAGACCAAGGCCGACTCAGCCGCATATCTCGCCACCCTGAAGGAGCTCCACAAGGCCCAGCCCGAGAAAGAGCAGTACTTCAACCTCCTGCAGGAGTACTACGGACGTGCCAACGACATAGAGGCTATGAAGGCATGGGCACTCGAGGAGACAAAGCTCGACGCCAGCAACAAGATGGCATGGGCTCTGCTGGGCGAAGCCGAGATGAACGCTGAGCACTGGGACGCTGCCATCGACGCCTTCAAGAAGGCCGTAGAGCTCGACCCCACCTGGGTGGCATGCGTCTTCAACACCGGCATCTGCTACAACTCAAAGGCCATCGCACTCAACGACGAGCTCATGGACAAGAAGACCATGGGTCTCACCGATGCCAATGCCGAGAAGGTGAAGAACGTGCTCCGCGACGCCAAGGTATACCTCGAGAAGGCACGCGAGCTCGATCCCAACCACGAGCAGACCAACTGGGTATATCCTCTCTACCGCATCTACTACGCCCTCAAGGACAAGGCCAAGATGGCTGAGATGGAGGCCCTCGATCCCTCACTGAAGGAGTAGTCACCTACCCCCACTTCCATAAAAGAGCCCCGGAGCAATCCTGCCCCGGGCTCTTTTCCTGTTTTCCGCGTTTCTCTGCCTCAAAAATTAAACTATCATAAAAATCAGGCAGTTGCGATTCCAAAAGTTGCAAATATGAGTGACCCGCGCTAACTTTGCGCCATGTTTATTCGTAAGAAGCTCAACAAATCAGGGAC
>ONLL01000052.1 GCA_900318685.1 uncultured Prevotellaceae bacterium | reverse complement strand
ATAGTTCCGACTGCTCCTCATCCATGCCAAGGTAGACCCGTTTAGTCTGCTTAGACTTTGGGAGCGTGTACGTGATGGCGTACATGTTCTTGACTAGTTCCTGTGCCCGGTAGATGGTTATCTCTGATTTTGCGGCCTTCAGCATGCGCTCCAGTTCCAGCATAATTGTGTATGCGGTGAAGCATATGCAGATGTGCCCTTCAATTCTGTTTCGGAGCCTGTGGAAGATGGGGCGCACGGCCAGGTCAAACTTGTTCATCCTGAAAGCCCGCTCGATAAACCAAAGATTGGAGTAGTTGGCGATGACCTCATCCTTTTCTAGCGTGGTGTTGGTGACATAGCCCTTTATCCCGTCCCATGCGGCATCGGCCTCATACTTCTCCATGTTGATGCTGATTGTCACCTCGCCCTCCATCTTGAGGTACTTGTTGTATCCTCGGTTGTTGATGTTCTGCTTCGTCAACCTGCCGCTGGCCATCTTCTTCTGGAGCCTTGCCAGTCCGCGCTGTCGGTTGTGTGCATCCTTTTTGGCACGTCTTTCGGTACATGACAGGACAAGCCGCACTCCGCCGTCCTTCTCTATTTCCACGACATCGCCATACTTCATGCCCAAGGAGAGAATCCGTTCCTTGACCTTTTCACTCTCCGATTTCGGCCTTGCACCAAGGATAAGGCCCCTCCATCTCCTGAATGAAGGACGATGCTTGTTGCAACAGCTTTTCCATTGCTGCCGTGTCGCAGGGATGGGCGGAACCGAAGGATTTTACCAATCGCTGCTTACGGGACTTGGTCGTGCTGAGGACAAAAACGCTGATCGTCCCTGATTTGTTGCGCTTCTTTCGGATAAACATAGCATAGTGCAAAGTTAGTGCGGGTCACTCACATTTGCAACTTTTTGGCTCCCAACTGCTTGATTTTTAGGATAGTTTAATTTTAGAGGCAGAGAAGCGCGTAAAACAGGAAAAAGGCGGCGACAAATGAGGACCAGGCCACGCCGGAGCGGGAAAAAGTCCACGCCTTTTCTATTGGCAGCGGACGGGGAAAAGTTTGGCAGCGGCCGCTGCCTTCCTGCAGAGAACTGGGGGAGCGGCCCCCCTCAATCCCCCCAGAAGCCCCCTCCAACCTCCCCCAAAGGCCCCCTCCAACCTCCCCCAACTGGGGGAGGCTTTAGAAGTTACTTCTGCCGCGGAATCCGGCGCAGCCACCTCCCCCCAGTTGGGGGGAATGAGGGGGGCCGCCTCCCCCAGTTGGGGGAGGTTGGAGGGGGCCGGGGGGCCGAGAGCCTATTTCACCACCTGCTGGCTGAGAATGAGATTGTAGCCGACAGCGATGCTGAGATCAGCGGCAGAGCCAGAGCCAAATAAGGATCGAACTATACTGTTAGGATCCTTGGTTCCGCCATAGTATGCTGGTTCTGAGGTCGTGATAAGAGGCGGCTGGTTTTCGAAGTTGAAGAGCGCCACCGTTCCTTCGGCTGGAGAAATGGCAAGTCCGCTGCCCACCTTTGAGGTCACCGACCCGGTCTTGGGCATGTAGGCACCATTCCAGAAGTTCGTGTCGAGGTCGGCCAGTGCGCCCACGTAGCAGTTGCTTCCGTTGAAGCGGTGGGCAACGCGGCTCTCGTACCAGAGGAATCCACTTGCCTCAAGGTTCAGGCCATAGACGCCACCCTTGAGGAACGATGCGCCGATGGAGCCGTCGGGCTTCGAACCGACGATGTCCGTGATATTGCTAATCATCTTGCGCCACTGCTTGTTCCAGGGCACCGACCATCCCTGCGGGGCAAAGCCGCCGAAGGCTGCCTGGTACGTCGTGTACAATACCACTAAATACTTTTGCAGGTGCTTTCCGTCGACGCTGGCAAACGTCGTGCCGTTGTTGAAGGCGTTGCCGTCCCACATGTCGCGGGTGTAGACGTAGTCGTTGATCTTCACCAGCGGATAGGTCTTACCGCCACTCTCCATGGTGTAGGGCTTGGCAGTGGTGGTGAGGTACTCGCTGTCGCTGAACTTCGGGTCGGCCTCCAGCGACAGGTGGTTACCGCGCAGATAGGCCACGCGGTGTGCACCCAGGGTGCTGCCCTTGATGGTGGTGACCACGGGCACGTCGGGAGCATCCTCCCATCCCCAGCTCACCTGTGCGGGATAGCTGGCCTCGTCGCCGCAGAAGATGCCGAGGTTGTAGCGGGTCTTGCCGTTGACGACGGGGTAGATGACGCTGATGCGCTTCGAAGGGTTGATGATGGGTATGAACTCCGAGCAGACGCGTGCCACGTGCTGGCCGTTGGTCAGATAGATGTCCTGGATGAGCGACTCAGCATCGCCGGCCTTGGTCATGTCGGGCATGGGGTCCACCTTCGTGGGCGGGATGGTGATGTAGCTGCCCAGGTTGGGGCGCAGCTTCAGAATCTCCGGGTCGTTCATCAGCTCCGTCTCGTACCACAGTTTGAAGGCCTGGTAGCGGGCTTCGCCGTCCACGCCGTCCTCTTCCAGGGTCAGCTCGCGGTCCACCAGTTCGTAGAGAGGCACCAGGTCGGCATCGCTGTCGAAGTCGACCATGACGAGGTTGCGCAGCACGTCCTCCTGCGAGAGTCCGTTGGCCACGGTGAGCGAATTCATCCATTCCTCTCCGGCCAGTTCAAACTCCTCGCTGTCGTCGCTGATGGTGACCTTCGTGTCGGAGTCGTCGACCAGGTCGTCCTGCGTGCCTGCCCCCTGGCGTGCCTTGCTCATCTTGGTGAGCACGGAACTGAGGGCCGAGAGCGAGCCGTCGTTGCGGTTGCCGCCGCGCACGGTGGCATCGAAGTAGAATCCCGAGTGGTTCGACGACACGGCACTGGCCTGCTGGGCCTTGGCGGTGGCATTCAGGTCGATGTTGGCAAACGACGAGTTGTAGGCAGCCTCCAGAGCCACGCTGGCGTTGTAGGCGGTGTTGATTTTCGAGGTGTTGGCCACTACGCTGGTGCGCATCTGACCGCCCAGCACGACGCCCACGCAGAGGTGCGTGCCGTAGGCCAGCACCATCTTGCGGAAGCCCTCGTTGGTGCTGGGATAGGTGACGCGCTGCTTGCGCTGCACAATCTTCGGCAGGCCGTTGATGTTGGCGTAGGCCTCGTCGGTCATGTACTCCAGGATGAGGTCTTCCTGGGCACCATGCAACTGTGCGCGTCCGCTGCGCACGTTGATGTCCATCCAGGCGAACTCGTTGCTGCTGGTCTGCTTCTGGCCGATGTTGAACGCGGCATCCACCGAGCCACTGAAGCCGCCGAACTCTGTAGAGGCATGGGCGGTGGCGTTGAGCTTGCGGGCCAGCTCCTCCACGCTGGCGCCGCTCTCCTCGCGGCGCTCAATGCGCAGGGTGTTGAAGGTGTAGGCCAGGGCATCGTCGTCGCGCATCTCGTCGACGCGCAGGATGGGGCTTCTCACGCACTTTTCCTCGGCATAGCCCAGGAAGGCGTTGTAGCCGTAGCCCACGCCGCAGACGATGTTGCCGCTGCGCAGTTCCTCGCCGTTCACCACCACGGCGCGCTGCTGCGTCAGGGGCACGGTGATGTTCTTCGACTCGTCCTTGGGGAAGCGGATGACGAGCTGCCCCTGGCGGCTCTGCTGCGTCAGGTTGTCGAGGGTGGCAATCTTCAGCGTGGCAGGGCCCACACCCTTCTTGGGATAGACGTAGGCGGGCTGGTCGTTGGCATCCTCGTCCCACTCCACGGTGGCCTCCCACTCGGCATCCTGGTCGGTCACGAGGTTGAAGGGCGTGACGCTGCTGCTGGGCGAGAGCTGGCCCACCTCGGTGCGGTCGAGATCGATCTCAGCCTTTGAAATGCTGTACTTGTCGTCGTCGGAGCAGGCGACGAACGTGACGCCGATGGCCGCTGCGGCCATGAGCATCGAGAGTTTCTTGATTGTCTTGTTCATAATAAATTGATGTTGAAAAATAAGAACTATAATTCTATATGATTAGTTGACTTTGCCGAGTTCCATTACTTGGGCGGATAGACGAGTTCCCAACCAGGCACTATGGGTGCATAATAGGTTTGGTTGTCGAGCGTGAAGAGACCTTGATCGGAAGACATACAATAGGTAGCGGCCCAGAGGGATTGCATGTGGCCGAAGTAGGCTGAGCCATCGTTCTGCAGATGTACGACGGTGAGCCTCCGCCCATCCTGCGAGACGAGATTGGGTTTCTTGCCGCCACTGTCGGTGACCTTCATCACGCGAAGGAATGACACTGGCTCGTTAAAGATATTGGTTCTCTGGATGTCACCTGGTGCATACTTGCCTATGAAGTCGGCGGGCTGGGCACTGACAGCTGCCACAGTAAGCGGCTGTCGGCGAACATTGGGATTGTCGGAAATGGGCAGCGTCACCCACTTGTCGTCCTTGGCATGACGGTTCACCATGTCCTGGCTGGCAACGTCCTGCAGGTACATCTTCTCCGTGGACATGGGCCAAAGCAGGTTCCAGCTTGTCATGCCCAACCCGGCTTCATCCTCAGTGAGGCTGCGCATCACCGAAGGATTGTAGTGCTCATAATGCTTGTAGATGCGTCCATACATGTCTTGATAACGTGTGCCCGACACACCGTAACAGTTGTTTCGGCAGTTGCCACCCTTTGTCAGGTCGTAGATGATGCGGCAGACGGCCTGTTTGCCACTGTTTCCGTCGTTATATGCGATGTTCATGATGCAACTGGAGGATTTACTATTATAAGTAGCACCTCGGCTCTGGAATACCCATACGCTGTCTAACCCAAGGCAAACCTTGTTCAGATCCACGTCAGCATAGTCGCGAATATGCTTGGCTATCACGCTGCTTGAAACATCTGAATTATGTGGAGAAAAAAGATAGGGAATCTTGAAAGATGTGATTAAGCCCCAGAAACTGGCAATCATCGCCCCTAACTGCGGAACGTCTTCCTCGTTGGGCAGGCCGCTGACCACCGGACCAGAGGTGTTGATGCCGTTGAAATCGAACGTGACGAACCAAGCGGTGTGGTCGGTCACAAATGGGAAGTTCGGGTCGAAGGGCGAGCCTGCGATGCAGAACCATCGGTTGCCTTGCTCGTCTTGAACGACGTCGCCAATGAGGTAGGTGCCGGAGCCGTCATTGCGAGCGTTGCTGGCCTCGGTGGGGTCAGAAGGCTTGTTGGCCTCGGCCGGAGCGATGTTCTTCAGATTATCCATGTCGAGGTTGGCTACGTCGGCATTATAGACATAGACGTCGCGGCAGTTGGGCAGCTTCTTGTATTTGTCGAAGATAGGTGTCTCGGCACTGCCCTTGGCAAGCGTGGCACCGGTAGCATAGCGCACCACCCAGAACTTCTCGTTGCTGCCGGCGAAATTCTTGAACTCGCCATAGCCATTCTTCGTCAGGTCGTAGATGTTAAAGCTCTGCTTGTCCCAGGTGCTGGTCTTTTTCGTAAGCAGCTTGGTCTTGAGGTTGGTCTGGCAGAAGGTGGCCAATGGCAGCGAGATGTTGTTGCTGCTCATCGTGGCGGAGCTATAGACAAGGTTCAGACCGTTCGCGGCAAGTTCCTGGCGCAGCTCGTCGGCTGTGAGCCCGAAGAGGTTCTTGTAGATGTTGAAATTGCTCCATGCGTCGGCCACGTTACCGAAAAAGGCATCGTTGTGGTACATGAAGTTCTTCACGTAGTTGAAATCCTTGAAATACTTCAGCTTCTTGTAGCCGTCGTTATCCTTCAGGTTCTTGGCCCACTGCTCAGGGTTGAGAATGGCGTAGAGCATCTCGGCCAGGTTCTGCATGTGTTCCTGATTGGTGCAGAGGCTCTTGGGCATGATGTGTGTCAGTCTCTGTCCGCCCACGGTCTTGTTCACCGTCTTGACATTTTCCGAGGGGATTTTGCTGAGGGTTATCCAATGTGAGTCACCCTTGCCCTCAATGCCGAAGGAAGGCCGCACGCAAATCCAGTAGTCGGTCTGTCCGTCGGCGTTCTGCTTGGACACCACGTCGCCGAAGCGGTAGTAGGCGGTGCCGGCGAACGAGGCGTTGTCAACCACCTGGCGGTAGACAATCTGCTGGAGGCCGGGCATCTGCCTGATGTCAACATCGACGGTGGCGAGCGTCTCGCCGCTGGCGCGGCGGTAGGTGAGCGTGCCCACGAGGTCGTTGCGGTAGGTGTACTCCGGCGTGTCGGCGGTGATGTCCTTGCCGTAGGTGAGGCCCACGAGGTCGGCAAAGCTCTCGGCGGCGTTCTCAGCGTCGGCACACTGCACGATGCGCACGGTGCTGTTCGTGCCGTCGGCCTCGCCGATGCTGGGGGCGTAGGTGGCCGTCTGCCAGCCCTCGTCGGGCATCACGCCGTCGGTCAGCTGGCCCACGACGTTCCAGAAGTCGGCAGCGTCGGCCAGGTCCTGCTCCACGCGCTGCTCTTCGGTGGGCTTGTCGTCGTCGTCACTGCACGCCGCGAAGCCCAGGCTGAGGCCGCCCATCAGCACAGCCATCAGCCAGAAGCGAATTGTTCTTTTCGTTGTCATGATGTTATACATTATTTATATATATTACTCTTTCAGTTACCACGCCGTCTGCCATGAGGGCATCCCGTATTTCTTGCCTTCGTAATAGATGAGGTCACTGTTAACGTAAGTCACGACAAGACCTGTTATCCTAAGATCATCTAACTTGTCATTGCCTTCTTCGTCCTCCCAGTCGCGCTGTCGGTATAACCTCAGGCGGTGACCATCGACGGTGGTGGTGGAGTAGTTCTTCTCGCCACGGTCTTCCACACGGGCGATGCGAAACATGACGACGGGTGCATTCCACATGTCGGCCAAGAATGCGCGGTTCCACCACGTCGAGCGGTTATAGACGCAGTTGTAGGCGAAGTTGGCACGCTCATCGATGCTGCTGCGCGGCTGGCGTGTCGGCTGGTCCTGGTTTTCAACAGGGGCATCATAGAAGTTAAGGGCCTGACGAGCGTAGCTGTCCTCGGCATAGCGGGCCACCATGTTGGGGTCGGCAATGTCCTGCAAGAAGATGGAGGTGTTGGAGAAGTCGGTCACCTTCTGGGCCGTAGCCGACGGACGGCTGGGATAGTGGTCCCAGATGTAGTACTCAACGTTGTTCTTGCTGTTTTGGTTGTTCATCACCCAGCGCATCAGGCGCTGCTTGCTGCTGCTCATCGGGTCGCTGTAGGCAATGCTGGCTGCCAAGGATGGTGCACGCGGGTCTCCGTTTTGGGCGGTAATAATCTGCGTCAGGTCGGTGCAGCAGTAATCGGCGTAGTCCAGAAGGCAGAGATAGGTGAGGGCGTATGAACAGGTGTGGTCCTTTTCCCACTCCTCTCTGGTATAGTATTTATTTTTGGCTGTATTGTACTGAAGCTGGCTGAGCCAGTAGGCACCGCGGATGGCCTGTTCGCGGGTGGGCAGATTGATGGCGCGTGAGCCGTCAGCCGTGAACTTGATACCCTCGAAGGTGATGAGCTCAGCGTAGGGCGAGGCTTCCTCAACCTTTGCCATCGTCTGTCCAGACATCGACACGACAAACCAGTGGTTGCCCTCCTCGTCCAGATAGACGTCGCCATAGCGGTAGTGGGAATCCGAGCCTTCGTAGCCTGCCGCCACGGCATATTCCTTGGGGGCCGTAATCTTCAGGGCGTCGTAGGACATGTCGATGTGGTCCACGTCGCGGTTGAAGACGATGACATCCTGGCAGTTGGGCAGTTTCTTCTGCTTGTCGTAGACGGGATTCTCAGCACTGCCCTTGGCCAGTGTGGCGCCAGTGGCGTAGCGGACGACCCAGGCCTTCTCGCAGCCGCCCGCCGCGTTGGTGAACTCGGCGTAGCCATTCTTCGTCAGGTCGTAGATGTTGAAACTCTGCTTGTCCCAGGTGCTGGTCTTCTTCGACAGCACCTTGGTCTTGAGGTTGGTCTGGTAGAAGGTGGCCATAGGCAGCGAGATGTTGTTGCTGCTCATGGTGGCCGTGCCGTAGATGAGGTTCAGGCCGTTCGCGGCAAGTTCCTGGCGCAGCTCGGCGGCGGTGAGACCGAACACAGCGACGTAGAAGTCGTTCCAGCGGCTGTCAACCATGCGGAAGTAGGAGTCGTTGTGATACTTGAACAGCTTCGTGTAGTCGAAGTCCTTGAAGTATTTCAGCTTTTTGTAGCCGTTGTTTTCTTCCAGGTTCTTGGCCCACTGTGCGGGGAAGAGCATGGCGTAGAGCATCTCGGCCAGGTTCTGCATGTGTTCCTGGTTGGTGCAGAGGCTCTTGGGCATGACGTGGGTGAGCTTCTGTCCGCTCACGGTCTTGTTCACGGTCTTGACGTTGGCCGAGGGAATCTTGCTCAGCGAAATCCAGTGGCTGTCGCCCTTGCCAGCGGGGCCGAAGGCGGGTCGCACGCAGATCCAATAGTCGGTCTGGCCGTCGGCGTTCTGCTTGGCCACCACGTCGCCGAAGCGATAGTAGGCGGTGCCGCTGAACGAGGCGTTCTCCACCACCTGGCGATAGACTATCTGCTGGAGGCCGGGCATCTGGGCGATGTCCACATCGACGGTGGCGAGCGTCTCGCCGCTGGTGCGGCGGTAGGTGAGCGTGCCCACGAGGTCGTTTTTGTAGGTGTACTCCTGGGTGTTGGTGGAAAAGCCGTTGCCCATAGTGAGGCCCACGAGGTCTGCAAAGTTCTCGGCGGCGTTCTCCACGTCTGCACACTGCACGATGCGCACGGTGCTGTTCGTGCCGTCGGCCTCGCCGATGCTGGGGGCGTAGGTGGCCGTCTGCCAGCCCTCGTCGGGCATCGGGTCGTCGGTCAGCTGGCCCACGACGTTCCAGAACTCGGCAACGTCGGCCAGGTCCTGCTCCACGCGCTGCTCTTCGGTGGGCTTGTCGTCGTCGTCACTGCACGATGCGAATCCCAGGCAGAGGCTGCACGTCAGCACGGCCATCAGCCGGAAGTGAATGATTTTTCTTGTTGTCATGATGATATATTAATGATGTTCTATGAAGTAGTCGCTCATGCTGCTCTTGTTGACCGAGCCATACTGCTCGATGTTGTAGAGCGTGACGTGGCTGCCGCTGGTGGTGCGTGCCAACTGGTAGTAGAGGTCGGCGATGGACACCGACGGTTTTCTCCCCACGGTGCGCAGAAAGGCGCGTGAGAAGGCGTTGGAGAGATAGGTGCCCATGTCGGCATTGTACACATCGGGCTTCGAGGTCTCATAGGCATTGGCGGCGGTGAGCACGATGACGTCGGGCACTCCCGTGAGGGCCTCGCCCCACTGTCCGCTGTAGCAGCTCTCCAGGGCAAGCATCATGCGGCGGTGGGGCATTTTCTCCACGATGTTGCGGATGCGCTGCGGGCCGAAGGGGTTCCTGCTGTTCTCGTCGCCCCACAGTGGTCCGCCGTTATCAGCACCGTGGCCGCTCCAGAAGAAGAATACGTTGTCGGCATCGGTGCTGTGGACGACGTGGGGCAGCTGCTGCGACTGTCGGCCCAGGAGGATGTCGGCCAGGTCGGCGGGGCCAGAGAGGTCGCTGAAGCGGTAGTCGACGACGGCCCCCTGTCGCACGTCGGCATTGACCAGAGCGTCGGGCGAGCTTTGCACGCCGCTGCGCTCCAGATAGACCTCGCCGGGGAAGGGGTTGCGGGGGTCGTCGGCCAGGTTGTCCTCAACGATGAGGACGATGTGGTCGTCGTCGTAGCCATGCTGCTTCAGCAGCTGGTACATGGCCAGGGCATCAGCCTGATGGCGGTAGTTCTCCCATGTGGTGCTGGGACTGATGACCACGGCCCACCGCTCGCGCAGGTCGGGCAGCTGGCGGCTGACGTTGTCTCCGGCAGCAGGGTCGAGGGAGTTGATGACGGTCTGCCAGTTCCACAGCGCATCAGTGGAAATTCCCGTTCCGCTGCCTCCCGTTGAGACGGTGGCAAAGTGGGTGATGCCGCCATCGCTGCTGGTGGCAAACAGCTGGTAGTAGGTGTGGAGCATGGTGGTGTTCGTCAGCGGGTCGAACTCCATCTCGCCCGTGGCTCCGCGCAGGGAGGGAAGCATGCCGCCCTCGATCAGGCGGAAGGCTGAGGCCAGCCCATAGCCGTTCCATAGGGCGATGGGGGCAGGGTCGTCGGTAGCCACGACGGCCCGCATCCAGTCGCTGAGCACGGGGCCGTAGGGGGCTATCTCGAACTGCACGCGCTGGCCGTCGATATACAGGAGGTTAGGGTCGGCGGCACTGAGCTGGGCAGCCCGTCCGAGGGCGATGATGGTCAGGGCATCATACATCTGTGCGGCTCCGTAGGGCACATCGCCACCGTGGGTGGCTCTGTAGCTCTGCACGAATCCATTGTCGGAGGAACCGGCGGGATAGACACCAAAGACAATCTGATTCGAGAGCTGCGACGAGTAGGCCACGTCGGGAACGTAGGCGACGGGGATATAGGCGATGGTGCCCTGCTCATGCTTGCGCTGGAAGAACGCCTCACGGGCATCCAGCACCGGAGTGTAGTCCTCGGTCTGGCTCAGCGCCAAGAGCAGCGCATCGACGTTGTCGCCCTGTGGCTGGCTCATCAGCTCGTAATAGTCATCGAGTCGGTCGCCGGCCTTGTAGGCCCGTATACCACCGGGAACCACTCCGAGGCCGATTTGCGTGGCCACGAAGCCGAACCAGTCGCGGAACGACTGGCCGTAGATGTCGTCGCTGTAGAGCAAGCCCACGCGCTGGTGCTTCAGGGTCTGCATAACGGTGAGCAGCACCACGCACTGTGTGATGTCGCTCTCGGTGAGGAAGAAGGAGTTGGTCTGGCGGGCCTCGCTGCGCTGCAGGTCTGCGCTGGTGCAGGTGGGCATGACCACGGGCAGACGGGAGCGGCGGGCCTGGTTGAGGATGGTGCGCGCATTGGCCGAGTGGTAGGGGCCGATGATGGCATGGCAGGTGTCGGGCTGCACGTAGGGGGCATCGCCCTTGCCGGGATGGGTAAGGGCGTAGGCGAGGGCCTCCAGGTCCTCATTATCCTCGTCATGGTAGCGCAGGTTCAGTTTCACTCGTTTCGCACACGACTGCTGGGCACGGTCGATGTTGCCGAGTGCGTCGTCGATGGCTGACTGCCAGAGGAAGGTTTGCATGGCTGGCAGGATGACGTCGACATTCACCGTCACCACTTCCTGCCGGGAAGAGTTGGACTCATCGTCGCTCTTGCAGGAAGCCAGGGAAGTGATGAGCGATAAGTGAAGAGTGATGAGTGCTGCGCCAAGCAGCCATCTCGTCACTTTCGCCCCCAATCCTTCCTTCGTATATCTATCTGTTATGCTCATTATTGCTTTTTCGTCTTAAGTAACAAATCAAAAATAGTGTTCATCTACTTATTATTAATGCGGTAGCAAGTTCTTCACTCATCACTTATCACTCATATTGTCAGTGGTGTATCCGTCCCATGCGCCGTGCCATTCCTTCTGAGGCATGGAGGCTACGGGGGCCACGAGCCAGCGCTCAAGCCACTGGCAGAGGGCGCGGTCGTAGTGGCGGACGATGGTGGGGAACCATCTTGAGCTTTCGTCAATCTCGGTATCGAGGAAGACGACCTCAGCATCGTCGGAGCCTTCGAGGTAGAGGTTGGCGAAGAGGGCGGCATTCAGTGAGGCCCAGTTGCAGATGGCATAGCTTGCGTTGCGAACGACACTACCCATGATAAAGGCATTGTTGAAGGCCTCGTTTCCTGTTCCCAGGATTTCCGTAGTGTAGATTTGCACGGAGATGTTGTCGCCGAAATACTCGCGGGCGGCCTGACTGATGCTGTCGGCCAGCACCTCTGCCTTTTCACGTCCCTGCAGGAGGCGTATCTCGCGCTGCCGTCCGCTGTCGGCTGTGGTCTCTCTGTCGATGCGGCGGCAGAACTTCCGGGCGGCCTCGGCCGCGCTGACGTTGAGCAGGTGGAGGCGGTGGCCGAGCCAGTCGGCTTTCGGGGTCTGGAGGAAATACTGTTCGGCGACATTCATCACCAGCACCTCGTCGGTCTCGCTGAGAGGCGTGTAGGCCAGACAGTGGAGCAACGAGCGGTCGGTGAGCACCAGCAGGCGGCGCTCGTAGGCAAGGCGGTTATAAGGGCTGGTTCCCTGCTGGTCCCAGCGAAGCAGCTCGGTGCGGATGGCATCGGTGTCGGCCACGGCGACGTAGCGCAGCTGCACACGGTTGTAGTCGCCCTTGCTAAGCTGCTGGTCGAAGAGGTGTATGCCCGCCAGCACACGGTCGGCATAGCCACAGTCGCCCAACTCGTTAGGGGCGAAAACGACGCACACCTCCACGCCGGGAGCGGCATCAGCGGGGTCGGTGCCGTCATCGTCGTCGTCCTTGCCACAGGAAGTAAGCGTCAGCATGAGCAGCGAGGCGATGCCGAGGACGGCAGCGTGCCCCGCACGCCGCAGGGCATCGCGCAGCTCGTCTTGCAGGTGAGCGTTCTTCTCCACCTCGCGGATGATGACGTCGTTCTTGCGCCGCAGCTCGTCGCCGTTCTTCAGCAGGCGCCACAGCAGCACCGCCACCACCACGGCGAGCACGACGATGATGACCACGAGCGGGATGAGGATTGATGGGGTCATAAGCATTTAAGGATGATTATGGCTGCAAAAGTACAGAAAAAACAACGTCCGGGCAATAGCTCGGACGAATTGGTGATAGGTTTTGGACGAATTGGTGAACCGCGGAGGGGCGAAAGGGCGAAGGGTTGAACGTTTTCTGTAACAGGTCTACCCCATCTCCTGGCGCTGCTCCCGATACTGCGAGGGGGTGAGGGTGAACTTGCGCTTGAAGTTGCGGCCGAAGGTGTTGACGCTGGCAAAGCCGCTGGCGGCAGACACTTCGCCGATGGTCATGTCGGGGCGCGTGGAGAGGAGCTTGGCACTATAGTCGAGACGGCAGTCGTTGAGGAAGTCGATGAGCGACTCGAACTCGCTGCCCTGCTTGAAGGCTGCGCCGATGCGGTCCTTCGAGAGGTGGTAGGTGTCCATCAGCTGCTGGCGGTCGAACAATGGGTTGAGGAACAGCTCATCGCGCAGGATGGCCTCGCGGAGGAACCGGAACAGCTGGGCATCGGACCCGTCCCCCAGAAGACCCTCCCCCTGCCCCTCACTGGAGGTAGGGGTGTATATAGACTTGCCACTGAGGGCTTCGGCTGCTTCATTTGCAGGGGTGACCACTTCCCTCCCTTCAGGAAGGGGCAGGGGGAGTGCCTTCTGGGAGAGGGTCTTCCTATACTTCTCCTTGTATTCTACCGACTCGGCAATCTCACGTGCCAGCACGCGGTTCTTGCGCCTGATGATACGCTGGTAGCTCAACAGGATGCCGACGAGCATCAGCAGCAGGCCGGCGACGATACCCAGCACCAGGGCCACCTGCCGGGTGTGCGCCGCGTCGGTCCTCTGCCGCTCTATCTCCGTCCGCTGCTGGTAGGAGCGGAAGCGGGCCGTGGCCAGGTCTTCGTAAATGGCCGCCATCTTCCCGGTCTCGCCCAGCAGCGCCCACGTCGGGGCTATCATCTCCCGCCCGGCGAGCGTCTGGCCATAGGCACTCTGCTCATAAAGGTCGAGATAATGTCTGGCACTGTCAAGGGCTGAGCTTCTCGCGTATGCCTCGGCGATATATCCGTATGCCTGAGCGCGATAGAAGTCGATATATCCCTGTCGGTCGTCGTCGGAAGGTTCGCGGTATGAGCCGTCGTGGAAATCATCGGGATGCCGCTCGTAGTCGGTAAGGCGCTCGATGATGCGGCGGCTGGCGGGGATGATGGCGGCCTGGTTGTCGCACTCACTCAGCATCGTTACCCTACGCTTGGCGGCAATCACCCAGGCATCCAGTTCATTGAACTGCCGCACGCTGTCGAGCACGGCCATCACGCTGTCATTCTTGGCAAATGCCTCCGCCTGTCGACCCACATGGCTGAGGGCGAGGGCCATCTCCGCCTCATTGCGCATGGCGTCGGTTTCTTCTCCACTCGCTCTGCACAGGGCCACAAGCTCGGTGGTCCACTTGACAATGCGCTCATCGTCATGCTGCAGCCTGCTGGCATTCACCAGCGTCACCAAGACGTCGAACCGGTATTTCTGGTTTTCCTTCGCCACGGGCAGTGTCATCAGCCGCTCACAGATGACTATGGCCGAGTCGGGCCTGCCGCCTTCCAGCGTCGTGCTGTACACCCGTGCAAGCAGCCAGTCGGCCTCATAGCCGGGCAATCCTTCCGACCTCAGCGAGTCGATGACCTGGATGGTGCGTTCTGGATTCTCAGCCACATGGTCCATCACCAAATCGTCCACATGCTTCATGACCTCAGGCGAACACATCGTTGCGTCCTTGTCCATAAAAATGGGCGAGGCCTGGCGGTCATTTCTGGCAGTGCAACCCGTAAGGATGGCAAGGAGAAATAGTATATGTAGGTGAGGTAAATGCCTCATGACGATATTTGCTTTGTGTAATCGGCGGCAAAGTTACGAAAAAACGAGAGAAGAACAAAACAAACTCGTTTTTTTTTCTTCCGAGTGCCAAGTAAGTTCGCCAAGTAGTGGCAAAGTTACGAAAAGTTGAGAGCAAAACAAATGAAACTTATACAAAATAATCCAGGTTTCGCATTCGCTCAATGCTAACGTGCGTTGGGGGGGGTAACACATGAGGGCTAAGCATAAAAAAAGTGTTCAAAATCACCACAAAAAAGTTCGTCCTGAGGAGAGATTCTGGCTCGAAAATCGCCCCCTGTTTTCCGCGTTGGGTCACTCAAGTGCCTTTTCGCCAGTCAGGCACCACCAGTTGGCATAGCTCAGACTGCTCCTCGTCCATCCCCAGATATACCCGCTTGGTCTGCTTTGACTTCGCCAGAGTGTAAGTAATGACGTACATGTTCTTGACCAGTTCCTGTGCCCGGTAGATGGTTATCTCTGATTTTGCGGCCTTCAGTATGCGTTCGAGTTCCAGCATAATCGTGTATGCTGTGAAGCAGATGCAGATGTGCCCTTCAATTCTGTTTCGGAGCCTGTGGTAGATAGGACGCACGGCCAGGTCAAACTTGTTCATCCTGAAAGCCCGCTCGATAAACCAAAGATTGGAGTAGTTGGCGATGACCTCACCCTTTTCCAGCGTGGTGTTGGTGAGATAGCCCTTTATGCCGTCCCATGCGGCATCGGCCTCATACCTCTCCATGTTGATGCTGATAGTCACCTCACCCTCCATCTTGAGGTACTTGTTGTACCCCCGGTTGTTGATGTTCTGCTTCGTCAGCCTGCCGCCGGTCATCTTCTTCTGGAGCCTCGCCAGTCCACGCTGTCGGTTGTGTGCATCCTTCCTGGCACGTTTCTCGGTACATGACAGGACAAGCCGCACTCCGCCGCCCTTCTCTATTTCCACGACATCGCCATACTTCATGCCCAAGGAGAGAATCTGTTCCTTGACCTTTTCACTCTCCGATTTCGGCCTTGCACCAAGGATGTACTGGTAGCCGTCCTTGGTGAGTTCCTCAATGTTGGCCTTGCTCAGCAGCCCTGCATCGGCCACCACTATGGGCTTGTCGAATCCGAAGCGAGAGGCGAGCTTCCTGATCAGCGGTATCATGGTATGCCCCTCGGAGATGTTGCCCTCGTAAATCTCATAGCCGATGGGATTGCCACCGCTGGCAACGAGCAGACTGAGGAATATCTGCGGGCAGGAGTGCTTGCCGTCCTTCGAGAAGCCGCATTTGCGCAGGTCATCCTCCTCTGCGGCCTCAAAATACAGCGTGGTCATGTCATAGAAGCAGACGGATATGCCGTCGCCGGCCATCTTCTTGGTATACGAGTATGCGATGTACTCAACAAGGGTCTTGAAATCAGCCGGCCTGGGCTTGGCTGGGGATGTGGACTCGCTTTCTCCCGCTGCGATTTCGGGCTTGCGGCCATCACTGTCTTTCTCCTCTTCTTCCTTGCGGTGGCACAGGTTATCAAGGAAACGGTATATCTGGTCAACGCTGTACGTCACATGCAGGTAGCGCTCCATATAGTCCACAGTCTTCAGTTTGCTTCCAGGGTTGAACAGACGGCAGATGACAATGTTACGGAACATCCGGTTCCGGATGGCACCATAGCCAATTCGGTCGTAGAGCGTCCCGAATACCAGCTCAGGGCCGGCCACCTGCACCTGGGTGTTGTTCAGACTGCTGACGAAGCCGTCTATCACGTCCTCCTCTTCATATATATGAGGCAGAGAAGGCCCCTCCATCTCCTGAATGAAGGACGATGCTTG
>ONLL01000053.1 GCA_900318685.1 uncultured Prevotellaceae bacterium | reverse complement strand
CGCGACCTCACCCGCAAGGTGTTCAAGAAGAAGTGCGCCCTGCGCCTCGACAACGTCATCGAGCTCACCAACGTGGAGGACACCGACCCCGTGAGCGGCAACACCGTCGTCAAGCGCCGCCTGCGCAACTACACCCCGCTCGCCGACTATGGTCTGGCTGACAGCGGTGATGAAGGCCAGGGCGGTGGCGACGACGAGCCAAGGCCCTAGGAAGTGAAGAGTGAAGAGTGAAGAGTGAAGAATTTGCTACCGCTCTAATAGGTTAAGGGGTCGCTTCGCTCAAAATTAAAATAAAAATTAGAAAGAAAATTAATCGAAATTCCGACGGGTTCATTTAATTTTTCCTTAAAATTTTTGCTTCAATTTTGAGCGTAAGCGACCTATAACTAAGAAAGGAGAAAACACAATGAAAGAACGACTGAAAAACCGACTGGCGGAGGCGCTGATAGCAGCGCTCACGGCCTTCATCACGGCACTCACGACAGTATCTTGTATGAGTGTTATCCCTGCATTATAGCCGCCCCTTATCCGCTCGGCATCCCGAAGGGTGACGCTTGCTACCATCGGGACGCAAGAAGGGGCTCTAAACGTGTATGGGATGCGGACCATTCTAGAAAGAGGAAAGAGGAGAGTGGAAAGAGGAGAGTGCACTCAATCCGCGCTCCCCTCTCCTTCGGAGCCTTCCCCCTCGCCAGTCGGAGAGGGGGCTAGGGGGTGAGGCCGAGGGGAGAGGAATGGGGAATTTGACTGAAGCTTTCGTGGAATAAAAAAGAGACAAGTGACTGGGTTTCAGTCACTCGTCTGCTTTACGGGGTGATTCCGTCGGGATTCGAACCCGAGGCCTACTGCTTAGAAGGCAGTTGCTCTATCCAGCTGAGCTACGGAACCCCTTGCTGAACGGGGGAAAGCGGGACTTTCTTCGTTAGCGGCTGCAAAGGTAGTGATTTTTCGCGAATTGACCAAATTTTAGACCTTAAATCTGATGTATGCCCTGTCATCAAACGAATTAAAGCCGCTGGCGAAGGCTTTGGTGGCCTTGAACGAACGGATGTTCAGTGGGTCGCTGAGGCGCTGCTCTGTGAGCCGCTGCTCGCTCTGGGCGAGGGTGCTGCAGAGGAAGGGATAGCCGTCGGAGGCGAGGACGATGTCCCAGGGCTGGAAGTCGAGGGTGATGATGCGCACATAGCGCTCGGCCACGGGGAAGCCGTCGATGACGCTGTAGGTCTTGTTCTGCTGCCGCATGGTCTCGAGCATGCGTGGTATGATGGCCTGTCGGGCGGTGTCGTCGACGAGGAAGTGATCCCAGGGCTGGGGGCTGGCGGTGATGAGGGCGGCACGGGCTTCGGCCAGCTCCTGCTCGTAGGGCTTGGGGTTGTCGTAGTAGCTGTCGCCTACGAGGCACTGGCAGTCGCCCACCATCCAGAGCTCGCGCCGCAGCCGGCTGAAGACGATGCAGCTGGCGGTGAGGCGGTCCTCGGGGTGATCGGCCAGGCGGGGCAGGCAGCTTTTCTTGTAGCGCCGGCGGATGGCCTGTGTGGCTCCGAGGCAGAACTGATGGGCGCTGATGTCACGGGGCATCTTGCGGATGAAGGCGCTGAGGGTGAGCATAGCCAGCTCGCCGTTGGAGTGGGGACGCAGCGAGAGGTCGCGATGACACCTGACGGTGCTCTTCGAGGTGGAGCCGTCGATGACGGCTATGAAGTCAGCGGTGACGACGATTCCGTCCTCGCTTTTCTTCGCGGGGTTCTTCGGGACGACGGTTTGCTCGATGATGGTCACGGGTGGGGGAGGGTTGATGGTGGAGGGTGGATTGTGGATGGTGGATGGTGGAGGGTTGATGGTGGATGGCGGATTGTGGATGGTGGAGGGGGGAGGGAGTGCCGGAAAAGAGTTTGCTGATGAGGTCGGCGCGGCCTATGCGGCGCAGGCTCTGCTCGATGCCTGGGCGCTGCTCGGGCTTGTACCAGAAGAAATACTGGCGCTGGGCGAGCTTCTCGCGGGGGCTCCTGGCTGAGAAGACGGGCTCGAGGGTGTAGGGGTCGTAGCCGGTGTACCAGGTCTCGGTGGCGGTGGTCATAGGGGTGGGGGTGAAGTCCTGCACCTGCTCGAGCTGGAAGTCCATCTGCTTGGTGAGCACGGCGAGCTCGGCCATATCTTCCTCGTGGCATCCGGGGTGGGAGGAGATGAAATAGGGTATGAGCTGCTGTCGCAGTCCTTCCTCGCGGTTGATGCGGTCGAAGACCTGCTTGAACTGCCTGAAGAGCTGGAACGAGGGCTTGCGCATGAGCTTGAGCACGCGGTCGCTGGTGTGCTCGGGGGCTACCTTCAGTCGCCCGCTGACGTGCCGGCAGATGAGCTCGCGGGTGTACTCCTCGGCCGAGCGGTTGGCCTGCTCGTCGTTGCTGCGGTGCAGCAGGAGGTCGTAGCGCACGCCGCTGCCTATGAAGCTCTTCTTGACCTCGGGCAGGGCGTCGACGGCGCGGTAGACGTCGAGCAGGGCCTGATGGCTGGTGTCGAGGTTGGGGCATATCTGGGGGTGGATGCAGCTGGGCCGGCGGCATTTCTCGCAGGCCTTGAGGTTGCGCCCGTGCATGCCGTACATGTTGGCCGAGGGGCCTCCGAGGTCGCTGAGGTATCCCTTGAAGTCGGCCATGCGGGTGACTTGCCTCACCTCGCGTAGGATGCTCTCCCTGGAGCGGCAGGTGATGAACTTTCCCTGATGTGCCGAGATGGTGCAGAAGGCGCAGCCGCCGAAGCATCCGCGATGTATGTTGACCGAGTGCTTGATCATCTCGTAGGCGGGTATGCGCTTGTCCTTGTACTTGGGGTGGGGCAGGCGCGTGTAGGGCAGGTCGAAGGAGGCGTCGAGCTCCTCGGTGGTCATAGGCGGATAGGGCGGGTTGACGACGACGTAGCGCTCCCCGGGGGCTTGCTGCAGCAGTCGCCGGGCGTGAATCATGTTCGACTGTTCCTCGATGTGGCGGAAGTTCTCGGCCTGTGCTCGCTTGTCGCTGAGGCACTCCTCGTGCGAGTGCAGCAGGATGTCGTCGGGGCGGATGCCGCCTGGGATCTGGTCGGCGCTGGCGAGGAAGACGGTCTGCGGCAGGTCGGTGATGTCGCTGATGCGCTCGCCGTCGGCGAGGCGTCGGGCCAGCTGGAGGATGGTCTTCTCGCCCATCCCGTAGCTGATGATGTCGGCTGGTGCGTCGCAGAGGATGCAGGGCCGCAGGCTGTCCTGCCAGTAGTCGTAGTGGGTGAGGCGGCGGAGCGAGGCCTCGATGCCTCCGAGCACGATGGGCACGTCGGGATAGAGGCTGCGCAGTATGCTGCTGTAGACGATGGTGGGATATTCGGGCCGGAGGTCGTGACGCCCGTCGGGGGAGTAGGCGTCTTCGGAGCGGAGGCGCCGTGCGGCGGTGTATTTGTTGACCATCGAGTCCATACATCCCGGCGAGATGCCGAAGAAGAGGCGCGGGCGGCCCAGCTTGCGGAAGTCGCGATAGTCGCCGTGCCAGTCGGGCTGGGGCACGATGGCCACCCGATAGCCCGCAGCCTCGAGCGTGCGCCCGATGACGGCGGCCCCGAAGGAGGGGTGGTCGACATAAGCATCGCCCGAGAACAGGATCACATCGACGGTGTCCCATCCCCGGAGCTCCAGTTCTTTCTTCGTCGTCGGCAGGAAGTCGGTCAGCATCGGCTTAGTTGAACGGTGTGCCCTGCTGGGCTTCCGTCAGACTGGCGAGCTCGTCGGCGTTATGCTGTCGCCACTCTTGGTAGCAATGGTAGAGCTGTTGCAGTCCAAAGGCTTTCATATTAGGATGATATACTACGTCGAGACAGAGGTCGAGTAGGTCTTTGTCGCGCCCTGCTTCTGACTCGAGCAGCGCCCGGATATTGAATCGCAGCTTGTCGAGCACCTGCTCGTCGACGTATCCGTGTGAGTCGACGAGGTCGCTCAGCAGGAGGTATTTTTCAATCGTCTTCAGGTGTTGCTCGCTCACCTCGATGCTTCTGGTGCCTGAGGGGTTGGCTTGGATCTTTGCCATAGGAATGTGATGTTTTTAGTTTGGTATTAAATAATTGAGTATTCCGTTCATGATGGATGCCCGCATGCGCTTGTCGGTGATGCACTCGAAGGGGAAGCCCATCGTGAAGGCGCGGTAGTCCTGTCCGCCGTAGGCTACGGCGGCGCTGGTGCCGTTGGCGTAGACCATAGCCGGGAAGGCTTCCTGCACGGAGGGCATGAGCACGTCGGTGCGTGTGGCGGCATAGTGCTGCTCGTTGAGCTGATGATGGAAGCTGAACGAGGTTCCGAGGCCGGTGACCGCTCCGCTGGGCTCGCGATAGGTGGTGGGGCAGTATACTTTGAGCACGTCGGCCAGGAACTGGCGCTCGGCTGGTTCCATCATGTCGGTGCCGATGTAGGCTCCGCTGGTGAGCAGGCGGCCGCGGTTGTTGACATAGCGCCGCAGCTGTTCCTGCAGGGCGGGGCGGAACGACTTGTAGCTGATGAGGCTGTGGCCGTCGTTGCGCTCCAGTCCCAGGAGGAGGTCGACTACGGCGTAGGGCGTCAGCGGCAGGTGTCCGCTCTCCAGTGCCTGCGACGAGGCGCTGACGATGCTGAACCGTCCTGTGGCCGCTATGGCCTCAGCGTGGGTGCGCACATAGTTGAAGTCGTTGCCGGCGATGAACTTTCCAGCCAGCTCGCTGGTGGAGAATCCCAGTCCGGTGGAGTCCTCGATGCCTATCCTGGACGGGTCGAACACAAGCTGGCGTCCCAGCAGTCCGGCCGTGCGGCCATAGGTGATGCCGGGATCGTCGTCGAGGTCGAAGCCCTGTCCGCGGGTGCTGATGGCCGGCGACGACAGGCGGTGGAATCCGTTGATGATCATAGCCCTGTAGGGTGCCTGGGGATCGTAGTAGGCCGATAGCACCTCGGTGGGGAAGCTGCGTCCGCCCTCGTTGATGGCTCTCACCTGGAAGCTGTAGAGCACATTGGGCTGCAGGCGCAGGGTGCAGGAGGTGCCGCGCAGTACGGTGCCGTTGTCGAATCCGCCGTCGCCCTGTGCTATATATAAGATGTAGCCTGTGGGCGCCGATGACTTCTCCTGCGAGTCGATGAGTCCCTGCCAGCCCAGCCGCACCTCGCCCTTCCTGTCGGTGAACTCGATGTGGAAATGATCGGGCGGCAGCGGTGTGACGGCATATTTCTCATCATGATGCGAGGTGATGAATCGCAGCAGGGTCTTGTAGATGGAGCGCGCCATCCAGAAGCGGAAGTTGGGATCCAGGCCGTAGCGCATGTCGCCGAAGTTCTGGTGCGACATCGTCTCGAGGATGGCGCTGGGCACGACGGGCAGGCGCGTCTCGGAGTAGTTGCGGTCGTAGAGCTTGCGCAGTTTCCATTCGCCAAAGCGGTACTGCAGGTCCTGGGTGGTGTTGTTCAGCAGGTCGGTGGCCAGCTCCTTCGAGGCTTCACGGCTGAGCCCGGTGGCCAGCGTGGTGGGGCCGAAGCCTGTGGTGCAGATGGAGAGCGTGCCGTAGACACCCAGTCCGGTATCAGTGAATCCGGCGTCGCTGTGCACGGCCAGCGACAGCTCGATGGGCACATGGCGGCCAGCAGAGTCGGGAGCATAGCAGGAGCCGCCTGCCAGCAGGTTGGTCATGTAGGAACGCACGTTGATATCGTCGGCATAGTCGTTCTGTCCCTGACGGAAGCTGTAGACGCTGTAGGGCATACCGGCCCACTGGGCGTAGTAGCGCGCACCCTCCAGGCAGCGCGGATAGCCGCTGGTGGTGCCTCCGCGGGCGATGTTGCCCATGCCTCCTCCGAAGCGGACGGCATCGGTGGTGACCATTCCCCGGCGGTTGCTGAGGTTGGAGACGACGACACGATTGGCGGGCGACATACCGGCGTCGAAGTCGAAGGTGCCCAGATAGACCCACGTGGAACCGCCCATCTGCTGGTTGACGCAGAACTCGGTCGCCTGACCTTTGTGCCATACGGTGTAGTGGGCATCGTCGATGCTGCCGGGCACGGTCTGATAGCTCACGTAGACGGCGTAGCGCCCTGCTTCGGGCAGGTTGGGCTGATAGTTCACCTCGCTCACTCGGTTCTTGCTCTTGGTGGTCTCGGCCATACGTGCCGTTCCGGCCTCAAAGGGGTTCTCGCCGTCGCGGTAGGCTCCTTCGTGCATCGAGAATCCCGGGGCGGGAGCCGGCTGCCAGGCGTTGCGGTAGTAGCTCTCCTCATAGTGGTAGGCCACGAGCGAGTTGGTGGGGTCGTTGTCGACGATCACCTCATGTCGCTGCCAGTCGCGCTCACGGGGTGAGAACACGATGGCGCCGGCATCCTCGAGCATAGGCATGAGGTAGGGCACGACGATGGTCTGGGTGAAGAGGTCCTCGGTGGTGCAGAACAGCGCCGGCCGCTGCCAACGCCACTGGTGCTTGCCCTGATCGTAGTATTGCCCGTGACTGGCCCAGAGCGACAGGTGCCGGCCCTGCAGGCCGCGCTCGACGGAGTAGGGCAGCGATGCGTTCTTCACCCAAGGCTCGCCCCTGTGCTCGGTCTTTCCCCATGATGTCTGGGCTATAGTGTTTATAGATACTATAGTAGCGAGCGTCACTATAGTGGCTATTCTCTTATACATTTCCGATGGTGAAGTTTTCGGGCTTGCGGCCCTTGAAGTCCTTGAAATAGAGCTTGATGTCGCGCATATCGGCCTCCAGGTCGCCGGAGGGGATGACGGTGCGCGTGCATTGTATCAGTTTCCTGTCATAGTCCAGTCCGTAGAGCAGGATGGGGAGGTCGGCTTTCTGGGCGATGATGTAGAAGCCGCGCTTCCACTCTTCTACCCGCGAGCGCGTGCCCTCAGGAGTGATGCACACGCGGAAACGGCTCGCCTCTCGTGCCGTAGCGGCCAGCGTGTCGGTCATGCTGGTGTGCTTCTGCCGGTAGACGGGTATGCCGCCCATCTTACGGAAGAGGGCTCCCAGGGGCCATACAAACCATTCCTTCTTCATCAGGAAGTTGCTCTTCAGGCCGGTGGCGCCGTTATAGAGCGTGCCGATGATGAAGTCCCAGTTGCTGGTGTGAGGGGCCAGACAGATGATGCATTTCTCGGGACAGGCCTCCGTGATGTCAGTAGCCCATCCCATACGTTTGAACAGCAGCCAGCTGCAGAATCTGCGCCACATCCCTCTAAAGGTTGTTGATTTGGTCCACCACCTCGCTTATCTGTGCCGAGAATTTCTCGCGAAGGTCTTTGTAGTATGCCTTCGCACTCATGCCTGGCTCGGGGTGCGACACGCGTGTGATGTAGTTGCTCTGAATCTTCAGGATGGTGAAGAGCAGCGCATCGGCATTGCCCTTATGATCTTCTGCTCCGTAAAGCGAAGCGGCCACACACTCGGCGAACAGCTCTTCGCAGATGCCATTGATAGCGTGTTTCAGTGTTCTCTTATTTGCCATTTCTTTGTGTTTTTATTTCTTCAACGGCAAAGATAAAGAAAAAAAATGAAACTACCAACCTTTTCGCCAAAAAAATCTTCATTTCGTGCAAAAAGAATGAGATTGGCATCGCGGGGAAGGGCACAAACTGCCTGCGGCTGACACATTGGCGGTGCTTTCTGACAAAATGTCGCGGCCTCTGGCTTTGGCATCGTTGTTGCAATATACCTAGTGAGCGCCGACGAAAACGAGGGGCTCGAAAGAGAATAATAAACATCAAACAAATAACTCAAAAAAAACAAACAAGGAGGACAAAACTATGATGCCAATGATGAGAACAAACAGCTGGATTCCCGCAGTGTTCAACGATCTTTTCAACACTGAGTTCATGCCGAAGGCAAGTGCTACGGCTCCCGCCATCAACGTCAAGGAAACTGACAAGGCCTACTTTGTAGAGCTGGCCGCACCGGGAATGAAGAAGGAGGACTTCAATGTGCACATCAATGATGAGGGCAACCTGCTCATCAAGATGGAGAAGAAGGAGGAGACCAAGGAGGAGGACAAGAACGCCCGCTACCTGCGTCGCGAGTTCTCGTACTCGAAGTTCGAGCAGACCCTTATCCTGCCCGACGATGTGGAGAAGGATCAGATCAAGGCTCGCGTGGAGCACGGCGTGCTCACCGTCGAACTGCCCAAGCACGAGGAGCAGAAGGTAAAGGTGAGCCGACAGATAGAAATCGGATAAAACGTAGCCTAATAGGTCAACTTATAAGTAGTTGCCTTAAAAAAATCCCGAATAGTTGAGCGCTATTCGGGATTATTTTTGTACCTTTGCAGCCCAAAGATACCTAATCATTAAAAATTTAATCATCAAGATGGAAAAAAGTGCATTGCAGATTGCTCGCGCCGCCTATCAGCCCAAGCTTCCGCTGGGACTGCAGGGTGCCGTGAAGGCCGTTGAAGGCGAGCCCACTCAGAGTGTTGACAACCAGGAAGAAATCAAGCAGCTCTTCCCTAATACCTACGGCATGCCGCTCGTGGAGTTCGTTCCCGGCGAGGCTGTTGCCCACGAGAAGATGAACGTGGGAATCATCCTCAGCGGCGGTCAGGCTCCTGGTGGCCACAATGTCATCACCGGTCTGTTCGACGCCGTGAAGAAGCTGAACCCCGAGAACCGTCTCTATGGCTTCATCCTCGGCCCTGGCGGTCTGGTGGATCACAACTACATGGAGCTGACGAAGGAGATCGTCGATGAATACCGCAATACCGGCGGCTTCGACATGATTGGCTCTGGCCGCACCAAGCTGGAGAAAGTCGAGCAGTTTGAGAAGGGCCTGGAGATCATCCGCGAGCTCGACATCAAGGCTATCGTCATCATCGGCGGCGACGACTCCAACACCAACGCCTGCGTCCTGGCCGAGTACTATGCTGCCAAGAACTATGGCGTGCAGGTCATCGGCTGCCCGAAGACCATCGACGGCGACCTGAAGAACGCCCAGATCGAGACGTCCTTCGGCTTCGACACCGCCTGCAAGACCTACTCCGAGCTCATCGGCAACATCGAGCGCGACTGCAACTCAGCCCGCAAGTACTGGCACTTCATCAAGGTGATGGGCCGCTCGGCCAGCCACATCGCACTCGAGTGCGCCCTGCAGACCCAGCCCAACATCTGCCTCGTCAGCGAGGAGATCGAGAAGAAGGGTATGAGCCTCAGCGACATCGTCGACTACATCGCCCAGGCTGTGGCCGTGCGTGCTGCCGACGGCAATAACTTCGGAACCGTCATCATTCCTGAGGGTGTCATCGAGTTCATCCCCGCCATCAAGAAGCTCATCGCCCAGCTCAACGACGTGCTCGCTATGCCTGAGGCTAAGGAGATCAGCCGCGACGAGCAGGTGGACTTCGCCAAGAGTCATCTCACCGACGAGAACCTCGCCGTGTTCAACAGCCTGCCCGTCGGCGTGGCCCGTCAGCTGGCTCTCGACCGCGATCCTCACGGCAACGTGCAGGTGAGCCTCATCGAGACCGAGAAGCTGCTCTCCACGATGGTGGCACAAAAGCTCGAGAAGATGAAGAAGGCTGGCACATTCAGCGGTAAGTTCGCCTCGCAGCATCATTTCTTCGGCTATGAGGGACGCTGCGCCGCTCCGTCGAACTTCGACGCCGACTACTGCTACGCCCTGGGCAACAGCGCCGCTCAGCTCATCGCAGCCGGAAAGACCGGTTATATGGCCATCGTGCAGAACACCACCGCTCCCGCTGCCGAGTGGAAGGCCGGCGGTGTGCCCATCACGATGATGATGAACATGGAGAAGCGTAATGGCGAGATGAAGCCCGTCATCCGCAAGGCACTCGTCGAGCTCGACGGCAAGCCCTTCCAGACATTTGCCGCACAGCGTGAGCGCTGGGCCCGCGAGACGGCCTACGTCTATCCCGGCCCCATCCAGTACTGGGGACCCACTGAGGTCTGCGACCAGCCCACGAAGACTCTCGCCCTCGAACAGCAGCGATGACAACGCGTCGTCCTGACAGACGTCGCCGCAAACCTTCCAAGCGACGCCAGCGGTCATCACAGAGCCGATGGTCCCGTATGTGGCCACCGTGTCTCGGAGCGGTGATCGTAGGCGTCGCTTGCTGGATACTTTTCAAAGCCCTCTTTTCGCCGAAGCCGTCGCAGTATGCCCCTCCTGAGGGCTTCACCGTGCACGGAATCGATATCAGCCATCATCAGGGCTCTATCGACTGGGAGCTGCTGCGCAACCAGGCCAACATCGACAGTATGCCGCTCTCGTTCGTCTTCATCAAGGCCACCGAGGGCAGCGATATTGTCGACCGCCAGTTCGAGCGCAACTTTGCCGCTGCCCGTCGCTTTGGCATCATGCGTGGTGCCTATCATTTCTATCGCACCTCTACCCCCGCCAAGCTGCAGGCCGAGCACTTCATGCGGCATGTGAAGCTGGAGGAGGGCGACCTCCCGCCCGTGCTCGATGTGGAGGTGAAGCCTGCCGATGTCAGCATCGAGGCTTTCAGGCAGGGCATCCTCGAGTGGCTCGTCCGAGTGGAGCAGCACTACAAGGTGAAGCCCATTCTCTACACCTACCACTCCTTCCGCCAGCAGTATATGAACGACTCGGTGTTCAACATCTATCCCTACTGGATAGCCCATTACTATGTCGACAGCCTGCGCTACCGCGGGCCGTGGGCCTTCTGGCAGCATAGCGACCAAGGCCAGTTGCCAGGCATCAGCGAGAAGGTCGACCTCGACGTCTTCCAGGGCACCTTCCAGGAGCTGCAGCAGCTTGCTATTCCTCAATCTACCAACCTTTTAAAACAATAAGCAACATGAAGAAAATGATGATTCTCGCTCTGTCGCTGCTCGCTTTGACGATGCAGGCGCAGACTGCCAGGAAGTTCACACTCGACCTCACCGCCGACGGGAAGGCGCAGATGGTATGCTTCCTGCCCGAAAAGCCCTCAGGCAAGGCCATCGTGGGCGTGCCTGGCGGAGGCTATTCCGTTCTTTCCAACAGTCATGAGGGCTATCTCGCCTCCGAATGGCTCAATCAGCAGGGCATTGCCTATTTCGTGGTCAACTATCAGCTGCCCCACGGTGATCGCTCGAAGCCCATCGGCGACGTCGAGCACGGCATACGCATCGTGCGCGACTCGGCTGCCGTCTGGGGCATCAATCCTCACGACGTAGGCATCATGGGATTCTCGGCCGGCGGTCACCTCGCGTCGGTCATCTCTACTCACTCAGCCTTCGACGTGCGTCCCGACTTCACCATTCTTTTCTATCCGGTCATCTCGATGGACGAACGGGTGTCGCACAAATACTCGTGCGTCAACTTCCTGGGTGAGGAAGGGCAGAAGAATCCCGCCCTCGTGCGCGACTTCTCGACCCAGAACGCTGTCAGGCGCCACCTCACTCCGCCCGCCATCATCCTCATGTCGAGCGACGACCGCCTGGTGCCTCCTGTGACGAATGGCGTACAGTACTATACTGCTATGCGCAATGCCGGAAATGAGTGCGCCATGTATATCTATCCTACGGGCGATCACGGATGGGGCTTCGGCACGTGGTTCAAGTATCACGACCAGATGCTCACCGACCTGGGCAACTGGCTGAATGCTCGCCAGACACCGAAGCCCGACGCCGTACGCGTGGCCTGTATCGGCAACAGCATCACCGACGGACACGGCATCGAGCTGGCATCGGCCTATGGCTATCCTGCATTGCTGCAGAAGAAGCTCGGCAGTGGCTATTGGGTGAAGAACTTCGGCGTCAGTGCGCGTACATTACTTAATAAAGGCGACCATCCTTACATGAACGAGCTGGCGTGGCGCGATGCGCTGGCCTTCGATCCCGATATCGTCGTTATCAAGCTGGGCACCAACGACTCGAAACCTCAGAACTGGCAGCATGCCAGTGAGTTCCGCAGCGACCTTGAGCAGATGCTCTTCGCCCTGCGTCCTGATCTGGCTCAGCCCGTGAAAAAGAAGAAGGGCAAGAAGAAGGCCGCTCCAGCACCAGCCGCCCGTCCGCAGATCATCCTCTGCACTCCCATTCCTGCCTTTAAGTCGACGTGGGACATCAGCGACGAGGTCATCACCAGTCAGATTATTCCCATCCTGAAAGAGGAGGCCGCCAAATACAACCTGCAGCTGCTCGATCTCCACACCCTCTATGCCGGTGATGGTGATAAGATGCTCTCTGACGGCATTCATCCTGACGGACGCGGCGTTCAGCGCCTGGCCGATATCGTCGCCGGAGCCCTTGTTCCGTAGGCAGGCAAACCCGATCGGAGAGGTGTTTCCCATCGTCAAAATCAAAAAAATGGAAGAATACTGATATTTTTTTATGTTTCCGTGCAGTCTTTTCCTTCTTCGTAGCACTTAATAGATAGAGACATTATGCTGACGATGGAGATAACAAGGCTGATTGAACAATGCAGACAGGGCGACGCTGATGCCCTCGGAGAACTGTACAAGGCATACGCCCAGCAGATGAGGGGCGTATGCCGTCGTTATATCAACGACGAGCAGACCGTCGACGACGTGCTGCATGATGCTTTCGTGATTATCTTCACTTCATTTGACAGGCTGCGCGATGAGCGGCGGGCAGAGGCTTGGATGACGGCTATCACAAGGAATGTGGCCTCCAAATGTAAGGAACGGCAGGCGGCAGTCACGACGGTGCCTCTGGAGGAGGCTGCGGTGATACCGCAGCAAACGGAGCAGCAAGATGTGAGAGGTGTGCCGCTGAGCGAGGTGATCAGGATGATTGACCGTCTGCCTGAGGGCTACGGGCAGGTGTTCCGGCTGTCGGTGTTCGAAGGAATGTCGCACAAGGATATTGCCGACATGCTGGGCATTGAGCCACATTCGTCATCGTCACAACTTGCACGGGCAAAGAAGATGCTTCGCAGGATGATGCAGCAGTATTGGGTTGCCGGACTTCTGTTGCTACTTGTTCCTGCCACGTTCTTTCTGCTCAGGAAAGGAGATACTACTGCTATCAAGGAGGAAGATGGCGGTGAGCAACAGCCGTCACCAGTTGTGGCTAAGCAGAAAGATACGCCGGAAGACTCTCCGACGGAGCAGCCGCAAGAGCCTGTGATTGTTTCTCTGCCTGTGCATCGTACAACCGTCATTGCTACTGACACCCTGCAATCGGTCATCGCCCAGGCTGTGGATTCTGTCACTACTGACACCTTATCTAATATAATAGCTCAGGAGCAGATAATCCCTGATACCACAACGACTGACTCGACTGACACGATACGCAGGGTGGAGATTCCGCATCACAACATTGCCGACTTATTACCCGGAAAACCGGTCGTTGGCACCAGTCGTCAGCAAAAGTGGTCGGTGGACCTCGCATACGTTGGTGGCTTTGGTGAGCAAAACTATAACCGTCCGTATGGCTTCACAGAAATGCCGACATTAGCCATCAGTGGCGAGCCGCTTTCACCTGTCACTTTCGAGAATTGGAGCGACTACGCAGCCTTCTTGGCAGAAAATCCCGATGGCGGTAGCAGCCATAGCCGCAGCGTCATCATGAATATCGCGCTGAACAATGCCGGCGACGCCCCTGGTACTGGCACAGACAAGATTGTGCGCAAGAGCCATCATTATATGCCAATGAACTTCTCCTTGTCATTAAAGTATAAGGTGAATCATCGCTTCGGATGGGAGACAGGTGTGAGCTATGGCCGTCTGAAATCAGAGTTTGAGATGGGCTCAAACGGCAACACCATCAACGAACAGCAGACCATTCACTATCTCGGCATCCCCGTGAAGGGGCTCTGCAATCTGTACACAGGCAAGGCGTGGACGCTCTACGGCAGTCTCGGCATAACAACCGAAATCCCCGTCTATTCGTCGTTCAACACCAACTACTACTTGCATGGATCACTGGAGGCTACCGATAAGTCTACTATCCGCGCCCCGTGGCAGTGGTCGGTCGGCACAGGCCTCGGCCTGCAGTACAACATCACGCCTGGCATCGGTTTCTTCGCTGAGCCAAGCCTGCAATATTATATCCCGACGGGCAGCAGCGTTGAGACCTACCGCACGGAGTATCTGTTCACGTTCTCCCTGCCTCTGGGCATCAGATTTACGTGGTAGTCGTGCAGTCTTTTCAGAGTTTGGCGGACTATATAAGTAGAAAGATTACAAAACTTTTTAGTTATGAAGAAAAACATCAAGAACAGTATCTGGACGGTGGCGATAGCCATTGCCAGCTTTGCAATGCCGCTGGTGGCTTGCAGTAGTGATGACAATGAAGAAAGCGTAATTCGAACTGAAGACAGCTTGCAAGAAGAGACTCGGCTTTTTGCTCGTGGCTATTCCATGTTGCCTACAGGATTGTCGGAAGGCGATGTTTACGAAGTATTCAATGAAGATGACATCGAATGGTTCGACATCAACACCCGAGAACTGCGCTTTCATGACATGAAAGAGCCTCTTTACGAGAAGCTGCGCTTGCTTTCCGGCGTAGAATTCCGTCTGGGCGACCTGACGCTCTTTTCCGGCAGTACCTTTGTCGGGCTCATCTGTAGCCAGTTCTTCGATGATCTCGTACTCTGCTGTGGCAAGATTGATGGTGGAGTCGTAGACGACGGTCACTACTACCTTTACGACTGCTATCCCCCGCAGTTCATCGATGACGAGCGTGTGCAGGCCAACCGTGCTAAGCGGGCAGAGCAATGGGAGATATTCACAAAATACCTGGAAAGTAAGGGCAAACTGAGGAAATAATCGCCCGCTCCGTGCAGTCATTCGTTGCAGTTTCAGACTTTATAGATAGAAACTGCAACGAATTTTTATGTACTCGATTTATGATTATGCCTACAACGGGCTCCTCTATTATTGTAATCTAACTATTCGGGGCATTTTTTTCACATTTTTATCTCGACAGGCTTAAGAACTCGAAAATTTTATGTATCTTTGCACCGTCGCTTGTAAGCCCATAGGGGTAAAGCGAGCGGGCTTTCTGTATGAGAAAAGGCGTTTTCGAACGTCTGTCGTGGTGCATTTAATAAACAAACAATTAATTATTAGCCAAATGAAAAAAGCATTATTCACATTCTTGTTGCTCTTCGCAGCAACAGCCATGAACGCCCAGACCATCGTGCACTGATGCCGTGAGCGTAGTAGACGTAATCCTGGGCAATGCTCCCAAACAGACCATCGGCATTGGGGGCGATCCCTACATGGTGGACAACACACTGGTGGTGGGCACATGGAAATCATCTGGTGGCGCGTCATTTACCCTGAATGAAGATGGCAGCACCAGCTTACCTGAGTTCGCAACCTACAAGTTCCGCCCTTATCAAGGCACGCTCATGTTCTTCGATAGCCAAGGCAAGGTTCGCAAGACGATTGTACTGGGCGAAGTGGAGAAGGGACGCTATCTGCTGGCTGCCAATTATAACACGGATACCTATATCTACTATTATCGTGATGAATCAGGTTCTATTGGTGGCCGAGACTACGTCGATCTCGGCCTTCCCAGCGGCACGTTGTGGGCCACATGCAATGTTGGTGCCAGCAGTCCTGAGGACTATGGCAACTATATCGCTTGGGGTGAGATGAGTACCAAGTCCACGTACAATTGGAGCACCTACAAGTGGTGTAATGGCTCTATCAGAACACTGACCAAGTACTGCACTTGGAGCAGTTATGGCAATAACGGCTTCACCGACAACAAGAAGGAACTCGATCCGGATGACGATGCCGCTTACGTGAACTGGGGGCGTGACTGGCGCATGCCGAGTCTGGAGCAGTTCGAAGAACTCATCAACAGCAGTTACACCACCACTGAATGGACAACCCAAAACGGTGTCAAAGGTCGTCTGATTACCAGCAATTCGAATGGCAACTCCATTTTCCTTCCCGCTGCAGGCGGCCGCTACGATAGTTCGTCCACCTATGCGGGCTTGGACGGTGGCTACTGGTCGCGCACGCTCTTCGAGAACAACCCGAGCTACGCGTTGCACCTGGACTTAAATTCGAGCAACATCAGCGCGAGCATCCTCTACCGTTACAACGGCATGAGTGTGCGCCCTGTGCGCTTCTCAGAATAGTGCATCCTCTCCCCAAGGTGCACCCCGTTCATGTTGTGGTGCGGAGTCTCAGCGGGGACGCGATGCAGGCCTTTAGGCCGCGCCCCTGCAGAGGATTTGCACCACAACATGAGTTCCGCGTAATAATGTAAGTAAGAGTATGGCAAGTATCTAGGACATTGTGCAGTTAGAAGGCGAGCGAAGCGAGCATCGGCGCTCCTGTCACCTTTGTCAGTTTTCCTCAGACTAGTTGACTTTTGCTACAACTCGACACTTTTTTGCATTTTTCCCCTCTTTCCTTTGGCACTTACAATTTCTTTTCGTATCTTTGCAGCGATTAATGTGGCCTCTACGAGACCCTAAGGAACAATGAGGAGCGTACAATATGGAAGTGAGTATCAACAACAAAGTTTATCAGGAGGCACTGCTCTATGCACAGCAGCAGGGCTTGAGTCTTCCATCGGTCATCGAGAACTTC
>ONLL01000054.1 GCA_900318685.1 uncultured Prevotellaceae bacterium | reverse complement strand
CGACCGGAGGATGGCCGACGACTTCTTCCGCGACTACGGCACGTTGTACAGCCGCGTGTTCCCCGTCTACGAGCGTCCGGCGACGCCCGGCAGCTACGACGAGAAGTACGTGGTGAGCCGTCCGAAGATGCGTCTGGACAAGGAGCTGAAAGAGCGGCTGCACGTGAGCTTCTACCCCGAGGGTGGCCACCTCATAGCAGGCACGCGCTGCCGTGTGGCCTTCGAGGCGTACGACGAGGAGGGACAACAGGTGAAGATAGAGGGTCAGCTGGGCGACATGCCCATCCGCACGGAGCATGAGGGCCGCGGGACCTTTGTGGTTGACGTGCCGGAGAAGGGCAGTCTCAGGGCCGACTTCAGCTTCGAGGAGAAAGACTACCATTTCGACTTGCCCAAGGCGGAGGAGCAGGGATGCGCATTGATGCTGCACGATGATGACGGCCTGGTGACGGCTGAGCTGACGCTGAGGGGCACTACAGGCGACGAATATGCCGTTGCCGTGCTCTGTCGCGGGTCGTTGCAGGAGTTCCGAAGGATCAGGCCTGACGGCAAAGGACGCTGTAAGGTGTCCATCGACAAGAGCGAGTTGCCGACGGGCGTCTGCGACCTCATCGTCATCGACGCTGAGGGTCAGCCGTTGGCCGACCGCCTGTTCTTCGTCAATAACCATGACTATGCTGACGGAGGCATCACCGTGAGCGGGCTGAAGAGCGAGTACAAACCGCTAGAGCAGGCAGAGATCACGCTGCAGGCTCCCGCCGGGACGGAGCATATTTCGGTATCGGTGCGCGACGGTGCCACCGACGAGCCTACCTACGACACGGGCAACATCATGACCGACCTGCTGCTCTCGAGTGAGCTGCAGGGCTTCATCCCCCACGCCGACTACTATTTCGAGAGTGATGACGAGCAGCACCGCCGCCACCTCGACTTGCTGATGATGGTGCAGGGCTGGCGGCGCTACGACTATCAGGAGCTGGCCGACACCATACCCTTGCGCTATGAGCCTGAGCAGATGATAACCGTTGAGGGCGGCGTTTATCCCTATGAGAGTGATGAGGACTTCACCGACCTGACTGCAGGGGACTTGGTGAAAATGATAGAAGATAGTCCGGAAGGTAAAGCGATGCACTCTGCTGAGAATGAGGAAATCGAAGAGTCTGCAATCGAGCAAGACGCTAGCAACGACTTCGACGATGATGAGTCAGCCTTCGACGAAGAGGAGTCAGCCTTCGACGATGACTACCGCTACCTGCGCAAGCGTGGTCGCCTGAAAAAGGAGGTGACGTTGAAATGTGAGCTGGTGCAGGATACCGATGTCGCTGAGGTGGAATTGCAGACCCAAGACGGTGGCCGTTTCGAGTTCAGTGTGCCAGCCTACTATGGCGATGCTATCCTCTTTATGATGGCATTCAAGTCTGACATCAATGACACGAAGCTGAAGAAATACGAAGACAAAGGCTGGGCCAACGAGTCGGCTGTAGCCAACTATTACGTCAAGCGTGACCTCTTCTTCCCCATCTTTCCGAAGAAATACAGCTACTACCAGTGCCACCAGCCGGAAGAAGACGTCTGGCAGGATGAGGAGACTGGGCAGGCACTGGCCGATGCTGACCGTATCTCGTCGATGGACCGCACATTGCAGGGAGTCACCGTCAAGAAGCGTCGAAGGAGGGGGCTGCGCGCCGTTGACTACTCGAAGCCTGCCTTCGTGATTGACACCCATGAAATCTACAATCTGGGCATCGACTATGGCCTGTCGACCGGATATTACCGGGTGCGCGACCTGCCGCAGACAGCTGCACACCTGCTGCTGGGTACAATATACTCCTATGGCGTTTTCCAGAAGTTCAACGTAGAGGCGCAGGTAGACGGATACATCTTCTACCGCGACTATTATTGCCCAAGCGGTATTAGCCAACGGGAAGAATTGGAAGCAATCAATCCATTTCGCTCAGCGGAGCTCATCGTCAATCAGCTTCGCCTGAAACGGCAGGACGAGATACGCGTGTACACCGACCTGGAGCCTCGGAACCCTGACCTGCCGCGCACTCGCAGCATGTGCCAGCCCGACATGAAGCTTGATCTCAGGCTCGTGCCCGATGCGGGCGAACGTCCCACCTATCGTGACCGGCGCATCATCCTGCACGGCTTCTACATGCCCGACCATTTCTATCACCGCGACTACAGCCACAAGCCTAAACCCTCAAAGGTGCAGGACTACCGCCGCACGCTCTACTGGAACCCCAACGCCCAGCTCGATTCCGACGGATGCTTCACCGCCACCTTCTACAATAACAACAAGACTACCCGCGTAAAGGTCAGCGCCGTAGGACTGACTGATGAAGGGCAGCCGGTGTACTATAAGTAATTCTCCAGTTCAGTCGAGGCGAAAAGCAGGTGTTATAAGTTTCTTAGCGCTTCACTATTTATACAAATAGCGTTTTATGCTCATCTTCGGCGTTTTCTCAAAGGGCTGATCGACCAGTTTCACCTTTGTTATCTTGCTGTAAGAAGGAAGTGATTTGTTGGCGGCGGCACGTATCAGTTCCGGGATGCCGGCTCTTGTCTTCTTGTCCATGTCATCAGAGATCTCCGGATAGACCAGTGCCACAAGCTTCCCTTTGCGGTCGACGACAAGCGATTCGTTCACATACGGACATCCCGACAGGACGGCTTCCACCTCTTCAGGATAGATGTTTTGCCCGGAAGAGTTGAGGATCATCGATTTGATGCGGCCCCGGATGAAGATGTTATTCCCTTCATCCATCAGGCCAAGGTCGCCAGTACGGAACCATCCGTCGTCGGTGAATGCAGCGGCATTGGCCTCGGGATTCTTGTAATAGCCAATCGTTATGTTGCCTCCACGGGCCTGTATTTCACCGGCGATGTTTCGGGGATCCCTAGAGTCGATTCTGATCTCGTGGACCGGTTTCCCGCAAGAACCTGGCACGAAATCCGTCCACCACTCCCAGCCCAGCAGGGGGCAGGCCTCTGTCATGCCATAGCCCACGGTATAAGGCAGGCGGATATTGCTGAAGCACTCCTCCACCTCGGGCTTGAGAGGAGCACCACCCATGATGAAACAGCGCACACGTCCACCGAAGGCCGACAGGATTTTCTTGCGAATAATTTTGTATATCAGTTTTTTCATGCGTGGAATGGGGAACAGCCATTTCATTTTCTCCAGTGCTGGCTTAATGGAGTTTTCATAGACCTTTTCCATCACCAAGGGTACAGTAACCACCATATATGGCCTAACCTCCTGCATGGCCTTGAGAAGTGTTGTGGGCGACGGTGTCTTGCCCAGGAAATAAACGGTTACACCATCAACATTAGGATGGATGAACTCAATGGCCAGTCCATACATGTGTGCCATGGGGAGCATGGAGACAATGGTCTCTCCCGGCTGGGCGGGGAACTGGGTGTTGCTGAACTCATCGGTGTCTGAGATGGCACCATAGGTGAGCATCACCCCCTTGGGATTGCCCGTGGTTCCTGATGTGTAGTTGATAATGGCCAGCTTGTCTGCGTTATCCGTGGGATAAGACAGGTCCTCGGGCGACAGGCCATTGGGATGGAGAAGGGAGAAGCTCTTTTCACGATTGTTCCAAGCCTCGGCCACCTTCTCATCGCGATGCCATAGCATACGGCGGTCCTTCACATTGATAGCAGCCTTGAGCAAGGGCATCTGCTCAGGATTCAGCCTATGCCAGATGTCCTCGTCAGTAAAAAGCAGAACACTGTCAGAATGGTGGGTTAAAGCAGCTATGCCGCTGGGGTGGAAATCGGCCAGAAGGGGCACTGCCACACAGCCATTGACATTGATGTCCCAAAACGACATGGCCCATCGGGCGGAATTGCGGGCGCAGATGGCAATCTTGTTGCGCTTGGCTATTCCGGCTTCCAGAAGGAAAATCCGGAACTTCTCAATGTTTATGGCCACGTCACCGTATGTCAAGGAGTCACCTCCATAGTCACAGAGTGCCTTCTGATCCCAATGCCCGCGGATCGTATCCTCCAGTTTCTTCAGATAGTGTTTCATGGGTGTTATTATTTCACAGGGATGACTACCTGTTGCTTCATGCCATGACGGTCGGCATCGGTGACGGTGAGCGTGAGGTTGCCAGGCTGCTTTGAACTTTGTACCACGACCACCGTCTGACCATTGAACAGGCGCATGGCGGGCTCGGTGAACGGTTCCAGCGAAGTGGCATCGCCATTGCAGGCGGCACGGTAGGTGCCTGCACCGCTGACCTTGAATCGCAGCTGGTCGGAGGCATCGGGTATCAGTGTGCCGCGCTTGTCGACAAGCGAGACTGTAACAAAGGCCAGATCTTCACCGTCAGCCTTCAACGACGAAGGCTGCTGTGTCCATACATCCAGCACCAGGTGATGAGGCTTGCCAGCGGTGTAGACGGTCTCTTTTCCGCAATTATTGCCCTTTTCATCGTAGACCACCACTTCCAGCGTCCCCGGCTCGTACTTTACGTCATTCCAGCGCAGGCGGTAGCGGTCCAGTCGGTGCTCCTCGGCAAAACCCTTATTGTTGAGCCTGCGGTTCTTATCCTCTTTGACCTTCTTGATGCGTCCCTGGCTCTTGCCATTGACGAAGAGTTCGGCTTCATCGTAGTCGGTATAGCAGTAGACGGGGGTCACCTCGCCCCGGCGCTCCTTGCCCCAGCTCCAGTGCGGCAGCAGGTGTATGGTGTGTCCCTCCTTCTGCCAGTGCGAGCGATAGAGATAGTAGCGGTCCTTGGGCAGGCCGGCGAGGTCGCAGATGCCGAAGTAGCTGCTGCGCGAAGGCCAGTAGCCGTCGTAGGGAGTAGGCTCGCCCAGATAGTCGAAGCCAGTCCATACGAACTCCCCGATCACCCAGTCGTTGTCGTCCTGCCAGCGCCAGTCGTCGTCGGGCAGGTTCGACCACGAACACCATTCCACATCGTAGCCCGAGCACTGACCGTCGGGATAGACACCGTGGTCGGTGGGCTTCACGGGGAACTTATACACACCGCGAGAGGATACCGTGGAGGCGGTCTCCGAGCCCAGGAGGTAGCCATGCGTCAGCTTGTCGTAGGCAGCCTGATAGCGATGCAGCCTATAGTTCAGACCAGGGATGTCCATCGACTGTGCCACGCCGCTCCACAGCGCATTGTCGACACGGTCCAAACCCTGGGTGACGGGGCGCGTGGGGTCAAGGCTATGACAGAGGCCCTGCAGCCGGATGGATATCTGCCGACCTTCTTCGCTGCCCTGCTCGGGAATCTCGTTGCCTATTGACCACATCACGATCGACGGATGGTTGCGTTTCGACATGACGAGATTGGTGATGTCACGGTCGGCCCACTCGCGGAAGAAGCGGGCGTAGCCGTTCTTGCACTTGGGATAGATCCACATGTCGAAGCTCTCGGCCATCACCATCATACCCAGTGAGTCGCACACGTCCATCTGCATCTGGCTCGGCATGTTATGAGCCGTACGGATGGCATCGCAGCCCATCTCCTTCAGTATCTTTATCTGGCGGATGAGGGCGGCTTTGTTGACGGCAGCGCCCAGCGGACCAAGGTCATGATGCAGGCAGACGCCTTTTATCTTGCGTGTCACTCCATTCAACTGGAAACCGTGCTCTTTCGACACACGGACAGTACGAATACCTACGTTAACGGTCTTCTCATCGATGGTGGTGTTGCCGGCAGTCAGCCGTGCCACCATCTTATATAAATAAGGTGACTCAGGCGACCATAGCTTAGGCTCCTTTACGCTAAACTTGGCATAAGCATTGCCGTCACTGTTAACTGGCCCTGTGGAAGCCACCTCACGTCCGTCGGCATCGAGCAGCGTGAAGACGAAGTTGTCGGCCTCGTCTGACGTTGCCTTGGCACTGACCTCCAGTTCGGCTTTGTCCTTGCCGATAGTCGTGGTGCGCACGAAGAGGCTCCAGTCGTCGATATGGGTCTTGGGCGTAAGAAGGAGTTTCACGGGGCGGTAGATGCCTGCACCAGGATACCACCTACTGCTCTCCTCCATGTTCTTCAGACTCACCTCCAACAGGTTCTCGCCAGGCTTTACGAACTTGGTGATGTCGATGCGGAAGGCATTGTAGCCATAAGCCCAACTGCCTGCCCATTGGCCGTTGACTGTCACTACCGGCTGTGACATAGCGCCATCGAACTCCAGCTCAGCGTGTCCGGCAAAGTTCGATGGAATGGTGAATTTCCGCTTGTAGTAGCCGTCACCGATCCAGGGGAGGGCACCACTGCGACCGGTCTTCTCTGAGGCCTGTGTCTCTCCGTTTTGCACGATGGCCACGGTCTGCATGTCCCATTTCTTGTCGAAGGGACCGCTGATGGCCCAGTCATGTGGCACGCTGACTTGTTGCCATGCTTGTTGGTCGCGTGAGAACTGCCAGTCGTCGGTGAGCGTGATCTCCTGGCGCTGGGCCCATGTCATTGTTGTCGTCAGCAAGAATGCTGCAGTTAGTAGTTGTTTCATTGCTATGATAGTTTGTCGTTGTCAATCAGTTGTAGTAGTCGTTCCACGGCCTCTGACTCGGGGATGTTCTTCTCCACGCACTCTTTGCCGCGATAGAGTGAGATCTTGCCACGTCCGGCACCCACGTATCCGTAGTCGGCATCGGCCATCTCGCCGGGGCCGTTGACGATGCAGCCCATGATGCCGATCTTCAGTCCTACGAGGTGGCTGGTGGCTGCCTTGATACGTGCGATGGTCTCCTGCAGGTTATAAAGCGTGCGCCCGCAGCCGGGGCAGCTGATGTATTCCGTTTTGGTGAACTTGATGCGGGCGGCCTGAAGAATGGCGTCGGCCAGCTCGCTCTCGTCTTTTCCGTTGTTCGTGATGACCAGACGGTGTGCCTTGCGGTCGATGAGCAATGAGCCGGTGGCCATAGCTGCCTTCAGCTGCAGCAACTCACGGTCGTCCTCGTTGAGGCTGAGCGTGATGGTGTCGTCAGCGATGGAATGGGCGATTTTCGTTTTTAAGGCAACGCATTCTTCGATGGAATCGACGATTTTCCTTGCTACAGGTATCTCGCACTCGGGCTCCTCGGAGAGCGATACGCGGATGGTGTCGCCAATGCCTTCCGTCAGCAAGGCTCCGATGCCTACGGCACTCTTGATGCGGCCGTCCTCGCCCTCGCCAGCTTCTGTCACACCGAGGTGCAGGGGGTAGTGCATGCCCTCACGATCCATCTGCTGCACCAATAGGCGTACGCTCTGTACCATAACCACCGTGTTCGATGCCTTGATGGAAATGACCACGTCGCTGAACTCCTCGCGCTGAAAGATGCGCAGGAACTCCATGCAGCTCTCGACGATGCCTGCTGGCGTGTCGCCGTAGCGCGACATGATGCGATCAGAGAGTGAGCCGTGGTTCACGCCGATGCGGACGGCAGTATGGTGCTCCTTGCAGATATTGATGAAGGTGACGAGACGCTTGTCCAGTCGGCTTAATTCTGCGGCATATTCTTCGTCAGTGTATTCCAGGTGCTTGAACGTTCGTGCAGGGTCGACATAGTTGCCGGGGTTGATGCGCACCTTTTCGCAAAACTGTGCTGCTATGTCGGCCACGTCAGCATTGAAGTGCACGTCGGCCACAAGTGGGGTGGGGTAGCCTTCGGCCTTCAACCGCTGGGAGATGTGCTGCATGTTCTGTGCCTCACGCCTGCCCTGGGTGGTGAAGCGTACCAGTTCGCCTCCGGCATCGATGATGCGGCGGGCCTGAGCCACGCAGCCCTCGGTGTCGTTGGTGTCGACGGTGGCCATCGACTGGATGCGGATGGGGTTGTCGCCTCCTATGTCAAGCGTGCCCACATGAGCCACGCTGCTAGTTCGTCTTATACTCATATTTCACTTCGCTCAGTTCCTGGTTGGCTTTCTCGATCTTGGCTTTCAGGCCTTCCTTATGACTCTTCAGACGTTGGGCCAGCGCCTCGTCGCCGAGGGCTATCATCTGGCAAGCGAGTAGGGCGGCATTCTGGGCTGCGTTCACGCCAACGGTGGCTACGGGGATGCCCGGGGGCATCTGTATGATGGAGAGCATGGCGTCGAGGCCGTCGAGCATACCCTTGATGGGCACGCCAATGACGGGCAAGGTGGTCTGTGCTGCGATGACGCCAGGCAGTGCTGCTGCCATGCCTGCTGCTGCGATGATGACACGTATGCCACGGCCTGCAGCTTCCGATGCAAACTGCTCTACGGCCTGTGGCGTGCGGTGGGCCGACAGGGCGTTCACCTCAAAGGGCACTTGCAGCTCATCCAGTTGTTTGCAGGCTTTCTCCATGACGGGCAGGTCGCTGGTGCTGCCCATGATAATGCTCACGATTGGTTTCATGTTCGTATGGTGTTATAAGTAATAAATGGCGATGAAGGCGCTCACCACGCCGATGAAGTATCCGGCCACCACCTGGGCCGTGGTGTGCTGGCGGAGGATGATGCGTGCCGTACCGATGATTCCCGACATCAGGATGGACAGGCAGAGCCACCACACGGGATTGAAGCCGAACACGAATCCGAAGGCTATCAGCGCGCCCGACACTCCGCCGATGGCTGCCGTGTGAGTGGAGATCTTCCACCAGATAGTGATCAGGATGCTGACGGCTTGTATCAGCAGGGCAGCCACGATGATGGAGATGATGATGTGGTTGACGTGGGTGGCATACATGAGCCAGATGCATCCCAGGTAGCAGCAGAAGGAGATGGCGTAGGGCACCATTCGGTTGCGCTTCTGTCCCATCTCCTGCAGCGTCCATCCTCGCAGACGGCGATAGAGGAAGATGAGCAGGGTGGGGATAAAGACCGTTGTGAGATACACCACGGTCACCAGCACCAGTTTGTACTCTATGGGGAACCCGCTCATGAAAGTGAATGCCAGCAGCACGGCAATGCCGATGAGTGGCAGGTAGAACGGCGTGAATATCATGCTGATGACTCTTGCCGCAATGATCAGTGCTTTGTCGTTTGTCACCTCTTTCTCTTTTATTACGATTTACGTAGGCGGGCCACTGGCAGTCCCAGTTGCTCACGATATTTGGCTACGGTGCGGCGGGCTATGTCATAGCCCTGGCGCTTCAGTGCGTCGCGCAGGGCATCGTCGCTGAAGGGCTTATGCTTGTCCTCGCCGTCGATGATGTCTCGCAGTGCCGACTTGATCTTCCGTGCCGTCAGCTCTTCACCTTTCTGCGTGACGAAACCGTCGTTGAAGAAGAACTTCAGTGGGAAGGTGCCCCATCGGGTCTGCACGTATTTCGAGTTCGATACGCGCGATATGGTGCTGATGTCCAGGTTGGCCAGCTCGGCCACGTCCTTCAGTATCATGGGCCGCAGCAGCTCCTCGTCGCCTTCTTCGAAGAAGGGGCGTTGCAGCTTGATGATGGCCTTCATCGTCTTGGTCATCGTCTGGCGGCGCATCTCCACGGCGTTGATGAAGCTTTGTGCAGCATCCACCTTCTGCTTGGTATAGAGCAGTGCTTCTTTCTGCTGGCGGGTCATGTTGTCCTTGTTCTTCTGAAAGTCAGTGAGGAGATCGGCAAACGACTGCGAGATCTCCAGTCGGGGCATGTCGCCCGAGTTGATCGTCATCGAGATGCTGCCGTCGTCATGGGTGTCGACGATAAAGTCGGGAGTGATCTGCTGCAGTGAGCGGCCTATCGCCTCGCCCATCGAGGCACCAGGCTTGGGGTTCAGACGGCGAAGCTCGCCTATGAGCTCACTGGCCTGGCTGTCGCTCAGCGATAGCTGTTGGCGGATGCGGTCCCAGTGCTTCTTGGTGAACTCGTCGAAATAGTCAGTGATCACCCTGCCCATCAGCTCTTTCATCGTCGATTCCTTTCTCCGTGCTATCTGCAGGAGCAGACATTCCTGCAGCGAACGGGCTCCGATGCCGGCCGGGTCCAGTTCCTGAACGCGCAGCAGCAGTCTCTCTGCCTCCGCAGGACTGATGTCGATGCCGTGGTAGATGGCCAACTGCTCACATATATCACTCAGGGGTGTGCGCAGCAGACCGTCGTTGTCCAGCGACTGGATGATGTATTCCATCACGTAGCGGTCGGACTCGTCAATGTCCAGCTCTCCCACCTGTTCCATCAGTGTGTCGTAGAACGAGCGCTCTTCACCGAACACCTGCTGCTCCTGGTCTTCATTCCAGGTCTTCCATCCCTGATACACGGGAGGGTCTTCATCGTCGCGTCCTATGCTCTCCAGGGCGGCATCGAGGGCGTCATTGCGATCCTCACGCTCGCGCTGGGCATCGAAGTCCTCGCTGTCGTCGCTGTCGCTGGGAGCCGGGGACCAGTCGCCCAGGCTCTCCTCTTCTGTCACGCTCTTCTCCAGGGCGGGATTGTCGTGCAGCTCGGTCTCTATGCGGTCGGTCATCTGTTGCAGGGGCAGTTCTATAAGCTGTGCCTGCAATAGCTGCTGTGCCGAGATGGACTGCTGCTGCCGTTGTTCTTGCTTTAACTGTTGTATCTGACCTTGTGCCACGTCATTCTCGTCTATCTGTAATACTCTTTCAGCTCTTCGGCAAAGGCATCCAGCTGATGGGGCTCTTTGTCCGACATTCGCTGCCACACCCGCTGACAGGGCAGCAGCAGCGGCGACAGCGTCACCTCATTGCGCTCCAGATAAGGGTCGCAGATCTGGAACACATCGAGCACCTCCACTACATCCTTCGCCTTTATCTTCAGCAGACGGGCCAGCTCGGCCACTTCCGGCGTGCCGCTCACCATGGTGATGGGAGTGAGCTGGAAGTAGAGGTTGAGGATCAGGATGAGCATCACGGGCGTGAAGCGCTCGTCCTCGTCCAGGGGGCGGAAGTCACGTTCAAACGACTCCTGCACCTCCACGCCCTCATAGAAATCCTCGGCAGCACCGAAGCCTTTCATGTCGCGTAGCAGCTGTACTGCCCTGGTCAGCCGTTTGCGGTCGGATGAGTAGGTGTTCCAGATACGTTCGATGCGGGGGGTGTCCAGCCGTGCCAGCTGCTGCATGCGGTTCCTCAGCGTCTGCGGAGGGATATGCAGCTCCATGCTCAGGTCTACCATGATACGGCTGTACATGGGCTTTATGCCCACGGGGCGGTGCAGGTATGCTTGCATCACCAGCAGCCAGTAGTCGTCGTGCCAGTCGGGTCGTCGTGCCATGTCGTAGTGGTTTTATTGTGCAAAATTACTAAAAAAACTCGTTCCACGACGCTTTTGAACATTAAAAAAGAAAAAAATCTTCGCCTTCTGCGATATTTTTTGTAATTTTGCGCTAAAAATGAGAATAGGACCCATAGAATTTGGCCAGCGTCCCGTCTTCCTGGCTCCCATGGAGGACGTCACCGACATCGGTTTCCGACTGCTCTGCAAGCGGTACGGAGCCGCGATGGTGTATACTGAGTTTGTGTCGGCCGAAGCCCTCGTGCGCGACGTGAAGTCCACTGTCAGTAAGCTCACCATCAGCGACGAGGAGCGGCCCGTAGGCATCCAGATCTATGGCCGCGATACCGACGCGATGGTCGAGGCGGCACGCATCGTGGAGCAGGCAGGTCCCGACCTCATCGACCTCAACTTCGGATGCCCAGTGAAGAAGGTGGCGGGCAAGGGGGCCGGAGCTGGCATGCTGCAGAACATTCCCAAGATGCTCGACATCACGCGCCGGGTCGTCGATGCCGTCCGTCTGCCCGTCACCGTGAAGACGCGCCTGGGATGGAACCACGAGCAGCTCATCATCACCGAGCTGGCCGAGCAGCTGCAGGACTGCGGCATTCAGGCACTCACCATTCACGGGCGCACGCGCTCTCAGATGTATACTGGCGAGGCCGACTGGACATTGATTGGCGAAGTGAAGCGCAATCCCCGCATCACCATCCCCATCATCGGCAATGGCGACATCCACTCGCTCGATGAGGCCGACCAGGCTTTCGAGACCTACGGCGTGGATGCCGTGATGATTGGGCGGGCCACTTTCGGCTGTCCGTGGATCTTCAGTCGCGAAAACCTCACCTTCAGCGATAAGCTCGATATCCTGGAGGAGCTGCTGCGCATCAATGTGGAGCGCATCGACGAGCAGCGAGGCATTATCCACACCCGCCGTCATCTGGCTGCCACACCTATTTTCAAGGGAATCCCCAATTTCCGTCCTACCCGCATAGCCATGCTTCGCGCCACCCGCATGGACGAGCTCCTCGGGATCCTGGAAGCACTCCGCTCAGACCCTTCCTTTATAGGGTGTGCTCTTCGTAGGAGTGTTTTAGAGGAAATTGAATGAGAAACGACAGGCGCCTGTCCCTTGTCACCTTAAAAGGATAAGTATCTTTATTCAACAAGCAATTCGGAATTGTCTTTACAAATGCCCTCGCGAGAAAGGGCCTCTTGCGATTTTGTGGCCAATTGGTCGTAAACAAACGAGTTTTGGTTGGTTTGTAAGTATTTGAGAATGAGCGCGTTATGAATTTCAGTAGGCTTGAATGCCCTCGAAAATGGCTGAAAATGGGCATTTTGAGGGGCTGAAATGGCAATTGCAGAGAGCGTTTTTGGCGAGAAAAGTGGCTGCAAAACGAGAAAATGAGGTCGAAAGTAGGCGAGTTTGGTCACGCTAGCTGCGTAGTTTGGTCATGCTAGTTGCGGAGCTTGCTGTCATTCCCACGGTGGGAACGTATTATTCCCACGGTGGGAACGTATGCAAAGTGCCATACTAGCAACCACGAAGTGCCATACTAACGACTGCAAAGTGCCATACTAGCGGATGCAAACTCGCTTTCGGGCGCTTTCCTGCCTGTTTTGGCTCAAGTGAGGGGTGGCGGATGCTGATATGCCTTGTGCCGCTTTCTAGAATGCAAAGTCCGGGGGACCTGATTTTTGACCAATTTTCTTGACATTGCTTTCTTATTTTAGAAGACAATCATACAATATTTCGGAACTCGAACTTGTTCGAGTCACGAGCGGAGTTGCCTTCAGTGTCTTGTGCCAACTGCTATGTCATCGCTTTATAAAAATTAAAGATGAGAAAAATAAAACGGGCAAAGACGTACAGCCCCAAACAGGTGGCCCTCATCGAGAAGTATATCGGTGAGGCGGAATAAAAAGCGGCTAAAATCGTAAAAAACGTTAATATGCGGAAATATCTCCTGACTCTCAGCGCTCTTCTCTCAACTTTTTTGTACCTTTGCACCCGCTTTTCGGAAAACCCGGAGCATTCGATGCCGTGAAACAGCTCTGATGATGGCTGTCAGCGGCTGAAGGATGTATGAGCAAACAACCATTTAATCATTACAAATCATGTATTTAGATCAAGCTAAAAAGCAGGAGATTTTCGCACAGTACGGCAAGGATGCCAAAGACACAGGTTCGGCAGAGAGCCAGATCGCTCTGTTCACCTATCGTATCAAGCACCTCACTGAGCACCTGAAGCAGAACCACAAGGACGTCGGAACAGCACGCTCGCTGACGAAGCTCGTAGGTCGTCGCCGTAAGATGCTCAAGTACCTCTACGAGAACGACATCAACCGCTATCGTGCTATCGTGAAGGCACTCGGACTGCGTAAGTAAGCTCCAAGGTAGAAATCGTCATCGCCCCGCTGCACTTTACGGTGTAGCGGGGCTTTATGAATTAACGTACTTATGGAATTCAGAACGATAGTTGACATCAGGAAGCCCGACTTCCAGATAGAGCCGCTCGAGCAGCTGCTTTTCGTGGGGTCATGCTTTGCCGACAGCATAGGCAAGCGCTTTGCCGACGAGCATTTTCCCGTGGTGGTCAATCCCTACGGGGTGATGTACAATCCCGCATCGGTGCTTCACACCTTGCAGCGTTGGGAGGGTGATGTGCCGCGTGTCGTGTTCCTCACGCTTGGCACCAATCATGTCTATCGGCTACGGGAGAGTGGCGAGATTGTCGACAACTGTCAGAAGCGTCCGCAGAACCTCTTCCTGGAGCAGGAGCTGACGGTGGGCGAATGCACCGACTTCCTCCTGCAGGCTGTCGACGAGCTGCAGCAGCGCAGGCCCGACGTCCGCGTGGTGGTCACAGTCAGCCCCATCCGCTATGCCAAATACGGTTTCCACGGAAGCCAGCTGTCGAAGGCCACTTTGCTGCTGGCTGTCAACGAGCTCTGTGCCCTCAGACCCTGTGCCAGCTATTTCCCGGCTTACGAGATCGTGCAGGACGAGTTGCGCGACTATCGTTTCTACCAGCCGGATATGCTTCATCCTTCTGCTCAGACCGTGGAATATATCTGGGAACGACTCGCCGAGCTGTATCTCAGCCCCCTGGCCAAGCAGTTCGTGCAGGACTGGAAACCTATCAAGGCTGCGTTGCATCATAAGCCGTTCAGCCCGGAGAGTGAGGACTACAAGTCGTTCCTCGTACAAGCTCAGGAAAAAGAAAAGACACTTATCGCGCATTATAATAATATGGTATAGCTTCTTTTTTATTGATTCTTATCAAGACATGCTAAGAAGTTTGCATATAAAGCGAAAAAAGTCTCTGAAAAGTTTGGTGGTTTGCTGTAAAGTTCGTACCTTTGCACCCGCTTTCGGCACAAGAAGTGCTGGGAGCACCAAAGGAAAGAGTTCTTTGAAAGACTTACATAGACAGAAATAGTAGTACAAGAAGCAGCAGCTGTTTTATATGGCTGCTGGGTAGAAGAAACGAACCGTCAA
>ONLL01000055.1 GCA_900318685.1 uncultured Prevotellaceae bacterium | reverse complement strand
AGGTACGCGCGAGGGAATTGTAGAAGGAAATTTTTCTGCGTGAGGCTGTATATTTACTGCTATTAGTTTTGGCAGTTTCAATTCTTTTCATTACCTTTGTGCCATCAAATCTAAGACAATGCACATTGCAGTAGCAGGAAACATAGGAAGCGGGAAGTCCACACTGACGGAGCTGCTGGCCAAACACTACGGGTGGGAGGCGCGCTTCGAGGCGGTGGATCATAACCCGTATCTGGAGGACTATTACCGCGACATCTACCGGTGGTCGTTCAATCTGGAGGTGTATTTCCTGAAAGAGCGTTTCCGCGACCTGATAGACATTGCGAAGGCCGACCATACCGTCATACAGGACCGTACCATCTATGAGGGTGTGTATGTGTTCATGGAGAACAACAAGGCGATGGGCCACCTCTCCGACCGCGACTACGAGACGTTTATGGAGCTGTTCAACCAGATGATGACGGTGGTGCGCGTGCCCGACCTGATGATTTATCTGCGCGCCTCGGTGCCTCACCTGGTGGGCAACATCCAGAAGCGTGGGCGCGAATATGAGCAGAGCATCCAACTGGAGTATCTGCAGAACCTGAACGAGCGCTACGACGACTTCATCTACCACAAGTACCCTGGCAAGGTGATGACGGTGGAAAAGGACCAGCTTGACTACCTGAACAACCCGAAGGACCTGGCGCAAATCATCGACCGCATAGACAGCAACCTCTTCGGACTTTTCTCAGACAACGGTTAATGTTTCATTTTTAATGTTTAATCTTTAATCTTCAAGATATGCATATCGCAGTAGCAGGAAACATCGGAAGTGGCAAGACCACACTGACCAAGATGCTGGCGCATCGCTATGGATGGACGCCCCGTTTTGAACCCGTCGACAACAACCCGTACCTTGCCGACTTCTATGCTGACATGCCCCGCTGGTCGTTCAACCTGCAGGTGTATTTCTTGAACAAACGCTTCAAGGAGGTGGTGGAGATATCGAAATCGTCGGACACCATCATTCAGGACCGCACTATTTTCGAGGATGCCCGCATCTTTGCGCCTAACCTGCACGCACAGGGGATGATGTCGGACCGCGACTTTGCGAACTATACCGACCTCTTCGACCTGATGATGTCGCTCGTGAAGCTGCCCGACCTGATGATCTACATCCGTTCGAGCATCCCTACCCTGGTGGCACAGATTCAGAAGCGCGGACGCGACTACGAGCAGACCATGCGACTGGACTATCTGGAAGGCTTGTCGAAGCGCTACGAGGAGTGGATAAGCACGTATAAAGGGCAACTTATCATTATTGAGGGCGACACTTGCAAGTTTGGCGACAAACCTGAAGACTTCAAGATTGTCACGGACATGATTGATGCCAAGCTCTATGGTCTGTTCCCGATGGAATAGACCCTCCCCCAGCCCCTCCCTGTTTAGGGAGGGGAGCTTGATAGAGGTGAGAGGTGAGAAGCTAGAGGTGAGAGGTTAGCGGCGACGGCGCTTGCGAGACTTTGCCTTCGTACGATGGCGACGGACAGCACGACGACGCTTTGACACCTTTTTCTTTGTAACCTCTGGAGGTGCCGTACTCTTCCACGTCACCTGCTCCTCAGCAGTCAGATAAGGAACGTTATCGTTTGGATAGCGCTCGCAATACTTCAAGATGGAGTAATAGTCCACATTACGCACCTGATGGTTCTCGTAGAACCACACCTCAACGCCTGCCGATGCGGTGGCAATCATAACAATATCGCGGTCGAAGTCCACAAACCAGCGTGCAAAGCGATGCGAGCGCACCGTCGATTCCCACGCGGGTTTGCCATAGTGCTTCTGCATCCACTTCATCAAGGCTACATAGTCTTCGTGCTGGCTGACGCCCTGTGTGCGACGGGTAGTCAGCATCAGGTGGCTGCACGCCGTAGTATCCTTGTCGGCACCGATGTAGAGCCACGTCTCCAGCCCTGCGATGCGCCCTGTGAGCCAGTTTCCGTAATCGCGATGGAGTCCTTTCTCGATCAGTTCTTCCATCAGTTCGTCAGGGTCCTGCGCCAACGACAGGCCAATGAATTGCGTATGTCTCTGAGCGTTCGCCAATAGTGGGAACAACAGTAGAAAAAGTATCTGAATGATGTATTTTTGCATGTTTCTTTAAAAAATCAGGTGCAAAGATACAAAATAATTCACAATTTTTTTTCCATAATTCATAATAAATTATTATCTTTGCCCCCAAATATGAGAAAGTTTGCTCTTATACTACTAACCAGCATGGTTTGTGTGCTCTCAATGGCACAAAGCGAAGAGATTGTGTTTACGCCCCAGTGGACGGCGCAGGCACAGTTTGCTGGATACTATGCTGCCCTGGAGAAAGGATTCTACAAGGAAGCCGGGCTGAAGGTGACGATTAAGCACCCTTCACCCTCGAACTCCAGCGTCAACATGCTGAAGGAGGGCAAGGCAAACTTTATCACCATTTACCTCGTTGCGGCCTTGAAGAGCGTCGCCGAGGGGGTGCCGATGATTCACCTGCTGCAGACCTCACAGAACAACGCGCAGATGATTATCTCCCACAAACCCGTCAAGGACGTTCACGACCTGAGAGGTATGCGCATTGGCCGTTGGAAGATGGGATATATGGAGTTTGGCCAGGTGGTTGAAAACCTCTACAACCTGAATATCAAGTGGATTCCCTTTGTCCAGAATACCAACCTTTACATTTCTGGAGCCATCGACGCCACGATGGGCATGAGCTACAATGAGTATTATCAACTTATGATGGCTGGCCAGAAGATTGACAAAGGCCACACATTATATCTCCGCAACATCAGTTTCAACGTCCCTGAGGACGGACTGTACGTCTCTGCCGACTACTACGAGAAGCATCCCAAGGAAGCCAGGAAGTTTGCAGAAGCCTCGAAGAGAGGCTGGGAATGGGTGGCCAAGCACCCGGAAGAAGCGCTGGACATCGTCATGAAGTTCACCAAGGCTAACCATATCAACACCAATCGTGCTGCCCAGCGCTGGATGCTGAATGACATCCTCGACGTGATGAAAGACCCGAAGAGCGGTCAGCGCACCTACCAGCTGAAGGAGTCTTCCCTGCAGAAAGCCAACAGAATGCTGATGCAGGCCAAGCTCATCGAGAAGCCTATTACTTACCAACAATTCACCAGGCCATGAAGCATCCGAAAGTTATCCTCAGAAAGCATACTTTGGCTCATCGCCTGACACGTTGGATCATGTTCACCGTGTTCCTCATCATGACGGTTGTGACGGTGCTGATTTTCCGTACGTCCACAAAAGCCATGCTGAAACAGTCCGAGGAGCGCGCAATGGGTATGATGTCGAACACCAACGAAAACATCAACAGCGTGCTGGGCATGGTGGAGGTGGCTATTGCCAACACCGTCCCTGCGATAGAGAAAAACAAACAAAACCCTGAGCTGTTCTACCCCATCGTCGAGCGCATTCTCCGTCTGAACCCCGTCATTGTGGGTTCGACCATCGCCTTCGAGCCCAACTACTATCCGCAGGAGGGTAAGTACTACGCGCCTTATGCCTATCGCAAAGACTCAGTAACCATTGACACCAAACAGCTGGGTAACCAGGACTACGACTACCACTGCATGGACTGGTACCTCATACCGAAGCTGTTAAGCAAGCCCTACTGGAGCGACCCCTACTACGACTTCGGTGGTGGTGACATGATGATGGCAACCTATTCATTGCCGTTGTTCGACAGCGATGGTGAGATGTATGCCGTTATTACTGCCGACATCTCGCTGGACTGGCTGACCGAGCGACTGCGCCATATTGACAAATTCAACAACCAGTCGATAAACGATATTGCATGGGAGGACCTGGAATGCTATAGCTTCATCATCAGCCGTAACGGTTCCTACGTGGTGCATCCCGACAAGGAGCGCATCCTCAACCAGACCTACTTCTCCTATGCCCTAGAAACCGAGGACAAGGCGGACGATGAGGTGGGCTACGACATGGTAAATGGCAAGCAGGGAACGGCGACTATCGATAACGACGGTACGGCCTCTTTCATCATCTATAAGCCCATTGAGCGTACAGGGTGGGCGATGGCTATTATCTTCCCCTACAAGATGATGTATCAGGATGCCATTAGCCTGGGGGCCATCATTGTTGTCCTGATGGTTATCGGACTGATTATCCTCTATTTCGTCTGCCGTTTCACCGTTCGTCGTATCACGCGTCCACTACAGCTCTTTGCTGACTCTGCTGACGAGATAGCGAAGGGTCATTTCCAGAACGAGTTGCCCGTCATTAAGAGTCAGGACGAGATGCAGCAGTTGCGCAACTCCTTCCTACAGATGCAGACGTCACTGGTGCGCCAGATTGAGGAGACGAAGACTGTCAATGAAGCCAAGGGCCGCATGGAGAGCGAACTGCTGATTGCCCGCAACATCCAGATGTCGATGCTGCCAAAGATATTCCCGCCCTACCCTGAACGCGACGATATAGACATCTACGCCTGTCTGACACCTGCAAAGGAGGTAGGCGGCGACCTCTACGACTTCTTCATCCGCGATGAGAAACTGTTCTTCTGCGTGGGTGACGTCAGTGGCAAGGGTATTCCTGCCTCATTGGTCATGGCCGTTACGCGCTCCCTGTTCCGCACGGAGTCTGCCCACGAGAGCAATCCTGCCAAGATTGTCGGACATATCAACGACAACATCGCAGAAGACAACGAGTCGAACATGTTTGTCACCTTATGGGTGGGCGTTCTCGACCTGCCCACAGGACGCCTGCGCTACTGTAATGCTGGCCACTGTGCTCCTGTACTCATCGGCTCCGGCATGGGCGAACTGCCCATCGTGCCCAATGTTCCAGTAGGTGTCGTGCCTGGCTTTAAGTTCGAGGTTCAGGAAGCCATCGTCTGCTACGGCACCACGATATTCCTCTATACCGACGGACTGACAGAGGCCACCGACAGCAACGACAAGCTCTTCGACGACCAGGGCATGATGGATACTGCCCAGCAGCTGTACGACGCACAGAACTATGAGCCTATGCACGTCGTGGAGACGATGGAGCAGGCTGTCAAGCAGTTCGTTGGCGGCGCTGAACAGAGCGACGACCTGACGATGATGGCCATTCAATATCGGAAGAAACAGAAAAATATACGCATGCAACACAGCATTACACTTACCAATGACCTCGAACAGGTACCACAACTGTCCGACTTTGTCGACATGGTATGCATGGAGGTCGGTTTTGAACCTACTATGGTTATGCAGATGAACCTTGCTATCGAGGAGGCTGTCGTCAACGTGATGAGCTACGCCTACCCCGTTGGCACTGTTGGCAACGTCAACATCGAGGCCCAAGCCGACGACGAACGTCTGAAGTTCACCATCGTCGATAACGGCATTCCCTTCGACCCCACCGCCAAGGCTGAGGTTGACATCACACTCGGTGTTGAAGAACGACCCATTGGCGGACTGGGTATCCACCTGGTGCGCCAGCTGATGGATAGCATCAACTACGAGCGCATTGACGGAAAGAATGTGCTGACACTTCGCAAGAAAATTGACAAACCGCCCGTCATACAGGAGTAATTGAGCCCTATTTAATGTTTTTTAACTGCGGCAAGTGGACTGCAGTAAGAGATTTTTAATAATTTTGCAAACAATATATATATACGGCATCATGTTAATATGAGCCGCCAAGAGAGATGACAGATATCATTCTTTCCAGTTTCATCAGCTTGTTTGCCCTATTCGGCAAAGAAGAACAGGTGGATGAACGATGGGCAAAAGACATGCTCATCAGTTATCTGCGTCGCCATTTCGGTATCCGCAATACCGACCTCTATGTCGATTTGTATAGCGACATGCGCATGGCTTACGAGATGACTGACGACTTGAACACCCAGGAAACTGTCAGTGGCATCTGCTCAAATCTGCATGGTAAGATTCGCACCAGTGAGGAAGCCCTGCTGCTGCTCCGTCTGATGGAGTTCTGCGGTGGCAACGGCATCCAGTCTGTCGAGATGTTCGACACGATGGCTGCCCACTTCCACATCCCTGAGAGACAATATCGCAATTTCTTCGACTTCGTCAACAATTGCGAGACAGAATACGTCAAGCTGCACCACCTCGCAGGTTTCGAGGGCGTGCTCAAGACACTTTACGACACAGAGACGGGCCTCCTGCTCTTCAGCTACGATGGGCAAGACAAGGTGCTGCTCAACGATATCCCCATTCTGCCGGGTGCCTATCAGGTGTGGCTCCAGAGCAGTGTGCTCAAGGGCATGAACAGCAATCCCGTCTATTACTCATCCATCATTGCCTGCTACCAGAAGGAGCACGACACCACACAGGCTGTCACCTTCTGCGGACGCGACATCAATTTCCGCTTCCCTAATAGCGACAACGGCATGCACGACCTCAGCTTCACGCTGCGCAATGGCGAGCTGCTGGCTATCATGGGTGGTTCGGGTACTGGTAAGACGACGCTCCTGTCACTGCTCAACGGCACGCTGACGCCCCAGCAGGGCACCATCACCATCAATGGGCACAGCATCACCGAGCCCGCCGCCAAGGCGCTCATCGGCTTTGTGCCACAGGACGACCTGCTCATCGAGGAGCTCACCGTTTATCAGAACCTCTGGTACACCGCCAAGTTCTGCTTCGAGGGCATGAGCGATGAAGACCTTGACCGTCGTGTTATGAAGACGCTGAAAGACCTCGGACTCGACGCCGCCAAGGATTTGAAGGTCGGCTCACCCATTCATAAGTTCATCTCCGGTGGTCAGCGCAAGCGCCTGAACATCGCCCTGGAGCTTATCCGCGAGCCTGCCGTGCTGTTCCTCGACGAGCCCACCAGCGGCCTGTCGTCAGCAGACACTGAGAAAGTCATCAACCTGCTGAAGGAGCAGACGCTGAAGGGCAAGCTCATCGTAGTCAATATCCACCAGCCGTCCAGCGACGTCTATAAGCTCTTCGACCGTCTGTGGCTGCTCGACAAGGGAGGCTATCCCGTCTATGACGGCAACCCCATCGACGCTGTCACCTACTTCAAGGAGGCGGCCAACTACGCAGATGCAGAGACCAGCGCCTGTCCGACGTGTGGTAATGTGAATCCGGAGATTGTGCTCAACATCATTGACGAGAAAGCCCTCAACAGCAGTGGCGAGCTCTCTGACGAGCGCAAGACGACTCCGCAGGAGTGGCACGAGCTCTACCTGAAGGTACAAGCCAAGAAGGGCGTGGAGCCTGTGGCTGTCAGCGCTGTACCTCCCTCCGACCAGAAGAAGCCAGGAGCACTGAAGCAGTTCGGCATCTTCCTGGGTCGTACCATCCGTACCAAGATAACCAATACGCAATACATGGCCATCGCCCTGCTCCAAGCACCGCTGTTGGCACTGGTCTGCGGCTATCTGACGCGCTTTGCACCCCCTGAGGGCTATAGCGTGATGAATAACAAGAACCTCGTCAGCTACTTCTTCATGGCGGTCATCGTGGCCACCTTCACAGGTATGAGCGGTAGCGCCGAGGAGATTTTCAAGGACCGTGCGCTGCTCAAGCGCGAGCGCTTCCTGCACCTGTCATACGGCAGCTATATCTGGTCGAAGATTGTCTTCATGGGTGCGCTGTCACTGGTGCAGACGCTGTTGTTCATACTCGTGGGCAACACGATGATGGGCATCCAAGGACTGTTCACCACGTGGTGGCTTATCCTGTTTGTGACGGCATTCCTCGCCAACCTCACAGGACTGCTGCTCTCACAATGTCTCAGCAGCATCGTGGCTATCTATATCAGCATCCCCATGCTGCTCATCCCACAGATTCTGCTCTGCGGACTGGTGGTCAGCTTCTCTGACCTTACGCCCAAGAGCACGACGGGCAACGTACCGTTGGTGGGCAATCTCATCCCCTCGCGCTGGGCTTACGAGGCGCTGGCTGTCTCGTCGTTCACCGACAATGCCTACGAGAAAGAGTTCTTCGAGGTGGACCGCCAGAAGTACGAGAACCAGTTCTATAACATGGGCTACCTCTACGAGTTGCAGTCACAGCTGCAGACCCTGCGCGATGAGCAGAAGAACCACAAGCCCGTTGACCCCAACCACATCGAGGTCATCCGCGACAACCTGCCACGCGTCACAGCGTTCTGCGGCATCCAGCCCTATCAGGGTGCCTACGACTACCAGTCGCTCTACAACTACATGCAGGAGGCTGAGAAGAACCTCACCAAGCGCAGCAACAAGCTGGCGCTGGAACGCGACGCCATCATGAGCAAGCTGTTGCGCACTGCCGGTAAGGACGGCGTGCTGCAGCTGAAGCGCGACAACTACAACCTGAAGCTCGAAGACTGCGTGGTCGGTGCCGACCAGCACTCGATGGTTGATGTTATCGACAACTGCATCGTGCCCCGTACGGGACTCATCTTCCTCACGCCCTTCACCAGCTGTGGCAATGCCCCATTCTACAGCAGTGAGAAAGTGGTCGGTTCGTGGCACATTAAGACCCTCTGGTTCAACATCAGCATCATGCTGCTCATGAGCATCCTGTGCATCGTCCTGCTACTCACCGACTGTCCAGGAAAATACGTCAGGAAATGAAAGATGAAAAACGAAAAATGAAATAAACATTATTAATAACTTAAAAAACAAAAGAACAGATGAAAAAGTTATCTATCCTGGCTCTTGCAGCCATCGTCTTCGCAGCATGCGGAGGTAACAAAAGTACAAGCAACGCAGAGGAGGCTGATTCTCTGAAGAGTTTCGAACAAGAGCAGATTGAGGCCAGCATCAAGATGCACTTCGACAGCATCGCTGCTGAGTTCAGCAAGATTGACCAGCCCAACTTCGTGAAGGAGACTGAGAACGGCATCGCACTCACCAAGGAAGAGAAGCAGGTGAAGCCAACCTATCTGCTCGCTCCTGCAGTAGCTGACGAGGCTACCACTCTCGCTGAGAAGTATCGCGTACTCGCTGCCCTGAACGTTGACAAGCGCATCGCTAACCTCTATGAGATGCCCGTTGAGGACTTCGACAAGGCCATCACCAAGCTGGCTGCTGACATCGACGATCCTTCTTTCAAGGACATTGAGGACAAGGGCAGCATCTTCGAGACCTCTTCTGCCCTCTACGACGCTATGGAGGACAACGGTCGCATCAACTACTTCTGGCAGATTGCTTCTGCTGCCCTCGTTGAGCAGCTCTACATCGTTAGCCAGAACAAGGACAAGTTCCTGAGCACCTTCACCGACGAGACCGCTGCTAACGTTACTTTCCGTATCATCCTCATCCTCGACGCCACCAACCGTCTGTCTCAGTACGATCCTGAGATTGCACCCGTTGCTGCCGCTATGACTCCGCTGGAGCACCTCAACGCCACTTCTGTCAACGAGCTGAAGGCTCAGATGGACGACATGAAGGCTGAGATCGAGGCTGCTCGCAAAGCACTCGTGAAGTAAGTCTAAAGTTTAGAGTTTAGAGTTTAGAGTTTAAAGTTTAAAGTTAAGAGTTTAACGATGATATTTGACATTCAACAACAGCCGCAAGGCATGTACGCCACCGTCAGTGGCCGATTAGACACCCCCGCAGCCGTCAAGGCCCAGCAGGAGATTCTCCCTCTGTTGGAGAATGCCGACAAGGCTATCACACTCGACTGCAAAGGCTTGGAGTACATCAGTTCATCAGGTCTGCGCCTTTTCCTTACCATCCGTAAGGAGGTTGCTGCCAAGGGTGGAAGCGTTGTTATTCAGAACATCAACGATGACATCAAGAAGGTGTTCATGATGACTGGTTTCTTCAACCTCTTCACCATTAGCTGACACAAACGCGTTATATACTAACAAATAGCCGGAGAAGTTCATGGAGACTTCCCCGGCTTTTTCTATATAGCAAGCTTCCTGATTACGGAAGCACTACCTTTCTACCATTCACGATATACAGGCCCTTATTTAGAGGTGAGACCTTGCGACCCTGCAGGTCATAGACATCACTTCTGCCCTCTTCCGTCTTACTTCTTACATCCATAATGCCCGTAGCGTTGAAGTCGTCCGCCTTGAGGGTGATGCGACCCACTACGAAGTCGTCGTCCTTGGCAGCACCGGTGTAGAACACGATGACATAGTCGCCTGTCTGAGCCACCGTGAACTCAAACTTCTGAGGACGGATGCTGGTAAAGGCGTTTGCCGTATTGCCGCCGATATTCTTCGTGGGCGTGATAACGGTCGAAGCCACCGTCTGGCCGTTGGCGTCCTCCAAGGCCACCGTCACGGGCACGTGTTCAGGATGTTCCCAGTTATACAGTCTGAAGCTGAGCGTGTAATGTCCTGTGTGCAGCGTCATCGTAGAGCGGCCTGAGGCGTCACCGAACTTCGCCCACGCGGCCTTCTCTCCGCCTGCGGCATTCTGTATCAGCAGACCGTATTCGAAGCCCTTGCTCTCATTGGTGAAGTGCAGCAGGCGAGGACCATTGGTAAAGGGCAGACCACCACCCACACGCGTCGAGGAGCCGGTGCCATTGCTGACATACCAGTCCTGTGGCACGATACCTTCCATATTGAAACGGCCGCTCAGGTCATACGTCGTCTCTGATGTTACGCAGTTAATCAGACACGAGGCCTCGCCCGTCTTGCCATTGCTGTCCGTCACCTCCATGCGCACGTCGTGCGTACCGACTGCAGGAGCCGTCAGTGTGGCGGTATAGGGAGCCGCTGTCAGGGTCTGCAGCAGCGTGGTGCCATCATAGATGTCTGCCTTCACAATCTCGCCCTGCTGTGCTTGCGCAGTAGCCTCAATGGCGAAGTCGTGGAAGGTAGCCTCACCCTCAGGAGCCATGCAGAGGTGCGTGGTTTCGCCAGCAGGCACCGTGATGCGCGCCTTGGGCTGGTTCAACGAGAAGCGCTTGCAGAAGTTCCATATCAGCTTACGGTTGTCGGTCATTGGCCAGTGGCCGCCACTGTGGTAAGAGAACAGCCACACCTCGCCACCGTTCGCACCACCTGTCCATTTCTCCAGGTCACCGTCATACCAGCCGGGCTGATACACCGTCTTGCTATATTGCGTGTGCTTGTCGTGCTTGGCGTAGTTCTCTATGTAGGCATGGATGCCGTATTGTTCATAGCCGAACACATCGTCGTCGTAGGCGATGCACTCCAGCAGGTTCACGGGTTTCTGACATTTGTTCCAGGGCTGCTCAGAGAACTGGATGCCACTGGTGGGCGCAAAGGCCGCAATTTTGTTCTGCATGTTCGCTATGCAGTGGTGAATCAGCATGGAGCCCATCGAGAAGCCCGACCAATAGACGCGGTCCTTGTCAATGTTATAGCGGGTGTACATCTCGTCGATGGCCTTGCTGACGAAGTTCTGGTCGTTCGTACCGCCAATGTCCCATGTGCTGCCGTCGCTACGCAGATAGGTCACCACGAACTTCGCCGTGTCAATCAGCTCATACAGCTTGTCAGAGCCATACTGGTACTCCGGGTCCTGGTTCATGCCGTGCGTCACAATGAAGAGCGGCGACTTCTCAGGCAACGTGTTTGGGGTGAAGACCACCATGTTTCTTTGTTTTCCGTTTACGGTGATGTTGATAGACTGCTGCTCGTAAGCCGACACCTGCGACGCCAGCAACAGCAATAACAATGCGAATAGTGAGTAATGTGGGTATTTCATACACTTAATAAGTTAATAGCGCTGCAAAGATACAGCATATCTTTCAAATAACCAAAAATAAATCGTGATTTATTTTGTATTTCTCTCGGTTTGCACTACCTTTGCAAACAATATGGAAACAATGGGACAGCCAAAGATAGCCGTAGTAGGTAGCAACACACTGGCGCTGATAGGTATGCGACAGCTGTTGCAGAGCGTGATGCCGATAGCCGAGGTAGTCACGCTGGGCTCCTTTGCCGAACTCACTGCCAACCATCCCGACCAGTATTTCCACTACTTCGTCTCGATGGAAATAGTGCTCAGCGAGCGTGCCTTCTTCCTGGAGCGCAGACGAAAAACCATCGTGCTGACAACGACTCAGAACGAGACCGCCCAGCTGTCCGACTTCCACTGTCTCTACATCAACCAACCCGAACAGCAACTGCTCCATGCACTGCTCCAATTGGAACAGCATGCCCACCGCGGCGGTCGCAACCTGCCACCCACAGCCACCGAGTCCGCTCAGCCCCGCCAGCTCCTCACACGCCGCGAGGTGGAGGTCATGTCACTCATCGTGCAAGGCTATATTAATAAAGAGGTGGCCGACAAGCTCCACATCGGTTTATCCACCGTCATCACCCATCGCAAAAACATCATGGACAAGCTCGGCCTGAAAAGCGTGTCGGCACTGACCATCTATGCCGTCACCCACGGCTACGTGGACGTAGATAAGGTCAAGGGGTGAGGAATAAATTTTCATCATTTTTAGGTATTGTCAGAAATGTTAATACTTGTTACCTTTGCAGCCGGAAATCGACAATAAAGGTAAAAAGACATGAAAAGAATTGGATTAGCACTGATAAGTGCGTGCTGCGTCCTGACTGCCGGCGCACAGAGCCGCCTGAGCGTGGGTGGCTACGGTGAAGCAGCCTTCTCACGTAACTTCTACAGCGACCACGTGAGTCGCTACAGTCAACCGGAAGAACATAAGGACGACCCCTCGCACGGGCGTTTCGACATACCGCATGCCGTGGTCTGGCTGGGGTACGACTTCGGCAAAGGCTGGACGCTGGGCACGGAGATAGAGTTCGAGCACGGTGGCACGGGCATCGCCTACGAGAAGGAAGACGAGGAAGGCGGTGAGTGGGAACAGGAAACCGAGAAGGGCGGCGAGGTAGAGCTTGAGCAGTTCTGGATACAGAAGTCGTTTGCTCGTTGGGCTAACGTCCGCGTAGGTCATATCGTGGTGCCCGTGGGTCTGACGAATGCCCAC
>ONLL01000056.1 GCA_900318685.1 uncultured Prevotellaceae bacterium | reverse complement strand
CGCCTTCAAGCACTACTTCGAGCTGGGTCAGAAGATCAAGCTCGACGGCGTGGGCATCTTCAAGGTGGGCATCTCCAGTGCCTGCAGCGACACCGAGGCCGGCTGCAACGCCTCGCTGGTGAAGAAGGGCCGCGTCAACTTCCAGCCCGAGGTCACCTCCGTGCTCAAGGGTGTGTCGGAGGTGCAGCGTGCCCGCATCATCAACGGCGTGGCCACCCTCGTGACCACTCAGCAGCAGGTGTTCGACCATCCCGCCACCATGCTCAAGGACGTCCGCTTCGAGCTCACCGCTGACCTCCAGGGCAGCGGCATCGAGCCCGCCAGCGACAGCGGCAGCGGAGGCAGCAGCGGAGGCGACGACGAACCACGTCCGTAGGAAGTGAAGAGTGAAGAGTGAAGAGTGGTCGCGTAAGCGACCTAAACAATCAAAGGAGGAAATGAACAATGAAGATAAGTGAGCGACTGAAGAACCGGCTGATGGAGGGCCTCATCGCAGCCATCACGGCATTCATCGCGGCCGTCACCACTACCTCGTGTATGGGCCACGGCCCTCTCTTCTAACCAAACTCCCCTCCCCTCGGGAGGGGATGGGGGTGGGTTCCTATGTCACGGCCCGTTCTAAAGTATTCGAGTATTCGAGTATTCGAGTTTTCATTTTGGGCCTCAAAACACTGGTTTTTGAGGCCCTTAATCTCTGAAAACCCCTGTAAATAAAGGGTGAGCGGGAAATCGTGCTACTTAGCCGGCTCCCACTTGCAGCGGACGGGCGAGACGATGGCGCCCTCTTTCTTCAACTCGGCGAAAGCCTTGTCCACTTCCTTGCGGTCGGCACCCAGTGCCTTGGTCACGTCGCCAGCCGAGACGGGCTTGCCTGCCTCGCGCATGGCCTGTAATACTTGCTCTTTCATTTCTTTACTTTGTTTATTAGACATTATTAAATCAGTTCAATATTTTCTCGGCCATCCGTCTGCCGGCTTCGTAGGCCTTCTGCAGATCCTGCTCCCAGTGCTCGTCACGCCACTGGCGCTTGGCTTCCTCTGAGAAACTGCCGAGCTCGAAGCGGTCGTAGTTTTTCACCTGGTAAGTGTTGTAGGCTATCAGGCGTTCAGGCTCGCCGAGGGCCGCTTTGATGCAGTATTCCATCGAGCCGTAGCCCTGGCTGTTGTTCCTCTCAGGCAGGCCGTTCATGGTCTCCATCAGCACCACGGGCACATTAAGTCTATCCCATCACCACGTCGAGCACCATCATCAGCACGAAGCCTACGGCAAAGCCTATGGTGCTGAGGTTGCTGTGCTCACCGTTGGAAGCCTCAGGTATGAGCTCTTCTATGACGACATAGAACATGGCTCCTGCGGCGAAGGCCAGCAGATAGGGTAGGGCAGGCATCAGCAGCGAGGCCAGCAGCAGCACGGCGAGGGCTCCTACGGGCTCCACGGCACCACTGAGCGAGCCGATGAGGAACGAGCGCCAGCGGCTGTTGCCTGCTGCCCGCATGGGCATGGAGATGATGGCTCCCTCGGGGACGTTCTGGATGGCAATGCCCAGTGCGACGGCAATGGCCGAGGCCAGCGAGATGCTTGCCGTACCGCTGTCGGCTCCTGCGAACACCACGCCCACGGCCATGCCCTCAGGCAGGTTGTGGATGGTCACGGCCAGGGCCAGCATCGCCGTCCGGGACAGGTGCGAGCGCATGCCCTCGGGCTTGTCGGTGCCGATATGCAGGTGGGGCGTCAGCTCGTCGATGAGCAGCAGGAACCCCATTCCCAGCAGGAAGCCGAGGGCTGCCGGCAGCACGGCCCAGGCTCCCTTGGCGGCCTCCATCTCCATTGCCGGTATCAGCAGCGACCATACGGAGGCGGCCACCATCACGCCCGAGGCGAAGCCCAGCAGGGTCTTCTGCAGTCGCACGGACATAGCGTCGTTCATGAAGAACACGAAGGCTGATCCGAGCATCGTGCCCAGCAGCGGGATCAGCAGATAGATGACTAATGACATTTGCATATACTGAGTAGCTCCTCCATTTTGTCGATGATGTGGTCGGCTCCGGCCTCGCTGAGCTCCGCCCGGGTGCCGTTGCCCCAGGTCACGCCACATGTCTTCGTGCCGGCATTGGCTCCCATCAGGATGTCGACGGCCATGTCGCCTACGACGAGCGCCTCGTGAGGCTCGACGTGCACGGCTGCGAGCGTCTTCAGCACTGGCTCGGGCTTGGGCTTGGCTTCCTTCACGTCGTCAGCTCCTATCAGATAAGAGATGTAATCGGCGATGCCCATGTCGCGGGTCAGCTCAGTGAGGGAAAGGCGCGAGCGCGACGAGGCTATGGTGAGCGTGAATCCCCGCTGGCGAAGGGCTTGCAGGGTCGTGACGACTCCCGGGAATGCCTCGGGCTTGATGTGCTGGAGGTTCTCGTCGAAGATGCGGCGGTAGGTCGCTGCACAAAGGCCGATGCGGTCGTCGTGAATATCGGGATAGAGTGCCCTGAAGCATCCCGCCAGCGGCAGCCCTATGGTGGAGGCACACTCTGTGTCAGTGCGCGGGGGCAGAAGCAGCTCCCTGATGGTCATCTGCATGGTGGTCACGATGTTGCGCCGGGTGTCGCCAAGCGTTCCGTCGAAATCGAATATGATCAGTCGTAGGTCCATCATCTGTGTGAGTGTTATTTCTGATTGTCGCGGAAAGCCCTGTAAGCCTGCCAGGCCTCCTGTATGTCTGCCGGGCTGAAGTCGTCGACGAAGAATGACGGCTGGCAGTCGTCTCTGTAGGGCGACCAGTTGCCGCAGACGGTGCCGTCGTAGGCTATGATGGGCTGGAAAATGCCGCTGTTGTTATGGGCGCGATGCTTGTGCTCGGGTGGGAGTACGATGTCGCGCGACTTAAAGCCTATGAGGTATTCGTCGTAGGGAGGGATGAGGAGGAACCTGCCCTTCCGGAATCCTCGTGTGCGGCAGCTGTCGGTGAGGTAGAAGTCCCGCCCGCGCCATTTCTCGATGTGAAGCGCATGGCCCAGGAGCGCGATGCCCCTGCGGCAGTCGCTGATGTTCAGGCCTGACCACCACGCGAAATCCTCGAGCGTGGCTGGCTGACGGCTTTGGAAGTACTTGCGGGTGAAGCGCATCAGGGCTTCGTCTCTGTCCATCCTCGCCCTAGGCTGCACCTTGGAGGCAGTGAGTGCGTAGGTGGCCTTGAAAGGCAGCAATGCCCCGCTGCAGAGCGTGCCCGACATCTCGGCCATGCGGATATGGTAAGACAGACGGTGATCGTCCATTGTGACGCCCCTTTGGGCCAAGGCCCTCACGAAGTCCTCTTTGGTGGCGCTCCCCAGGTCGGATGCCGTCTGGGCGAGGATATCGCTGACGTGCAGCAGCTCCTCGTCGGGTATGGAGATCCTGTTGCTGCTCATCCATCCCTTGGTGACGGCGATGGCCTTGGGCGAGCAGAGGCCGATCATCATCCAGTAGTCATCGGCCGACACCAGCTGCCAGGTGCCTCGCATCAGGTGCAGACGGAGGATGTGCCCGCTGTCGAAGGCCCGTTTGAAGGCCTTGGCCGAGGGCTTGCGTGTACGCATGGCCACAGCCCATCGCATCATGCGATACTCCTGCGCCTGCACGGCTCCCATGTGGCTGACCACATCGGCCGGGTCGGTGAACTGAGGTGCCGCAAGCTCTTGGTTGAGCAGTCGGATGGCTATCGCATTCATTGTGCTTGTTCGACGACCTCAATATAGAAACTGAAGGGACGGAAACCGTCGTTGCAACTGATCATCGCACTCATCGGGTTCTTCATCCATCCATCATAGAAGTTACCCTCGCCCCTGGCTAGCGACTCGACAAACTCGCGCATTGACGACCAGGCCGACGGACACAAGCCTTCAGGACGCTGCCCGTCGACGGAGATCCACTGCTGCCCCGGGCTGACGTCGCAGGTGTGCTCGATGGGATTCTCGTATTTTGCCATCAGGTCGTGATATACCGTCTGGCGAATGGCGGTGATTCGCACCTTATTCTTTGCCTTATCCATGATTTTTCGCAGATTTTCTTCGCAAAGGTACTCGTTTTTGCCGGATATTTCGTAATTTTGCAGCAAATATTAGGTTTAATTATGAAGAAAAGCATTTTTATCACAGCAATGATGGCCATGATGACGATGGCCGTAGCTCCTGCATCAGCTCAGGAGGAGAGTGGGTTCAAGAAGTTCAACGTGAGGGAAGACTTTACGGAGAACGGGTTTCAATGGTTCCATGAAGCCGAGCTGCTGGCTGCCGGCGACAAGGAGAAGAGCAATGCGATGACCATAGGATGGGGCGGCATAGGGACGCTCTGGGGGCGCACGGCGCTCACGGTCTATGTGGCTGAGAAACGCTACACCAAGGAGTTCCTGGACAAGGCTGAGTACTTCACCGTGATGGCTTTCGACGTCGAGCATAGCAAGGTGCTGAACTACATGGGCACCAAGAGCGGTCGCGATGAGGACAAGGCCAAGGCGATGGGGCTGCATACGGCCTATACCGCCAACGGGACACCGTATTATACGGAGGCTTCGATGGTGATAGAGTGCAAGATCATGTATGCTGCACCCTTCGACCCTCAGTATTTCAAGAGCGACGCACCCAGGAGGATGTATGCCAACTTCCCTGCCGGCGTGCACTCGATGTATATCGGCGAGGTGGTGAATGCATGGAAAAAATAGGGATGAACGAGGGAAAAGACCGAAAAATAGAGCCTTTTTGCAATTTTTAACTAATTCAGAGGGCCAAATTCGGATTTTTCCCCTATATTTGCATCACGATAACTCATCAGCGACTCGAGCGCGAGTCGTCACAGCAATTTTAATGGTATAACAAGGTCAAGAGGGACTTACTTCTATCCTGTGGGACTTCGGTCCAGAAACAATTCGTCTAGTTCCTCAATTACCTACTTATTTAAAATGTACAACAAGACTTTGACAAAGGTAGCTTTGCGCTACCGTGCTTTGTTCCTCGACGTTAACCGGAGGGACATTGACATGCAGTCGGAGGCCACGGTGCCGGTGCTGGCATTCGTGGCCCGACTAATGAAAAACGGATTTTGTGTCAGCGAAGAGCTGCTGCACGCTTTGAATGCAGTCTCCGCCGACGAACTACTAGATATTACTGAGTGCATCGACGACGTGATGGGCGTGAACCTTAACTGGGCACCGCTCGTCAAGGGATGGGACGTGCCTACGGGCGAGAGCCTGGCCGACCATCTCATCACCTTGATTGCCAATATCTTCGGCGAAGAGGCTGGCTTCAAGGGCACCAGGCTGCCCTGCGGACATCTGATTCCTGAAGGCACCTTCCCATTGGAGCGATACAACGGCTGCCCCTTCTGTGGCAAGCCGTTTGTGACGACTGACTTCGTCTATAAGGGACAGGGCAGTAAGCTTAGGGAGCTGCGCCTGTTTACCTTGGAGGACCTGAAGCATGTGTACGATTCGCTCCTGACATCGCCCACTCCGCTTGACGGCACCCAGAAGGACACGCTGGAGCTGTTGCTTCGCGAGTTTGACCTTCCTGATGATGTCGATATCACCATGAAGGAAACGGCTATGCTCGTCGTCAAGCTGCTGGTGGAGCAGGATAGGGCAGAGGAGGCCTCGAAGCTGCTGAAGACTCCGGTCGACGTGCTCCGTTACCTCTGGTACGAGAAGACCGGCTACGTGCAGATCATCGAGCCGAAGACGCTTATCGCCCACGCCCGATGGGCGTACGCTCACATTTGGGAGCCGCTCGACCTAGGCGCAGATGCTGCAGCTTGCATGAAGCAGAAACTCATGCTGAAGTACGACCGCAAGGCTTGCCTGCGTGTGGCCAAGTGGCTGAATGCCATCCCGATGACTGCACGCCAAGCTGCTGAGAGCATGCATTCGAAGCGCGGCATGTGGGTTCGCATGATCCGTGCGCTCCGTCTGGGTGAATACTCGCGCAAGGAAGGCTTCGGCCACCTGGCAGAGATCCTCGATGTGTTCTACAGGCAGGATTACACCACCTGGCAGGGACGCGTCGACAAAGCCCGCACAGCCAACGATGCCGACACCACGCTCGCCCTGCTGAAGGAGCGCCCGGGACTTTTCGCCCGTTGCCTGTTTGCATCGATGCTCCGCTTCGGCAGCGAGAAGGTGTTGGCTGCCTTTGAGGAGGTGGCTGACCAGCTGCCGGCACGTCTGCTGCTCTCGCTCGGCAATGCTGCTGAGGCATACTTCGATCCCAAGGAACAGCGTCTGGCCAGGCCCATCACTGGCGTGACCTATAAGCTGGAGCCGAACAAACTGCTGGCCCTCTATGATGATGAAGCCCGCCAGTCGATGGTGGCTGCTGTAGATGGCCTCTATAAGTCGTCAATGTCAAGACGTTTCGCTGCCCAGCCGACGGAGTCGAAGACCATCTACGTTGATCCTGCACTCTACGATATACCTATCAGCGTGGGCGACCGCTCAGCCACCGTCCAGGATGCTTCCTGTGCGCTGATGGGCACCCGCTTCCCTGTTGAGGGCGATGCCGTCCGCCTGTTTCTACAGTGGGGTAAGGGCTTGCCTGCACAGCACCTTGATATGGACCTGAGTGCCCGCATTGAGCTTCAGGAAGGAATCGAAGAGTGTGCCTACTACAATCTGACTTGTACCGGCGCGAAGCACTCGGGCGATATCCGTTCGATTCCCGATATGGTGGGCACGGCTGAGTACATCGAGCTGTCGATGCCTGAGCTCGAGAAGGCCGGCGCGCGCTATGTCGCCTTCTCCTGCAATGCCTATTCTACGGGGGTTCTCGCGCTCAATCTGGTCGTGGGATGGATGAACTCTGCCCACGAGATGAAGGTGTCGGAGAAGACGGGCGTGGCCTACGATCCGTCGTGTGTGCAGCATATGGTCCGCATCAGCGAGGGCAACCTCTCGAAGGGCCTGATCTTCGGTGTGCTGGATGTGGCCAAGCGCGAGATCATCTGGCTGGAGATGCCCTTCCTCGCTCAGACGCTGAGAGGGGCCGACAGCGGGGCCATCGAGGCGCTGCTGCATAAGGTGGAGTCGAAGCTCACCATCGGCCAGCTTCTCGACATGAAGGCCGAGGCCCAGCATCTCACCGCTGTGGAGAGTGCCGGTGATGCCGACGAGGCATACACCTATGAATGGGCACTCAATCCAGCGGAAGTGTCAAAATTATTGACAACGGAATAACGCTCTTTTTCAGTTCTCCTCAAAGAACTTGCCCACAGGCATCGGCTCATCTGCTGCCAAGCAGCAGTTGAAGCGTTCGCGGCTGCGGCGCTCGCGTGCGAACATAGCGCTGGTGCCGGCTTCGGTCTGCTCGAACTTCAGGTGCTCGTCGATGGCAAACGAGTGAGCCATCGTCTCCACATCGAGGTTGTCGGTGCCGATGAGGGTGAAGGTCCAGTGCTGCTTCTTGAGCTTCTCGATCATCGTGCGTATCATCTTCAGCGTCCACTCCTGCGAGCTGTTCTCCTCGCCGTCGGTGATGACGGTCACCAGCACATTGTCGTCGTCGCCGACCTGTGCGTTGACCTTTGAGATGGCCATACCCATCGCATCGTAGAGGGGAGTGCCGCCGCCAGGATTGTAGGCCTTCCAGCTCAGGTCCTGCGTCTGAGCTGCAGGGGTGTTGTCGTAGTGCCAGGTGGTGTGGCCGGTGTCGAAGGTGACGAGGGTGACGTGCTGCTCCTGGTCGGGATATTTCTCCTGCATCTTGCGTACGGTCTGGAGGGTTTCGTTCATGCCTGCGAAAGCCTGCTTGCGGATGATCGACATCGAGCCGCTCTCATCGACGATAATCAGGTTGAACACGCGCTTGGTCTTTGCTTCATTTGTTTTCATAATCGTAGCTTTTTTAATGGTGAATACTCTTTTGTAAGACGTCTTTTATCTCTTTAAAGAAGAATTTGAGAAAAAATTAAGCGAGTATGAAGATTTTTTTGTAAATTCGCGCCAAAATTATAAAGTATGTACTATCAGCCAATATCCGACGAGGAGATCCTGAGTGGATTCCGCCTGGGCAACGAGGCCATCATCCGCAAGTATTTCTACGGCTACTGCCGCGTGGGTTATCAGGTTTTCGACAAGCGCTACCAGCTGAGCACGAAGGAGAATCTCGACTTTATGTCGCTGGCTCATCAGTATGCGCTCTACCTGATGGAGCACGACTGGAAGCCGCTGGAGGACCATTCGCCCAATGTCAGCCTGCGCACGTGGCTCATCAATGGCTTCCGCTATGTGGTGCTCGATGCGCTGAAGTGGTATCGCCGTGAGTACGGCAGCGTGACGTTCCAGGACTATCTGATGTCGTTCGACGTGACCAGCGACCTGCGCCTGCAGTTCAACCGCATGGTGGAGGATGTGTGCGATCATGCTCCGCTGAGCCGCGACGAGCGTATGATCATCGACATGCTGCTGCTGCGCGGCTTCAAGGGCAAGGAGATAGCGGCACAGATGGGTATGACGCCGTCGGCCATCTCGCAGAAGTTCAACAAGCTGAAGGAGCGCTACATCGTGCCCTACTTCAAGAAGAACTTCGATATGGACCTGGATATGCCGGAGGTGATCGACGAGCGCTGGCTCCGCAGACAGGAGGCCTCGATGGGAAGGGCTTCGATGCCTTCGCCTGTGGCACGCGAGAGCAGTATGTGTTATTCGATTTGCGAAGAAAGGGAACCAATTATGGAACAAAAGAGAACAACACCAGAGTTTATCACCCAGCTGCAGCCAGGCGAGATCTTCGTCTTCGGCAGCAATCTGAAGGGTATGCACGGCGGCGGGGCGGCCTATATCGCCTACCGCAAGTTTGGGGCCGTTATGGGTCAGGGCGTGGGCCTGCAGGGGCAGAGCTATGCCATTCCCACGATGCAGGGTGGGGTAGAGACCATCCGCCCCTACGTCGACGAGTTCATCGCCTTTGCTCAGGCTCATCCCGAGCTTACCTTCCTCGTCACCCGCATCGGCTGTGGCATAGCCGGATTCCGCGACGAGGAGATTGCTCCGCTGTTTGAGCAGGCTCACGACGTGGAGAATATCGTGCTGCCTCCTGGCTGGTAGAGATGAAGATCATTCATGTCGATATGGATCAGTTCTTCGCGGCTGTGGAGCAGCGCGACCGTCCTGAGCTGAAAGGCAAGCCTATTGCGGTGGGACACGATGCCGAGCGCGGTGTGGTGTCGACGGCCAGCTATGAGGCTCGCCGCTTCGGTGTGCATTCGGCGCAATCCATCCAGGTGGCCAAGCGTCTGTGCCCGCAGCTCATCATCGTCGAGCCCCACTTTCAGCGGTATAAGGAGGTGTCGGCACAGCTGCACGAGATCTTTCACGACTATACCGACCTGATTGAGCCCGTCTCGCTAGACGAAGCCTTCCTCGACGTGACCGAGAACAAGCGCGGCATCGCTTTGGGTGTGGATATCGCCCGCGAGATCAAGCAGCGCATCCGCGAGACGACGGGGCTGACGGCATCGGCTGGCGTGAGCTACTGCAAGTTCCTGGCGAAGATAGCCAGCGACTGGCGCAAGCCCGACGGGTTGACGGTGATTCATCCCGACCGTGCCCTCGACTTCATTGCTGAGCTGAATGTGGAGAAGATATGGGGCGTAGGGCAGAAGACGGCCCAGAAGCTGCACCGCATGGGAGTCTTCACCGGCCGGGATCTCAGGCAGCTGTCGCTCGGCAGGCTCACGCAGGAGTTTGGCAAGATGGGACGGGTGTTCTACGATTTTGCGCGGGGCATCGACCATCGGCCCGTTATCTCCGAGTGGGAGCGCAAGTCAGTCAGTTGTGAGCAGACCTTCGAGACGGATCTCAGCCGGGATGCCGACGTCGCCCTCCATCTCTATCACACTGTGGTCGAGCTGGTCAGGCGCATCGAGAAGAACGACTTCGAGGGACGGACGCTGACGCTGAAAGTCAAGTTCCTGGATTTCCAGCAGATCACCCGCAGCATCACCGCCGACCATGTGTTGCGCACCAAGGACGAGATCCTTCCTCTGGCCAGCCAGCTGATGGAGGGCGTCGAGTTTCATTCCCATCCCATCCGGCTGCTGGGCCTGGGCGTGTCCCATCCGGGCACCACCCCATCTGCCGTCATCGCCAGTCATCGGCAATGGATAGAGCTCGAGCTCGAGTTTGAGCCTTGGCCGGAAGATTCAAATAGAATATGAACATAGAGATAACATACAGAAGGACGAACCGGCTGTCGATGCGCATCGTGAAGAACGGCGATGTGCACGTGTCGGCACCCATAGGCATCCCTCGCAAAGAAGTGATGGAGTTCATCAAGGCGCATACCGACTGGATCAATGAAGCGCGGCAGAAGACCTGCGACCGTCAGAAGCAGCGCGCCGAGTTCTACAACCAGCTGCCGCTGGCCACTCCATCCCAAGCCGACGAGGCACTGCGCCGGCTGAAGGCGCTGGTCGACCCGATGGTCGAGCGCTACTCCAAGGAGATGGGTGTCAAGCCGAGCATCGTCTACTTCAAACCCACCATCTCGCGCTGGGGACAGTGCAACGTCCACGATCGCAGCATCTGCATCTCTGCCTACGTCCTGCTCTTGCCCGAGTGGTGTGTCGAGCATGTGGTGGTGCATGAGCTGTGCCACCTGCTGGAACCCGGCCATACTGCCCGCTTCCACGCCCTGATGGACAAGTACTTCCCCCGTTGGCGCGAGGCCCGCAAGGAGACCCATCGCCTGTGCAGGAATATGCCCGAACCCTAGTCACTCTCTCTCTTTGCCACCACGATGAAGAAGATCCTGAAAGTAGACAACCCCAACGACTACGCACGGTTTGTTGATGCCCCCGTGCTCCATCCGCTGCTGAGCATCATCCACTTCGACGAGCTGGCGCCCTTCCGCCATAGCCTCAACAACTACGGCGTCTATGGGCTCTTCATCCAGCGCCAGTTTCCCAAGACACTCTCCTACGGCATGAAGACCCTGCAGACGAGCGATGCCTCGATCATTGCCGTCGAGCCTGGACAGATAGGCGGACTGGAGGACAACGGCGAGCGCATCTCGCTCAGCGGATGGGTGCTGCTGTGGTCGCCAGAGCTGCTGCATGGATCTGAGCTGGAGCGACAGATCGACCACTATCAGTTCTTCTCCTATTTCTTCGACGGCTCGCTGCGGATGGAGCCCGACGAGTGGCTCAGCATCACCCAGCTCGTTGCCCAGATGCGCCAGGAGCTGACCGGCCACGACGACTCGCCCTCGCTGCGGAGCATCCTCCTCGGCTATCTGCGCCTCATACTCGAATACTGCAACCGCATCTACCTGCGGCAGCTCTCGGAGGAGGACAAGAGCAGCAGCGACCTGCTGAAGCGTTTCCACAACCTGCTGCAGCAGTATTTCCGCGAGAACCGTCAGCTGGCCAGCGGCCTCCCCACCGTCGCCTATTGTGCCTCGGAGCTCGCCTATTCGCCGCGGTATTTTGGCGACCTCGTCCGCAAGGCTACTGGCGGCACGGCCATCGGCTACATCCACAACTACGTCATCAATCAGGCGAAGAGCCTGCTCATGAACGGCCATAACGTCAGTGAGGCCTCGCGCTTGCTGGGTTTCGATTATCCCCATCATTTCACCCGTCTCTTCAAGCGGTTGACTGGTCTCACGCCCAGCGAGTTTTTGGGGAAATCATAGCACGCATGCGTACACGACTTGGTCGTGAGTGACGTGAAGAAGGCACTATAGTTTTTTTTCTGTTCTTTCTGTGCTTGTTTCTTTATTTTTTTGTATCTTTGCACCGTCGCTCGTTCGTCCCTAGGACTCAAGTGGGCGATTGCACTGATGCCGTGAGCGTAGTAGACGTAATCCTGGGCAATGCTCCCAAACAGACCATCGGCATTGGGGGCGATCCCTACATGGTGGACAACACACTGGTAGTGGGCAGATGGAAATCATTTGGTGGCACGTCATTTACCCTGAATGAAGATGGCAGCACCAACTTCACTGGCGCCTCCACCTACAAGTTCCGTCCATATCAAGGCACGCTCATGTTCTTCGATACCCAAGACAAGCCTGTCAAGACGATTATACTGAACGAAGTGGAGAAGGGAAGCTATCTGCTTGCTGTCAACTATGTCACGGATACCTATACCTGCTACTATCGTGATGAATCAGGTTCTATTGGTGGCCGAGACTACGTCGACCTCGGCCTTCCCAGCGGCACGTTGTGGGCCACATGCAATATTGGTGCCAGCAGTCCTGAGGACTATGGCAACTATATCGCTTGGGGTGAGATGAGTACCAAGTCCACGTACGATTGGAGCACCTACAAGTGGTGCAAAGGCTCTGTCAGAACACTGACCAAGTACTGCAATAACAGCAATTTCGGCAATAACGGCTTCACCGACAACAAAACCGAGCTCGATCCGGATGACGATGCCGCCTATGTAAATTGGGGGTCTGACTGGCGCATGCCGAGTCTGGAGCAGTTCGAAGAACTCATCAACAGCAGCTACACCACTACCGAATGGACAACCCAAAACGGTGTCAAAGGTCGTCTGATTACCAGCAATTCGAATGGCAACTCCGTATTCCTTCCCGCAGCAGGGTACCGCGACGGTAGTTCGCTCAGCGGGGCGGGCTCGGAAGGCGACTACTGGTCGCGCACGCTCCTCGAGAGCGGCCCGAGATCCGCGCGGGGCCTGTATTTCTATTCGAGCTTCATCAGCATGGACGGCATCCCCCGTTGCAACGGTCGCTCTGTACGCCCTGTGCGCTTCTCAGAATAGTGCATCCTTCCCCAAGGTGTACCCCGTTCATGTTGTGGTGCGGAGTCTCTGCGGGGGCGCGATGCAGGCCTTTAGGCCGCGCCCCAGCAGAGGATTTGCGCCAAAAATGGCCTCAACGATAATTAAAAGAATATGGCAAGTATCAAAGACATTGTGCAGTTAGACAGCGAGCGAAGCGAGCATCGGCAGTCCCGTTACCTTTGTCGGCTTTCCGAAGACTAGCTGACTTTTGCCACAACTCGACACTTTTTTGCATTTTTCCCCTCTTTCCTTTGGCACTTCCAATTTCTTTTCGTATCTTTGCAGCGACTAATGTGGCCTCTATGAGACCATGAAGAATAATGAGGAACATACAATATGGAAGTGAGTATCAACAACAAAGTTTATCAGGAGGCACTGCTCTATGCACAGCAGCAGGGCTTGAGTCTTCCATCGGTCATCGAGAACTTC
>ONLL01000057.1 GCA_900318685.1 uncultured Prevotellaceae bacterium | reverse complement strand
GTCCCTGATTTGTTGAGCTTCTTACGAATAAACATGGCGCAAAGTTAGCGCGGGTCACTCATATTTGCAACTTTTGGAATCGCAACTGCCTGATTTTTAGGATAGTTTAATTTTTGAGGCAGAGAAACGCGGAAAACAGGAAAAAGGCGCTCAACTCAATGAGCGTCTTTTTTGTTTGCTTCATCCAGAGGTTTATTCCTCAGGTGAGAAGTCGTCCTTGGTCACTCCGCAGATGGGGCACACCCAGTCGGCTGGAATGTCTTCAAAGGCAGTGCCTGCAGCGATGCCGCTGTCAGGATCGCCCACTTCGGGATCGTAGACGTATCCGCATACGTCGCATACATACTTCTTCATTTGTCCGATTCGTTTTTGGGGGTTAATATTCGGTTGATTCTCTCTACGATAACTTCAGGCATGATGCCGTTAAGACAAGCGTAATCGCCGCGGTGGCAGCTCTTCTGCCCATAGATGCTGCAGGGCCGGCAGTCGAGGTCGAGCCCGATGGCATTGTCGGCCGGCTGTCGCCACCCCATGAAGCCGGCATGCGGATGAGTGGCTCCCCAAACGGAGACGACGGGCGTAGCAGTGAGCGAGGCAAGGTGCATATTGGCTGAATCCATCGACAGCATGACGTCAAGGTGGCTCATGAGGATGAGCTCCTGATGCATGGTCTCGAGACAGCGTGCTACGTCGACACACTGGGGCATCAGCTGTACCCACTGATGGAAGAGCCGCTCCTCCTGTCGTCCTCTTCCGAAGAGGAAGATGCGTGCATGAGGATGCTGCGCGATGAGTTGCGCGATGACCTGCTGCATCTTGTCGGCGGGGTAGACCTTACCCTTGTGGGCAGCCAGGGGAGCTACACCTATCCAGTGTTCCCACGACCGCTTGGGACCAATGCAGGCCGGCAGCATGTTGAGGTTGCCGCCTTCAGCAGGAAAGAGCGAATGGAACGACAGATCGCTGATGGGGAATCCCAGTCGGCTGAACACGTCGAGATAGTTGTCGAAGGAAGTGGGCAGCGGCTTGCTGTTCTTAGCATGGTGAGCCACAAGCTTCCGCCGCTGTTTGCGGTGCTTATTGATATGTTCCACGCGGAAGCGCCCCATGTTGAAACGCATGCGCAGATACTCCGAGCGAAGCACATTATGCAGGTCAGCCACATGGGTGAACTGCTTGGCCACCAGTCGGCGGTAGAGCGAGTTGAGTCCTTTCACCCCGTGGTACTCACCCTTGATGTCTGCCTCCATGAAGCTGATATTAGGTGCGAGGTCTTCGAACAGCGATCTGGCGTTAGCCCGACTGAGAATGGTGATGCGCACATCGGGGTACTGCATAGCAAGCGAGTAGACCACGGGTACAATCATGGCCACGTCGCCCAGGGCGGAAAAGCGTATGACGAGGATGTGCTGACGTTTCACCTCTTCTTATTATAAAGAACGGGATTGGTGGAGGGGTCGTTGTACATCTTCATCTGCCGGTATACCTTCATATACTTGCGTCCCTGCTCGATATCCTCCAGAAGCTGGTCGATGGCAGTGGAGAGGTCTACCTGCTGCTCGAGGAGCACGTTGAGCTTGGCCTGGCATTTGGCCCGATGCTCGTCGGAGGCATCCTGCCGCTCCACTTGTTCACGCATGTGGTAGATCTTCAGGGCGAGGATCGACAGGCGGTCGACGGCCCAAGCGGGACTCTCAGTGTTGAGGCGTGCGTCGGGCAGGGGCGTCACGTTGCTGTATGTCTGGCGGAAGTAGGAGTCGATGTCCTCCACCAAGTCTGTGCGATCCTGATTTGAGCGGTCGATGCGCCGTTTCATAGCGAGGGCGTCCTGCGGATTGATGTGAGGGTCGCGGATGATGTCCTCGAGGTGCCACTGCACGGTGTCGATCCAGCACTTCAGGTAGAGGCTGTACTCGATGGAGTCGCGATCATAGGGGTTGCGGATTGTGGTGTCGACATTGTCCGTCAGATGATAGTCATTGATGGCCTGTCGGAAGATTTTGTTGGCTTGTTCAGTAAAACTCATTATGATATATGGTGTGTAGGGTTATGCATCTTTCTGTCGTGTTCCCATGCGGGCCTCGACGACGTTGACAACGTAGTCGCCCAGCTTCTCGCACTCGTTGATGAGATCCATGTAGACAGTGCCCTCGGCGTAGGTGTACTCGTGATTGTTGATGTCGACGATGTTCTGTGCCTTGAGCTGGTTGCGGTAGTTGTTGATCTCGTTCTCGATGTTGAAGGTGCGGTTCACGTCGAAGCTCTCCTTGCGGCCGCCCATGAGCTGGTTCATCTGCGTGAGTGAGTTGTCGGTGAGCGACATCATCTGATAGATGTGGTCGTACTGCTTCTCAGTGAAGTGATCCTGCTTTTGCGTGTACTTGCGGTTGATGGTGCGAGCCATGTTGAAGCAGGCATCGCCAATCGACTCCAGCTCGCTGATCTCACGGAGCATAGCGCGTATCTTGGCTTTCGTCTCGTCGCTGAGATGGGCGTCGGACACCTGCTCCAGGTATTTGGCTATCTCCAGCTCCATGTTGTCGGAGATGCCCTCATATTTCTCTATGCGCGAGTAAAGCTTGTTGAAGGCTTGGTCGTCCTGTTTCTTACCAGTGATTGACGATGACTCGCTGAGCAGCTCCTGCACCATTCCGAACATACGCTGCATACGTTCGCTGAACGACTGTATCTCCTTCTGAGCCTCAAGCACCGAGAGCTCGGGGGTCTTCATGAAGCCGGCAGTAATGAAGTGCAGGCGGAAGTCCTCGTCCTCGCCCTCAGCCTTCTTCGACTTGATGACCCAGCACACGAACTTCTCAATCTGCGGAATGAACCAGATGAGGATGCTGGCATTGATGACGTTGAAGCCCGTGTGGAAGGCTGCCAGCGTGAATGTCAGCTTCGACTGTATGTTGGCTTCAGCCTGTCCCATCACGTTGTCGACAACATATATCACACCGTCGATGAACCAGCGGAACACGACCAGTATCCAGATCACGCCGAACACGTTGAAGAACATGTGGGCCAAAGCGGCTCGACGGGCCTGTGTGTTAGCCGAGAGTGCTGCGAGGTTCGAGGTGATCGTGGTGCCGATGTTCTCGCCCAGCACCAATGCGATACCCTGATAGATAGGCATAGCGCCACTGCCGCAGAGCAGCATGGTGATGGCCATCACTGCCGCCGACGACTGCACGCAGAATGTCAGCACACCGCCGAGGAACAGGAAGATCAGCGTGGTCCAGAACGAGTCAGGGTCAAACGACTGGAAGAAGCTCAGTACCGTAGGATTATGTCCCAGGTCCATTTCGTTTCCTGTCATTCGCAGCGTGGTGAGTCCCAGGAGCAGCAGTCCCAAGCCAAAGAGGAAGTCGCCGATGTAGCGGTGCTTCTTCATATAGATGAGAATGATGCCCACGAAGAAGCCTACGTAGCTGACGATGCTGATGTCGAACGACGCTCCCAGGGCCATGATCCAGGCAGTGAGCGTGGTGCCGATGTTGGCACCCATGATGACCGAGATGGCCTGTGCCAGTGTGAGCAAGCCTGCGTTGACAAACGAGACGGTCATCACCGTAGTGGCCGTCGATGACTGTACTGATGCCGTGACGACAGTACCCGTCAACAGACCAGTGAAGCGGTTGGTGGTCATAGCTCCGAGTACGTGGCGCAGCTGTGGACCGGCCATCTTCTGCAGAGCGTCGCTCATTGACTTCATACCGAACATCAACAGGGCGAGGGAACCAAGGAGTTTAAAGATAATTAACATCAGGCGAATTTAGATTTATGATTTGCTTTCTGATTTGGGTGCAAAGATACGAAAAAAAACTCAATATCGGAAAGAAAAAAAACAGATTTTCTTCCCGACATTGAAATCAATATTTAAACGATGAGCCTCCCAGGAACTCGCGGAGCAGTGATGTGGGGGGTATATGAGCTTCTGGAATGGGCTTGATATAGTGCAGGAATTTCAGCAGCCGGTAGGCCTCAGCATACTCCACGCAGTTCTCGGGCACCAGCTCCAGCAGTGGCTCGGCCTGTCCCTTGATGACTGCCAGCTCAAAGAGCATAGCCGTGTTGAACATAGCGTCGGCATGCTCCTGATAGGGGAAGATCCAGCGGTTCTCGCCTTTTCTCACCGATGGCCATCGACGGATGGTGTCGACGGCAGAGACCGAGCGATATTTATGGTCGCGAATGATGCGTCGCAGCAGTCGGTTGTCGGTGTTGGGCACGTAGTTGTGGTTGTCGAGCAGCAGGGTGGTCAGCGCCGAGGCATAGACACGATAGATGTACTCCGGCAGGATCTGGGACGTCAGCTCAGGATTCAGGGCGTGGATGCCTTCGATCACGAGCACACCGTCATCTGGCAGCCGCAGCTTCTTGCCGCTCTTCATGCTGCGTCCTGTGGGGAAGTCATAGCGTGGCAGCTCTATCTCTTCGCCCCGGAAGAGGGCGTTGAGCTGCTCGTTGAAGAGCTCGAGGTTCAGGGCATGCAGGTGCTCGAAGTCGTAGTCGCCCGACTCATCGCGCGGGGTGAGCTCGCGGTCAATGAAGTAGTCGTCGAGCGAGATGTTGACCGGTCTGATACTATTCACGGCCAGTTGCACGCTCAGACGCTTGCAGGTGGTGGTCTTTCCGCTTGACGAAGGACCTGCTATGAGCACCAGACGAGTGCCTCGCCTGCGGGCGATATCGTCGGCTATCTGTGCGATTTTCTTCTCCTGCAGGGCTTCGCTTACCTGTATCAGCTGCGAGGAGTAGCCCTTGCTGATGGCATCATTGAGATCGCCCACGGTGCGCAGCTGCAGGATGTTCTGCCAGCGGTGATGCTCCTTGAAGATGCCGAACATCCTGTCCTGCATCACCATCTCGCCCAGCTCACTGGGGTGCTCGCTGGAGGGCAGCCGCAGCAGCAGCCCGTCATTGAACTTCTCCAGTCCGAAGAGGTAGAGCTGGCTGGTGTTGGTCAGCATGGCGCCATAATAGTAGTCCTTGTAGCCGTCGAGATTGTAGTAGGTGGTATAGAGGGCTCCCTGACTCTGCAGCAGCTTCACTTTCGACATCGAGCCACTTTCTGTGAACATGCGGATGGCCTCCTCAGTGGTGGTCTCGTGGCGATGGATGGGCAGCGCAGCATCGATGATCTCCTGCATGCGATGCCGCAGCAGTCCTGCGTCCTCGAGCGTCACGGGACGATTGAGCTGCAGGTCGACGTAATAGCCGTTGCTGACAGGCACGTCGATTGACACACGGCAGTCCTTCCACAGCTCGTGGGCAGCCTTGCACAGCACAAAGAACAGCGAGCGGGTGTAGGTACGCATACCGCTGGCCGACGTGATGTCGAGATATTCCACGTCCTTCTGCTTGTAGACCTTGAAGTGCAGGCCTTCCACCTTGTTATTCACTCGAGCGATGACAGGAGGGTTCTTCATCTCCAACCCCAGCAGCCCGTAGATTTCCTCCAGCGAGCTGCCCATAGGCACCTCCACTGTCTGACCGTTGTTCTTGCAGCGTATTTCAATGGTCGTTTCCATGTTCGTCGCTTTTAATGTTAGTCGTAATATGCTGCAAAGATAGCGATTTTTAGCCTTTCTGCCAAGCATGAACGAAAAAAAATTCCCTTTTTTGCCGTTTTTTAGCAAAAAAGTGCTAACTTTGCCCATTGAATAGAAACCTTGCTGAAAAAGATGGAAGAACAAGACATCATCGGACTACCTGAGAATCCTGTTGACTACAACGACGACAACATACGCACCCTCAGTGGTACGGAGCACATCCGGCTGCGTCCTGGCATGTATATCGGGCGCCTGGGCGACGGCTCACTGGCCGAAGACGGCATTTATGTGCTGCTGAAGGAAGTGATCGACAACTCTATCGACGAATTCAAGATGAAGGCGGGCGACCGCATCGAGGTCAACGTCGACGACAGCCTGCGTGTGTCGGTGCGCGACTATGGTCGCGGCATCCCCCAGGGAAAGTTGATCGAGGCCGTCAGTGTGCTCAATACGGGCGGCAAATACGACTCGAAGGCCTTCAAGAAGTCGATAGGACTGAATGGCGTGGGCGTGAAGGCCGTCAATGCGCTGAGCTCCCACTTCGAGGTGCACTCCTATCGCGAAGGAAAGGTCAGGAAAGCCGTCTTCGAATGTGGCAAGCTGGTCAGCGACATTACCGAGGCCAGCAACGATGAGAACGGCACCTACATCTTCTTCGAGCCCGATGCCACGCTCTTCCAGAACTATCAGTTCCACGATGAGATCGTGGAGACCATGCTGCGCAACTATACCTACCTGAATACCGGTCTGGCCATCATGTACAACGGACGCCGCATCCTTTCGCGACGCGGCTTGGAGGACCTGCTGAAGGACCGCATGAGCGCCGATGCCCTCTATCCCATCATCCATCTGCAGGGCGACGACATCGAGATAGCCTTCACCCATGCCAACCAATATGGCGAGGAGTACTACTCCTTCGTCAATGGACAGCACACCACGCAGGGCGGCACCCACCAGAGTGCCTTCAAGGAGCACATCGCCAAGACCATCAAGGAGTTCTTCCAGAAGAACTTCGAGTATGGAGATATCCGCACGGGTATCGTCGCAGCCATCGCCCTCAACGTCGAGGAGCCTATGTTCGAGAGCCAGACCAAGATCAAGCTCGGCTCGCTGACGATGGCCCCTGTGCCGGCCACCGTCGATGCCGACCACCCCATGCCTCCCTCGATCAATAAATACGTGGGCGACTTCATCAAGCAGGAGGTCGACAATTATCTCCACAAGAATCCTGATACTGCCGACGTCATGCTACAGAAGATTCAGGAGAGTGAGAAGGAGCGCAAGGCGATGGCGGGCATCACCAAGATTGCCCGTGAGCGTGCCAAGAAGGCCAACCTGCACAATCGCAAGCTGCGCGACTGCCGCATCCACTACAGCGACGTGAAGAACGACCGCAAGGAAGAGTCCTCCATATTCATCACCGAGGGCGACTCGGCCAGCGGAAGCATCACCAAGAGCCGCGATGTCAACACGCAGGCCGTGTTCTCCCTACGCGGAAAGCCCCTCAACACCTTCGGACTCACCAAGAAGGTGGTCTACGAGAACGAGGAGTTCAACCTCCTCCAGGCTGCCCTCGACATTGAGGACGGACTCGACACCCTGCGCTACAACAAGGTGATCGTAGCCACCGATGCCGATGTCGACGGCATGCACATCCGCCTGCTCATCATCACCTTCTTCCTGCAGTTCTTCCCCGAGCTCATCCGCAAGGGCCACGTCTATGTGCTGCAGACGCCGCTCTTCCGCGTCAGAAACAGGCGCACGAAGATCAGGAACAAGCGAGTGATAGCCGACGAGGACGAGCGGCAGGCCAACTTGATATCTCAAAACTCTAATCTCAAACCTCAAACCAAGTCCGACTTCATCGTGCGCTATTGCTACAGCGAGGAGGAGCGGCTGAAAGCCATCAGCGACCTGGGGCCCGACCCTGAGATCACCCGGTTCAAGGGACTGGGCGAGATCTCGCCCGACGAGTTCGCAGGATTCATAGGGCCCGACATCCGCCTCGAGCAGGTCACGCTCCACAAGACCGACCAGGTGCAGAAGCTGCTCGAATACTACATGGGCAAGAACACGATGGAGCGCCAGCTCTTCATCATCGACAACCTCGTCATCGAGGAAGACCGTCCGGAGGAAGAGGAGGAATAAACTGACATTCTGACAATATGAAAATTCTCATTATCAACGGCCCGAACCTCAACCTGCTGGGACGACGCGAGCCCGGCATCTACGGCAGCATGTCGTTCGAGGACTACCTGCCACAGCTGCGCGAGCACTATCCTATGGTGGAGCTGAGCTACTACCAGAGCAATGTCGAGGGCGAGCTCATCAACAAGCTGCAGGAGGAAGGATTCACCTGCGACGGCATCGTGCTCAACGCAGGTGCCTACACCCACACCAGCATCGCCCTGCACGACTGCATCCGCTCGATCGCCTCACCCGTCATCGAGGTGCACATCAGCAACGTACACCAGCGCGAGTCCTTCCGCCATCACAGCATGATCAGCAGCGCCTGCCGAGGGGTCATCTGCGGATTCGGACTCGACTCCTACCGCCTGGCCATCGAGGCACTATGCAACGGCTAGACGACTACATCCTGAGCCACATCGACCCAGAGCCAGAACACCTCTACCGGCTCTGGCGAGCCACCAATCTCGAACTGCTCAACGGACGTATGGCCAGCGGTCACCTGCAGGGGCGACTGCTGAAGATGCTCGTCGAGATGATCCGCCCACGGCGCATCCTCGAGGTAGGCACCTTCAGCGGCTACAGCGCCCTCTGCCTGGCCGAGGGATTGGCCGATGACGACTGTGCCGTCTACACCTTCGAAGTGAACGACGAGGTGGAGGACTTCGCCCGCCGATGGATCGATGCATCACCCTATGCCTCGCGCGTACATCTTATTATTGGTGATGCACTTACTGAGGCGCCACGTCTGGGGCTCTCGTTCGACTTGGTTTTCATCGACGGCGACAAGCGCACCTATGTCGACATCTACGAGATGGCCCTCTCCCTGATTCCCTCCGGAGCCTTCATCCTCGCCGACAACACCCTCTGGGACGGTCATGTAGTAGACACAGCCTACGACCGCGACCATCAGACACAGGGCATCAGGCACTTCAACGACCACCTCGCCCGCGACACCCGCGTGGAAAAAGTCATCCTCCCCCTTCGCGACGGCCTGACCCTCATTCGGAAGAAATAAGGGGCTCCCCTGCCCACCGTTCAACCGAACGGTTAGGCTCGGAAGAACCTTAAATCATCCATAAATCTGACACAAATATGAGAATGGAAAAGATTTCTGTTAGATGTTGTGTAGATTTAGGGTTCAAGGACCTTTCCTCGAGCGGAGCAAAGCGACCTCTTTTTTGGGGCACGAATTAATCGAATTCTCACGAATTATTTAGGCCTATTGGTCGGGCTTCGCCCTCAAAATTAAAGCAAAAATTATTTTTAAAAATTAAAGAACCCATCTGGTGCCCGATTAATTTTCTTATAAATTTTTGTTTTAATTTTGAGCGAAGCGACCCATCTGTTTGTCTTTGGTCGGGCGCGGAAGAACCTTAAATCCTCCATAAATCTGACACAAATATGAGAATGGAAAAGATTTCTGTTAGATGTTGTGTAGATTTAGGGTTCAATGGTCTCAGCGAGTTGTTCTCTGTGAATCCTTCTCCGCCGCAATCTCCATCAGCTTCAGCAGCTGGGAACGATAGCCGTGAGGATCGTAGCTGAGACCCCCGCTCACCAGTTCCTTGGCCAGCGCGTAGTTGGCATCGCCTTTGTAGGGCGACTTGCGCAGCAGCATGCCATAGGCAGCCACACCGGCAGCGAAGCGGAAGTCCGGCGAACAATTCTCGCTGGTGGTGAGCACATCGCCTGTCGTCATCGTTTTCTGTAGGGGGATGCTCTCAGCGCCGAGCGACGGCTTGTAGCGGCAGTCGAAGGTGACCAGCGGCAGGTCGCCAGCCTTGCTCTCGACGAGGCTCGTCTCGACCTCATAAAGGGCGGTGATGGTCTGCCCGGCACCAATCTCGGCGGCATCCTTCTCGTCGTTCTCGAAGTCCTCGTTCTCCATCACGCGGTTCTCGTAGCCTATCAGACGATAGCTCTCCACCACGTCGGCGTTGAACGTCACCTGGCACTTCACGTCGTTGGCCACGCTGACGAAGCGCTCACGCTCATGCACGAACACCTTCATGATCTCGTCCTCGCAGTCGATGTAGTGGTAGGTGCCGTTACCCTTGTTGCTGATCTGCTCCATCATCGCGTCGTTCAGGTTGCCCATACCGAAGCCCAGGCACGTCAGGTAGATGCCCTTCCTGGCATAGTTCTCCACCATCTCTACCAGTGCCTCCTTGCTGGTCACGCCCACGTTGAAGTCGCCGTCAGTGCCCATGATGATACGGTTGTTCTTCCCGGGGTCGTAGTTGGCCAGCGCCTCCTCGTAGGCCATCTCCAGCGCCTTGCCGCCAGCCGTACTGCCGCTGGCACTGAGCCTGTCGATGGCACCTCGTATCTTGTCTGCCTCGCTGACGGGTGTCGACTCCAGCAGCTTCTTCACCGTGCCCGAGTACGTGATGATCGAGATGCGGTCCGTGGGACTCAGCTGATAGAGCAGCTCCTTCAGTCCCTTCTTCAGCAGGTCCAGACGGTCGCGGCCGTCCATCGAGCCACTCACGTCGACTAGGAACACATAGTTGGCCTGCGGCACCTCGCCCTCCTTCAGCTCCTTGCCCTTGATGCCCAGACGCAGCAGGTGGTGGCTCGCATTCCAGGGGCACGGCCCCACCTCGGCATTGATGGCGATGGCATTGCCGTCCGAGGGCGAGGGATAGTCGAATGTGAAGTAGTTGAGAAACTCCTCGATGCGCACGCTCGACGGGCTGAGGTCCCAGTAGCCGCTGCTCAGGTAGTTGCGCATGATGCCGTACGAAGCACCGTCGGCATCCACCGAGAATGTGCTCACCGGCTGTTCGCTCGCCTTCACAAACGGGTTGTCCTTAAAGGCGTCAAACTTGCCGCCCTCGCCCCCAGGCATGATCATACCCGAGAGATCACCATTTTTATAAACCGACTCATACATGTAGTCTGCTACCATCCCGTCGTTGTCGGTCGAACATCCTGTTGCCAGCAGTCCCAGTGCTACAGGCAGCCATTTCAAAACTTTCTTTTTCATTTTCATTCTATTTATTCATTTGTAATGTTATTCAAGTATCGCATGCTTCACTTTTTCTCTTTCATAAATGTTCCCCCGCCTCAAATCTTGCACCGGGGGATGCAAAAAAAAGTTAAGGGCGATACATTCGTCCTTAGCCTGAAATGTCACTCACCTGTCCCCCTGGCACCCGTGCTAGTTTTCGATGCCTTTTTTTTTGAACTTTTATAAAGATTTGGCGCTTTCCCTCTACAAAATCTATGCTATATATCATATATATAGCAAGTTAATGGCAAATGTTACTTCTACTAATCCTCTACTAATCCTCTACTAAACCTCTACTAAACCTCTACTAAACCTCTACCAATCCTCTACTAATCCTCTAATAATCCTCTACCTCACTATGCATGGGCGACCTTTAGGGTAAATGGGTAGTAACAATAGGGGTGAACTGGGGATGGCGGCATGCTTCCTGGCTCGAAGTTTAGGGATTGGCAGAAAATTCTCTAGAGAATTTTGGCTTTACCTTACGGGTAAGCACTTGTAAGTGCCGTTGTAACGTTGAAATTCTCTAGAGAATTTTCGA
>ONLL01000059.1 GCA_900318685.1 uncultured Prevotellaceae bacterium | reverse complement strand
CTTTTTATATTATTTCAATGAGAATTGTGTAGAATAAACAGGGATATACGGGAATTATCAGGAAAAAATCGTAATTTTGCAGCAGATATTCTAATAAAGTAAACAGGACAGATGATGAAAAAGAAATATCTGTTGGCCGCCATAGGGGTATTGGTAATTCCTTCCGGGCTCAGGGCGCAGACTGCAGGGCAGGACTCAACGGCGGTGTCGAGCCTCCGTGTGGGCTACTCTAATGCTGGAGCGAATACACTGGCAGGAGCCGTTGACAAGGTGACGGAGGAAAGGATGAACAAGGGTCTGAAGATTTCGTCGCTCGACGCACTGAGCGGTCAGGCTGCCGGTGTGCAGGTGACCAGCAGCGGCAATCAGGAGGCAATGGTGTCGGCTGTGCGTGTCCGCGGCACCACGTCGCTGACGGGTGGCAACGACCCGCTAGTCATCATCGATGGGGTGACCTCCGACCTGACAACCCTCTCCACCATTTATCCTGCCGACATCGAGAGCTTCACCATCCTGAAGGATGCCTCCGAGACGGCACAGTACGGCAGCCGCGGTGCGGCGGGTGTCATCGAGGTGGCCACGAAGAAAGGAGGTTCCGGACGGGCGTTCCATATCTCCTACGACGGCACCATCGGCTTCGAGAGCATCTATAAGAGACTGGGGATGCTCAGCGGCACACAGTTCCGTAGTGCAGCAAGTGCTCTCGGCATGAGCTACATCGACGGCGGAGCCAATACCGACTTCCAGCGGAGCATAGAGCGTACGGGATTCGTGCAGAACCACCACATCGCTTTTGGCGGTGGCAGCGACCAGTCGAACTACCGGGCCTCACTCGGCGTGATGGAGCACCGCACGGTCATCCAGACCAACCGCTACCGCAACTACATCGCCAAGCTCGACATCAGCCAGAAGGCTTTCGAGAACCGTCTGACTGTTGACCTCGGCATCTTTGGCTCACTGCAGAAGAATGCCTACCTGCCCTTCCGCCAGAAACTGCTCTACTCGGCACAGACCTTTAATCCCACACTGCGCGACGGACAAAATGCCGACGGCAGCTATAGTCAGGTGACGGAAGCCCTGTGGATCAACAACCCCAACTCGCTGCTTCGCATGTCACAGGACGAGGACAACAGCCACTTCAACGTGCATCTGAATGCTACCGCCTCATTGCTCCCCAGTCTGCAGTTGCGCGGTTTCGCCTCCTATTCGTATAACACCATTGGCAATGCGCACTACTATCCCACCTTTGTGTGGAGCCACGGCGAGGCCTATCGGGGACACGACAAGAGTGAGGAACTGCTGGGTAACCTGTCACTCGATTACACGCTGCACACTCAACACTCAACGCTAAACCTGATGGCTTTGGCCGAGGCTGAGAGCCAGAAGGGAACGGGATTCTTTGCCACCACGACGGGCTTCTCTACCGATGCCTTCGGCTACGACAAGCTGTCGGCAGGAGCCTCACGACTGTGGGACGGCACCGACTCCTACGCCACCGATGCCCACATGGAGTCGTTCCTGCTACGTGGACAGTACACCTTATTAGATAAGTACACCCTCACCGCCAATGCCCGTGCCGATGCCTCGTCAAAAGTGGGGCGCAACAACCGCTGGGGCTTCTTTCCTTCTGTCAGTGCCGCGTGGGTCATCAGCCGTGAGTGCTGGATGCAGCAGTTCAGCTTCATCTCGAATGCCAAGTTGCGTATGGGCTATGGCCTGTCGGGTAATCTCGGAGGCATTGACTCCTACAACTCCATGCAGATGATGCAGCCCAACGGTGTGGTGCCAATGGGAGGCACGACGGTCACCACACTCGGCATCATCCGAAATGCCAATCCCAACCTGAAGTGGGAAGTGAAACGTACGTTCAACGTGGGCCTTGACCTGTCGTTGTGGCAGCGGCGCATCGCACTGACCATCGACTACTACCGCTCGCGCACCACCGACATGCTCTACGTCTACGACGTGCCCGTGCCCATCTTCACCTACGACAAGCTGCTGGCCAACCTGGGCGAGATGAAGAACAGCGGTCTGGAGATAGGCTTCGGCATTACGCCGCTGCGAACCCGCGACGCCGAACTGACCATCAACATGAACTGGACCTTCGAACGCAACCGCCTCGTCTCACTCAACGGCTACTACGACGGGCAATACCTCACGGCTCCCGACATGAAGGGCATCTCGGCCCTCTGGGGTGCCGGTTTCCATGGAGCGAGCGACGTGGTGATGCAAATCGTGGGAGAGCCCCTCGGCGTGTTCTATCTGCCCCACTGCAACGGACTCACGACCAATGCCGACGGTTCGAAGAGCTACGACGTGACGGGCGAGAAGTACATCTGCGGACAGGCCACGCCAAAAGCCATGATGGGCTCGAACATCGCCTTCCGCTACCGGCAGTGGGACCTGACTATGCAGATGAACGGTGCCTTCGGCCACAAGATATACAACGGCACGGCACTCACCTACATGAACATGCTCTCGCTGCCCAACTACAACGTGATGCAGGGCGCACCCGAGGCCAACATTCAGGACCAGACCATCAGCGACTACTGGCTGGAACGGGGTGATTACGTGAACATCGACTACCTGACGCTGGGCTGGACTGTTCCCCTTCGCAGCCGCTACATACAGGGTCTGCGGCTGTCGGCATCGGTCAACAACCTCGCTACCATCACCGGCTACAGCGGACTGACACCGATGATTAACAGCAGTGTCGTCAACAGTACGCTCGGCATCGACGACAAGAACACGCTGCCACCGTATCGGAGTTATACGTTGGCAGTCAGTATACAATTTTAAGGATGACTTACAATGGAAAGAAATAAAATACTATGCTCTGCATTTCTGCTCTTCACGTTAACGTCTTGTTCGCTCGACGAGTCGCCTCGCGACCAGATACCCGAGGAAGAGGCTTACACCACGGCCACAGCCCTCTATCAGAACTGTGTCGCCACATTATATAATTATATAGGAGGCTCAGCCGATGGTCAGGGACTGCAAGGCACCTGCCGTGGTGTCTACGACCTGCAGACCTTCGGCTCCGACGAAGCCATGCTGCCCACACGCGGCGGCGACTGGTACGACGGCGGGCTCTGGCAGGACATGTATCGTCACACATGGACTGCCGGCCACGACCTGCCCAAAAACGCCTGGCTCTATCTCTACAAGGTCATCGCACTCTGCAACCGTTCGCTCAAGCAGCTTGATGCCCACCAGGGCCTGCTTGGCAGCCAGCAGTTGTCGGCCTACAAGGCAGAGGTTCGCGCCCTACGTGCCATCTACTACTGGTATCTTATGGACCTTTTTGGCCGTGTGCCGCTGGTCACATCCACCGATGTGTCGATGAACGAGGTGCGGCAGTCGGAGCGCGGCAAGGTGTTCGACTTCTGTGTTGCTGAACTGAAGGAAGCCCTGCCCCTGTTGTCAGCCGAAAACAGCATCAGGCCCGGCGACTATTATGGTCGCATCACCCAGCCTGTGGCACTCTTCGTCCTGGCCAAGCTCATGCTGAACAGCAGCGTGTATAGCAGTACGACGGATGTTGCCGCAGCCTACACCGCCTGCATCGACTATTGCAACCGCATCGAGGCACTGGGCTTTGCCCTTGAACCCTCTTACGCCACAAACTTCTCTGTACATAACGAAAACTCTGTGGAAAACATCTGGGTCATTCCCATGGACAAGAATCTCTATGCCAACCAGCAGCAGAACCTCTACCGTTCCTATCACTACCGACATGCCGCAGCCTACGGCTTCACGGCTGAGAACGGCTCCTGCGCCACCCAGCGCACACTCGACATTTTCGGCTATGGCACCAGTCAGGTGGACAACCGCTTTGCCCTCTGCTACTGGGCTGGCACCGTCACAGACCTCAACGGCACTACTGTTACCGACCGCACTGGGCAGCCCCTCATCTATGAGCCGCGCGAGGTTTCGCTCGACCTCAGTGGCAGCCCATACGTGGAGACGGCAGGCGCAAGGATGAAGAAATTCGAGGTGGACAAGAATGCCATAAAGGACGGAAAACTGATGGACAACGACATCGTGCTCTTCCGCTTCGCCGACGTGCTGCTCATGCGGGCAGAGGCCAACCTCAGACTGGGCAACGACACTGAGTCGCAGACCGACTACGATGCCGTTCGCCATCGGGCAGGAATGCCCACACAGACCGTCACGCTGCAGCGGCTGCTCGACGAGCGTCTGCTGGAACTCTGCTGGGAGGGCTGGCGTCGTCAGGACCTTATCCGTTTCGTCCAATACCAGACACTCTACGATGGTGTTGATCGTCCGGACGAAAGCGACGGCCATACCACGCTCTATCCCATACCTGCGGACGTCATGGCCCTCAACCTCAACCTGGCGCAGAATCCCGGATATTGAAAGCAAACCATTCTCAGGAGCATGAACAATACTATATATCATATACAGCAATGGATTAACGAGGCCGATGCCATAGTGGTAGGTGCTGGCTCTGGGCTTTCATCAGCCTGTGGTTACAGCCACTACAATACCGTGCCGTTCTTCACGGACAACATGCAGCCATTCATCGAGAAGTACGGTTTCCGCTCACTGTTCCAAGGGCTGACCTACCTCTACTCCAGTCCGGAAGAGGAATGGGCTTACCTGGCACATTATGTCAAGCTGATGTATGATACTCCAGTTGGAAAACCCGACAAAGACTTGCATCAGCTGCTGAAGGACAAACAATATTTCATCCTGACCACCAATGTCGATACGTGAAAGCACTCGACGGTTTAGATGACCCGACGATGTTTCCCTCGGACTTGGTTCCACGCTGTCCTGACTGTGGACGCGTGATGACGCTGTGGGTGCGTGACTATCATTTTCTGGAAGGTTCACATTGGCAGCAGCAGGTTGACCGCTATCGCAGTTTCCTAAAAACGCATCGTGACGAGCGCATTCTGTTCCTGGAGTTGGGTGTGGGCGATATGACACCCAACATCATCAAACTGCCTTTCTGGAAGATGACAGAGGAACTGCCCCACGCCCGCTATGTTGTCATCAACACAAAGAGAGTGGAAAACAAGTCTGCTCTCTCCGAACTGTGTCAGGCCTCGCCCACCTGTTGTGCTCATGGTGGCAGCAAACATCCCACCATCCCTCTGCAACTGCAAGGAAAGGCTCTAGCACTCGACGAGGACTTGGCCATCGCGCTCCACCGCCTTGTTACATATTCTGCATGACTC
>ONLL01000061.1 GCA_900318685.1 uncultured Prevotellaceae bacterium | reverse complement strand
TTAAAACAAAAATTATATTTAAAAATTTAAGAACTCACTAGATGCTCGATTAATTTTCTTTTAAATTTTTGTTTTAATTTTGAGCGTAAGCGACCTAAACAATCAAAGGAGGAACTGAACAATGAAGATAAGTGAGCGACTGAAGAACCGGCTGATGGAGGGCCTCATCGCAGCCATCACCGCATTCATCGCGGCCGTCACCACCACCTCGTGCCTAGGCCACGGCCCGTTCTAAAATCATCGAATCATCGAATCATCGAATCATCGTTAAGGGCCTCAAAACATGGTTTTTTGAGGCCCTTAATCGCTGAAAACCCCTGTGTTTATCCTTGTGGGACATTAGGCTTGGAAGGACCTTAAATCCTCCATAAATCTGACACAAATATGAGAATGGAAAAGATTTCTGTTGGATGTTGTGTAGATTTAGGGTTCAATGACCTTTCCCTTTTTATCGTTGCTTCGGTAAGCATCCTCTTGTATTTTACTGCTTGAACAGATACTGCGCGAACTCGTGGAGGGATTTGCGCCATACCTGCCACTCGTGGTCGCCGGGATAGGAGTTGAAACGCACGTCAACGCGGTTGTCGCGCATGGTCTTCACAATGTTGCGGGTGTACGCGATGCGGGGATCCTGCTCGCCGCAAGTGATGAAGAAGACGTCGAACTGCTTGTTGAATGTGTCGGTCTTGGTCAGGATGCCAGGCACTTCCTTCTCGAGGTCGAAGTCGGTGGCGCCGCGGATGCCTCCGAACATGCCCGTGGAGAACACGCCTACATTGGCAAACACCTCGGGCGAGCGCAGTCCGATGTAGAACGACTGCCCGCCGCCCATCGAGAGCCCGCACATGGCCCGCCCCTTGCGGTCGCTCCTGACGCGGTAGTTCTTCTCGACAAAGGGCAGGATGCTCTCGATGAGCTCAGTGCGGAAGGCCTGCATGCCCTGCCAGTTGTAGCCGCCGGCCATGCCGCCATTGCGGGACCTGACATTGCTGTTGGCACTGACCACGACCATCGGCACTGCCTTGCCGGCAGCAATCAGGTTGTCGATGATCTGGGCTGTGCGTCCCTGCTCCATCCATCCGCGATGGTCCTCGCCTCCGCCGTGCTGGATATAGACCACGGGAAACGTGTCCTTGGAGGCGTTGTAAGAGGGTGGGGTATAGATCATCAGCGGGCGCCACGTCCCCTCGAGCTTGGATTCGTAATAGACGGTATGTACCTCACCATGAGGCACGTCGCGCATCTCGTAGATATCCATGCCTTCGCCGCGGATCTCGATGGCGCTGGACCATCGGCCGCAGCCGTAGAATGACTGGCTGGCAGGATCGGCCACGGAGACACCGTCGATGATGAGCGAATAGTAGTGGAAACCGGTTTCCTGAGGCTTGGTGGTCACGCTCCAGGAGCCATCCTGGCCTTTCGTCATGTCGTACTTGAAGCCGCCCAGGTCGATCTGCACGCTTTGCGCCTGCGGTGCTCTGACCTGGAACATCACGCTGGCGTCGTGGAGCACGCGTGGATAGCCGTTGCGGTTGATGTTGGTCGATGGGGAGTAGGACCCTACGGGGAAGCGCTCCCCGGCTAAATTCTGGGCTGCCATCTGCATGGTGCAGGCGCCCGTCAGTATGACAGTCAGGATTGTTATGGCTTTCTTGTTCATGATCGGGAGGTCTATTCCAGTACAATCTTGTCGATGTCGGGCATCCATTCGCTGTCGTTGCTGAGGCGGATGCTGTTGCGTCCCTTCTTGAGGGTGATGTCGACGGCGACGGTAGCAGGCTGGCCCCAGTCGCCGGAGTTGGCCTTCAGCGTGGTGACGGGCTGTCCGTTGACGGTGAGGTCCATCGTGCGCTCCTCGCCGCTGAAGTAGGTGATGACCATGTGGCGTGTGCCGGCTTTGGTGGCATAGACGTCATTCCACTGGATGTCGTTGCCCTGGCGCCCGCCGAGCCATGCTGCCTTGTAGCCACCGCTGGCCTCGTTCGAAGCGGTGAAGATGCCGGTCTTCTCGTTCTGGTTGTTGCGCAGCTCCTGATAGGCAGGCAGCAGAGCCGTCTCGGCTTCATACACCTTGCGCTCGAGGCGTTTCTGGCCTTTCACGCGGAAGATCTTCGTGCCGTGGGCGGGTATCTTCAGGGGGATGGGATTCATGTCGTAGAGATAATCCGCCTGGGCGAAGCAGTCGTAGTACTGCACGGCGCCGCCCAGGTCGATGGACGAAGGATAGAAGGTCACCGTCTGTTCCTCGTCGCTGGGATTATAGATGGCCACGGCGCGCTCCTTGCCCTGCAGCTTCTTGATGTCCTTCACCATGATGTAGCACTCGCCCTGCTTCTGTGCGACGTAGGCCTGCAGGTGGAGAGGGTCCTGGTTCAGGGCTATCAGGTCGCGGTTGCAGAGCAGCTTCAGCGACTCGGGGCGGATGTTGCGGGTGTCGCATCCGATGAGCAGCGGTGAGGCCATGATGCACCACATGCCGAAATGTGTCTCGTCCTCAATCTGCGACATCGAACGTCCCACCTCGAGCATGTCCATGTCGTTGTAGTGGCCGTCGTGACAGTAGGCACTGAGATAGAGGTTCTCGGCGAGGATGCCACGCACGCTGCGCCATGCGTCGAAGATGTCGCCCGTGGTGCGCCAGCTGTCGCAGATGTCGGCTCCCCACGTGCCCGGGAATGCCCAGCGGCACATGTTGAACACGACGTCCTTCTTGCCGCAGTTCTTGATGGCGTTCGAGATCTTGGTGTACTGCTCGCGCTCGTCGAGGCGCATGTGGTTGCCACCGCAGTAGTCGACCTTGATGAAGTCGAAGTCCCAGTCGATGAAGTAGAGCTTGCAGTCCTGCTCCTCATGGCCTGCGAATCCCACGCCGATGCCCCAGGCGTGACGGTTGCCGCTGCCGCAGGTGTTGTCGCCCGCATCGGAATAGATGCCGGCTTTCAGGCCGAGCTTATGGATATGGTCCACCAGCGGGCGCATGCCGTTGGGGAACAGTTTGGTGTTGAGGCGCAGATGGCCGTCGGCGCCGCGTCCGTCCCAGTAGCCGTCGTCGATGTTGACATAGAGATAGCCTGCCTGCTGCAGACCATTCTGATGCATGGCATCGGCCTGGCCCTTGATAAGTTCTTCGTTGATGTTGAGGGCAAACGTGTTCCACGAACTCCAGCCCATCGTGGGAGTCCGCTGTGCAAAGGCGACCACTGCAAAGCAAGTGAGCAGGGTCAGGATCAGAGTCTTGCGCATTGAGATCGCCAGCGGCAGCATCCTGGTTTTGTGGAATTTCTGAATCATACTCTTGAAGTTTTAGTTAATAATATTGGTGAATGATATCTATCTGTGACTATATGCTACATTATTTTTTTATCCTGACGATGTTCAGCGAGTAGGGCGGCACGTCGAGCAGCACGCCGTTTCGTGTTCTCGTCCATACCGTCGTTGGCTGCCAGGCGCACCACGCGGGCCTGCTTCGGGACGAAGTGCTGCAGGTTCAGCTTGGCGGTGGTTGCCGCGTCGCTGGTGTTGGCTACTTTCACGATGAGCTCGCCCGTGGCATCGTCGATGGTGGCAGAGGAGAAGATGCCCTTCGTGGTGTCGTGCTTGAGCACCGTGTCGAACACCAGCTCATTGTCGAGCCAGGCCTTCACGCTGTCGCCTGCCACCTGCAGGGTGACGTCATACCAGCGGCCCTGCTCCACGCGTCCGCGCTTCTCCACGGTCTGCAGCTTGCCTCCGTTGCTGATCTGCTCGATGGCATGCTGTGTGTTGCCCCATCCGCCGAAGTTCAGCCAGCAGTAGTTCTTGCTGTCGACATAGTTGAAGATGATGAGGAAACCCTCGGCACCGCCGTCCTTGCGGGCACGGAACTTACAGGTATAGTGGTCGCTGTCGATGATGTCTTTCTCCATGCAGATGGTGCCTTCACGGCGGCTCGTCTGTCTGACGGTGGTGCCGTCCTTCTGCCATTCGCCATTGACGAATTCCACGTCCTTGGCCGTCTCAAACGAGGCGCGTGTGCCCCATGTTCCGAATCCCACGCGGCTCTTCTTCGGCGTCAGCTGTCGGATGTTCATGCCCTCGTAGGGATTCGCCTGACTGACCTTCACCACCTGAGTGCCTATGTGCTGCGGCATCAGCTGCTGCACGTAGTAGCTCGGCGTGCCCATCACCCGGCTGCTGCTGAAGCGTATCATGTCGGGACGCCAGCGGGCATCGTTCTCGTTGACGAAGATGGGGGCATACGATGCCAGCTCCACCACGTCCGAGTTGTTCTCCATGCCCATCATATAGACGGCCTCGCCCAGGGCAGCGTTCATGTTGCCCAGGTTGCCGAATCCGTTCGTCACGGCATACTCGCCCACATAGATCTTCGGGCCCCGGCGGTCGTAGCTGTCATATTTGTGGAAGGCCCCGGCAAACCAGTCGGGCGAGCGGTAGTAGTGCTCGTCCAGCAGGTCCACGGGCAGCGTGCTGTTCCACTTCGGGTTGTCGTCGCCCCATGCCACCACGTTGCCTATGATCTTCATCTCGGGATATTTGGCGCGTATGGCTTTGTAGAACTGTTCGTAGCGCTCGTAGTAGTGGTCGCTCTGCTGGCGCGGGTCGGGCTGGTTGTTCTCGTTGCCCACCTCCAGGTATTCCAGACCGAAAGGCTCGGGGTGTCCGTTCTTGGCGCGCAGTGCACCATATTTCGAAGTGACGGGCCCGTTGGCATACTCGATGGCGTTGAGGCACTCGTCTATCCAGGGCTGGATGCTGTCGTAGGGCGTCATGCCGCCGTGCCACAGTCCCACGTTCACCACGAAGAGGGGCTTGGCACCCAGGTCCTCGGCCAGCTGCAGATACTCGTGATAGCCCAGTCCGTCGGTGGTGCGGTAGCCCCAGTTCACGTTCCAGTGGCCCTCGCGCTCCTCTATCGGACCTATCGTGCGCTCCCAGCGGAAGGCGTTGTCGGGACTCTCCTGGCCCTCCACGAAGCAGCCGCCCGGGAATCGCATGAACTTCGGGTGCATCTGCCACAGCATGTTGGCCAGGTCGGGACGCATGCCGTTCTCACGGTTCTTGAACGTGGGTGGGAAGAGACTCACCACGTCGAGCTGCACCACTCCCACGCCGTCGAACACCAGCGCAAACTGAGCCTGCGGGTCGTTGTCGTTGGCGGTGAGCGTAGCCTCGTATTTTTTCCAGTTTTTGCTTTTGTCGACGGCAAACCCGTCGACCACCGTCTCTGCGTATAGCTGTGCGCCGTCCTTCGAGCAGAGCGTGGCCTTCACCGTGCCCTGATATTTCAGCGTCTTCGCCCAGAACGACAGGCGGTAGCAGCGTCCCTGCACGGCGTTGATGCCCCAGTAGCCTTCGTTCACCAGGCATACCGGCATCGTCGTCGAGGCCTTGATGTCGAGTTCCAGCGCGTTGTGCTGCACGTCGTTGAGCAGCTGTGTCTTCTTCGATGGTTGTATCAGCCGGGCCGTGAGCAGCGACGGGGCGGCGGCATACGTCGACCATCCCTGCATGTCGGCAGGGGCGCCGAAGCGTGGCCCGTCCTCAAACGACCGGTTGCGTATCAGCTCGGCATAGAGTCCGCCGTCGGCAGCATGGTTGATGTCTTCATAGAAGATGCCATAGAGCATGGGGCTCACCTTCGGTCCGCGTTGCTGCGCGTCGATATCGATAGTCACTTGTGCCTGGACAGCAGCTGCAAACGCAGTGCAGACGGCCATGAGAGCAAGGTCCTTGTATGTCATAGTTCTTTAGTTGTTTCGTTTCGGCTGCAAAATTAATAAATAATCTGTAATCTCCAAAACTTTTGGTTGTTAAAATATAACAACGCATTTCCGAATTGTCACATTGCGGAAGTCAGCGATTTTGCGTGACATTTTGTGACAATTCAATCGCCCGATAAACCACCGCCCTGATTCAGGGCCCTGGTTTTACCCTAAAGCACTGCACCGATTCAGTGCACTGCTTTGCCATGAAGGCCGCACTGATTCAGTGCCCCCTTTCAGCCATAAGCTGAAGAGCTGTCAGTGCAATCGCGATATCAGGCCAGACACCACCCTCCCAATTTGGGAGAGTGCCTCAGACCTGACCCGACAAATCGTCTGATCAGCTTCAACTGGTACAACAAGACGCTAAAAGCGTCTCCGCTCACATAACGAGGGTACGAGCGTAGCGTGCACCCCGGTAAGCCCATGCGACAAGAATATCGACCCTAGAGGGGGCGCCCATTCAATCTGAAAAAGGGTGTCGCGATTTGCGACGCCCTTTGGTGGAGTCGCGATTTGCGACGCCATCGGATGGATACCACGAGCATCTGGCGAAAAACAGGTACACGTTGACGAAGAAGACAAAACCTCATACCTGATTCAGGTATCAGGTTCAAATTACAAAGCATCCACTACCTTCATCAACGAGAGTGGCTGACACCCTGATTCAGGGTGACAACAAGCGAACAGAGCCCTCTTGGTGGAACCCAGAAAAAGGTCATCATCAACGAGTCGGGTCTCTACTCCCTGATCCTCTCGTCGAAGCTGCCGCAGGCGAAGGTGTTCAAGCACTGGGTGACGTCGGAGGAGCTGCCGGCCATCCGCAAGACGGGCGGCTTCATCCCGACGAAGGATGCCGACGGACGCCCGCACCTGCACCGAGACAGCGAGGGCAACGTCTACACGGAGATGTACCTGGTGTGGACCGAGGAAGGACGTGAGTTCATACATCGTCTGATCGAGACAGCGCCTGAGACTCAATCACAGGAGGAGCTGATTCAACTTGAACTTGCGTTTTCAGCGTAACTATCGTAAAAATACGTAAGTTACGTGGAAAACAAAAAAACAAAAACAAAATAACAAAAAGGGGGTATTTTACAAGCTAATATAATATATATTATAATATATATTATATTAGAATCATATTCAAACTATGTTAAAAGTTGTAAATGTCATACGACTTTATTTACGTGATTTGCAAAGTCGGTCATTTGTTTTTGTTTTTTTGTTTTTTTTGTTATGC
>ONLL01000062.1 GCA_900318685.1 uncultured Prevotellaceae bacterium | reverse complement strand
ATCTACGTCGCGGGCACAGCGGTGGCCATCGCCTCGGCAATGGTGGTGGCGCTCATCCTGCACATCCGCATCAGCAATATCTATCCTGAGGAGCACCGCGACCGCACGGTGTACCTGAAAAGCTACTTCAAGAACGACAAGGGAGCATTCGTGGGTTACTCCGGCTATTCTCCCCTTGCCGTTGAGGAACTGTTCAGCCACCTGAAGTGTGCCGAGGTGGTCAGTGCCAACATGGACAACAGCTATGTCTATCGCTTCACGGCCTGCGAGGAGCTGGGCAAGCAGGAGATGCCGGTGACGATGAAGTTCACCGATGCCAACTTCTACCGCCTCTACGACTTCCAGTTTGTCAGCGGCAGGCCCTACACCGATGAACAACTGCAGCATGCCGAGAAGTGCATCGTTATCACCGACGTGCTGGCCCGCCGGGTGTTTGGAACGACGGAGCAGGTGGCAGGCCGCCAGTTGCTCCTCAACTACCTGCCCTATCGCGTTGTAGGCGTTGTCAGGGAGGTGAGTCCGCTATTGGTCAACTCCTCGGCCGATGTCTACCTGCCCTATACCGTGAATGACTCGCGCAGCCACTGGCAGAGCCGGGACGTGAGCTATGCTGGCGGTCTGGAGGTGACGGTACTGCTGAAGGAGGGCTGCACTTACCAGATGCTGAAGGACGAACTGGAACCCTACCGTGCAAAATACCTCTCGATGCTGCGACAGGCAACGGGCAGGGACTACGAGTTTAGCATTGACGCACAGATGCACTGGGCCAGGACGCTCAACTTCGAAGAATCTTACGATATGTCCACGGGCGACATGCTGTACAACCTGCAATATCCCGCCCTGCTCATGTTGCTGCTCCTGCTGCTGCCAGCCATCAACCTGAGCGGCCTAGTGTCGAACCAGATGGAGGCGCGTATTGCCGAGATGGGCATCCGCAAGGCTTTCGGCGCCAAGCGCCGGACGCTGCTCAGTGAGGTCATCCATGAGAACCTCGTGCTGACGCTCCTGGGCGGCATCGCGGGCTATGCGCTCTCGTGGCTCTTCATCAGCGCCATGTGCAGCAATACCATGTTCCTCACACTGTTCGAGCGCGAGTACGATCCCATCAACAGCGTGTCGCTTCAGCTTGACATGTTCTTCACGCCGACGCTGTTCCTCATTGCCTTCGTCTGCTGCGCCGTGCTCAATCTCATGGCGGCCCTCATTCCTGCCTGGTCGTCGCTGCGCAAACCTATTGTTGAATCATTAAACCAGAAAAGATGAGCATGATACTGAAGAGTCTGTGGACTCGCAAAAAACAGAACGGCTGGATATTTGCCGAGATAGCCATCATCTCCTGCCTGAGTTGGTTCATTGTCGACTTCCTCACCGTCACTTTCTATGCCACCCATTTCTGCATACCGGCAGGCGAGTTTGAGAAAGACCACCTCTGCGTGGGCCAGTTGGGCATCGTCCGCAGTGAGAGTGCCTCTGAGGGGCAAGACATCACCGAGGAAGAGGCCCGTGGGGTCTATGTCATCCGCGACAAGCTGGCCACCATGCCCGAAGTGGCATCCGTCTGCCTCACGCCCGACTATCTGGGGGCCAACCTTCGTTTCTACAACTGGCGCACGCTGGCCCTGGCCGATGACACCACGCGTACCATCGGCTTCTCGCAGTTCTTCTACTACCAGAACGAACATTTCTTCGAGACCCAGGGGCTACGCGCCATTGAGGGCAGTCCCGATGCCGAGACGCTGTCACGGCAGATTGCGCCCGACGGCATCGTCATGACCCGCAGCGTGGCGCAGATGCTCTTCGGCCACGACCATGTGATGGGCAAGCGCGTGGCGATGGTGGACACCCGCTATGAAGGAGGAGAAATCGTCCACGGTGTGGTTGGCTACCACACCATAGCTGGCGTGGTAGAGGACGTGAAGGGTGCGCCCAACGAGCGATACCCCTATGTGGTCTTCTTCCCCAATCCCGGCAGCGGGGCCAGTGCCTACTGCCAACTGCTCGTGCGGCTGAAACCCGATGCTGATGCCAAGATCTTCGTAAAGCAGCTCACGCCTACGCTGACCAACGACTTCCGCGCCGGCATCTGCGTTTTAGGCAGTCTCGAAACCTATCAACAGCACTACGACAAGCAGGTGGCCCACGACTACACGATGTACACCACGCTGGCCACGGTCCCCCTTGTTCTCTTCGGCATCATCGTCGTGCTGGGCACACTGGGCACCTTCTGGCTGCAGATACGCAAGCGCACAGAGGACATCGGCATCATGCGCAGCTTCGGCGCCAAGCGGCGCGACATCTTCCTACAGATATGGGGCGAGGCGGCCGTCCTTACCGCTCTTGCCGTCTTCACGGGCTGTCTTGTCTGGTTTCAAGTTGCCATCCACTGGGATGTGCTCTCAGATGGCAACGCCTACGGCGGCTCCGGCCGCGAGACCGACTGGGTGTCGCAGTTCTGGCCTCATTTCCTCATTGTATCCTCCATCCAGTACCTTTTGCTTCTCGCCATCGTCACCCTCGGCATGGTGGTGCCTACCCTTATAGCTATGTATAAACGTCCCGTAGAAGCTTTGCGGCATGAGTAATATAAATGTATTTTCATCAAGGTATATTTTATATTGCAAAGTTTGGGATGCACGTTGCAAACTTTGCAATGTACATCCCAAACTTTGGAATTAAAAATTCAAAAGGAGAAAACAGATTTATGAAACGACACTATCTTTTGTTCCTCGCCTTGTTGCCACTGATAGGTTGGGCTCATGAGGACACGCTGCGCCTCTCACTCGACGACTGCATCATGATGGCGCGCCGCCAGAGCATCGATGCAGCGGTAGCCTTAGGCGAACTGCGCTCAGCCTATTGGCAGTGGCGCAGCTACCGGGCCGACCTGCTGCCAGAAGTGGTGGAACAAGCGCTACAGCTCGTACCAGCAGGCCGACGGCTCGCTGTCGTTCGTGCGCAACGACTACCTCGGACTGGATGGAGCAGTGAACATCACGCAGAAGCTGTGGCCCACGGGCGGCACGCTCTCGGTGGAGTCGTCGCTCGACTATCTGCACCAGTCGGGTAGCGGCGGGTCGGGCAATCAGTTCATGTCGCTGCCCGTGGCCGTCACCCTCTCGCAGCCACTCTTCAGCGTGAACCACCTGAAGTGGAACCGCCGCATAGAACCACTGCGCTACCGCGAGGCACAGGCGCGCTTCCTCACCGAAACCGAGCAGGTGGCCATGCAAGCCATCAGCCTCTATTTCGGTCTGCTGCTGGCCGGCGAACAGGTGAACATCGCCCGCCAGAACCTGCAGACAGCCGAGAAACTCTACGAGGTGGCCCAGGCCAAGCGACGCATGGGCACCATCAGCGAGAACGACGTGCTGCAACTGCGCCTCGACGTGCTCACCGCCCGCAGTGCCCTGACCAACAGCGAGAGCAATAGACAGGCCCGCCAGTTCGCCCTCCGCTCGTTCCTCGACGTGGAAGCAGACATAGAGCCAGTAGCGCCTGGGGATGTGCCACAGGTGCATCTCGAATTCGACAACGTGCTGAGTCACGCCCTCCAGAACAACGCCCTCGCCACTACCATGCGCCGCCGCCAGATGGAGGCCGACTACGCCGTGGCCTCGGCCCGCGCCAACCGCCAGAGCATCAACCTCTACGCCCAACTGGGCTACACCGGCACGGGCGACAACATGAACAGCGCCTACCGCAACCTGCTGAGCAACGAGGTGGTCTCGGTGGGCATCACCGTGCCGCTGCTCGACTGGGGCAAACGCAAGGGGCAGCGTCGCCTCGCCGAGAGCAACCGCGACATCATCCAGGGCCAGCTGCGCCAGCAGTCGCAGGACTTCCGCCAGGACATCTTTATCCTGACCGAGCAGTTCAACAACCAGGCCGAGCAA
>ONLL01000065.1 GCA_900318685.1 uncultured Prevotellaceae bacterium | reverse complement strand
GGCATGGGTGGGCATCGAGACCTACGAGCAGGCAGAGACGCCGACGCAGATATTCCTGCACTGCATCGGACGGCTGACGGCCCCGATGATGATATTCTTTGTGGCCGAGGGCTATCATCACACCCGTAACTTCCGCCACTATCTGCGCCGTCTGCTCATACTGGCTGTGGTGAGCCACTTTGCCTTCTGCTATTTCAATATGTCAGGCTTCAACCCGCTGGACAATCTGCTCTTCAATGCCACGAGCATCGCCTGGCCGCTGCTCTGGGGATTGATACTGCTCAAGGTTTGGGACAGCGAAAAAATGGCTTGCTGGCAGAAGTTGTCCGTCACGCTGCTGGCCTGCCTGCTCACCTGCACCTCCGACTGGAGTTGTGCCGCCCCGCTGGCCATACTCATGATTGGCCGTAACCGGGGCTGCTTCCACAAGCAGATGCTCTGGATGATGGCCATCATCTCACTCTATGCCGTCGCCTTTTTCCCAGCGAGGACGGCTGAAGTGGCTCGGCAAGTTCTTCTACTATTACTATCCCGCCCACATGGCGGTAATAGGCCTGCTGGCCCGTTGCTTCCAATAACCGTGAGGTCGGCAACTTCCCTTGTTCAACGAGTTTATAGACATAGAAACGATAGTCACGGGGACTGGAACCTGGGTGTCATCAATGTCATTGTCATCGCTTCGACTGATGCGCTATTTGCTTAGTGCGCGGAGGTCGGCTTCCAGATCTTCCATTTTGGCTGTTGGCTCGTAGCGTTTCAGGACTTGGCCGTCGCGAGAAATGAGGAACTTCGTGAAATTCCATTTGATGTCTGATTTCTGGTCGTAGTCTGCATCGCGCTTGCGGAGCATTTCGTCCATGAACTTGCCTCGCTGGTCGTTGGTGTCAAAGCCGCTGAAGCCCTTCTGTGCCTTCAGGAATGTGTAGAGGGGGTGCTCGTTGGCTCCGTTGACCTCGATCTTGTCGAATTGCGGGAACTGGACATTGAACTTGGCCGTACAGAACTGACGAATCTCCTTAATAGTACCAGGTGCCTGTTCGCCGAACTGGTTGCAGGGGAAGTCGAGTATTTCGAAGCCATCCTTTGCGTATTTCTCATACAGTGATTCCAGTTCTTTATACTGTGGTGTGAATCCGCATCGTGTCGCCGTGTTCACAATGAGCAGCACTTTGCCCTTGTAGGCTGCGAGCGACACATCGTTGCCTGCATCGTCCTTGACCGTGAAATCATAAATACTCTGTGCCGAAAGGGTCGTCACGCTAAACATTGCCATGAGGCAGAAAATCAATCTCTTAAATGTCTTCATAATCATCTAGTTTTGTGGCAAAGATAAGAGAATATTTTATATCTCAAAATGAATGATTGAAAACTTTAAGAGAGTTTAACAACGTGCCGCCTGCGATATTGCCGTTTTGTTGCTATATTTGCACTCAAAATTCTGATTAGATTAAATTATGACTTACAAAAGCTATTTCATTATTCTCGCCCTCTTGTTCTGCACGACCATTGCAAGGGCACAGTACAACCAAGTGAACGACATCGCATATCGGGAGGCTGCGACGGGTTATGCCCAGGAGCGCTGCAAGCTCGACGTGTATTATCCGACAACCGTTCAGGACGCACCAGTGGTGGTTTGGTTCCATGGCGGTGGCATTGAGGGCGGCGAGAAGCACATCGACCCGCAACTCATGAACAGCGGCCTCGTGGTCGTAGCGGCCAACTATCGTCTGCTGCCAAAGGCTCCCATTGACGACATTCTCGACGACGCTGCGGCTGCTGTGGCCTGGACATACAAGAACATCGCGAAGTATAATGGCAGCAAGCGTAAGATTTTCGTGGCTGGACACTCTGCTGGCGGCTACTTGCTCGACATGATAGGACTTGACAAGCGCTGGCTCGCGAAGTATGGTGTCGATGCCGACTCATTGGCGGCCCTCGTGCCTTTCAGCGGACAATGCATCACGCACTACAACATCCGCAAGCAGCAGGGTATCAGTCCCTTGCAGGCCACTATCGACCAGTATGCTCCGCTCACCTATATCCGTCCCGACGCGCCACCAATCATCATCATCTCTGGTGACCGCGAGATGGAACTCTTCGGACGCTATGAGGAGCAGGCTTATTTCTGGCGTATGCTGAAACTCGTGGGCCACAAGGACGTGACGCTCTACGAGATGCAGGGCTACGATCACGGAGCTATGCCGTTCCCGGCCTACAAGATATTGAAGGATCATATCCGCAGGATCACGGAAAAAAAATGAAATCAGCCTATCCTGTTGAGATAGGCTGATAACGCTTTGGCTGTTTATTTCAGGTTCTTCTTGAAGAATTCTGCCAATGTGTCCCAGGGAATCATGTTCTTGGGCTGACCCTGACCTGCTTTTTCCTCGTAGCCGCCATCGTAGAGGTCGCAGTGTGAAGCATCGGGGATGATGAGCAATTGCTTGTTTTCGGGGTTGGGATTTGGTTCGCCAACGAACTTGTAGCCCTCAGCCTTTCCATCTACC
>ONLL01000066.1 GCA_900318685.1 uncultured Prevotellaceae bacterium | reverse complement strand
GAATGTGGTCAGCCCGTTCTGGCCGATGTTGGCAAAGTACTGCTTGGGATCGAGCATGGCTTTGAGCATCGTGGCGAAGTCGTGGATGTAGGTGTATTGGGTGCAGATGGCGGTGGGCAGCACCACATCCTCTTTGTCGGAGCGTGTCCAGGTATAGACGTTTTTGGCGGGCAGGTCGCTGACGCTGATCCAGTGGCTCGTGGTCTTGCCGGTGAGGTGGCTGGCGGGGTTGACGCAGATCCAGTACTCCTTCACGCCATCCTCGGGGCGCACGCGGCTGATCACATCGCCGAAGTGGTAGTAGGCGCTGCCGTGGAGAGTGGCATTCTCGCCGGCCTGCTCGGGGGTCATATATACGATTTTCTTCAGGCTGGGCATCTGCTTGATGTTGACCTCGACGGTGGCCACTGACTGTCCGTCGCGCGAGCGCGCATAATTAAGTGTACCCACGCGGTTGTTCGAGAAGTTGTTGCCCGAGGTGTAGTCGGGCAGACTCTCGGCCAGGCCGATGAGGCATGAATAGGCAGCCACGGCCTCTGCACCACTACGATGCGGGTGTAGGGGTCGGTGTCGGAGGCCTCACCGATAGTGGGCTCATAGGTGGCCGTCTTCCAGTTGTCGGGCAGGGTCTGCAGCTCGGTCAGCTGTGAGATGACAGTCCAGAAGTCGACGGCTTCCTCCGATCCTTTCTCGTAGGGGTCGGCCTCGTGCCACGCTTTTTCTTCCTCACTCATCTCGTCTTCCTTACAGGAGGCGAGGTTCATGCTGAGCCCCATCACCAGCAGGGCCATCAGCATCCAATTCGTTTTCTTTATCATTTTAATTTTCTAATTTTTTAATATTCTAATTTTCCCATCACCACACAAGCACGTAGCGGGCGGCATCGGGGTTACTGATAGTCCAATGGCATGGAGATTCATTGTCCACCAGCACGCTGTAAACTCTCTTCTCGTTAAGGTAATAATCACACCAGTAGTTCGCGACTAAATAAAATCCGTTATGCTTAAAAGCGCCACCCGCTGCATGAACATCATTGACGAAAGCCGACATTTCAGGGATCGCGGTGTTATTATCCTCATTCCAATATACCAAATTCTCTTTGATTATGTAATTCACCATGATTTTTTTCAGGCCGTAGGGCAGCAGCATGCGCTGCCAGTGATAGGAGCTGGGCACCATCCACCTGGCACCCGTGTAACTCACATGGTGGTTTTTGTCCCATTCAGATTCGTAATCCTTGACATCTGTGATATCATTATTTGCTTTGGGCGCTTGGTCATTGTAGTTGTTCTCCTCGTATGTTTCCCCGCTGAGGTTACCGTCTTCCAGGGCGATGGCGATACCCTTTTTGATGCAGCCTTTATTAGTTTCGTACCATTTTTGATCGTACATGCTCCCTGGGTCGCCCTCGAATGTGTAGTCGGTGTTTCTAGTATCGACAATCATGGCCACGGCTTTCGTGCCAGCTTTCAGGGCATCCACCTTACTGTCGTAGATTCTGCCGTCCTGCCCGACAAACTTGAGGCGGTCGTCATTCTGCACATCGCTGAGGGACTTGCTCTTCGGATGAGCAAACTCTTCGGAAATACCCTCGGGGCCAGTACTCAAGTCGAAGAAGCCGTTAGGCGTATCCTGATAGTAGTAGCGGTTAAAGACATAGACGTCGGTGCATCCGCTGATGAAGTTCTTTACGTTGTAGGCGCCGCCACCCAGTTCACTGCCCTTCTTGTAGCGGGCATACCAGCGCAGTTTGTTGTCGTTTCCGAAGAAGTCGCCGCTGACCGTGCCCACCTTGTCGCCGCTCTTGGCGTCGAGGATGATCTGGTGCATGTCCTTCGTGGGCGAGGCATAGGTGGCGTCGTGCATATTGGCCTTCTTGTCCTTGCCGTTCTTGAAGGTGGCCTCATAGAGGCTGCAGTTCCATGAGGTCGTAAACCACCATGAGTAGCCGCTGTAGAGCATGTGCCACTCCTTATTACTGTCCAGAGTCTCCTTCGTGACGCCCAGCACCTTCTCAAACAGTCCTTGGTTCTCCCACGCTGTGCAGACAAGCTGCCAGAAGTGGGTGTTATGATGTTGAATTTTATTCGTATTGAAGTCATTGAACATCTTTGGCTTCTTGGTTCCTGATCCTCCTGTCACAGTCTGGTACCAATCGGCGGGGTGGAGCATGGCGTAGAACATCTCGGCGGTGTTCTGCATGTGCTCGGTGCTCTTGCCCAGGCCAGTGGGCAGGTAGTTCTGAACGCCCGTGCTGGTCTTGTAGGCCTTGATGTTCTCATCAGGCAGGTT